>VGID01000055.1 GCA_016868035.1 Betaproteobacteria bacterium | reverse complement strand
CCCCATTTCGGGCTCGCCCATGTCCGGCCATTTGTCATCCGGCGAAGCAGCGCTCGAGGTCAAAGGGCTCGCCACGCTTCAACGTGTGGTAGCAGGCGCGCGCGAGTTTGTGCGCGAGCGCCTTGGTCGCCACCGCACCGTTGGTCTGGGCGTGCTTTCGAGCATAGAAGCGCTTCGCCTGGGGGCAGAACCGGGCGGCAAAGTGCGCCGCCTCGACGAACGCCCAAGCCAGATACTTGTTGCCGTTCTTGGCGTTGCCTTCGCCCTTCTTTTTGCCGTTCGAGACCCGCACGCTGTCCACGCAGCGCGCGTAGGAAGCAAAGCGGCCCACCTCGGCGAATCGCCCGATGGGGCCCGTCTCGAGCAGGATGGTCGTGGCCAGTATCTCGCCCACACCCGGCGCGGTCTTGAGCAGCCTCCAGTCGGCGCTGCGACTCACACCCTCACCGAGCCGCACCTCCAGACGCTCGATCTCGGCGTTGAGCGTCTGGATCACAGCGACATTGGCCGCCATGCCGCACGCCACCTCGTGCGGCAACCCCAGCGCGTAGACCGCCGCCGGGGTCAGTCGCTTCACGTCGTTGCTGCGCATGCGCCCACCGGTCTGGCGCGTGAGCTGGTTCTCCACTGAAAGAATCTGCGCCGTGCGACTCCTCACCAGCTGGAGCCGGCGCCGCGCGAGGTCCCGCAACCCTCGCTCCCGCGGCGGACAGATGTAGCCCGTGGGCAGGATCCCCAGCCTCAGCAAATGCGCCAGATAGCGCGCGTCGGCCTCATCCCCGCTGCGCTTGAGCCCCTCATAGCGCTTGATCGCCCCCGTGCTCGCAAGCTTGACCTCAAATCCCGCCGCCTGCAGCCCGTCCACCAGCCAATACCAGTTGTACGTCGACTCGACCACCACCGCCACCAACTCCGAGCGCCACGGATCCAGAAACCCAACGATTCTCGCCAAGTCGTTCGGCAGCCGCCTCTCCGCCACCACCCGATCCTCTTCGTCAATCACCGCAACCACATTGTTGTTCGAATGCAGATCAATCCCGCTATACTTCATCGCCGGCCTCCTATCGGTTAAAGCAAGTCCGCAAACTCACTTTAACCTCACCGCCTAACAACGGTGGGAGGCCGGCTAGATGATTTTCAGACTCTGAGGTCTCCCCACGAAGTGGTGCGTAAATCGTGGGTCTCCCGGCGCCTTGGCGGTGAATTGTTGTTGTCACCGCCGCAGGCGGAAGTAGATCTCCGGCAGCTTGTTCGGCAGCGAGTTGATGTGGTCGAGCACGAGATAGTGCCCGCGCCCGAAGATCTGCGGCAGATACTGGTTCGCCATCGTGTCCACGGTGATGCAGAACGGATGCACGCCCCGCGTTACTGCTTCCTTCACGGCCATGCGCGTGTCCTCGTGCAGATAGCGCCGGTCGCCGCCGTCGTCGTAGTCCTCGGGCCGCCCGTCCGAGAGGATGAGCAGCAGCCGGCGGCGACTCTCCACGCGCTCGAAACCCGCGGTGGCGTGGCGGATCGCCGCACCCATGCGCGTGGCGAGCCGTCCCGACATGCCGCCGATCTGGCTGCGGATGTCCTGCGTGAGCGGCTCCTCGAACTCCTTGATCGTGTAGTAGGTCACGTTGTCCCGGTACTTCGAGCAAAAGCCGGCGATCGAGTAGGCGTCGCCCACCTCCTCCATGCTCTCCGCGAACAGCAGCACCCCCGCGCGCACGCGGTCCACCAGCCGCCCGCCGCCTTCCGGCAGGTGCTGCATGATGGAGGTGGACATGTCGGCGAGCAGCGTGACCGCGATCTCGCGCTGGCGCATCACGCGCCGCCGGTAGATCGCGGGCTTGGGCGAGCGCCCCGCCTGCTTCTCGACGATGTAGCCCACCACCGCGTTGATGTCCATGTCGTCGCCGTCGAACTGCCGCAGCTGCGGCGCGAGCCGCGTCGGCTTCTGCGCCTGGATCGCCTTCTTCAGGCGCTTCAGCGCCACTGAATACTGGCTCATCAGGCGGTTGGTCTCGGTGATGTTCGACTCCGTGAGCTTCTTCTCCTGCACCCAGCTCCAGTTGCGCTTGTAGCGCGCCTCGCGGTAATCCCACTCCGGATACGCGACGCCCTTGTCGCCCGCCGCCCCGGCCGGGCGCCGCTCCTCGGGACGCCTGGACTGCTGCACCGAGGCGCCGCTCGACTCCCCGAAACCGGTGATCTCCTGCTGCCTGCCGCTGTCGGGCTGGTTGCCGGCCTCCGCGTTCTGCGGCTGCTCGCTACTCTCGTCACCCTCCTGGCGCCGCTGCTCGCCCTCGGCGCCGGCCTGCGTCTGCTGCTGCTGGTCGGCGCGCTCCTGGGGATGCACGAGCCGCGTCGCATTCGGTCCGCGCCCCGGCAGATAGGCGGCCTGGAACGCCTCGAGATCGGAGACGCGCGGCAGTTCATCGGCCGTATAGATCGCGGTCGCAATGCGCCACGCGTCGGCCACCGTCGCGCCCGGGTGCAGCAGCGGCGCGAAGCGCTCGTCGCGCACGCCGTCGTTGCGGGATGCCGCGAGCGCCTGTTCGACGCTGTCCATGGCGAGCCCGTAGTACGCGCCGGTCTCGGGATGCCGCACACCGCCACGCGCGCCGGCGAGCAGCCGCTGCAGGTAGTTCGGCACCAGCCGCTGGATGCGAAAGTCCACGCGCAGGTCCTCGCACAGGTCGAAGATCAGCTGGAACCGCAGGCCGTCGTCGCCGTAGGCTGCAAACAGCGGCGTCCACGACACCGGGCCGGACGGCGGGAACTCCACGCCCGCCTGCGCGAACAGCTCCTTCATCGCCAGGCGGTCGAACGTGCCGAACCGCATGTGGCCCGCGGCGTGCAGCAGGCCGAGCACCGCCTCGTCCCGTCCCGGCATCACCGCCGGGAAATACAGGCCCCTGCCATCCACCTCGACGAACGGGCGCCCCTTTTCCGGGGACCAGCTGCTCTCCTTCAACTCGAGACCCTCGCCGTACCACACGTGGAGCAGCATCGTGAGCAGCCGGTTCCGGTCGGCAAGCCGGAAACCGGGCAGGTGCTCGAGCAGCAGCGCCAGGCTCTCCTCCGACTCCAGCCGGAAGTAGGCCTCGCCGCGCGCGCGCCCGGACTGCATGATGTCGGCACCGCGCAGCGCCCACGGCAGGATCGCCTGCGCGCCGAGCAGGTTGCGCACGCGCACGGCCCCCGCGAGGTAGGTCGCAAGCAGGAGTTTCCTCGATTCGAACAACTCTTCCGCCGGCTGCGTGAGCTGCTCGATGCCGGTGATGCCCTGGCGACCCGAGAGGTCGACCACGGGCGTGGAAAAATAGGCCGAGCCGCTGTCGATCTGCCGGGCGCACCACACGAACCCGATCTCGGCCCAGCGCCTCTCGCCCGAATGCCCGAGCGAGCCGTAGGCGCGGGGAAGGTTCAGCATGAATGCCTCGAGCGCGCGCCAGCCGCCGCGCCAGCGCGTGAATTCCAGCGCCTGCCGGGTCCACGGCAGCACGGTCTCGGACACCCTCTCCGCCTCGCGGCTGCCGCGAATGAAGGCCTTGCCGGCCTCGCGATCGTAGTCGAACAGCTTGTTGCACGCCGTGATCCACGCGAGCGTCACGTCCTCGCCGTGCGGCCGGATCGCGGGCAACACCTGCTCGGCCTCGCGGTGCGCGACGAAGCTCGCCTCGCGCAGGCGCACGAGGAGCCCGTTGATCGCGTTCTGTTTCCCGTTACCCGTCATGCCTCCGGGGCTCTCTCCTGAGAGCCGGCAAGAAAATCAAGAAAATTTAACCGCCGATAAACGCCGATACACACAGATCGAACTCGTGAATCGTGAATCGACAAGACACCCCGCTTCTCTCCGTGTCTCTGCGGTTCGATCATGGTTTTGGGTTTGCACTCATCCGCGTTCATCTGCGTTCATCGGCGGTTTCAAGCTGTTCGGGTTTTTTCAATGCGAACTTAGGTGCCGAAGTGCGCCTGGACGATTTCCATCAACGCCTCGGCGAGCTCCTCGTCGTCGGTGAGCGGCGTGACCATCGCCACCTCGCAGGCGGCAATCGGGTCGAGGCCGGCGTTGATCATGTTCGCGGCGTACACGAGCGCGCGGGTCGAGACCGCCTCCTCGAGCCCGTGGTCCTTGAGCAGGCGCGCCTTGCGGCCCGCCGACACGAGTTGCTGCACGATCTCGGGAGCGATGCCGGGAGCCTCGGTCGTGACGATCTTGCGCTCGATGTCTTCCGGAGGAAAATCGAAGTAGATGCCGACGAAGCGCTGCTTGGTGGAGGGCTTGAGGTCCTTCAGCACGGTCTGGTAGCCGGGGTTGTACGAGATCACCAGCATGAACTCGTCGTGGGCCTCGATTTCCTGGCCCTTCTTCTCGATCGTGAGCCGGCGCCGGTGATCGGTGAGCGAGTGGATGATCACGGTGGAGTCCGTGCGCGCTTCCACGATCTCGTCGAGATAGCAGATCGCGCCGACCTTGACCGCGCGCGTGAGCGGGCCGTCCTGCCACACCGTCTCCGCGCCTTCGAGCAGAAAGCGGCCCACGAGGTCCGAGCTGGTCAAGTCCTCGTGGCAGGACACGGTGACCAGCGGGCGCTTCAACTGGAACGCCATGTACTCGAGGAAGCGCGTCTTGCCGCAACCAGTCGGGCCCTTCAACATCACCGGCAGGCGCTTGCGGTACGCGGTTTCGAACACGGCGATCTCGTTGCTCTGCGGCTCGTAGTACGGCGCCACATCACCCGGCTGCGGCGCCTGCACGATGTCGCGTTCGACTCCGCGGATACGGCTCACAACAGTCTTCATGCAAACTCCGGAATCATCATAAACCCACAAGACGCGGGCCAGACCCGGAGCACCACGCGGCCGGAAGCGCGTCTTCCCGTACCATATATTGTAGGCGACACGGGGGTTCCGCGAAACACGGACGCACCGCGGCGCTCGGGGCTTCAGCTCGATAATCTCCGCTACCACGCCCATCGCGACCCACGTGGCGCACGATCTGCGCCTGGACGTGCTCGAGCGCGCGTTTCACGAACGGCTCGCGGAAAGACCGCGGCGGGTCAACTGCCGGCAACCTTGCCCGATTTGAGGTCCCCCATCGCGCGCAACGCGAAGCACAAGTCCGCCCATGCCTTCGCCTTGTCGGGCAGGTTGCGCAGCAGATAGGCGGGGTGGTAGGTGACGATGAGCGGGATGCCCCGGTACTCGAACAGCCGGCCGCGCAGGCTCGCGATGCTCGCATCGGTCGCGAGCAGGTTCTGCACCGCAACCTTGCCGAGCGCCACGATGAGTTTCGGCCCGATGAGCTCGATCTGGCGGTGCAGGTACGGCTCGCATGCGAGCGCCTCCGCGGGCTCGGGATTGCGGTTTCCGGGAGGACGGCAATTGTGCACTACGCCACCGGAAGTCACGAAGTTGTGCGTTTCTTCGACATCGAGGCAGTAGAACGTCTTGTCGGTACCGGTATGGACGAGCTCTACAGCCTCGACCTCGTCGTAGAGGACCTGCGTCGGACCGACGGCAAGGCGCTCCGGATCGAAAGGAACCTTCCCGGCGACTTCCGGATGAAGCTTGTATCGCATGCTTTCGGGGACAAACGGAGCGATTTTCTCAGAGAGCGTTCGCGTTGTCTGCACGCCGAAATGAATCCGTCCCCTGAGTGCCTTTGCAAAAATCCCAAGGTTCGCGAGTCCGCGCAAGAGCCGCTGTATGTCTTGTTCGGAGAATGCACACGTTGCGATCTCTGCCCGGGGCTGCCTGTGTTCGCGAATCCGCACATAACCGTCGTCCATGAACCAGAATGCGAGCATCCGGTCATTCAGTTCAGTTTCCACCCATGCGGGGACGCGCTTTTTTCTTGCGTCATAGAATTGCGAGCGAATTATGGAAAGGGCACGATGGGCGCGCGTCCGCATGTGCATGACCGGATACCTGCGATCGCCGCCAACCCGCGCGGTTACTGCAAGCTCGCCGACATGGCAACCGAGATTCGATAGCAACTGCGCCTTGAAACGAACATACTCCGACTGTCGCGCAGAGTGACTCATCGACAGGTGGGCATTGCGTGCCGCAATGTGGCCGTCACCCAGCAGTGTTCCACATACAATGTCGAGCTCCGTGCGGCTCAATCCCTGGCCTGTGGCAACAAGGTCGCCCTTACGAAGGTCCTGGACGGCGACCCATCCCCGCTGCGTCAATACCGGGTGATCGCCGGTCAGCTGAACTCCGGATCTCGAGGCACCGGCCGCCTTGGCCGAGGCATACGACAGGCGAAATACGCGCCGGCCTGCAAGGGGCGATGCATGCCAGCCCACCACCCGTCGCCGAACGAGACTTTCTCTCTCGTCGAGCGACATGACCTCGCCTGAATATTTCGATGAGACGAGCCGCCCGATCCGCTCCCATCTGCCATTCGCGAGCTGAACGAGCGCGTTGTATCTGAGACATTTGACGACATTACCAATGTAGACGTCCTCGCCGCGCTTGAGCTTGACCGCGGCGAGCATGCTGTCGAGGAGCTTGCCCGCCTGCCCCACGAACGGCTCGCCCTGCGCGTCCTCGTCCGCCCCGGGTCCCTCGCCCACGAACAGCCAGCTCGCGGCTTCGTCCCCGACGCCAAACACGGTCTTCTTGCGCTTCGCGTGCAGCGGGCAATCGGTGCAGGAGGCGACGCGCGCCTTCAGCTCGCGCCACTCGAGGCGCAGGATGGTTTCGCGTCGCTCGTCCGCCTCGACAGCGCGTGGCTCGTGGCTCGTGGCTCGTGACTCGAGCGCCGCGGCCGGCGCGGCAGCCGGCGCTGGACTCGCGCGTCTGCGCAGCCGCCAGACGGGCGTGAGCCCCATCTCCTCCAGCATCGAGTCGCGCCGGCTCTTCACGTGCCGACCCTTGATGGTGAGCAGCGAGTGGTGAGCAGTAAGCAGTAAGGACGCATTTCGAGGCCGCTCACCGCTTACCGCTGACCGCTTTCCAGTGACAGCTCCATGACGACCGCATCCTCGCGGCTGCCGCCCCCGGGATAGTAGCTGCGGCGCACCGCGATCTCCGTGAACCCCGCGGTGGCGTAGAGAGAGCGCGCCGCCGCATTGGACGGGCGCACCTCGAGATAGATCTTGCGCGCGCTGTAATCGCGCGCGAGCTTCACCGCGAACGCAAGCGCTTCCCGGCCCAGCCCGCGCCCCTGCCACGGCGCGGCGACGCTCAGGTTGAGCAGATGCGCCTCGTCCGCGGCGATCATCACCACCGTGTAGCCCGCGATCTCGCCGCCGCACTCGAGGATCCAGCAGTGGTAGCCGGCAGCGAGGGAGTCGGCGAAGTTGCCGTACGTCCACGGATGCGGGTAGATCGCCTGTTCGATCGCGACCACGGCATCGAGGTCGCGCTCCGTCATGCGGCGATAGCGTGGAAGTATGTCCAGCTGTGCGCTCACCGCCGCTCGTCGCTCCTCAATGCCACCTTGTCGCGGATATAGACCGGCGCGGCCTGCCCGGGCGCGACCGTCCTGCCCTGAGCGACCGCACGCGCTGCGATCTGCGCGATTTCCCGCGCGTGCGGGTAGGCCTTCGGGATCACGGCGGCGAGGCGCCCCGCGTACCGGCGCGCGAGCGCCGCGCCGTGCGCGGCGAACCCGCTGCCGCACCCGGTCCACATGCCCGCCGGCAGCTGCGGCGCGGCCTCGGGCGCGCACAGGCTCGGCTCGTGCACGGTGCGCCACTCTTCCCCCGCCCGCTCGTAGGCGCCGTGATAGATCTCGCCCATGCGCGCATCGAGGCAGCACACGGCGCGCTCGCCGCCCGCCGCCTGCGCCATCGCGACGAGCGTGCTCACGCCCACCACCGGCAGCCCAGCGCCCAGCGCAAGGCCCTGTGCGACGCCGCATGCGATGCGCAGCCCCGTGAACGAGCCCGGCCCGGCTCCGAACGCAACAGCGTCGAGCCCGTCCGCCCGCAGCCGGTTGCGCGCAAGCAGCTCGTCCACCATCGCGAGCAGCATTTCCGAATGGCTCTGCCCGGCGCGCGTTTCGCGCGCATCGAGTGCGCCGTCGCTCCACAGCGCGACGGAACAGTGCTCGGTGGACGTGTCGAGGGCGAGGATCTTCATGCTCGAGCGGGAATTTTAACCCGGCCATCGCGCCGTCGTATAATCTGCGGTCCTTTTGCACGTCGTGCACCGCCGGAGCGGCGCCACGACCGATTACGACTCGCGATTCACGGATCACGACTCACGGATCACGGTTCTTCGACATGCGCGAATACAGGATCGCCGCCATCCCCGGCGACGGCATCGGCATCGAGGTCATCGCCGCCGGGCTCAAGGTGCTCGATGCGCTCGCGGCGCGCGATCGCGGCTTCAGGCTCGCGGTCGAGCAGTTCCCGTGGGGCAGCGACTACTACCTCGAGCACGGGCACTACATTCCCGAAGGCGGGCTCGAACGCCTCAAGCAGTTCGACGCCATCTTCTTCGGCGCGGTAGGCGCGCCCAACGTGCCCGACCATATCTCGCTGTGGGGGCTGCGCCTGCCGATCTGCCAGGGCTTCGACCAGTACGCGAACGTGCGCCCGGCGCGGGTGCTTCCGGGGATCACGAGCCCGCTCGCAAACGGCAACGCGATCGACTGGGTGATCATCCGCGAGAACTCGGAGGGGGAGTACTCGGGCAGCGGCGGGAGGGCGCACCGGGGGCTGCCCGAGGAAGTCGCGACCGAGACGTCCGTTTTCACGCGCACGGGCGTCACCCGCATCCACCGCTACGCCTTCGAGCTCGCGCGCGGCCGGCCGCGCAAGCATCTTACGCTCGTGACCAAGTCCAACGCGCAACGCCACGGCATGGTGATGTGGGACGAGATCTTCTACGAGGTGGCGCGCGACTACCCGGATGTCACCACGCAGCGCGTGCTGGTGGATGCGGTCACCACGCAGATGGTCGCCAAGCCGGGCCGGCTCGACACCATCGTCGCCACCAACCTGCACGCCGACATTCTCTCCGACCTCGCGGCGGCGCTCTCGGGCAGCCTCGGCATCGCGCCCACGGCGAACCTCAACCCGGAGCGGCGCTTCCCGTCCATGTTCGAGCCGATCCACGGCTCGGCGTTCGACATCACGGGCAAGGGCGTCGCCAACCCGATCGGGACCTTCTGGACCGCGGCGATGATGCTCGAGCACCTCGGAGAAAAGGAAGCGGCGCAGCGGCTCATGGGCGCGATCGAGACCGTGACCGGCAAGCGCATCCACACGCCCGACCTGGGCGGGGAAGCCACCACCGAGATCGTCACGCAGGCGGTGTGCGACAGCCTGTGATCGTGTTCCTGTCCGGCGCGACGCGGGTGCTGATACAATAGCCCGCGGTAAATTTGATCGTGGTTGCACCGCGTGCCGGGGGGTGCGGGTGAAACAGGTCGTAGACTACATCCAGTCGTTCATCGTCGTCGGGCTCGTCCTGTTCGGCATCGCCGGCCTTTCCTACCACTCGTTCCGCGACGAAGGCTGGATCGAGTCCGCGCTCGGTGATATCTGGGAGCTCCACGTCCAGTACCCGCTGATCGCGGTACCGGTTACCGTCGGTGCGTGCATTCTCGCCAAGATGTGGCACGAGCAGCGCCTCTCCTCCGGGCGCCTCAGCAAGCTCCCGGACATTTTCATCTACGCGCTGATGGCGGCCGGCGCCTACTTCTTCAGCCTCTTCGTCTACTTCGGCGAGTTCTGAACGTGCCGGCGCCAGCCTAGGCCGCCGCCACGACCTTCCCGGCGATGAGCTTCTCGATCGCCTCGTTCGAGTAGCCGAGCCCGCGCAGCAGCTCGCGCGTGTGCTCGCCGACGCGCGGCAAGTCCAGGCGCGTGCCGAAGCGCCGGCCGTTCATCTCGACCGGCAGCACCGGCACCCGCGTCTTGCGGCCGTTGGGAAGCGTGATGTCCGCCATGCCGCCCGAAGCCTTGAGGTGCGGGTCCTCGAACAGTTCCTCGGGTCTGGTGATCGGCGCGAACGGCAAGCCGAGCTCCTCGCACCGCTCCATCAGCCGGCCCTTCGTGAGGGCGCCGAAAATCTCGCGCACGATCGGAACGATCCGCGCCCTCGCCTCGACCCGCTGGGGATTGGTCTTCAGCGCCGGGTCGGCGAGCAGGTCCGCGCGCCCGAAGGCCTCGCAGAACACCTTCCACTGCGTGTCGGTGACCACGCCGACGAACACCTCCCCGCCGTCGGCCGTCGTGAACGTGTCGTAGATCGCCCACGCGCGCACGCGGTCCGGCATCGGCGTCGCGGGCGCGCCCGTGACCCAGCCCTCGAGCATGTGCTGCGCGACCAGGAAAGCATTGTTCTCGAAGAGCGCGCTCTTCACCTCCTGGCCCTGCCCCGTGCTCCTGCGCTGATGGAGGGCCGCGAGGATCGCGATCACGCCGAACATCCCGCCCATCACGTCGTTGACCGATGCTCCCGCGCGCAGCGGCCCGTGGCGCCCGCCCGTCATGTAGGCGAGCCCGCCCATCATCTGCACCACTTCGTCGAGCGCGGTGCGCTCCTCGTAGGGCCCGGGGAGGAACCCCTTGAGCGAGCAGTAGACGAGGTCCGGCTTCACCTTCCTCAGCGCCTCGTAGCCGAGGCCGAGCTTCTCCATCGCGCCGGGCCGGAAGTTCTCGGTCACGACGTCGGCGCCCGCGACGAGCTTCAACACCGCCTCGCGCCCCTGCGCGGCGCGCAGGTCCACGGCGAAGCTCTTCTTGTTGCGGTTGTAGGTGGGGAAGAAGCCCGCGCCGGAGGCCACGAGCTTGCGCGTGTGATCGCCGTCGAGCGGCTCGACCTTGATCACTTCCGCGCCGAGGTCGGCGAGCACCAGGCCGCAGGTCGGGCCCATCACCATGTGCACGAACTCGACGACGCGCACGCCCGAAAGCGGAAGAGGAGGCGTACTGGACATGTGGGTCGCTCCGGAAAAGACCGGCGAAACGATCCGCGCCCGGCGCGGGCGCTGCGTCAAGCGCGCGCCGCGAGCAGCTCCTTGAGCCCGCGCAGCGCGAGGTAGTAGCCGTAGATGCCGAAACCGGTCACCACGCCGCGCGCCACGCGCGCGATGTCGGAAATGAGGGGACGTCGCGCCGGGTTGGAGATGTGCACTTCGATCGTGGGGAATTTGACCTGGGCGATCGCGGCGACCAGTGCCGGGTAGCCGGTGGTGAAGCCCGCCGGGTTGATGATCGCCGCGTCCACCCCGCCGTCGTGCGCGGAATAGAGCTTCTCGATTACCCCGCCCTCGCTGTTGGATAGAAAGATCTCCACCTCGAGGCCAAGCTCCGCGGCGTACCTGCGTATGGCCTGATCGTACTCCGGCAGCGTCATGGTGCCGAAGATCTCGATCTGGGCCTTGCCGCGCATGTTCATCCCGGCGCCGTGGACGACGAGGACCTTGGGCATAACGCGCTCCTTTCGTGGGTGTCCGAAGCGGGCGCCACCGGCCACCGCGCGCCGGCGTGTGCACCGCTCGATACTCTACTTCAATCGCCCGGTTCGCACTACGGGTGGTGCGGCTGCCGGCAATTTGACGGCGCCGCCGCGCGCTTGCTACGTTCGTCCTTCCGGCGCGTCCGCGCCGCGATTCCACATCGTGACCAGAGGAGAAGAACGATGAGCACCCCCATCAAGCGCCACAATCCCGGCCCCGTGCTGTGCCGGGCCGTCGAATACGGCAACCTGGTGTTCGTGGCGGGAACCACCGCCGAGAACAAGTCCGCTTCGTGCAAGGCGCAGACTGAGGAAATCCTGAAGAAGATCGACGAAGCGCTCGCCGCAGCCGGCTCGAGCAAGTCGAAGCTGCTGTGGGCGAACGTGTGGCTCACCGATATCCGCGAGAAGGCCGAGATGGACGCCGCTTGGAAAGCGTGGGTGGACCCGGACAACAAGCCGGTGCGCGCGTGCGTCGAAGCCCGGCTCGCCACTCCCGACACGCGCGTCGAGATCATGGTCACCGCAGCTAAATAACCTCCCACCGCGGAGGACGCCGAGGACGCGGAGGAAAACGAAGAACAAGAATTGAACCGCCAAGGCCGCCAAGGCAAACAATAAGGCACGCTTGCCGTCGCGACGCACCACGAGCTTCAATGAGGCCGAAGCACGCGTGCCTCGGAAAATCGGAGGTCCTCGTCGTGATTCATCGCGTCTCGCAGCGCTTCCTCGAGCTGCAATATGCGTCACCTCGTCACGAAATTCGGATATTCCGGGATCTCGCCCGACATGTTGACTGCCATCAGTACCGACGAGTCCGCGATCAGCGGCCGGAACGGCTCCATCATGTCGAGCGCGAGCGCGGGCCGCCCGAAACGCGGCTGATGGTAAAACCCGCGGTAAGGATCGAGCCCCACCGCCGAAACGGCGATCGTCCACTCGCGCGTGAGCATCGCGTAAGCGAACGAAAGCAGTGCGTTGATCGGGTCCTTCGGCGGGCGGCTGTTCCTATCCATTCAACACCGATCCAAGCACGCCGCCTGATGACCCCTCCCGGCACCCCGTTCAGACTCAAACCTCTATTGGACTTGACTCCCGACCATCGCGCGAAAATATCCCAACTCCTGCCATTCGGTTTCGCTTATGTGCCGGTGACAGGAGCGAACAGCCCGAGGTCGAAGCGGCAGGCGAAAGGAATTTTCCGGCCCGAGTCCGGCAAATTCCTTAACAGAAACCGACTGCGGCGAACGGGAAACGAGCACGCGCGAGGAGTAAGGCGAGTGATCCGCCAGCCCGGCCGGACTAAAGCAGCATCTTGCCGCCGTTCACGAATCCCGCCCGTGGCGGCCGGACAGGGCACAGGGCTTCGACCGCCGCCATCAAGTCATCGAGCGTCCGATAAGGGTCCTCCTCGCGGCGCACAGGCGCACTGAGGCCCGCATCGGCGGCGAAGGGCGGTTCAACGGGCTTCGCGAAGGAGCTCATCGAGCAGCGTCTCGCGTTCAGCGCGGCGGCTGCCTCCGCGATTTGCCTACCGAGGCGGGATGCCGGGGGCATCGAATTTCCTGCGAGTACTCATTCCATCGGATGCGCTTCAGAATTCATACCCCATGGCAACCCAGTAGCGCCAGTCTTCCACCGCCTCGCGCGTGGCTTTGTCGGGTTTGATGGGATCGAGCTGTGCCAGCGGCACACCGAGCTTGCGGCCCGCGTAGCGGATCGGCACGAACATTTCGCGCATGCAGTCGTCTTCCTTCGCCATTGCAAGCACCTCGACTTTCTCGCCCCTCGTGAGCGGCGAGATCGATCGGGGCGCCACGCACCGCGCCCTGAATGGAACTTTCAGCTTGTCCTCCAGGTAGCAGTACCAGCCCATCGCCTGCTCTTCGGGGCCGCAGGCGTCCACGATGATCTCCTCGCTGATGCGCTTTTCGCGCGCGCGGTTCAGTTTCGGCTTACGCACCGGCAGCGGGGACGAACAGGCCGAGGCCGAAGGAATTTGTCGGGTCGCGCACCGACAAATTCCTGACGTATGACCATGGAAGTACAGGCCCGGTGGCAAGCACGAAGCCGAGTAGCCGCGTGTCGGCCCCGCAGTACCGCCTGGAAACCCGCAAACGCTAATGGAACGCGGACCGGCGCGGCGAAGCGGATTTCGAGCAGGCGGCCGAGGGTGTCCGGTTGCGTCAAGCCGTGCTTGCGGCGGAGGCGACAGAAGTGCAGCGGGTGTGGTTCGCCAAGCCGGGCGAAAGGCCTATACCTGACCCAGTAGCGGCCCGAACCGCGGCTCGTCTCTTACGAGAACACCTTGAAAAGGAGCGTGACCGTCAGGGCAATGTTGAAGCCGACCATCCAATGTACGAGTGTGATCTTGCCTTCGAGCTTCAGGGTCGCCTCGTTGAGATCCGCCTTCGTCGCGAGCTCGGCGCCGATTGCGGACGCCAGAGCTTCCGCCTGTGCCTCGGCTTGCGCGTCGGGCACGCCTGCGGCTTTGAGCTTCTTGGCGTAGGCGAGCGTATCGAAAACAGTAGTGCTCATGTTCTTGTCCTTTGCCGCGATTAGTTTACCCGTTCCGGTATCTGAGTGATAGGTCAGCCGATCTTATTACATACAGTTATCCAGCTTACGCATCGGCAGCGGGGACGAACAGGCCGAGGCCGAAGGAATTTGTCGGGTCGCGCACCGACAAATTCCTGACGTATGACCATGGAAGTACAGGCCCGGTGGCAAGCACGAAGCCGAGTAGCCGCGTGTCGGCCCCGCAGTACCGCCTGGAAACCCGCAAACGCCAATGGAACGCGGACCGGCGCGGCGAAGCGGAGTTCGAGCAGGCGGCCGAGGGTGTCGGGTTGTAGAAGGCCGCGTTTGCGGCGGAAGCGGTGGAAATGCAGTGAGCATGCTTCGGTCAAGCCAGGCAAAAGGCAGGACCTGACCCCATGCATGCACACTGGAATGAACGGAGCCTCGGCCGAAAGCTCCGGGAAGGCCAGCGGCAGCTCGCGCTGAACGCCATCCGTCGCCATGATCCATCCCGCGGGTGCGTCGGGGAGGGATTATGTCAGACGGGCGGACGCGAAACGTAAATTCGGGGTGGTGCCGGCGAGCGGGTTGGTCTAAAATCTAGCTAGCCAGAATCCGGAGGCGGACAAATGGAGCGAATCGGCATCTACGAGGCGAAATCCCGGCTCTCCGAGCTCGTCGAGCAGGCGCAAGCCGGCAAGGAGGTCACCATCACCCGGCACGGCAAGGCGGTGGCGAAACTCGTGCCGGTGCGCGCGGGGAGGGAAGTGGACCGCAAGGGGATCATGGACGAGATCCGCGCCTTCAGCAGGACCGTCAAGCTCAAGAGAAAACTCACCATGCGCGAGCTGCGCGAGGCGATCGAATGGGGGCGCCGTTGATGGCGTTCGTTTCCGACAACTCGGTGATCGTCGCCTGGCTCATTCCCGATCAGGCGAATGACTACACTCGGCGCATGGACCGCCGCGCGGCGCGCGAACAGCCGGTCGTGCCGGCGCTCTGGGAGCCGGAGTTCGCGAACGTCATCACGGTACTGGTGCGTCGCGGGGTGCTCGCCCGTCACCACGCGGACGCGATATTGAGTCGTGTTGAACGCTTGCAGCTTGCGGTTGATCGAGCCGCGGTCCTTCCCCGCGCCCTGTTCGAGCTGGCCGACCGCCACGGCATCAGTGCTTACGACGCGGCTTATCTCGAGCTCGCGCAGCGCCGCGGACTGCCGCTCGCGACGCGCGACACGAGGCTGGCTCGCGTGGCCCGTGCTGCCGGTATGTTGCTGCGCTGAGTGCTGCGCCGGACTCAACGGTCATCGGCCGCGGGAACGAAGAGCCCGAGGCCGAAGTGGCGGGCAAAGCCGAGAGCGAGCGGGCCGCGGACGGGAGCAGCAAAGCGGATCTCGAGCAGGCGGCCGAGGGTGTCGGGTTGTAGAAGGCCGCGTTTGCGGCGGAAGCGGTGGAAATGCAGTGAGCATGCTTCGGTCAAGCCAGGCAAAAGGCAGGACCTGACCCCATGCATGCACGCCTGCATGCTTCCCGAGCTCTGAAATGCCCGAGAATCACCCACTCGATTTCCTGAAGAGCCAA
Organism: Betaproteobacteria bacterium; assembly: GCA_016868035.1. Taxonomy (GTDB): domain Bacteria; phylum Pseudomonadota; class Gammaproteobacteria; order Burkholderiales; family SG8-41; genus SG8-41. Next base: position 6,503 of record VGID01000055.1, on the reverse strand, counting down.
AAAAAGCTTGGAAGAATAACCAGGATCGGGTCCATGTCCGGGAAATGTGAACCTGGTCCCATTACCCAGTTCATCCCCGCGCGCGCGGGGAACGTTCGTGTGTTTTTTGTTCCCTGCCGGGCCGTCGCGGTTCATCCCCGCGCGCGCGGGGAACGTGTGATGGGTATGCGCCAACGCGGTCGCTAGTCCGGTTCATCCCCGCGCGCGCGGGGAACGTGTGAATCCGACGCGGCGCGATTTCTCCGCGATCGGTTCATCCCCGCGCGCGCGGGGAACGTGTCAATGAGGGGACTGCCTCGGTCTTCATCAACGGTTCATCCCCGCGCGCGCGGGGAACGTCAAGACGCGGAAAAATGAGTTGGGGCAAACGCCGGTTCATCCCCGCGCGCGCGGGGAACGTACGATGCCGTCGATTTTTTCCGTGCTCGTCTCCGGTTCATCCCCGCGCGCGCGGGGAACGTATCGCGCGCCTGGCGGCCGATCTCGCGCGCTTCGGTTCATCCCCGCGCGCGCGGGGAACGTACCTCGCGCGCCTCTCCCGTCGCGGGGTCGGTCGGTTCATCCCCGCGCGCGCGGGGAACGTCTGATACACTTGCCCGCCGTCGCGAGCTACTGACGGTTCATCCCCGCGCGCGCGGGGAACGTAATGGCGCCGCCGCCTGGGGCGCCCTGGCGGTCGGTTCATCCCCGCGCGCGCGGGGAACGTACCTCGCGCGCCTCTCCCGTCGCGGGGTCGGTCGGTTCATCCCCGCGCGCGCGGGGAACGTCGCCGCGCGCCAGCGGCAAGCGCCCGCTCGCGCGGTTCATCCCCGCGCGCGCGGGGAACGTTGTGAAGGGCGTGAAGGGTAAACCGCGAAAACCGGTTCATCCCCGCGCGCGCGGGGAACGTGCCTCGGGCGGCGGGCGCGGCGCGAAGGTGCGCGGTTCATCCCCGCGCGCGCGGGGAACGTGAGAGCTCGAGCAGCCCGATGTATTCCCGCCACGGTTCATCCCCGCGCGCGCGGGGAACGTGCCGGCGCCCGGCTCGGGCGCACCTACGAGGGCGGTTCATCCCCGCGCGCGCGGGGAACGTGCTTCGCCACGCGCTCGGATGTCTCGCCTATGACGGTTCATCCCCGCGCGCGCGGGGAACGTAGCGTGAAGGTGTCGGCGGTTACGCCCGCCACCGGTTCATCCCCGCGCGCGCGGGGAACGTCATGGCGGCCGCCTCGAGCTGGCTCTCCGGCGCCGGTTCATCCCCGCGCGCGCGGGGAACGTTGTGAAGGGCGTGAAGGGTAAACCGCGAAAACCGGTTCATCCCCGCGCGCGCGGGGAACGTAGTCCCTGATTCAGCGGCGTAATTAACGGACTCGGTTCATCCCCGCGCGCGCGGGGAACGTCGCAGTAAAACACAAAGACCTCGTCGGTATCCCGGTTCATCCCCGCGCGCGCGGGGAACGTGTTTTTGAGCCCACTGTTCCACTAACTGTTTTACGGTTCATCCCCGCGCGCGCGGGGAACGTCGCTCGACCGCTGGCTCGATGATCGGCTCGGCCGGTTCATCCCCGCGCGCGCGGGGAACGTGCGAAACGTCCCGACGCGACGTGGTTCGACGCCGGTTCATCCCCGCGCGCGCGGGGAACGTCGCTCGACCGCTGGCTCGATGATCGGCTCGGCCGGTTCATCCCCGCGCGCGCGGGGAACGTGCGAAACGTCCCGACGCGACGTGGTTCGACGCCGGTTCATCCCCGCGCGCGCGGGGAACGTGCCGATACGTGCCTATGAATGGGATATGGTGAGCGGTTCATCCCCGCGCGCGCGGGGAACGTGCCTAAGCTGGCACGGAAAATGCCTACTTGATCGGTTCATCCCCGCGCGCGCGGGGAACGTCAGCCGCGAGCCGCGCTTTAACGTGCCGATGTCGGTTCATCCCCGCGCGCGCGGGGAACGTTAGGCCGTCGCCAGCTTGCTTCTCTGCTATTTCGGTTCATCCCCGCGCGCGCGGGGAACGTGCTGCTGGAGTCGGAACTCGATTTGCCGTTTACGGTTCATCCCCGCGCGCGCGGGGAACGTGGTGTTACACTGAAAAACGTAAGTAACGGATACGGTTCATCCCCGCGCGCGCGGGGAACGTATACCCCAAGAGCGCGAGCGCGTCCCCTGCGGCGGTTCATCCCCGCGCGCGCGGGGAACGTGTAGGCTGCCACGGCGCGTTCCCCATTCCACACGGTTCATCCCCGCGCGCGCGGGGAACGTGCGCCAGCTCGACTCCGCGAACGGATCGTCGCCGGTTCATCCCCGCGCGCGCGGGGAACGTGCACGTTGGTAGAGGTGGGCCAGCCGGCGGTCACCGGTTCATCCCCGCGCGCGCGGGGAACGTCTCAAGGGACTGGCGGCGGATGTGGCGCGCATCGGTTCATCCCCGCGCGCGCGGGGAACGTACTTAATCCACTTCCATGATTTCCCGAGGGAAATCAGCGCCGGCGGAATCTACCGCCAGATTTGCCGCCGCCCAGAGCCCTACTAACGAAGCCGAACGGCACTATAGGCGGCGGCAAAATCTTAGCTTACAAATTGTTAAAGAGCATCCCCCGGCCTCGGTGGCAGGAAGCTTACCAGTTTGGCACCGTCGAGCTCCACCGGGATTCTACGATTCGTTCCGAGGGTCACGAAATCGAACCCTGCTTCGTCCAATGTTCGCCACGCCATCACCGCATTACCGTCCTCGATACCTGCTTCGACCTGGCGCCAGATGAAGTTCCTCACCTTCGCCGAGTAGTCACCTACGTAGACCCCGGCGCGCAGTTCGAGTAGCCAGACGGCAAGACGGCCGCGCAGCCGCGGTGGCGCATTTTCAACCACGATGACCAGCATCGCCCAGTGGCCTTGGATCCTCGAACGCCGGCAGTACCTGATCCTCGGAGGGCTCCGGCGGCGTGATTTCACCCGCCGATAGCATCACCTCAATGCCGGGGATTATGCGTTCGAGCAACTGTGTCTGACGAAATACGTCACGGCATCCTACCCGGACAGCCTGCTCAACATTGTGCTGCTGCCTTGCCGCCACGCGAAACGCGACTGGAACAACCGTGTCAAATTTATAGACGTCGGCAACGTCGTACACGAAGGATAGCGGCTTGCCGGTGTGTATGAATCCCACGGCGGGCGCATATCCAGCCGCCAGAACAGCCGATTCCGTCACGCCATACAGGCACGAGGTTGCCGCGGAAAGACACCGGTTGGGAATGTCCGACGCGTCCCATTTTTCCGGGTCGTAATCTCGTGTCTTCCATTCGACCCCGTACTTCCGCGCGATTCGCTTGTACATTTCCCGAACACGCGCGCCCTCGATCCCGCGCAATTGCTCCACCGAGCGCCGCTCGGGCGGCTTCTCCCCGAATCGCATCTCATACATCTTGCGCACCACTTTCAGACGCAGATCGGGATCGAGCGCAAGCTTCGCCTGGTAGAGAAGCCTGTCCGAGCGCGCGCCGCCGGGCTGTCCGGCGGAATACAGCCTTACGCCAGCCTCCCCCACCCAAACCAGAAGCGTGCCTACACGCGCCGCCAGCGCGCATGCCGCGTGAGACACACGCGTCCCGGGTTCAAGCATAAGGCACGCCACACCGCCAACCGGGATATGCGTGCGCACTCCTGTTATGTCCACCACAACGAATGCACCATCGAGAACGTCGAGGTTGCCCTTCTCGACGTAGAGCACGGACAACCGATCCTTGATGGGGATCGGGCGCAGTGGTGGCAGGAGTTCTGCCATGTATCCTAGGCACGCTTGACGAGAAGAAGGCCGCAGCCGAAGGCTTTGGCCCTGCCGATACCGTTGAGCAATGTTTCACGAAACCTGCCGGAATCCGTCACCTCCAGCTCGCCGGTCAGATCCACCGTCGAGAACCGAATCTCGCGGGCCTTTTCGCGACGGACACGATGCTGCCCGTAGGCATCCACCCGTAGCTTCGTAGTGTCGACCGAAAAGCCGTAACGGGACGCCACTCCTGGCTGGCCGTCGGCGCCGCAGAACCAGTCGCGAACCGTTTCGTGAACCAGTTCGTAAAGCGGCGGACGTGTTTCATCCCCGATTTCCGTCCAACGCCCGGCGTGTGCCTGCTCCTTAAGCTTTCGTTTCGCGTGCATCACAACGTCGTGATAGATCTTGCGCTTGCTTGGGCGCGGCCGAATCTTGAGGCCCTCCGATTGGCGACGCGCTACGTAGGCTTCCTGCTCCTCCGCTGTGCGCTCCTCCATTTCATGAAAGACCGGATTGACCTTTAGATCAAAGCCCAGCCTGGCGCCCCTCTCCAGTTCGGGCTCATACGCTCTGGTTTCGACAATCCACGCGGCATGAACGGGCTGTGGAGGCCGGGAAGATACGACGTAGAACAAGGGCTGCTGCCTGTCGCCCTGCGGCTCCATGCGCCGGAACAGAAAGTCCCGGGGGTCACCCTTCGGTGCCGGGAAGAATTGCCAAAGCCACTGATGGTCAGCATAGGGGTTCGCTTCCAGGGACCGATGCAGCGCCTCACGCGCCGCGGGATGTCTCTCGTTAAGTTGGATTCGGCTGAAATGGCTCATGCGTCATCCTCAATCGCCAAATCCTCCGGCGCGATCAGCGCAACGTGCTCGGCACGATCTCCGAACTGCCAGCGGCGGCGCGAACGTACATCATCCTTGCGCGGCACGCTGAATGTCACCTGGTAGCCGGGTTTGGCACCATCTTCCCAAGCAACTCGCCGCAAAGTGAGTGGCATCTTCCGCACAAGTTGGGCGGCTAATTTTTCGAGTCGGGGCTCTGTCTGCGCCAACGCAGCCTGAATGTCGTCAGCTTCTACGATCTCCGGATTCAGCGGCAGAGCAGGGGGACAGGATTTGCGGCCGAGATAAAGCACAAAACGGGGCTCATTCAGCGCCGCATTAAGCTCGTCGAGCGTCCAACGCGCAGGGTCGGCTTTCGACCAGAGGCAGATTAGGTTGACGGCATCCTGGCGATAGTCGCGCGTGGACAAGATGGTGTTGAGATCGTCGCGCAGAACAGCCAACTCATCCGCCCGTGTCCGGTGCGGACGTCCTTTCATACTTGAAGTTCCCGGAACTTGCGCAGTGTGGTAGTCCCTCAATAAGCGACCGTCTTCATACACGGCGACGGCAACGCCATATCCGATATGCAGGGCCTCATGTGCGTCCTCGTCGCCGCGATCAAGACCCAGCGCCGCGCCCAGTAATCCCAGCACGGCCGATCGCGAGGGATAGTTGAAGCTTGGACGAAACTCCCCCACCGCCACATCGCCCCAGCTCGCCAGCGGCGCGTAAGGCGTAAACAGTAGGTAGCGCATGTTCAGTCGGCCTGGGCGAAGGCGATCAGTTCATCCAAGCTGCCTTCCCCTGTTTCTGCGTTCAGAGACTTTCGATCGGACGCGCAGGGACCGTAAACCTTGTCCAGATTGTCGCGCTTCGTGGTCAACGCGCGGATCGCCTGGTCGAGCTGATCGGTGCCGTTGACCGGCTTGACGAAAGCCAGTGCCAACGAGCGGGGCTGCTTATCGCCTTTTTCAGCCAGCAAATACGAAGCATAGGCACGGCTGGCGAAGCTATTTTGTTTGCCGGTAGGAGACACTTTAGTGATTGCGTTTAACAACGCGTTAAGAACGCGATTTCGAAGTGCGACTACTGCTGTCTTCGCTTCGTTGTCTTGTGCGGCGTCCACCCCCAGATTCTGGTCGAGCTGCTCCCGGTTAACACAGATATACAGGTAGTAAACCCCTGCACCGAAGCCGGTTTCGTTGACGTGGGCAGCACCCACATCCTCCTCACGAGGATTGAGATCATCCACAGCTGTGAAGTAATCGCTGTCAGCCGACGCCTTGTGAACCGTAAACGCGTGCGCAACTTGCACAGCCGCGTCAAAGTTGAACGCCGGCACTGCAGCCAGCATGCGGCCGAAAAGCGCAATGTCCACCGCCGTGCTTTCTTTAACTAACAGCATTCCCCCCAATTCACGTGCAAGCGTGACATTCGCCTTCTTCTTGTCGCTTGCCTTATCCCGCTTCTTGATGGCGTCATGGGCCTTCTTAACAAGCTCCTCCGGTGGCGCGCCCTTTAAGTGAGCTGCCAAGAGTTTCAAGAACGCGCTGAGTTTCGCCTGCTCTACAGGCGAAACGTGCACAGCCTGCTTGTTAAGCAACGCTTTATCGGACTGTTCTTCTGGAACGCCGTATGCGCGTTGCAGATCTACCGACCACTTGGTGGCAGTTTCCGAATCGATGCCGGCTGTGACTAACTCGGATGCGATCCAATCCGCCCCCACTCGCCGCGTTCGAGTGCCATAAAGGCTCTCGTCCGAGAACTCATCTTTCACAAACTCAGACGTTCTCCACGCCCGCTTGAGGAGGTAAGATCAAAAAGTGTGTAAATGAGGAAGGCGGCGTAGCCTTTCGGTTGGAAGCTTGACTTCAACCAACGCCCGGTTAGCGCCGGGGTGAAAGGAGACGCCACCCATGAAAGAGAAGACCACA
>VGID01000054.1 GCA_016868035.1 Betaproteobacteria bacterium | reverse complement strand
AACTATGCCGAGTGAGACTCTCGAAACTGCTCGCCAACTGCTGGCGAATGGCACACTTCGGGGGACGCGTCGCGCCTCGCTCGGCATAGTCCGGCACGCGGCATAGTGCCGCCTATGCCGACATCGGCATAGGCGCCATTCGTTCGCGACCCACCTGCTCGAGAATGGCTACGACATCCGGACGGTCCAGGAACTGCTCGGCCACAACAGCGTGGAGACGACGATGGTGTACACCCACGTGATGAACAAGGGCGGGCGCGGGGTCAAAAGTCCTCTCGATTCGGGCGGCACGGGTCAGCCGCCGGCCGCGCAGGATGTCGTGACGGAATACAGGGTTCCCGTGAGCCGCGCGTCCTGACGCGGCATGCCGCGCGTGTCCCGATTCGATTCTTGTTTTGTTTCTCTCCGCGTCTCCGCGGTCATATTCTTGCTTTCCTTCGTGTCCTTCGTGTCCTTCGTGTCCTTCGTGGCTCAGCTTTGATCTTATCGGCGTCCATCGGCGGCTGATATTTCTTGATTTTGTTACCGCCTCTTAATCACTGAATCACTGGCGGGAGGCTGGATGCGCTGCGCGTCGGGCGAGCGTTACGAGACGACGCGCGCCCTGCCGGCGTCCCGCCGCGGCACCGCGGCGAGCGCGGCCGCGAGCGCCTCGCCGAAGAGTTCGGCGATCGTCCGGATTGCCGGCTCGTCCACGATGAACGGCGGCGCGAGCAGCACGTGGTCGCCGCGCCGTCCGTCCACCGTGCCGCCCATCGGGTAGCAGAGCATGCCGCGCGCCATCGCCTTGCGCTTCACGGCGGCATGGACTTTCAGCGCGGGATCGAACGGCTCCCTGGTCGCTCGGTCGGCCACGAGCTCGATCCCCCAGAACAGCCCTCGCCCGCGGATATCGCCGACGTGGGGGTGGGAGCCGAGCCGATCTCGCAGCCCGCGCTCGAGCTTTGCGCCCATGGCCCGGACGTTGGCGAGCAGGTTCTCTTCCTGGATCACGTGTTGCACCGCAAGCGCGCCGGCGCACGCGGTCGGATGCGCCATGTAGGTGTGGCCGTGCTGGAAAAAACCCGATCCCGAGCGGATCGCTTCGTGGATCTTTCCTGCCACGAGCACGGCGCCGATCGGCTGGTAGCCTGCTCCGAGGCCCTTGGCGATGATTTCGAGATCGGGCGCGATTCCCTCCTGCTCGCAGGCATGCAGGCTGCCGGTGCGGCCCATGCCGCACATGACCTCGTCGAGGATCAGCAGCACGCCGTAGCGGTCGCAGATCTCGCGGATGCGCGCGTAATAGCCCGGCGCGGGAGGAACCGCGCCCAGCGTCGCGCCGACTACCGTTTCAGAGACGAAGGCGGCGACGGTTTCCGGGCCGAGCCGCCGGATCTCGGCTTCGAGCTCGTCGGCGGCGCGCCGCCCGTACTGGTCCGGGCTCTCGCCCACGCGCTGGTTGCGGTACGCGTAGCACGGAGAGATGTGCGCGACCTCGATCAGCAGCGGCTCAAACTGCGCGCGGCGCCAGCGGTTGCCGCCCGCGGCGAGCGCGCCCAGCGTGTTGCCATGGTAGCTCTGCCAGCGTGCGATCACGCGGTGCCGCTGCGGCTGCCCGGTCTCGAGAAAGTACTGCCGCGCGAGCTTGATCGCGGCCTCGACGCCCTCGGAGCCGCCGCTCACGAAATAGACGCGCCCGATCCCCGCCGGCGCGTGCGCGACGAGCATCTCGGCGAGCGCTTCGGCCGCGGCCGAGGAGAAAAAGGCGGTGTGCGCGTACGGCAGCTCATCGACCTGGCGTCGTATCGCTTCCTTCACCTTCGGATGGCTGTGGCCGAGGCAGGAGACCGCCGCGCCGCCCGAGGCATCGAGATAGCGCCGCCCCGCCTCGTCTATGAGGTAGAGCCCCTCGCCGCGCACCGCGACGGGCGGGTCCACGCGCGCGTCGCGATGGAAGACCCGGCTCATGGCGAGCGGTCAGTAGCCGACCGCCTGTCCATCGGTGCGGGGCTCGGAGGCGGCGAGATAGCCGTCCTCCAGCCTGAAGATGAGTTGCGCGCGCCCGTAGTCGGTGTTGAAGCGCTCGGTCTGCGTGACACTGTGGCCGCGCGCGCGCAGTTCGTCCAACACTTCGGCCGCAACGCCGGGCTCAATGTTCACGTTGAGACCTTCCATGACGCGCCAGCGCGGCGCGTCGGCCGCGGCTTGCGGGTTCTGCTGGTGATCGGCAAAGCGCACCATTACCTGCGTGTGTCCCTGCGCCTGCATCGCGCCGCCCATCACGCCGAAGCTCATCACGGGGCGCTCGCCTCGCGTGACGAACGCCGGGATGAGAGTGTGGAAGGGGCGCTTGCGCGGCGCGACGGCGTTGGGGTGATCGGGCCGCAGCACAAATCCCGCGCCGCGGTCCTGCAGCGAGATCCCGGTACCCGGCACGACGACGCCGGAGCCGAAGCCGTGGTAGTTCGACTGGATGAACGAGACCATCATGCCCGAAGCGTCGGCCGCGGCGAGATAGACGGTGCCGCCCTTGCCCGGCACCCCGTGTTGCGGAGTGGCCGCCTTCTTGCGGTTGATCCGCCGCGCGCGGCTGCGCAGGTATTCCTTGTCGAGCAGCTCGCTGCTGCGCACGGCCATCGTGCCCGGATCTGATACGTATTCATGAATGTCGGCGAACGCGAGCTTCATCGCTTCGATCTGCAGGTGCAGGCTCTCGGCGGAGTCCACCGGAATCGAGTCCATCTCGAAGTTCTCGAGTATCCCGAGCGCGATCTGCGCGCCGATGCCCTGCGTATTGGGCGGGATCTCGTGCAGCGTGTAGTCGCGGTACGGATGGGCGATCGGCTCCACCCAGTCCAGCGTGTGCGACGCGAGGTCCTCCGTGGTCATGGCGCCGCCGCACTGCTTCGAGTGTGCGGCCATTTTCCCGGCGAGGTCGCCGCGGTAGAAATCCTCGCCCCCGGATTTCGCGATGCGCTCGAGCGTGCGCGCCTGGTCGGGGAACGCGAAGCGCTCTCCGGGTTGCGGCGCGCGCCCCTTGGGCATGAAGGCCTCGGCGAACCCCGGCTGCGAGTGCAGATTCGGCACCTGCTTCGCCCAGAGCCGCGCGATCGTCGGCGAGACCATGTATCCGCCGGCCGCGTACTCGATCGCGGGCTCGAAAAGATCCGCGAACGGCAGCTTGCCGAAGCGCTTCGAGAGCGCGACCCAGGCCGACACCGCCCCGGGAACCGTCACCGAATCCCAGCCGCGCTCGGGCATCGCGGACCGTCCCTTGAAGCGCTCAGGTGTCCAGCCCGCGGGCGAGCGGCCCGAGGCGTTCAGCCCATGGAGCGTTTTGCCGTCCCAAAGAATGCAGAACGCGTCGGCCCCGATGCCGTTGCTGGTGGGCTCGAGCACGGTGAGCGCGATCGCGGTGGCGAGCGTCGCATCCGCCGCGTTGCCGCCTTTCAGCATCATGCGCAGGCCCGCCTGCGCCGCGAGGGGCTGCGAGGTCGCAACCACGTTGCGCGCCAGCACCGGCATGCGCTGCGAGGGATAGGGAAATTCCCAGACGAATGCTTTCATATGCATCACATGGTACGGCGTGACCTGGTGAAACGTGACATGGTAAATCGTGATCTGGTGAGGCGTGTTCGGTATCCGGGTGTTCGCCTAGATGCGCAGTATCAGGTCACGCATAATCACGTCACGCATCATCATGTAACGAAGTATCACGTCACGCTTCATTGAGGTTCGATGCCGGCTTCCTTGGCCACCTTGCGCCACTTGTCGATTTCGGAGCGGATGGACGCCGCATGTTCGTCTGCGCTGCTGCCGATCGGCTCGGCGCCGCGTTCGATCAGGTGCTTCCTGTTCTCGGGGTCGTTGATCGCCTTCACCAGCGCGTCGTTGAGGCGGTCCACGATCGGGCGCGGCATCGCCGCCGGCCCCACGAATCCGAACAAGCTCCTCACGACGAAACCGGGCAGGCCCGATTCCTCCATGGTCGGAACGTCCTTCGCCGACACCGCGCGCGTCGCTCCGGTCTGGGCGATCATGCGCAGCTTGCCCGATTGCACATGCCCGACCAGCAGTGGGACGCTCGCGAACTGCAGCTGCACGTGGCCGGCGATGAGCTCGATGATGGCCGGGCCCGCGCCCTTGTAGGGCACGTGCACGAGCTTGACCTTGGCCGATGAATTGAGCAGTTCCGCCGCAAGATGGCCGACCGTGCCGCGCCCGGAGGTGGAGTAGAAAACCTCGCCCGGGCGGGCCTTGGCGAGCGCGATCAGCTGCTTGACGTTCTTGACCGGCAGCGAAGGATGCACGACGAGTCCGGAGGGTACATCCACGATGATGCCGAGCCCGGTGAAATCCTTCACCGTGTCGTACGGGAGCTTCTTGATCATGGAAGGGTTGATGACGAAGCTCGCGGCGACGATGCCGGTGGTGTAGCCATCGGGCGCGCTGCGCACGATCAGCTCTCCGCCGATCGTGGCGCCGGCGCCCGTCCGGTAATCCATGACGAGCGGCTGTCCCAGCACCTCGCTCATCTTCGGCTGCAGGAGCCGGAAGAAAATATCGCTGTTGCCGCCCGGCGCGGCCGGATTGATCACGCGGACCGGCTTCGAGGGGAAAGCCTGTGCGCCCGCGCTGCTTGCAGCCGCAGCGAGCGCGACGCTTGCCGCCACGAATGTTGCACGAAGCAAAGTCGCCTGCGTCAGCATTGAATGTCCCTCCTTTTGTTGCCGAGGTAATCTGGCCGAGTAGCGCGGCCCGGAGCCATTTTATTCAGGTTCGATGCCCGCGGCGCGGACCAGGGCTACAAGCTGTTGTTCTGCCTGGCTCAAGTAATGTATTGCAGAGACGATGTGCGCTCGAATTATAGCAGCCGGTGCGCGAGGCAACCCGCAGGGACGGGGCGATCCGGGCGCATTTCCTCGTCGGGGACCCTCGAAATATCGACCTATTCCTTCGGGCCCTCCTCCTTGAACTGCATCCCACATCGCCGCCGTCGCACACGTGCCTATATATGAAATAGGTTCTAGAATGAACACTCGTCCTGGCGAACCCGTATCGAGGAGAGCCGCTTGGCTTCGAACCGCATGACCATCATGGGCACCCGGCACGTGGTCTCGGCGGGACACTATCTCGCCGCGCACGCCGGATTCGAGGTCCTGGAGGCGGGCGGAAATGCGGTGGACGCCGGCGTCGCGGCAGGAATCGCGGTCGGCGTGCTGCAGACCGACAAGGTCAATTTCGGCGGAGTCGCGCCGCAGCTCATCTACACTGCCAGGGATCGCAAGGTCCATTGCATCGACGGGCTCGGGGTGTGGCCGAAGGCGGTGACGCCGGACTATTTCGTAAAGAGGCACGGCGGCAAGATACCGCTCGGCGTCGAGCGCTGCGTCGTGCCGGCCGCGCCCGACGCGTGGATCACCGCGCTCGAGCGCTTCGGCACGATGAGCTTCGGCGAGGTCGCCTCCGCGGCCGTGCGCTTTGCGCGCGAGGGGTTCCCGATGTATCCGCTGATGGCGGAGTTCATCCGCGACAACCGCGACGTCTACGCGCGATGGCCATCGAGCGCGAAGGTGTTCCTGCCGCGCGGCCGGCCGCCGCAGGCGGGAGAGATCTTCGTGCAGTCCGATCTCGGCGGGACCCTGCAGTACCTGGCCGACGAGGAGAAAAGGCCGGCGCGCCGCAAGGGGCGCAAGGCGGGATTGCGCGCCGCACGCGACGCGTTCTACAAGGGCGATGTCGCGTCCGCGGTCACCCGCTTCATCGAGCGCGAGGGCGGGCTCATGCGCTACGAGGATTTCGCAAGGTTCAGCGTGCGCTTCGAGCCCACCGTGCGCTCCCGCTTCGACGGCATCGAGCTGCACGCGTGCGGCCCGTGGTCGCAGGGCCCGGTGCTGCCGATGGCGCTGAACATGCTGAAAGGCTACAACCTCGAGGTGATCGGCCACAACACGCCGGAGTACATCCATCTGGTGACCGAGGCGTTCAAGCTCGCGTTTGCCGACCGCCACCATCACTTCGGCGATCCGCGCTTCGTAAAGGTGCCGATCAAGGGCCTGATGTCGGATGCCTACGCGGAGCACCGGCGCGCGCTGATCAGCCCCGAGAAGGCCTATCCGGGCATGCCGCCGGCGGGCGACCCCGCGACGCTCGCACGGCTCGAGCACCGCTGCGTTCCCGCGCCCGAGCCCGACGAAGCGCCGGGACCGGGCGACACCTCCTACCTGTGCGTGATGGACCGGCACGGCAACGCGTTCTCCTCCACCCCGAGCGACGGCTCGGACAAGACCCCGATCATTCCGGGAGTGGGCATCCTGTGTTCGGGCCGTGGCACCCAGTCGTGGGCCGACCCGCGGCACCCGAGTTCGGTCGCGCCGGGCAAGCGGCCGCGGCTCACGCCCAACCCGGCACTCGCGTTGAAGAACGGACGTGCCTACATGCCGTTCGGCACGCCGGGTGGAGACGTGCAGACGCAGGCCATGCTGCAGGTGTTTCTCAACGTCAACGTGTTCGAAATGGACGCGCAGAGCGCCGTCGAGGCCCCGCGTTTCGCCACCTACAGCTATCCCGGCTCCTTCGAGCCGCACCCGTACTATCCGGACCGCCTCTACCTGGAAGCGCGCATCGAGCGCTCGGTGGGGGATGGTCTCGCCTCGCGCGGGCACAAGGTGTACTGGTGGGACGATTCGACGTGGCTCGCCGGCTCGGTGTGCGCCATCGTGGCCGATCACAAGAACGGCGTGCTGCACGGTGGAGCCGATGCCCGGCGCCCGGCCTATGTGCTGGGATGGTGAGGGGCGCCGTCGGGGAACGTTCGGAGGAGCGGCCGCAGGCCCGGAAACGGTCCGGTGAGGGGAATATCGGAGGCGCAGTGAAACGTAGCCTCGCTTGCGCAACAGGGGTGCTGTTTTTTTGGCTGATGGCCATCCCGGTTGCGGCCGCGGCCGAGGACGGGTTCGCGCGGGCCGGCGGAACCGCCGGCTTCCTCGATTTCAGGGGATTTCGCATCAAGCCGCCGCCGGGCGAAAATTGGGTCCAGGTGGAGCGCGACCATACCCGGGCGTTCTTCGGGAAGAGAACCGGGGCGCTCACCCATACCTTCGTCGCGCTCGTGTTCACCGAGATCCTTCCGGACTCGGTCGGGATCGACTCGCTCGCGGGGTTTTTCGAGTTCATCCGGGGTCTCAGCCGCGCCCGCATCATTCCCGGCCGGCACTGGTTTCTCGAGGAAGAATTCGCAACCGAGGGCACGCCCGCGCCCACGTGCATCCGCCACCGCCTGAAGGTCCTGGACACCGGGTCGGTCCACGCGCCGCACATCCCGCTGCTGCTGGTGCTCACCGGGCTCAGCTGCGCGCACCCGCAATCGCTGCGGACCACGATCCATGTCCACTACGAGGAGCGCGGCGGGCCCGAGCCCGCGAGCGAGCAGCTGCAGCGCGAGGGCGAGGAATTCATCAACGGCATCGTGTTCACGCCCCTTGAATGAGGCGGCTCGCGGCAGCGCTTCTCGCCTTCGTCCTGCCATGCCAGGCGGCGAGCATCGCGATCGACGTGGGCCATCACCTGCAAAATCCGGGCGCGATCAGCGCGCGCGGCGTGACGGAATTCGAGTACAACCGCCAGCTCGCGCGCGACATCGCCCGGGCGCTCGAGCGCGCCGGACACCGCACTCTGCTGATCGGGGAAGACGGGCTCGCCGGGGACCCCGGAAGCCGCGCGCCGCGCGCCCGCGGCATGGACCTCTTCATTTCGGTGCACCACGATTCGGTGCAGCCGCGGTACCTCGCGACCTGGAATTACGGAGGACGCACGCTGCGATACAGCGATCGCTTCGCGGGATTTTCCCTTTTCATCTCCCGCGACAATCCCCATCTCGAGGCCAGCCTGCGGTGCGCTTCGATGATCGGCGCGGCGCTCGCGCGGGCCGGATTCACGGCTTCGCGCTATCATGCAGAGCGCATACCCGGAGAAAATCGGCCGTTTGCCGACGAGGCGAACGGCGTGCATTATTTCGACAATCTGGCGGTGCTGCGCACGGCGGGCATCCCGGCGCTGCTCTTCGAAGCCGGCGTCATCGTCAACCGCGGCGAGGAGTTGCGAATGCGCGACCCGGCGGTACGGGAGCGCATCGCCGCTGCGGTGACCGCGGGCGTGGGCGTCTGCCTTTGATCGTTATTACGGAGCAACGCGATGCGTGAACCAAGCACAATGCGCGGTGTTGCCGCCGTCGTGGCCGCCGCGGCCATGGCGCTCGCCTCGGTCGAGGCGGCATCCCAGACCTATCCGGCGCGCCCGGTCCGGTTCATCATCGGTTTCCCGCCCGGCGGCGCCGCGGACTTCCTGGGCCGCGTCGTGGCGAGCCGGCTGAGCGAAGCGCTGGGGCAGCAGGTAGTGGTGGACAACCGGGGCGGCGCCGGGGGCTCGATTGCCGCCGAGCTGGCGGCGAAGAGCGCGCCCGACGGCTATACGCTGCATTTCACGTCGCTGCCGCACGTGATCAATCCCCACCTCTACCGCAAGGTCGGTTACGACGCGGTGAAGGACTTCGCGCCGATCGCCCAGTTCGTGTCGGTATCGCTGGTGCTGGCGGTCCATCCGGGGTTTCCTGCAAAGTCCGTGAAGGAGCTGGTGGACCTCGCGAAAGCGAAGCCCGGAGAGGTCAATTACGCATCGGCCGGCAGCGGCTCCTCGGGCCACCTCGCGATGGAGCTGTTCAAGACGATGGCGGCGGTCGACTTCACGCATATCCCGTTCAAGGGCACGGGCCCCCTGCTCATCGAGCTGATCGCGGGCCGGGTGCCGGTCACGATCGTGAGTTCGGTGGGGATCGTGCCCCATATCAAGGGGGGGAGGCTGCGCGGGCTCGCCGTGACCTCGGCGCGGCGGTCCTCCGCCGTCCCCGAGCTCCCGACGATCGCGGAAGCCGGGGTGGCGGGCTACGACGTCACGCAGTGGTTTGGGCTGCTCGCTCCCGCCGGAACGCCGGCCGTGGTCGTGGCCCGCCTGAACGGCGAGGTGAACAAGCTGATCACGCTAAGCGCGGTGAAAGACGTGCTCGCCGAGCGCGGGGCGGACCCGGTCGGCGGTACGGCCGCCGACTTCGGCGCGCTCCTGCGGCGCGAGCACACGAAATGGGCGAAGGTGGTGAGGGACTCCGGTGCGAAGGTGGATTGATACGCCTCCCGTGCATGCCGGGCAACTCGCGGAGCGTCCCGGCTGATGGCACGCATGCTGTGGAATCTCCTGGTCATGCTCGGCATCGCCTATCTGGCGGTGGTCGTGCTCGTATATTTGTTCCAGACGAACCTCGTCTATTTTCCGCAGATCGGGCGCGAGGTGGCGATCACGCCCAAGGTTCACGGGCTGCAGCACGAAGCGGTCACCATCGCGACCGAGGACGGCGAGAAGCTCTCCGCGTGGTGGGTGCCGGCCGAGACCGCGCGGGGCGCCGTTTTGATCTTCCACGGCAACGCCGGCAACATTTCGCACCGGCTCGACTACCTGGTGATGTTCCATCGCCTCCGGTATTCGAGCCTGATCATAGACTACCGCGGCTACGGCACGAGCACCGGTTCGCCCTCGGAGGCGGGCACGTACCGCGACGCGGAGGCGGCGTGGCGCTGGCTCACGGACACGCGCAAAGTCGCGCCGCGCGACATCGTGCTCTTCGGCGAGTCCCTCGGCGGCGGGGTCGCGTCCTGGCTCGCCGCACGGGTGAGCCCGCGCGCGCTGGTGCTCGCCTCGAGCTTCACCTCGGTGCCCGACCTCGGGGCGCAGGTCTATCCGTTCCTGCCGGTGCGCTGGATGAGCCGTTTCTCCTATGACAGCATCGCGGCCTTGCGCGCGGTGAAGGCTCCCGTGCTGGTGGCGCACAGCCGCGATGACGACATCGTCCCGTTCTCGCACGGGCGCAGGCTCTTCGAGGCGGCCTCCGAGCCCAAGAGCTTCCTCGAGATGCGCGGCGGGCACAACGACGGCTTCATCTTCGTGCGGCGCGAGTGGGTGGCCGAGCTGGGCGCCTTTCTGGAGCGGCACGCCGGGGCGCAGAAGCCGGAACGGTGATCAAGCCTGGCCGAGGCCGAGCAGCGTGCGCACGCTCTCGAGCAGTGCCTCCGGCTTGACCGGCTTGGTCATGTAGCCGTTCGCGCCGTACACGAGCGCCGCAACGACATCGTCCTGCTCGGCGCGCCCGGTGACGATGAGCACGGGCACCGTCTTGAAGTTGGGGTGTTCGCGCAGTTTCGCGAGCACGTCGAGCCCGACGAGTTCCGGGAGCATGACGTCCATCAAGATGAGATCGGGCGCCGGCTTGTTCAGTTCCGCCATGATCTGGTCCGGGCGCGAGGCGCTGCGCACTTCGAACTTGGCGAGCATCAGCGCGCGGGCGACGGCGAGCGCGTTCGCTTGGTCGCCGTCGAGTATGAGCACGCTGTACTGCTCGCCAGCGCGTGGCCGCACGCGCCCCGCCGGCCGGCTGACGATATTGACGAAATAGCCGCTGCTCTTGAGCGAGCGCATGCCCGAGAGCGTCTTCTGCTCGGCATCGCGCTTCTGCTCGGCCGTCGGCGTCTGGATGGGCTGGCCCATGAAACTCGCGAAGTCGATCTCACCGGCGGGCTCCGCGGCTTTCGCGAGCGCGACGTAGCCGTGGGCGGCGAGGCTCTGGAGCGCCGCGCGCAGCTTCTCCGGGTCCACATTGCCCAGCTTGCGCTGCAACTCGTCCACCGTGGACCGGCCGTCCACCATGCCCAGCAGAACGCGCAGGCTGCGCGCGAGCTTGCCCGGATCGGCCGTGAGCTCGGCCCGACCCTGATCGGTCTGCGAGTAAATCGGGTTCTGCGTCATCGGTCACAGCGGATGAGGTCGCCCGGGAGGCCGTGTGGTCTCCGCCTAGCCCAGGCCGAACACCGCGTTGATGCTCTCGACCAGCGCTTCCGGCTTGAATGGCTTGGTCATGTAGCCGCTCGCTCCGCGCGCCAGGGCGGCGACCACGTCCTCCTGCGCCCTGTTGGCGGTGACGATGATGATCGGCACCGAGGCGTATCGCTCGTTCTGGCGCAGCCGCGAGAGCAGGTTGAGTCCGTTCAGTTTCGGCAGCACCGTGTCCATCACGATGGCGTCGGGTAGCGGCTTCTTCCCGAGCTCCCTCAGCACCTCGTCCCGGTTCGACGCGGTGCGCACCTCGAGGTCGGCGAGCATCAGCGTGCGCGCGAGGAGCAGCGAGTTGCTCGCATCGCCGTCCACGATGAGCACGCAATATTTCCCGCCGGAGTTCGCCCGCAGGCGGTGGCCCGGCCGACTCGTGATGTTGACGTAATAGCCGGCCTGATGCAGCGAGCGCATCCCGCCGATCGTCTGCTGCTCCGCGCGCGCCCGCTCCTCGGGGCTCGGCTCCGGCGCGGGCAGATCGAGCGTGAAGTCGAGATCGTCCCCGGCCGCCGCCGATGCGATCGCGGCTTCGATGTAGCCCTCCGCGACGAGCCGGTCGATAGCCGCGCGCAGCTTCTCCTCGGGGACGCTCGTGAGCTTGGTTCTGATCTCCGCGTAGGTCGAGTGATCGTCCACCAGAGCGAGCACGGACCGCAGCCCTTTCGCGAGCGCGCCCGTGCCGGAGTCCACCTCGGCCCGGCCCTTTTTCGTCCTCACGTATACGATGCTGTCCGTCATCGGTCGGCGCTCACGGATTGCACGCCATTATGCCATGCCCGCGGGTTCGAAAGTCCGGCCAAAATCCCTGTATTCAGGCGGCGAGCACGTCGGCGACACGGTCGGCGATCGCGAGCGAGGCGGTGAGTCCGGGTGAGTCAATGCCGTAGAGGTTCACGAGCCCCGGGACACCATGCTCGCGCGGACTCTGTATGACGAAGTCCTGCGGCGGCGCTCCGGGTCCCGCGATCTTGGGACGGATGCCGGTGTAGCCCGGCTGGAGAGCACCATCCTTCAGCCGGGGGTAGTAGCATCGGATGGCGTCGTAGAACGCGCTCTCGCGAGCTTCGTCGAACCGGTAATCAATGCGGTCTATCCATTCGAAATCGGGGCCGAATTTGCACTGGCCGCCCAGATCGATGGTGACGTGCACTCCGTGCCAGTCCGGGCGCGCGACGGGATAGATCAGCCGCGCGAACGGCGACTTGCCCGCGAGCGTGTAGTAATGGCCGATGGCGTAGTGGGTCGGCGGGATCGTCGCAGGCGGCACTCCGGAGATCGAGCGCGCGACCGCCTGCGCCCTGAAACCCGAGGCATTTACGACCGTGCGTGCGCGCACCGTCATTGGCTCCGCGCCGCCCACGTTCAGCGCGATGCCGTCCGCGCTTGCGCTTCCCGACGCGACGGGGCTCGCCAGGGCCAGCGCGGCGCCGGCTGCCTCCGCGTCACCCAGGTAGGCAAGCATCAGCCCGTGGCTGTCGATGATGCCGGTGGAAGGGGAGTGCAGGCCCGCGACGCAGGATACTTCCGGCTCGAGTTCGCGCGATTGCCGCGCATCGAGCAGCTTCAGGTCGGGGACCCCGTTTGCGTCGGCCTGTGCCCGGTACTTCCCGAGCGTCTCGATCTGCGCTTCATCGAGGGCGACGGTCAGCTTGCCGATGCGCCGGTGCCGGATGCCGCGCTCGGCGCAGTAGCCGTAGAGCGCGTGCTTGCCCGCGACGCACAGCCGCGCCTTCAGGGAGCCGGGCGGGTAGTAGATGCCGGCGTGGATCACCTCCGAATTGCGCGAGCTCGTATGCATGCCGAATGTGTTTTCGGCTTCCAGCACCACGACTTCCCGTCCGCGCATCGCCAGCGCGCGCGCGACCGCGAGCCCGACCACGCCCGCGCCGATAACCGCACATTCGATCCGCTCTGTCATAATCTCGCCGCGACGGCGCGTAAGTTTACAACAGAGCAGGAGATCGTGAGACTGGGAGGGCGTGTATCAGCGGCGCGATTTGTTCGCGCTGACGCTTTCACAAAATCGCCGTTCGATGCCTCCGTCCTCATCCATCATCGACTGGGATCCCGGGTTCCTGGGGCGCTCGCCCATGTTCGAGCCGCTGCGCGCGCACGCACCGCGTGTGTTTCCGCCGCGCTGGCCGGATCTGAGCGAACTGCAGCAGCTGCTCGACGGCCGCGACCCGCCGGTGCGCGTGGCGAGCGGCGCCGCGCTCAGGGTCGTGCCGCAGGCGCGCAAGCGCGGCGCGTTCGAAGAAGGCTACGAGGCGCGCGTGTATCTCAGGGGCGAGCTGCAGGTGCGTTCACGCAACTGGCACGACCTGTTCAACGTGCTCGCATGGCTCGCGTTTCCGGGCGCGAAGGCCGCGCTCAATGCGCGCCATTACGAGGTGCTGCGATCCGGCGGTGCGGCGCGCAGCGCAAACCGCGGGCCGGTACAGGATGCGCTCACCCTGTTCGATGAAGGCGGCGTGATCGTCGCAACCTGCGACGGGGAGCTCGAGGCGCTGCTGCGCGCGCACGAGTGGAAGGAGCTGTTCTGGCGTCGGCGCGCCGGGCTGGACGCCCGCATGCGGTTTCACCTGTTCGGGCACGCGCTCTACGAGAAGGCGCTGCGCCCCTTCGCGGGCGTGACCGGCCGTGGCATCGTGCTGCGAACGGATCCCGGCCTGCTCGCGCTGCCGATCGGACCGCAGCTCGCCGATCTCGATGCGAGGGTAGCGGCCCACATCGGAGAACCGCGAAATATTGCGGGAACACGCGAGCTCGCGCCCATACCCATACTGGGCGTGCCCGGCTGGAGCGCGGAGAACGAGCGGGAGGCCTACTACGACGACACGGATTACTTCCGCCCCAAGAAACCGTGACTCGCTACTCGCTACTCGTGGCTCGTGACCCACCGCCGCTTTTCTTACTCCTCGTTTGCGCCGAGGCGCCCTGCGGGCGGAACGAGTGGCGAGGCACGAGTAACGATGAGATCACGCAGAGAACGCCGTGGTGCGGTTCTTGCCGGCGGATTTGCTCGCGTACATCGCCTGGTCCGCTCTTTCCAGCACGGTTTCGAGATCGGCCCCGTGGTCAGGATAGCACGCGACACCGATGCTCACCGTGGCGCCGATCTTCTTCTCCCGCGTCGTGAGCGGGGCCGACTCCACGCTGTCGCGTATGCGCTCGGCCACGCCGACCGCGCCGTTGCACGGGGTTTCCGGCAGCAGCACCACGAATTCGTCCCCCCCGTAGCGCGCAAGGACGTCGGTCTGGCGCAGCTGCCCCTGGATGCTTTGGACCATCATCTTGAGCAGCCGGTTGCCGGCCTCATGCCCCAGCAGGTCGTTCACGGTCTTCAGGCTGTCGGAGTCGATCATCAGGACGCTGAACGGCCGCGCGTAGCGCGCGGCCTGGTGGAACACGCGGTCGGAGACGGCGGTAAATGCGCGCATGTTCAGCACGCCGGTGAGCTCGTCGGTCTCCGAAAGCAGCTTCATGTGGCCGTAGGCGCGGCGGATGTCGGCCGAGAGCATGGTCGTGATGTAGGCCACGAGCAGCATAGGCGCGACCTGCGCGACCAGCACGGTGCCCGACTGGAGCGAGAACGGGTCTACCGCTGCCCGCTGCGGATAGCCGAGCCAGATGTAGCAGCCGGTGATGAGCGCCATCTCGAGCAGGGTCGCGACCTTGCCGAGGGTGAGCGCGCTCACGATGACCACCAACAGGTAGAGGTCGGCGAGCGGGCTCTCCGCGCCCCCGGTGTAGAAGAGCACCCACGTGATGAAGACGATCATCACCCCGGTCTCGATCGCGATCTTCCAGTGGCTCTCCTGCCGGTAGAAGTTGGCATAGCGGAACGACAGCACGAACGCCGCGAAGAAGAACATCGACATCGCAAGCGCCGCCGAGGTCTCCTGGTCGGGAACCATGACCGTCTGGAAGAGCAGCACGAGCAGCAGCAGCAGCCACTCGATCTCGGCAACCGTGCGCGAGGAACCGCGCAGCTCTTCGGAGCTGAGCACCGGGTCGAAGATCGTCTTCGTTCGCATCAGGGCGAGATCCGGCCGGCGGAGGGAATGCGTTGGCTCATGATCCGTGCGCGACCGTGACGCGATTCCGCCCGCGGGCCTTGCTGGAATAGAGCGCCTGGTCCGTGTTTCGCGCCAGCGCTTCGCGACTTGTCCCGTGATCGGGGTAGGCGGCAACGCCGATGCTGACGGTGGTCGCGAAAGTGGCATTGCCGGCGGTGACCGGAGCGTCCGCGATCCGCTTGCGTATGCGCTCCGCGACCTGGGCCGCGTCGGCGCTGCTTGCTTCCGGCAGCAGGCACAGGAATTCGTCGCCGCCGTAGCGCGCGATGACGTCGGTGGAGCGCAGCTCGTGCCTGATCGCCCCCACGACGTGCTGGATCAGCCGGTCGCCCGCTTCATGCCCGTGCGTGTCGTTGATCTTCTTCAGGTTGTCGGAATCCACCATGAGCATGCTGAGGATGCGCCTGTGACGCTGCGCGAGCGCGAACTCGCGCGCTACGATGGGATTGAACGCGCGCAGATTATAGACCCCCGTGAGCTCGTCGGTCTCGGAGAGCTCCCTCACCTTGCCCATGGTGTGGTGGATGTCCTGCGAGAGCATGGTGGTGATGTAGGCAACCAGCAGCATGGGCGCCAGCGCCGCCGCCAGATTCCCGGCGGATACCACGGTGAAGAAGGACGCGTCGGTCGCGTAGCCGAGGAACGTGTAGCAGGCGGCGATCAGCCCCACCTGCAGCAGCGTGACCGTCTGCCCCAGCGTGAGCGCGCTCGTGACGATCGGCAACAGGTAGAGGTTGAGGAGCGGGCTGTCGAGCCGCCCGGTGTGGTAGAGCACCCAGCTTACGAAGAGGATCATTGCCCAGGTCCCCACCGCGAGCAGCCAGCGCCGCGGACCCCGCAGGAACGCGAAATACTGAAAGACGAGGATCGTCGCTACGAAGATGATCAGCCCGAAATAGACGGCGACAGTGTGGTCCTCGGCACTGCCTTGGAACACGTGATGGAGCAGCACCAGGATTACCAGCAGCCACTGGATCTCTGCGACCGTGCGCGAGAAATCTCTCAGTTGGCCCGGTTCGATGTCGGCCCCGGCCGCCTGCCGGGCGCTGTGCACGGCCTCGAGCCCGTAGCCCCTCACCGTGTTGGTATCGGGTGCCGGCAGCGGCGTCGAGGCCGGGTTGACGATCATGGGCAGGAAGCCGGTCCGCTCGAGATAACCATCTGTTTTATCTCTGGTTTATTCATATGCGGATGTCATGGATCATGGGTATGGTAATCGAAAGCCTTACACAATGGGAGGTTTCTGAGGAGGATGTGCGTACTGCAGTCGGTCGAGCCGGGCTGTCCGGGCGGCTCCGGCAGCCCGTCACGGAGCGAAAAAGGCCCGCGTTTCGAACACCCGGCGCGGGAAGCGCGCGTTGCCCGACCTCAGGTGGCGCTTCAGCACGAAATCGAAGAGCAGGGGATTGTGCTCGCGGATCGCGGCGAGCACCGGTCCGAGCCCGGGCTCGATGACGCGCAGCTGCGCGAGCTGGTCCATGGAAAAGAGCGGCATGACGCCTGGCAGGGGATAGTCCGAGCCGTTCAGGAGGCGCGCGTGCCAGTCCTCGCGCTCAAGGAGGCGAACGAGCGCCGGGCCGGCGCGATTGACCTGCGCCACTGCGGAGAGGTCGCCGTAGAGATTGCGCGCAAAACGCGCTTCGTCCATGAGCCTCGCGAACAGCGAAAAGCTCTCGACCCAGGGGCCGTCGGCGCCGCGATCGAGGTCGCGGTCCTGGCCCATGGTCGCGCAGTGCGCCACCACGACCCGCACGCCATGCTCGAGCGCGCGCCGCAGCAGCAGGGGATTGCCGAGGTGCTGGCGATCGCCTACGGGCACCGCCGATTCGGCCCCCGCGTGGGTGATCAGCGGGAGGTCTGCGTCCTTCAGCGCCGCGTAGAACGCGTCGCACCGGGGCGACGCGGGATCAATGCTCATGGCCGCGGGCAGCCACTTCACCGCGCGCGCGCCGTTTGCCTTGGCCGCGTGCAGCGCGTCCACGCAGTCGCGGCGGTAGGGATGGATCGAGGCCGCCCACTCGAAGTGGTCCGGGTGGCGGCGTGCCACCGCCATCACGAAACCGTCTGGCACATGCAGCGAAGTGCCGGCGGGCGAGGGCTCTCCGTCCTCCGTGTAGGCACGCTCGAAAGCGAGCAGCACGACCTTGACGCCCGCGGGCATGCCCTCGATCAGCGTGCGCATGCGCTCGACGTAGCTCTCATCCACCCGGCCCGGGGTCTGATCGACGCACGCGGCGTTGAGGAAGAACAGGCGCTGCGCGAGCTGCACCGGCCGCAGCACGCTCGACATCCCGGGATTGAGCCAGATGCCGCTGCCCGAATCGCCCGTGCCGAGCAGATGGGCGTGGCTGTCCCACACGCGCGCGGCATCGATTCCTTCCCACGCCGCGCGCACCGCCTCGTGGCGGGAAAGCGCGTCGGGCAAGGGAGTCCGGCACGGATTGGAAATCCCGTGCTCGAGTGTCAGGCGGCACCCTCCGAGCGTGGCCAGCGCGGCGGCGCAGCCGGCGGCGCCCAGGAAACGACGGCGTTCGTTGCGCATGGTTGCGGTCGCTCCCTATCATAGCGAAAGAAGGAGGGCCATGATCGGATTGCTGCAGCGGGTAAGCGCTGCGAACGTGGCGGCGGACGGCGCGGTGATCGCCGCGATCGGCCGCGGCTTGCTGGTGCTGGTGGGCGTCGAGGCCGGCGACGGCGAGCCGCAGGCCGACCGTCTGCTCGAGCGCCTGCTGGGCTATCGCGTGTTCCCGGATGCCGAAGGCCGGATGAACCTCGCGCTCCACGAAGTCGGCGGCGGACTGCTGCTGGTGCCCCAGTTCACGCTCGCGGCGGACACGTCCAAGGGGGCGCGGCCGGGTTTTTCCACCGCGGCGCCCCCCGAGGCCGGGCGCGCGCTCTACGAATACCTGGTCGCGCGTGCGCGCGGCGCGCACCCGCAAGTTGGCGCGGGGCGCTTCGGCGCCGACATGCAGGTGACGCTGACCAACGACGGCCCGGTGACCTTCTGGCTACGGGTCCCGCCGCCGCGCGGCGGCTGAAGCCGTCGCTGGAGGGTGTGCGGGCCCATGCGCGGGAGCGGGCACACTGGCGGGAAGGGCGGGTTTGATTTAATCTTGCGCCCGCATGGCAGCGGGAGCCGGCGCCTTGAACTTGGCGCGTCCGGCCCCCATCTAAAGACTACATCTTCAACGGAAAGGGTCGGGCGCTTATGAAACGGGTCTTTCTCTACATCGTAACCAACCTTGCGGTGCTGGTGGTGCTGAGCATTGCGCTGCGGGTGCTGGGAGTCGAGCAAATTCTCGACCGCGAGGGCGTGGACCTGAACCTGGAGGCGCTGCTCGTGGTCGCGGCCGTCATCGGGTTCGGAGGCTCGCTGGTGTCGCTCGCCATGTCGAAATGGGCCGCCAAGAGCATGACCGGTGCGCACGTGATCGAGGTGCCGTCCAACCCCGCCGAGCGCTGGCTGGTGGACACCGTGAAGCGCCAGTCGCAGCGGGCCGGCATCGGCATGCCGGACGTGGCCATTTACGACTCGCCCGAGATCAATGCCTTCGCCACCGGATGGAACCGCAACAACGCGCTGGTTGCCGTGAGCACCGGGCTGCTGAACAACATGGCGCAGGAAGAAGCCGAGGCGGTGCTCGGGCACGAGGTGAGCCACGTGGCCAACGGCGACATGGTGACGCTCGCGCTCATCCAGGGCGTGGTCAACACTTTCGTCATCTTCTTCTCGCGCGTCATCGGGCACGTGGTGGACCGCGTGGTGTTCAAGGTCGAGCGCGGCCACGGCCCGGCCTTCTTCGTCACGGCCATCGTCGCCCAGATCGTGCTGGGCATCCTTGCGAGCATCATCGTGATGTGGTTTTCGCGCCAGCGCGAGTTCCGGGCCGACGCGGGCGGGGCGACCCTCGCCAGCCGCAGCAAGATGATCGCGGCGCTCGAGCGACTGAAGCTCAACCAGGAGCAGTCGCAGCTTCCCGACCGCATCGCCGCGTTCGGCATCTCGGGCAACGTCGCGCACGGTCTGAAATACCTGTTCATGTCGCATCCGCCGCTCGAGGACCGGATCGCCGCCCTGCGCGCGGGAGAGACCTTGGCACGACGCGGCTGATTTTCCGCCCGCACGCAAGAAAGCCCGCGTCGCTCGACGCGGGCTTTTTGTTTGTTGGCCGAGTTTGAGTCCGGCTCTTAGGGTTTGAGCACCGGCGTCTTGAGGTTGCCGGCGACGGTGAGATTGGCGCGCGCGACCACCACGCTCTTCGAGCCGAGCTCGGCGCTGATCCGGCCCGATAGCTCGCCGTTCGGAGAGATGTCGAAGTTGCCAGCGGCCTGCATCGCGCCGGAGCTCATCCGCATCTGGCGGTACGAATAGGTGTTGTTGGCCACTTGCAGCGTTCCCCCGAGCTCGTTGTAGGAGGTCCTGCCGCCGCGCACCCCGTCCCGTGCGGTGCCCTGCACGCCGCGCACGATGTCCACGTTGTTCAGCACGCCTTTTTCGAGCGTGAAGTTCGCTTCCACCCGGGGCGCGTCGAACAGGCTCGGAAGCGCGGCGCCCCGCAGCTCGTAGCTCGCGCTGGCGGTGAGGGTCCCGGTCGCCGTGAAATCGCGCGTGAAGGACGGAAGAAGCTGCGAGAGCTCGCCGTTCGTGACGTTGAACGAGCCCGCGACGCGGATGCCGCTTGCCCAGCTCGCCTTGGCGGTGCCCTTGACCGTGCCGGACCCGAGCCTGCCCTCGATGCTGGTGAAGCTCGCGTGCTGCGCATCGAACACCGCCCCCACCGTGAGATCGTCGAAGATCACATCGGGGCCCAGAGGCGGCTTCCAGTTGCGCGCTTCGAGTGCGACGCTGATCGCGTTTCCCTTCGGCGAGAGCTTGACGCGGAGGCTGCCGTGCGAGAGCAGCGCGTCCTTTAGCGCGCCGTCGGCCGCAAGCGCGACGTCGGCGTCGAACGGCGCGATGTCGACGCCCTTCAGCGCGATCCGGACCGAGGTGAGCTTCAGTCGCCGCACGTTGAGCGGCTGTCCTCCGGTTCGCGGCCTGAGCCAGCCGGGGATTAGCGCGAGCGCATCCTCCTCCGCCCTCACCGAATTGACCGTTACGCTGTCAAAATCCCTGGCACCCGTGATCAGGGCGAGGGGGCCGGCCTCGACCACGATGTCGTCGATCTTGATCTCCTGCAGCTTGCCCACCGTGACACGCTCCAGCGTGAGCCGCGGCGAGGGCAGCAGCGCGTAACGAACGCTGGAGACGCTGACCGGCGCCTGCAGCCGTTCGGACATGAGCTCCTGTACGGCACCGACGTAACCGGTGAGCGGCACCACGTGCAGCAGCCCGACCCCGAGCACGAGTGCGCCGAGCGCGCCGAAACCGCCGATCTTCAGCCAGTTGCGCGGACGCCGCGCGCCCGACGCGGGCATCGCCGCGCGCTGCTCCTGCTCGTACTTCTTGCGCTCCTGTGCCGAGGCACGGGCCCGCGCGGCGGCGTCCGTCCGGTAGCGTGCATCCGCCTCCATCTCGGCGAGCTCGCGGGCCTTCAACTCGGCAGCGACGCGCGACTTGATCTCCTCGTCGGCCCTGGAGCGCATCTCCTGCTCGTGCATGATGCGCGCCACGGCTTCGTCCTTGGCGCGGTCCTCGGCCTCGGCGCGCGCTCGCCGCTCCGCCTCGGCCCGGGCTTCGGCTTCCGCCTTCGCGCGCGCCGCCGCGACCGCGATGGCGTGCGCCTGGGCCATGGCCTGTTCGGCGGCGCGCGCTTTTGCGTCGGCCTCCTCGCGCGCCTTGTGCGCCGCTCCCGTCTGGTCGCCCCCTGCATCGCGCGCGCTGCGCTCGGCCTCCTCGCGCGCCCGGCGTGCGGCCTCGGCCTGTCGCTCGGCCTCCTTGCTTGCGCGCTTCTCGGCCTCGACCATGGCGGCGATTTCTTCCTGCGCCTTGCGCTCGGCGTCTTCGCGCGCCTTGCGCTCGACCTGGACACGCGCCTCGGCTTCCTCGCGCGCCTTGCGCTCACCCTCGATCGCAGCTTCGACTTCGGCGCGCGCCTTGCGCTCGGCGTCCTCGCGTGCCTTGCGCACCGCTTCCTCGCGCGCCTTGCGCTCGGCCGCGGCCTTCGATTCGGCTTCGGTCCGCGCCCGGCGCTCGGTCTCGACCATCGCCTCGGCTTCCTCTCTCGCCTGGCGTTCCGCCGCAGCCCTGGCTTCCGCTTCCTCGCGAGCGCGGCGTGATTGCTCCTGCAGCTCCTTGAACTGAGCTCTGGCGCGCGCTTCGGCCTCCTCGCGTTCCCTGCGTTCCCGCTCTTCGCGTGCCCTGTACTCCTCCTCCTCGCGCTTGCGCGCCTCGGCCTCCGCGCGCGCGCGCCGCTCGGCCTCGGCCCGCGCTTCGCCCTCGGTCCGTGCCTTGACCTTGGCCTCTTCGAGCGCTCTCATCGCCGATTCCACTCGGTCCATCGAGCCGGCGTCGGCGCCGGAAGCCGGGACGCGCGAGGGATCTCCCGCTTCGGCCTTGGCGCGAGCGGCTTCCTCCGCCATCGCGCGCGCCTGCGCAACCGCTTCTTCTGCCGCCTTGGCGCGCTGCTCCGCTTCCTCGCGAGCGCGCCGCTCGGCTTCCTGGCGCCCCTTGAGCTCGCTTTCCATGCGTGCGCGCTGCTCGGCTTCCTCCTTGGCGCGCAACTCGGCATCCGCGAGCGCCTCCCGCAGCGCCTTCATCTGCGCGTCGACCGCGGCGCGGGCCTTCGCCTCGGCCTCCGCGTGCGCGCGCGCCTGGGTCTCGGCCAACGCCCGCGCCTCGGCTTCCTCCCTCGCCTTGCTTTCGGCAGCGGCCTTCGCCTCGGCTTCCTCGTTGGCGCGCGCCTCCGCCTCGGCGCGCGCCCTCGCTTCCGCCTCCGCGCGCGCCTTCGCCTCCATCGCGGCCTGCACGCGCAACTCGGCCTGCAGCTTGACCTTGGTGTTCTGTGCCGCGTGCGCTTCGGCCTCGGCTCTTACGCGCTCCTCGGCCGCGGCCTTCGCCGCCGCTTCCGCCTTGGCCTTGGCCTCTGCCTCGCTTTTCGCTCTCGCCTCGGCAAGCGCGCGGGCGCGCGCTTCCGCTTCCTGCCGCACCTTGGCCTCCGCGGCGGCGCGGGCCGCGGCCTGCGCGCGCGTTTTTGCCGCAGCTTCGGCCCGGGCACGCACCTCTGCCTCGGCGTTGAGCTTGGTCATGGTTTCGGGGGAGGTGAAATCGAGGTCGCCGGACTCCTCCTCGACAGCGGCAGGGCGGGCGCCCCCGGCTGAGACCATCTTGATGTAGCCGTCGGCGGTCAGTTTCTCGAGCGCTGCGTGTAATTCCCGCTCCGGCATCCCGGCCTTGCGCCCGAGGTCGGCGACGGTGGATTTTCCGTCCACCGAGAGAAAGACCAGCCCCAGCTCGCGCGAGAGGCTTACGGTCTTGTTCTTGATCTCAAGAACGCCCTTGGCGGTCTTGGTGAAAATCGCTTGCGCTTGCATGGGGTCAGATTTTTTCGAGTTTTTCAGCTCGGCGCAACATCAACCGCCGCAATCCCGGGTCGCCGCAACGCTTCTTTTCGTCCGTGCCACGCGCACGCTTCGAATCCTCCGCCCGGAGCGTGAACTAAATCACGCGCAAACGCTTTTGATTTCCGTGTGTTATTCGCGCGTTGCTATAATATAAGAATTGGCAACGTCCTAGTTAGTGGGTAAAGCTGCCTGTGGCGCGAGCAGACGTTGAAGCACCAGAGCAATGAAATCAATGTCTTCAGGCAGCCGATGTTTGAAGTCTGCCTCGACGAGA
>VGID01000053.1 GCA_016868035.1 Betaproteobacteria bacterium | reverse complement strand
TGTGGTCTTCTCTTTCATGGGTGGCGTCTCCTTTCACCCCGGCGCTAACCGGGCGTTGGTTGAAGTCAAGCTTCCAACCGAAAGGCTACGCCGCCTTCCTCATTTACACACTTTTTGATCTTACCTCCGATGAAGGTCCATACCTCGCTTGGTCCCGGATTGCTAGAGAGCGTCTATGAGCTATGCCTGGTCCATGAGCTGTCGAAAGGCGGGTTGAAAGCGGAGCGGCAAGTTGCGCTTCCGGTGCGTTACGGTGGTCTTGAAATAGACGGTGGATTCCGCGTCGACATGCTGGTGGAGGATTCGGTAATCGTCGAAATCAAAGCAGTCGAGAAGCTGATGCCGGTTCACAAGTCACAGCTCCTGACATATCTGAGGTTGGGCGGATGTAAGCTTGGTTACCTCCTGAACTTCAATGTTGCCCATATGCGTGACGGGATCAAGCGCGTCGTCAATGGATTGTAGGCCTTCCGCTGCGTTGAGGATTTGGTGTGTGGTAAGGAAGTATCCTCTGCGGACCTCGGCGTCCACTGCGTCCTCTGCGTTGGGAGTTTATTGTTACCTCTCAACGCAGAGGACGCCGAGGACGCTGAGGAGCGCGGCGGTTCGAGAAACCGGGACTGCCCTGCGGGTACCGGGTGGAATGTGTAGGAAAGCCGTGTTGATTGCAGAAGGCACGTTGACAATGAAATCGGAGGTCTCCCTCTGCGCGCCTCCGCGTCCGCCGCGTCCTCTGCGTTGGGAGTTTGAATTGTCCCTGCCTGCAATGCGTAAGGAGTTTGTCTGAACCACGTGCTACAAACTCCCAGCACGCGCCGGCTGCTCCTCTTCGTCGCGGTGTCGGTGGCGCTGCACGTCGTGACGATGGTCGGCGTCGGCCCGTTCCGCATCGCGGGGCTGAGTCCCGGCGCGGGGTTCGCCGGCTTCGAGCTGCACGCCACGCTCATTCCCGCCCCCGTGGCGCCGGTGGCACAGCCGGATCCCGCCGGCGCGCCGGAAGAGACGGCGCAGCGTGACGCGGCTCCCGCCGAAGACAGGCAAGGCCCCGCTCCCGAGCGCGCGGCGAGCGTGCAGCCCGCCCCCGAAGGCGGGCTTGCGCTGCCGTCTCCCCAGAAGTGGTTCACGGCGCGCGAAGTGGACGTGCGCGCCGAGCCGCTCAGCTCGATCGCGCTGCCCTACCCCGAAGAGCTGCGCGGCAAGCTCGTGGCCGGCAAGGTGCAGCTGCGGCTGTTCATCGACGAGCGCGGGATCGTGCGCAAGATGCAGGTTGCGGTATCGGATCCCTCCGGCCTCTTCGACGAGGCCGCGAAGCGCGCGTGGGCCGAGGTGCGTTTCCGGCCTGCCGTGAAGGACGGCGCGCCGGTGAAGAGCCAGAAGGTGATCGAGCTCACCTACGTGCCCGAGTAGCGGCACGCGCGGCGTGCCGCGTTCAAGGTTCAAGGTTCCGCTGGCACGGTGATGCCCGCGGCCCATTCAAGCCGCGTCCAACACGCCGGCCGCTTTTTCCCGTCCGCCACCAACGCGGGCGCTGCGCGCGATAAGGAAATTTTCCCTCTGGCGCGGGCGGTCGCAGCGCACCGTGAATAATTCACGTTAACTTCCCGCTGCATGTTGCGTAGTTCACGAACGAATTTCACCGATGTGTTGCGCAGTTCACACGCGCGCGCGCGCGCGTCTGCTAACTTGGGTGGCGCAATCAACGCACGGATGCAAAAAGAAAAAGCCCGGCGTCTTGCACATTGCCTGAACTTTCTCGCGGGGGAAGAACGTGAGAGAACACGGGCGGAGCACGCCCACACGCCATTGCGGCGGACGCGGTGACCATCGCGCCGGAAGGCGCGCCTGCACCCGGCCGTTCGCCGTCCGTATCCCGGTATCGGCCCTGAACGCCGCGGCCGCACCATCCGCGCCTGCGGACCGCGTGCACGAGCCCGCGCGCGGCGCGGACGAGCCGGCGCGGGCGCTCCCCGTGCCTCCGAAGCGCGACGCGGGCCTCACGATCGTCGAGTTGATGGTCGTCGTGGTGATCGTGGCGATCCTCGCGCTGATCGCCTTTCCCTCCTACGAGGAGCACCTGCGCAAGGGGCGCCGGGCCGCGGCCCAGAGTTTTCTCATGGAGGTGGGCAACCGCGAGCAGCAGTATCTGCTCGACGCGCGCAACTACGCGGTGGGCGCCGGCGCGCTCGCCGCGCTGAACGTCGCCGTCCCGCCGGAGGTCGCGCGCTTCTACACCGTGACCATCGATCCGCCCGCGCCCGCCGTGCCGCCCTCGTACACGGTCACGGCGACCCCGCTCGCAGGATCGGCGCAGGTGCCGGACGGCGCGCTCACGCTCACGCACGAGGGCGCGAAGACGCGCAACGGCCAGCCAGGGTGGTGACCATGTTCCGCGCATCCTCGAGAAACCGGCATGCCGCGACCGTCCGCCGTCCTGCGCGCGGCTTCACGATCCCCGAGGCCATGATCTCGATCGCGGTGCTGGCGATCCTGGTCGGGCTCTCCCTGCCGGGATTCCGCGAGCTCGCCTTCGCGCAAGGCGTCAAGACGGCGAGCTTCGACGTGCTCTCCGGCCTGATCCTCGCGCGCAGCGAGGCGATCACGCGCAACGCCCCGGTGACCGTCCGGCCCAGCGGCGGCGACTGGGCGAACGGATGGACGATTTCGGACTCGGGCGGAGAGCTCATCCGGAGCCAGGACCCGAATTCCCGCGTCCTCATCGCCGGACCCGGAGCCGTGACCTACAACGGCGCGGGGCGCCTCACCGGAGGCGCAACCTCGTTGAGCATCCAGGCGAATGGCGCCCGCGCCCCGCACAGCCGGTGCATCAACATCGATCTCAGCGGCCGGCCCGTCGCAAAAACGGGAGGGTGCTCGTGATGAACCGGTCGGCGAAAAGCCGGGGACGCGGCGAGCGCGGCAGCACCATGATCGAGGTGCTGATCACGATGGTGATTCTCTCCTTCGGGTTGCTCGGCGTGGCGGGCCTGCAGGCGCGCATGCAACTCGCGGAAGTCGAGGCCTACCAGCGAACGCACGGGATCGTGCTGCTGCAGGACATGGTGGACCGCGTGAACGCCAACCGCGGGAACGCGATGGGCTACATCACCGGCGCGCCGCTCGGCACCGGCAGCCCCGTGCAGGACTGTACCGGGCTCGCCGGCGCGGCGCTCGACCTCTGCGAGTGGAGCAACGCCCTGCTCGGCGCGGCGGAGAGCACGGCGGGCGGACAGAAGGTGGGCGCGATGAACGGCGCGCGCGGCTGCATCACCAACATTTCGGCTGCCATGCCGCGCGAATTCGTCGTGGCCGTGGTTTGGCAGGGCATCGTGCCCACCGTCGCCCCGGCCTCGACCACTTGCGGCCAGAACCTGTACGGCAACGAGCAGACGCGGCGGGCGATGGTCGCCCGCGTGACCATCGGCTGCCTGCAGAACGATCCGACCACCGGACTGTGCGTGACACCGTGAGAGCCTGTCGCTCAGACAAACGCCTTGAATCTGAAAGAACCTCAGAACCCAATTTCATTTAACCGCAGATGAACTTCAGATGAACACGGATAGAACGACAGGGAAAGCGTCCGGCCGGTGTTTGCGCCTTTCCATCGGCGTTGATCGGCGTTTATCGGCGGTTGATCACGTCCGCCGGCGTGAAGCGGGCATCTCGATCGTCGAGCTCATGGTCTCGCTCACGATCGGGCTGATGCTGCTCACCACGCTCATCGGCGTGTTCACCACGGCGAGCGCGGCGCGCGGCGAGCTCGAGCGCGTGAGCCGCCAGACCGAGAACGGGCGCTACGCGGTGGAACTGCTCTCCGACGACCTGCGCGTCGCGGGGTACTACGGGGAAGTGAACGTCGGGGCGCTTCCGCTGCCCGCGGCTCTGCCCGACCCGTGCTCGACCGACCCGGCGCAATGGGCGGGGGCGATGCCTCTTCACGTCCAGGGCTACGACGCGGGCGTCCCGGCCCCCGCGTGCCTGCCGGCAAGCGCCAGGCCGAACACCGATATCGTGGTCGTGCGGCGGGCGCGCACCTGCGCGGCGGGCTCACCGGCCTGCGAACCGCCGACCGCGGGCCGGCCGTACCTGCAGGCCTCGCTGTGCAGCACCGAGATGACCTCGTACGTGGTGGGGCTGATGGGCGCGGCGGCGTTCCCGCTCACGCGCAAGGACTGCGCCACGCTCTCCGCGCTGCGCGAGTACGTGGTGCACGTCTACTTCCTCGGCACCGAGACCCGCGCCGGCCGGACCATCCCCCTGCTGAAGCGCCTGGAGCTGACGGGCCCGAGCCTGATCGAGGTGTCGCTGGTGGAGGGAATCGAGGAAATCAACATCGAGTACGGCATGGACCACGACGGGAACGGCCAGCCGGACGCGTACACGGCCGACCCGACGAGCTACACCTACCCCGGCTGCACCACGTGCACGCCGACCAACAACTGGGCAAACGTGGTCACCGCGCAGCTCTACGTGCTCGCGCGGGCCACGGACCCCTCTCCCGGCCACACCGACACCAAGACCTACACCCTCGGCCGGAACGCCGCGGGCAATGCATACACCGTGGGGCCGATGAACGACGGCTACCGGCGGCACGTATACCCCGCGCTGGTGCGCATCGTGAATCCGGCCGGCAGAAAGGAAGCGCCATGAGTACCGGTATCCGTTCGCAGCGCGGCGCGACGCTGTTCATCGCGCTCGTCATGCTGGTGCTGATCACGCTGCTCGCGACGAGCGCGTTGAACAGCAGCACCATGAGCCTCAAGGTCGTCGGCAACATGCAGTCCCGCACCGAGGCGCTCAATTCCGCGCAGCAGGCGATCGAGTCGGTCATCAGCTCGCCGCAGTTCATCGCGAGCCCCGCCAATGCGGTGATCAACCCGTGCGGTGCGCCCAACACGATCTGTGCGGACATCACGGGCAACGGCACGACCGACTACACCACGCGCCTCAATCCCGCGCCGGCGTGCGTGGCGGTGCGCCCGGTCAAGGTGCAGGAGCTCAACCTCGCCAATGCCGAGGACCTGGGGTGCGCCTCGGCGCAGCAGCAGCAGTTCGGCGTGGCGGGCGCCGCAAGCGGGGACTCGCTCTGCGGCAGCACGATGTGGGAGATCACGGCGGAGACCACCGGCACGACCGTCCCCGCGCGGGTCACGGTGACGCAGGGCGTCGCGGTGCGCATCAGCGCCGACGACATGGCGACGTCGTGCCTGTAGCGCCACCACCGGATTCACCGAAGGAACGAGGTAGCTTATGAAGCCGTCCAGCCGCCGCCTGATCAGTACCGCTCTAGCTGTGGTGCTGGGCGCCACTCCACCGACTTCCGTCGACGCTGAAGATATCGACCTCTTCGTCGGCTCCTCGCCGGCCGCCGCCGCGAGCCGCCCCAACGTGCTGGTCTTCATCGACAACAGCGCCAACTGGTCCGCAGCGAACCAGCAATGGCCCGGCAATGTCAAGCAGGGGCAGTCGGAACTGCGCGCGCTGCGCACCGTGGCCGGCGAGGTGACCGACAGCATCAATCTCGGCATGATGCTCTTCACGCCGGGCAGCGGCTCCAACTTCGACGGCGCCTACGTGCGCTACCACGTGCGGCAGATGACCTCCGGAAACAAGGCCGCGCTGCAGGAATTGATCGGGGACCAGAACTGCGTGGACGGCACGAACAGCCTGAACGGCACGCCGAACTGCCTGTTCAGGAACTTCGACGCTCCGACCGAGAAGGTGGGCACCGCGAAAACGGACTACAGCGCCGGCCTGTTCGAAGTGTTCAAGTATTTCGGCGGCTACACGAGCCCCCCCAACGCGCAGAGCGGCGTCGCCGGCTCGCCGGTTGGCCCCACCCGCTTCGGGCCCGAGCGCTATTCGGGCAACCCCGACAACAAGTCCGACCCGGCGGCGTACGTGAACGGCGCGACCGATTCCTTCAAGCGCACCTACAATGCGCCGATCAACACCACCAACAGCTGCGCCAAGAACTACGTCATCTTCATCGGCAACGGCTTTCCCACACAGGATTCGCCCCCGACGCTGCTCGGCAACGTGAACGGGGACACCCGCCAGCTTCCGATGCCGCAGTTCTCGACCTCGAGCACCGTGCAGAACACCATCATCGGCGCGCAGTGCGGCACCGGCAACAACAGCGGGCAGCGCGTGAGCAACTGCCAGGCGGGCATTCCCCAGAGCCTGAAGGACGCCAACCCCGCCGACAGCTATACCTGCGTCAACGAACGCGCGGACCCGGCCTGTCCCGGGGCCAACAACCGGCTCTTCAACGTCCAGGCCTCGAAGACCGTCATCACGGTGACGCCCACCGGCGCGAGCGCGGTGCCGCCGAGCAACGAAGTGCGCAACGCCGACGAGTGGGCCAAGTATCTCTACACCACCGACGTCAGCGCGGAGGCGGGCCAGCAGAACGTCGCCGTCTACACCATAGACGTCTTCAAGGACCAGCAGGACGCGCGCCAGACGGCGCTGCTCATGAGCATGGCGAAGCACGGCGGCGGGCGCTACTTCCAGGCAACGAGCGAACAGGCGATTTTGAACGCGCTGCGCGAGATCCTGATCGAGATCCAGGCGGTGAACAGCGTGTTCGCCGCGGCGAGCCTTCCGATCAGCGCGACCAACCGCGCGCAGAACGAGAACCAGGTCTTCATCGGCATGTTCCGCCCGGACTCCGACGGCAAGCCGCGCTGGTACGGCAACCTCAAGCGCTACCAGATCGCGCTTTTCGGAAACGAGGCGAAGCTCTCCGACAAGAGCGGGGCCGAAGCGGTTTCCGCCGCGACCGGGTTCGTACAGTCCTGCGCAGCGAGCTTCTGGACCACCGACAGCGGGCCGTACTGGAGCTTCTCCCCGGTCAGCGCCGGGCAATGCCTGCTCACCGGCATCGACCCCTTCTCGGACCTTCCCGACGGCCCGCTGGTCGAGAAGGGCGCTGTGGCGGAAGTACTGAGGCGCGGCAACGATCCCCAGGCCGCGACACCGAGTTTCGCCGTCAACCGCACGGTGCTCACCTGCGCGAGCGGCAGCAGCTGCCCGGGCCTCGTGGCGTTCAACACCGCCAACGTGACCCAGGCGGCGCTCGGCGCGGCGAACGCGACCGAGCACCAGCGGATCGTGGACTTCACGATCGGGCGCGACGTGTACGACGAGAACGGCGACGCCAACGTCACGCAGACGCGCGCCTCGATCCACGGCGACGTCGCGCACTCGCGCCCGCTGCCGGTCAATTACGGCGGCGCGACGGGGGTCGTGGTCTACTACGGCGCGAACGACGGCATGTTCCGCGCGGTCTCCGGCAACGACGGGCGCGAGCTGTGGGCCTTCGTCGCGCCGGAGCACCACGGTCGGCTGAAGCGCCTGGCAGAGAACGGGCCGGTCATCACGTATCCGAATACGCCGGTCACCGTCGCCTCGCAACGCAAGGACTATTTCTTCGACGGCTCGACCGGGCTCTACCAGACGGCGAACAGCAGCCAGGTCTGGATCTTCCCCGCGATGCGCCGCGGCGGGCGCATGCTCTACGGCTTCGACGTGACCAATCCGGCCGCGCCCAGCCTGAAGTGGCGCGTGGGCTGCCCCAACCCCGCGGATGACCTCGGCTGCACGCCGGGCTTCGACGGCATCGGCCAGACCTGGTCGATGGCGAACGTCGCGCACCTCGCAGGCTACAACAACGGCAACGACCCGGTGATCGTCGTCGGCGGCGGCTATGACGGGTGCGAGGATGCGGACACGTCCGCGCCCTCGTGCGGCGCCTCGGCCAAGGGCAAGCGGGTGTACGTGCTCGACGCCAACGGCGGCACGCTGCTCGCGAGCTTCGGCACCGGCCGCAGCGTCGCCGCCGACGTCACGCTCGTGGACCGGAACTTCGACGGCTTCCCGGACCACGCGTTCGTCGCGGATACCGGCGGCAACCTCTACCGCATCGACTTCGCGAATCCGGCGACGATGCAGCCCCTGCCCCCGGCGAGCTGGACCATCACTCACATCGCCCGCACCGTCGGCGCCGGGCGCAAGTTCCTGTTCGCCCCCGCCGCGCTGCCCGCCCGCGACCGCGTGTACCTCGCGCTCGGCTCCGGCGACCGCGAGCGCCCGCTGCAGACGAACTACCCGTTCGTGGAGGACGTCCGCAACCGCTTCTACACGTTCGTGGACACGCTCTCGACCTCGGGCACCCCGGTGGACCTGGACGGCCCCACGATGGCCAACTTCACCACCAACACGACGTGCACGACGACGCTCGGCAGCAGCCTCACGGGCTGGCACATGGACCTCAACACGGGCCGCGGCGAGCAGACCGTGACTTCGGCGGCGATCTTCGGCGGGCTCGTCTACTTCAGCACCAACCGCCCGGTGCAACCGGCGGGCGGCCAATGCTCCGCCAACCTCGGCGAGGCGCGCGGCTACGCGGTGAACCTGCTCAACGCCTCGGGCGCGGTCGGCACCGAGGGAATATGCGGCGGCGACCGCTCGGGCGTGTTCCTGGGAGGCGGGCTGCCGCCCTCGCCGGTCGTCGGCACGGTGCAGGTGGGCAGCCGGCAGATCTCAACACTGATCGGCGGCATCCAGCGCGCGGGGGGCGCGAGCTCGCCGATCGGCGCGCAGCGCGTCAAGCCCTCGATCACGCAGAAGCGCACGCGCACCTACTGGTACACGCACGGAGACCGCTAGGGGTTCGCGCGAAGCTGCGGAAGATCATAACCGCGGATGAACGCACCCAGATGGAAAGCGGTAATGGGTAATGGGAAATGGGTAATGGGAACAAGAGCTGCGCAGCGGCCCCCAGCCGTTCTGCGATCTCCGATTCACGTTTCACGATTTCCGTTTCACGTAACCGATCGGCGTCTATCGGCGTTTATCGGCGGTTCGATTTCCTTGATCTTCTGACCGGCTCCAGGCGGCTCCGGAAACGGGCCGGACGGGCCCGCCGCCGTCAGGCGGCAAGTTCCTTCGGCAGCGGAAAGACGACTTTTTCCTGGATGCCCTCGAGCGTGGTGACGGCCTCGGCGCCG
This sequence comes from Betaproteobacteria bacterium, assembly GCA_016868035.1. GTDB lineage: Bacteria > Pseudomonadota > Gammaproteobacteria > Burkholderiales > SG8-41 > SG8-41. The sequence continues at coordinate 15,160 of VGID01000053.1, read as the reverse complement.
AGCTCGCGCAGCCGGGCGACGACCTCCTGCACCAGCACCTCGGGCGCGGAAGCGCCCGCCGTAATCCCGACCCTCGCCGCGCCCGCGACCCATTCGGACCGGAGCTGCGAGGCGTTGTCCACCATGTAGGCCGCGACGCCCTGGTTCTTTGCCACCTCGCGCAGCCGGTTCGAATTGGAGCTGTTGGGCGAGCCCACCACGAGCACCACGTCGCACTGCTTCGCCAGCAGCTTCACCGCGTCCTGGCGGTTCTGCGTGGCATAGCAGATATCGTCCGTCTTGGGTCCGACGATGGCCGGGAAACGCGCCTTCAGGGCCGCGATGGTCTCGCGCGCGTCGTCCACCGAGAGCGTGGTCTGGGTGACGAACGCGAGGTTCCTCTCGTCCTTGACCTCGAGTTTCGCCACGTCCGCGGGACGCTCGACCAGGTACATGCCGGTCCCGCTCTGGCCCATGGTGCCCTCGACCTCGGGGTGGCCCCGGTGGCCGATTATGACGATCTCGCGCCCGTGATCGCGCATCCTGGCGACCTCGACATGCACCTTCGTCACCAGCGGACAGGTGGCGTCGAACACCTTGAGGCCCCGCGCCTCGGCACCGCGCCGCACCGCCTGGGAGACGCCGTGCGCACTGAAGACGACGGTGGCCCCCACGGGCACTTCATCGAGATCCTCGACGAAGACCGCGCCCTTCGCCCTCAGGCCGTCGACCACGAACCTGTTGTGCACGACCTCGTGGCGCACGTAGATCGGCGCGCCGTGGCGCGCGAGCGCGCGCTCGACGATCTCGATCGCGCGGTCCACTCCGGCGCAGAAACCGCGGGGATTGGCGAGCAGGACCTGCATGGCCAAATTATACAACCATCAATGGAACCGCCGATGAGCGCGGATAAACGCCGAGAAGAGCGGTGAATGGTGAATCGTGAATGGTGATTGGGAATGGCGGGAACACACGCTTCGCGAGGCTGATTCTCCGGTGACTCACCATTTACGTTTCACGACTCATGATGCTTTGATCGGCGTGTATCGGCGTTTATCGGCGGTGAAAGAACCTAGGTTTTGCGCGGCCTCAGCGCGTCCCAGATGAGCAGAGCCGCGCCGCAGCTGATCGCCGCATCGGCCACGTTGAACGCCGGCCAGTGGTATCCGAACGCGTGGAAATCGAGGAAATCGATCACCGCGCCGACCAGGATGCGGTCGGTCACGTTGCCCACCGCGCCCGCGAGCACCAGCGAGAGCGCGGCCGCGAACATCCGCTCGCCCGGGTAGCGTCGCAGCAGATACACGATCCAGATCGAGGCCCCCAGCGCGATCGCGATGAAGAGCTCCCGTTGCCAGCCGGACGCGTCGGACAGGAAGCTGAAAGCGGCGCCCGGATTGTAGACGAGCACGAGATTGAAGAACGGCGTCACCACGATGTCCCTGCCCGTGAGCGCGGCCACGGCCCAGTACTTCGTCACCTGGTCCGCCACGAGGATGCCGCCGGAGATCGCGAGCCATTTCGTCATCGAGTCAAATCCTGAAACCAAATAGAACCGCCGATAAACGCCGATACACGCCGATCGGTTACGTGAAACGGAAATCGTGAAACGTGAATCGGAGATCGCAGAACGGCTGGGGGCCGCTGCGCAGCTCTTGTTCCCATTACCCATTTCCCATTACCCATTACCGCTTTCCATCTGGGTGCGTTCATCTGTGCTCATCGGCGGTTGAAAAGCCGGTCCGGGAAGCGCTAAGCAAACACGCGCGGCTCGCCGCTGCCGAAGAGGTTCGCGACGCAGCGCCCGCACAGCTTCGGGTGCTCGCGGTCGGAACCCACTTCCTCGCGGTAGTGCCAGCAGCGCTCGCACTTCGCGTGCGGGCTCGGCCTGACCCGGAGCCGGACCTCGGGCAGCACCGTCGGCACCGCCTCCGGGTCGGTTCCGTCCATCACCCGCGCCCGCGAGGTGATGAACACGAAGCGCAGGTCGTCGGCGAAGGAGCGAAGCCACTCGCGCGCCTCGCCGTTGGCGTAGAGCTCGACCTCCCCGGCGAGCGAGGAGCCGATTCTCCCCGCGATCCGCAGCTCCTCGAGGCGCTTCAGCACGTCGGACCGGAGCTCGCGCAGCTTCTCCCAGCGCGCCCGCAGCGCCTCGGCATCGCGCGGGATCCGGAATTCGTACCACGTCTGCTCGAACACGCTCGCCTCGCCCCCGTTCAGCACCTCCCACACCTCCTGCGCCGTGAACGAAAGAACCGGCGCGAGCAGCCGCGTAAGGGACTGCGCGATGTGATAGAGCGCGTTCTGCGCCGAGCGCCGCACGCGGGAATTCGCGGGAGCCGTGTAGAGCCGGTCCTTGAGGATGTCGAGATAGAAGCCGCCGAGATCCTCGGAGCAGAAGGTCTGCAGCTTCTGCGCCAACAGGTGAAATTCGTAGTTCCCGTAGAGCCCGGGAGACGCGGGATCCCGGGTGCCGAGCTCTCCAGGCACGAGCGCGCGCTGCAGGTCGTGCGCCATCACCCAGGCGTAGCGGTCGATCTCGATCCACTCGTCAACAGGAAGCACGTCGCGCGCGAGATCGAAATCGGCGAGGTTCGCGAGCAAAAAGCGCAGCGTGTTGCGGATGCGGCGGTACGATTCGACCACGCGCTTGAGGATCTCGGGCGAGATCGCGAGCTCCCCGGAGTAGTCGGTGGCGGCGACCCACAGGCGCAGTATGTCGGCGCCGAGCTCGTCGGCGACCTCCTGCGGCACCACGACGTTGCCCTTGGACTTGCTCATCTTGTGGCCCTGGCCGTCCACGACGAAGCCGTGCGTGAGCAGCCCCTCGTAGGGCGCGCGGCCGTCCATCGAGCAGGCGGTGAGCAGCGAGGACTGGAACCAGCCGCGATGCTGGTCCGAGCCCTCCAGATACAGATCCGCGGGAAACGCGAGTTCCGCGCGCTGCTTGAGGACGCTCGCGTGCGTGGTGCCGGAGTCGAACCACACGTCCAGCGTGTCGGGCACCTTGTCGTAAGTCGCCGCGTCCGCTCCGAGCAGCTCCGAGGCGTCGAGCCGGAACCACGCCTCGATCCCGCCCTGCTCGACGCGCTTGGCCACCTGCTCGATCAGCTCGCGCGTGCGCGGATGGAGTTCCCCGGTCTCGCGATGGACGAACAGCGCCATCGGCACGCCCCAGTTCCTCTGGCGCGAAACGCACCAGTCGGGACGGTGCCGGATCATGCCTTCCAGCCGCGCGCGGCCCCATGCCGGGTAAAACCGGGTCGCGTCCACCGCGCCCAGCGCGACCTTGCGCAGCGTCTCGCCCCTCGCCCCGGCAACGGGCCGCCCGTTGATCTCGTCCATGCCGATGAACCACTGGCGCGTGGCCCGGAAGATGATCGGCGTCCTGTGGCGCCAGCACAGGGGATAGCTGTGCTGGAATTTCTCGTGCCGGAGCAGGCGGCCGCTCTTCTCCAGAGACTCGACGATGGCGGCGTTCGCCTTCCACACCGAAAGCCCGCCCACCAGCGGCTCCCGCGCCCGGAACTTCCCGTCGCCCCCGACCGGGTTATCCACCGGCAGGCGGTAGCGGGTCGCCATCTCGTAGTCCTCGATGCCGTGCGCCGGCGCGGTATGCACGAGTCCCGTGCCCGTATCGAGCGTCACGTGCTCGCCGAGGATCACCGGAACGCGCTTGTCGTGGAACGGATGGTCGAGCTCGATGTGCTCGAGCCCGGCCCCGGTCACGGTCCCAAGCGTGCCCTGCGACTTGAGCCCGAAGCGCTCGAGGCATGCGTCGGCGAGGGTTTCGGCGAGTATCAGCACCCCTTTTGCGGTGCGCACCGCGACGTAGGTGTACGCCGGGTGCACGCAAACGGCCTCGTTGGCCGGCAGCGTCCACGGCGTCGTCGTCCAGATCACTGCGTAGGCGGCCCCGCCAGTCTCCTTCACGCCAAGCGCTGCGGCCACCTGCGCCGCATTCCGCACCGGAAAGGCGACGTCGATCGCGGGCGAGACGCGGTCCTCGTACTCGACCTCCGCCTCCGCCAGCGCCGATCCGCAGTCCACGCACCAGTGCACCGGCTTGGCCCCGCGGTAGAGGTAGCCGTGGTCGTGGATCTTGCCGAGCGCGCGGATGATGTCCGCCTCGGTCCTGTGCGCCATCGTGAGATACGGGCGATCCCAGTCGCCCAGCACGCCGAGGCGGATGAAATCGCGCTTCTGGCGCTCGATCTGCTCCGCGGCAAACGCCCTGCACAGCTGGCGCACCCGGTCCGGCGGCAGTCCCGTGCCGTGCTGCTTCTCGATCTGGTGCTCGATCGGCAGCCCGTGGCAGTCCCAGCCCGGAACGTACGGCGCATCGAACCCCGACATGGTCTTGCTCTTGACGATCATGTCCTTGAGGATCTTGTTCACCGCGTGCCCGATGTGGATGTCCCCGTTCGCGTACGGCGGTCCATCGTGCAGGATGAACTTGGGACAGCCGCGGCGCGCTTTCCGGATGCGCTCGTAGAACTTGCGCTCCTGCCAGCTCTTCAGCATCAGCGGCTCGCGCTTTGCGAGCTCGCCGCGCATCGGGAACTTCGTCTCGGGCAGGTTGAGCGTTTTCTTGTAATCAGCCATCGGACGGGTAGGCGGTAAGTGGTGAGCGGTCCGGTGTCGGCAATCGGCGAGCAGCGAACTATCGTTTGACTGGTCTTGGCGTCTTGGCGTCTTGGCGGTCAAAAAACGCTCTTGCGTTTTCGACGTCGCGCGCGATCTGGCGCTGCAGCGTCCCGAGGTCGGCGTATTTCTCCTCGTCGCGAAACTTGTGCAGGAACTCCACCCGCACGTGCTGCCGGTAGAGCTCGCCCTCGAAATCGAAGAGATGTATTTCCAGCGTCGGCGCGCCGTCGGGCCGGATCGTCGGGCGCACGCCGAGGCTCGCCACCCCGTTCAGCGGCCCGCTCCCGAACCCGTGAAGCCGGGCTGCGTAGATGCCGGTGAGCGGCGGGCGATTGTGCTTCATCTGCACGTTCGCGGTCGGAAATCCGAGCTTGCGCCCCAGGCCATCGCCGCGCACCACGCGCCCGCTGATGGTGTACGTGCGTCCCAGCAGCCGCGCCGCGCGGTCAAGCTCTCCGGTGGCCAGCGCGCGGCGCACGGCCGTGCTGGAGACGCGCTCGCCGTCGAGCTGGACGCTCGCCATGGTCGCTACCTCGAAGCCGAAGCGCCGCGCGGCCTGCTTGAGCAACGGGAAATCGCCCGCGCGGCGCGCGCCGAACCGGAAATCGTCTCCGACCAGCAGCCAGCGCGTGTCGAGGCCCCGCACCAGCACGCGCTCGATGAATTCCTCCGCGGTAATCTGCGCGAAGGCGAAGTTGAAGCGGCAGATGTGCACGCGCTCCACGCCGCGCTGCGCGAGCAATTCGAGCTTCTCGCGCAGAGAGGTGAGCCGCGTCGGCGCCTTGTCCGGCGCGAAGAACTCTCGGGGATGGGGCTCGAAAGTGAGCACGCACAATGGCACCCCCAGCGCTCGGCCGGCGCGCGTGAGCTCCGCGAGCATCGCCTGATGGCCGACGTGCACGCCGTCAAAACTGCCGATGGTGAGCGCGGCGGGACCCGCCGCGGCGGCGGGCAGGCCGCGTGAAATGCGCATACAATCAAGCGGGGAAGCGAACTAAAAGCTTGAATTCTAGCGTGTTTTAAGAGGGTGAGCCAGCCGGAAAGCGCTGCGTTGCCCCCGGCGCGGTGCCGCCACGCTCAAGGAGCAAGGGATCGGGGTGTTTTCGTTCGGAGGCCGGGGTTCAGGCCTAACTGGGCACTCGTCGCGCGAAATCGTGTGCGCGGAAACCGAGCAGCCACAGCGCGGCGAAGTAGCTCGCCGCGCCGAGTACGATCACCCACGTGAGCCGCCATGCGCGCGCGGGCGCGCCCATGGAGACCCACGACATGTCGCTGCCCGCGGTGAACCACAGTATTACGGCCATCACATAGACCGCGAGCGCGAGCTTGAACAGAAACACGGGCCACTGCGGCTGCGGAACGTAGATTTCGCGGCGCCGCAGGCCGCGCAGGAGCAGCGCCGCGTTGAAGCAGGCGCCGAGCCCGATCGCGAGCGCGAGCCCGACGTGCTTGAGCGTCCAGATGAAGGTGAGGTTCATGACCTGGGTGACGCCGAGCGTGACGAGCGCGATCTTGACCGGCGTCTTGATGTCCTGGCGCGCGTAGAAGCCCGGGGCCAGCACCTTCACCAGGATGAGCCCGATGAGCCCGGCGCTGTAGGCGATTACGGCGCCGCGCGTGGCGAAGACGTCCTCGACGCCGAACGCGCCGTAGTGGAACAGCGTCGTCACGAGCGGCACCGCGAGCAGCGCGAGCGCGGCGGCCGCCGGCGCCGCGAGCAGCAGCGTCAGCCGCAGCCCCCAGTCGAGCAGCTCGGAGTAGTGCCGGGCGGAGTTCTCCGCGTAGTGCCGGGACAGGCTCGGCAGCAGGATCGTTCCCAGCGCGACGCCCAGCAGTCCGGTCGGAAATTCCATCAGCCGGTCCGCGTAGTAGAGCCAGGAGACGCTGCCGGTGACGAGGAACGAGGCGAAGATCACGTTGATCAGCAGGCTCACCTGCGCGATCGAGACGCCGAACACCGCCGGGCCCATCTGCCGCAGCACCCGCCACACGGCCGCGTCCTTGAGATCGAGCCGGAAGCGCGGGAGCATCCTGAGGCGCACGAGGAACGGGACCTGGAGCGCGAGCTGCGCGACCCCGCCGGCGAACACCGCCCATGCGAGCGCCATCACGGGCGGATCGAAATACGGAGCGAGCCACAGCGCGAAGACGATGAACGAGAGATTGAGCAGCACGGGGGTCGCCGCCGGAACCGAAAAGCGGCTGTACGTGTTGAGGATTCCGCCCGCGAGCGCGGTGAGCGAGATGAACAGGATGTAGGGAAACGTGACGCGCAGCAGCTCCACCGTGAGCTCGAACTTCCCCGGCACGGCCGCGAAGCCCGGCGCGCTCACGTAGATGATGGCCGGGGCCGCGAGCATGCCGAGGGCGGTCACGACGACGAGCGCGAGCCCGAGCGCGCCGGCGACGTGATCGACCAGCAGTCTCGTCTCTTGCTCGCCGCGGCGGTTCTTGTACTCGGACAGGATGGGAACGAAAGCCTGCGAAAACGCGCCTTCGGCGAAGAGCCGGCGCAGGAGATTCGGGATCTTGAAGGCGACGAAGAAAGCGTCGGTCACGAACCCGGCGCCGAACACGCGCGCGATCACCAGATCGCGGACGAAACCGAGGATGCGCGAGATGAGCGTCATGCTGCTCACCGTCGCGAGCACCTTGAGCAGATTCATCCGCCGCGCTCCGCGGGGATTACAAGTTCAAGGTTCCGGGTTTCGTGTTCAAAGTTACAACCGCGGAGGCGGAATGCCTCCGACATGGAGACGGGAACCTTGAGCGTTGAACCTTGAACCTTGAACGTTGAACCCTGAACGGGTATCATAGGGGCCTTTTTCCGATTCAAATTCCGGAGTTTACAGCACATGGCCAACATCGCATCGGCGAGAAAACGCGCCCGCCAGGCCGAGAAGCGCCGCCAGCACGACGCGAGCATGCGCTCGGAGCTGCGCACGGCGGTGAAGAACGTCAGGAAGGCGATCGAGGCGGGCGACAAGAAGGCGGCGATGGGCGTGTTCCAGCGCTCGGTCGGCGTGATCGACACCATCGCCGACAAGAACATCATCCACAAGAACACCGCGGCCCGTCACAAGAGCCGGCTCTCCGCGCTCATCAAGGCAATGCCCTGACGCGGCGCGGGCCCGCGGCCTGAGATCGGCCCGGCCCGCTCGTCCCGCTGCCTGCTTGCGCGGCAGGGAGGTATGGGGTAACAATATTGCTACGCACACGGCGGCTCTTGCCGCCGTGTGTGCTTTTGGGGCTCCGACTCATGACGCACGTGATGAACACCTATGCGAGGCTGCCCGTTGCTTTCGCGCGCGGGGAAGGGGTCTGGCTGTGGGACACCGGCGGCAGGCGCTATCTCGACGCGCTCGCCGGGATCGCCGTGTGCGGGCTGGGCCACAGCCACCCGAAGCTCACGGCCGTGCTGCGCGAGCAGGTCGGCAAGCTCATCCACACCTCGAACCTCTACGAGATCAGCCTGCAGGAGAAGCTTGCCGGCCGCCTCGCCGCGATCTCGGGGATGGACAACGTCTTCTTCTGCAACTCGGGCTGCGAGGCGAACGAGGCGGCGATCAAGATCGCGCGGCTCTACGGCCACCACAAGGACATCGAGTCCCCGGCGATCGTGGTGATGGAAAAGGCCTTCCATGGCCGCACCATCGCCACGCTCACCGCGACGGGCTCGCGCAAGGTGCAGGCCGGCTTCGAGCCGCTGCTCGCGGGTTTCGTGCGCGTGCCGTTCGACGACCTCGAGGCGGTGAAGCGGGTCGCCGAGAGCAACCGCAGCGTCGTCGCGGTGCTGGTCGAGCTGCTGCAGGGCGAGGGCGGAGTGAACGTCTGCCACGAGGACTATCTGCGGGGACTGCGCGAAATCTGCGACGCGCAGGGCTGGCTGCTGATGCTCGACGAAGTGCAGAGCAGCATGGGGCGCACCGGAAAATGGTTTGCCTTCCAGCACTCGAAAGCGAGGCCCGACGTGATGACGCTTGCCAAGGGGCTCGGAAACGGCGTGCCGATCGGGGCGTGCCTCGCGGCCGGGGCAGCGGCGCAGCAGTTCAAGCAGGGCAACCACGGCTCGACTTTCGGGGGCAACCCGCTCGCCTGCTCCGCGGCGCTCGCCACCATCGACATCATCGAGCAGGAGCGGCTGATGGAGAACGCGGTGGCGATGGGCGATTTCATCCGGGCCGCCTTTGCGGAGCGCCTCGAGGGCGTGCGCGGCGTGAAGGAAATCCGCGGCATGGGGCTCATGATCGGCATCGAGCTCGAGCATCCGTGCGGCGACCTGGTGAAACAGGCGCTCGAGCAGGGGCTGCTCATCAACGTGACGGCGGAAAACGTGATCCGGCTGCTGCCGCCGCTCGTCATCAGCCGCGAGGAGGCGGAGCAGCTCGTCGCGATCCTCGCCCCGCTCGTCACCGGGTTCCTGGCCAGCCAGAGCGCGCCCCAGGCCGCCGCGCAGACGGCCTGAGCCCCGGGAGGCGGCGCCCCATGGAAGCGCGGCACTACCTTCAGTTCAAGGATTTCACGCGCGAGGAGTACGAGTACGTATTCGAGCGCACGCGCTGGATCAAGGACATGTTCAAGCGCTACGTGCCCTACCAGCCGCTGCGCGATCGCACGCTCGCCATGGTGTTCGAGAAGCACTCCACGCGCACGCGGGTGTCGTTCGAGGCCGGCATGCACCAGCTGGGCGGCACGGTGATCACGCTCATGACGCGCGACACGCAGATGGGGCGCGGCGAGCCGATCGAGGACGTGGCGCGGGTCATCACGCGCATGGTGGACATCGTGATGATCCGCACCTTCGAGCAGGCGATCATCGAGCGCTTCGCCGAGTACTCGCGGGTGCCGGTCGTCAACGGCCTTACCAACGAGTACCACCCGTGCCAGATCCTCGGCGACATCTACACCTTCGTCGAGCACCGCGGCTCGATTCACGGCAAGACGGTGGCGTGGATCGGGGATTCGAACAACGTCTGCAACACCTGGCTGCAGGCGGCGGAGATCTTCGACTTCAACGTCCACGTCTCCACCCCGCCGGGCTACGAGGTGGAGCCGGAGCGGGCCGGCCTGTACGGGACCGGCCATTACGAGGAATTCGAGGACCCGATGCAGGCGGCGGAGAACGCCGACCTCATCACGACGGACGTCTGGACCAGCATGGGCGACGAGTCCGAGGACGCGGAGCGCAAGCGCGATTTCGAGGCGTGGCGGGTGGACAGGAAAATGATGCGCGCCGCGCGCAAGGACGCGCTGTTCATGCACTGCCTGCCGGCGCACCGGGGCGAGGAAGTCGCGGCGGAGGTGATCGACGGCCAGCAAAGCGTGGTGTGGGACGAGGCCGAGAACCGGCTACATACCCAGAAGGCGCTGATGGAATACCTGCTGCTCGGGCGGATCAAGACCCAGGGCGACCTCTGGTCCACCTAGGAGCCGGTGAACAGTGAATGGTGAACAGTGAACAGTAACGAACGGCAGAGCGCTGGGCGCTCTCCTACCGTTTACCGTTCACCGTTTACCGTTTACCGGGCACAGCGATGAGCGAAGTCAAGAAAGTGGTGCTCGCCTACTCCGGCGGGCTGGACACCTCGGTCATCCTCAAATGGCTGCAGGACACCTATGGCTGCGAGGTGGTGACCTTCACCGCCGACATCGGCCAGGGCGAGGAGCTCGCGCCCGCGCGGGCCAAGGCAAAGAAATTCGGCGTGAAGGAGATCTTCGTCGACGACCTGCGCGAGGAGTTCGTGCGCGACTTCGTGTTCCCGATGTTCCGCGCCAATGCGCAGTACGAGGGCGAGTACCTGCTCGGGACCTCGATCGCGCGGCCGCTGATCGCCAAGCGCCAGGTCGAGATCGCGCGCAAGGTGCGCGCGGACGCGGTCGCGCACGGCGCCACCGGGAAGGGCAACGACCAGGTGCGCTTCGAGCTCGGCTACTACGCGCTCGCCCCGGACATGCGGGTGATCGCGCCCTGGCGCGAGTGGGACCTCACCTCGCGCGAGAAGCTGCTGCGCTACGCCGAGCAGCATGGCATCCCGGTCGAGGGCAGGAAAAAAAAGGGCGGCGGGGCGCCGTACTCGATGGACGCGAACCTGCTGCACATCTCGTACGAGGGCGGCATCCTCGAGGACCCGGACTACGAGCCGGAGGAATCCATGTGGCGGATCACGGTCCCGCTGGAGAAGGCGCCCGCGCGCGCGCAGCACGTTACGCTCACCTACCGCCGCGGCGACATCGTGGCGGTGGACGGGAGGAAGATGACGCCCGCGCGGGTGCTCGCCACCCTGAACCGCCTCGGCGGCAGGCACGGCGCGGGGCGGCTCGACGTCGTGGAAAACCGCTACGTGGGGATGAAGTCACGGGGCTGCTACGAGACCCCGGGCGGCACCATCATGCTGAAGGCGCACCGCGCGATCGAGTCCATCACGCTCGACCGCGAGGTGCTCGCGCTCAAGGACGACCTCATGCCGCGCTACGCGCGGCTCGTCTACAACGGCTACTGGTTCAGCCCGGAACGGCGCGCCCTGCAGGCGCTGATCGACCACACCCAGAGCCACGTGAACGGCACCGTTCGCGTGAAGCTCTACAAGGGAACGGTGATGGTGACCGGCCGCGCGTCGAGGACGGACTCGCTGTTCGATCCGGCGATCTCCACGTTCGAGGAGGACCGCGGCGCCTACGACCAGGCCGACGCCGAGGGCTTCATCCGGCTCAACGCGCTGCGCATGCGCATCGCCGCGAAGCTGAAGCGCGGAAACTAAAAAAATCGGGGCGCTCGACGCGCCCCGATTCGCGTACGGCGCGGCCGGTTAATAACCGCTGCGACCGCCACCCGACGGGCGAATCTGTCCGCGGATCTCGCCGCCCTTGTACTTCGCGCTGTGGAAGTTCACATAAAGTCCGCCGGCCTTGTAGCTCTGATACTGGGATTCGGTGAGCTTCGCGCCCGGCGGCACCTCCCATTCGTTGTCAGCGATCTTGCGCAACGGAATGATCACCGGTCCGGTCGCACCGGCCGCACCCACGTGTATGTGCGCCACGAGGATCTGCGCGGCGTTCTGCAGCTTGAAGCGGCCGCTCACGGACATGTCTTCAGCGACACGCAAGACGCCGGTGCCTGATGCAGCCGTAGTGACGGGCGGGACTTCCTCAGCGCCGGTCATCGTCACCTGCACGCCGTCGCCCGTGCCCATAGCCGCGCAGCCGGCGAGCAGGATTGCGGCGATGAACAGCGGCCAGCGATTCGACAGAATCTGTATCCACCTCATGGCAACCTCCTGTATTGATGTATGACGAACGGCGGATCGAAACTCCGGGAAACCGGCTTCAAAATCGACAGCGTGTATACGCATGCCATTGCGCCCGGGATCCGCCCTCCGAGCCGCCGCAACCCGTTACAGCCCTCCACGCCGATAACACTGCTGGCGGGCGCTTTATTCCAGGGCCCCGTGCGGGCTCGGCTGACCGGAGGGAGGCCATGTTGCGGCACCCTCACCCATCATCCCGTAACTTCAAACGATAATACACTCAACCCGGCCGCGGTCCCGGGTCGCCGAGCGCGCGCGCCGGGAGTGGGTGTGGAAGAGCGTCGCAAACTGCGCATAAACCGAGCGACTTATTCCAACCGCGAGAGCGCGGCAAGTGCTTTCCCGCACCCCGGCTGTTTCGAGAGGGTCTTTTCCGTACGGCAGGTCAGGCGATGAAATTCAAGAATCAATGCAACCGCAGATACACGCGGATAAGGACAAACTGCGCAGCCGGCTTAAGTCCCCTTTCGCTCGCCCTCACCCTCAGTCCGAAGCAGCTCCCTGGTTTTATTCTGGCCTTGCTTCTCTCTGCGTGCTCGGCGGTTCGATTGGAATTTGATCTTAGTTTTGATTTAATTTCTGCCCCGGCTATCCTAGCTTGCCTGGCGTCCTCGCGGACCAATATGCGGTAAAATTGCCGCGTAGTCGGTATTCACGCGGCGCAGGGGGAACCACATGCCGTCATTCGACATCGTCTCCGAAGCGAACCACGTCGAGATCCGCAACGCGGTCGACCAGTGCAACAAGGAGATCGCGAACCGCTTCGATTTCAAGGGGTCGGACGCCCGCGTCGAGATCGAGGAGAAGCAGAAGCTCCTCTACGCCTTCGCCGACGACGAGTTCAAGCTGCGCCAGCTGCGCGACGTGCTGATCGGCAAGCTCGCCAAGCGCGGCGTGGACATCCGCGCCCTCGAGTCGGGCAAGATCGAGACGATCAGCGGCAACAAGGTCAAGGAGGAGATCAAGGTCCGCGAGGGCATCGAGCAGGAGCGCGCCAAGACCATCGTCAAGCTCATCAAGGACAGCAAGATGAAGGTGCAGGCAAGCATCCAGGGCGATGCGGTGCGCGTCTCCGGCGCGAAGAAGGACACGCTCCAGGAAGCGATCGCGCTGGTGCGCAAGTCGGTGACCGACCTGCCGCTGCAGTTCAAGAACTTCCGGGATTGACCCGGTAAGCGGTAAGCGCTTGCCGCTCACCGCTCATTGCTCACCGCTCAGCGTCTCGGTCGTAACTGGTGACCGGCGCTGTTCTGCCGTTCGGATCCTCCTGCCTTTTGCCTGGCGGGACCGTCTCTCAACGCAGGGGGAGCGGAGGTCGCCGGGTCGCGCGCGTGTTCGGCGAGGCGCTCGTCAATCACGGCACGATGTGCTTCGCCCGGCGGCACGCCCGACGGATCGGTGGCGGGACTTTCCCGGATAAGCTCGACGAGGCGCAACCGCTCCTCGACCGGGGACTTCAGAATCTCGGCAATGTCCGTATCACTCTTGGCGTGCAGCCCACCACCATCTCCTGGAGCGCTCCATTCGGGATAGGGAGAAGCCTCGCGGCTCCCCCTCCCACACCACCGTGCATACGGGTCACGTACACGGCGGTTCGAGGGTGTGAATTCCTATCTGCCCGCCACACTCGGCAGGCCCATGGCAGCGAAGCAGCGCGCCGGCAACGCCAGCGCGAGCGCCGGATCTACGAAGTGCATCCCAGCCGCAGACGCAGGGCTTCGCAGTCACGTGCCCGCTCGCCCCGGACGCACCACGCCTCATATCCGGTTTTTGTTCATCGCCCCGCAGCTTCGGGTTCGGCTTCCTTCAGACCCCGCCTCACGACGGCGCCCTTGCCCTTCTCCTTGCCTTCGGCTCTGCGAAACCTGGCCATAGGACTTTCACCTACGAAGTAACGCGCCATGCCCGGCGCACACATAGTTACGTGCCATGCACGGCACACACGCTCCTCGTGAGCGGCCGGCCGCTCCTGGCCGGTCCGCTCGACGAGGTTGGACGGCCTCTCAGCGCCCCAGGACGACATCGATTCCCGAAAGCACGAGTTCGAGCTTCGGTCGGGCAAGCTTACCGGTTCGTTCGGTGAGGTCGGTCTTGTCCAGCGTCACCAGTTGGGAGACGTTGGCAACGGACTCCTTCGGAAGCCCGGTCGCGCTCGGCGGAAGCCGGACGTTCCCCGGCGCCGTCGCCCACTTCAGGTTGCTCGTCAAGGGAACGCAGACGACCGTTGCTATACGGCTACGGTTGAGCGCATCACCTTGGACGACTACAACCGGACGCCGGAAGCCGGGCCCGGAGCCGCTCGGCTCGGGCAGGTCGGCCCACCAGACATCGCCTTGGGCGATGGTCACCAGTCGCTGCGGCTCAGGACGCGGCGGGAAGCCGTGCACACAAAGTGATCCGCGGGTTCGCCGATCTCGGCGAGCGCTCGGTCCATCGCTTCGGTCACACGATCGGAAGCGTGACGAGCCACGTACTCAGCGAGAGCTCGGCTGTACATCTCGCTTCGCGACCGCTTCATCCGTCGAGCCAGCTGCTCGGCCTCTTCGAATACGTCGTCCGGGACGGAGACGGCAACTTTCATACCGCTAGTATAACCGATGCGCTCGGTCCGTCAACGGCCTGTCCGTCCAACGTTTTGCTCTGCGGCGGGCCATCACTGAAGGTCGAATTGGCACGACGCTCGCGCGCGTCCGCGTACACCGGGAGGTTAGGAGGCGCGTGCCGCATGGTATGTCTCCAGAGCATCTCGCAGACCACCTGCTGCGCGCTTGCCTCACTCGAAGTGCTCGATTCGATAGTGATCGTACTCGGAGTCTTCCGAAGTAGAAGTCTGAGCTCTCGCTGCGGAATCATAAGCGAATACTGCCCGAATACCCACCGACCTCGGCGACTTGGCTTGTGGCCGAGCATGTAGTACGTAAACCGATACTCGGTACGACCGTCTTTCTCGAACTGGAGCTTTTGAAAATAGATCAGTTTTCCGGTGCCTTGAGGAATAACGATCTCGTCGGTTATGACAAGATGGACCTTGCGGCCAGTTATCGAAGTAATCGTGCGGCGTTTGCCGATGTTGTTGGGCCGCGGTGGCTGTTGCATAGGCATCTAGACAGAATGGCTTTCGTTTGAGTGCAGGCGGCCCGCCTCCGCGGTAACGTGGGTTGCGCGGGGAACGCGCAGAGCCACAGGTTTGGCACGGTGGCGCAAACACACTGAACGGAGGCAGGCCATGG
>VGID01000052.1 GCA_016868035.1 Betaproteobacteria bacterium | reverse complement strand
CGGCCGGGGGCACCAGCGGAGAGCAGGCCGCCGCGGGCGGGGTGACCGAGGACCCGCGCGGCACCACCCCCACCCCGCCCCCGCCCGATCCGCCCCGGTTCGTCGCGACGGAGGAGCGCGGAACTTCCGGGGCGCCAGCCCCAATTGGTGGTGTCCCGACCATTGCCGGCGTGGGAGCGCTGTTCGACTCCCTGGGATTCCCGGGTGAAACCGGATCCGGCGGCGGGTTCTTCGCACCTGCCCAGCTCACGTTATCGGGTTCCGGGGCCTCGACGGTCCTGCTCGACTTCACCGTGCTGCCCGGCTTCAGCGCCGAGTCCGGCGGTGGCACATTCGCGGCGACGGGAACTTCTTCCGGGAGCGTAATTAACGACACCACGACCAACGCGATCAATGCCAACTGGGGACGTTGGACGGGCGGGTCGGTCACCGAGCTCGATTCGACTCCTACGCCCATTCCAATTTCTGCCAACAACCAGTTTCATTACTTGCTGGGTCCTCTGACGCCGCCCGACGTGGTTGCCGCGAAGAACGGTACATTTCCCCTGAGCATCGTCGGCGGAACCATGCCGACCAACAATCTCGGCGAACTTGGATCGTTTTCGATCGGGGGTCCCACCGTGAACTTTACCGCCCGGACGGTATCTGCGACTTCCTTCGGCTTCACGTTCTATTCCCAGAGCTGGGCGTTCCCGGGCGCGTCAATGCCGATTCAGTTTGCGACCGGCAAAGGCGCTTTCATCGATGGCGTGGTGACCGGTGGCTCCTTAAACAGCAGCGTGCCGGCGAACCTCGGCGTGACCGGCATCTTCATGGGTCCTGCCGGGAACCATCTCGGCGTGGGATTCAACGCCGTGACCACGGGCAGCTCGGCGCACGCGTCGACAGCGCAGCTTTTCAAATGCGCGCCGAGCTGCTAGGTGCTTGTCGGACTTTGGCCCGACAAGCTCCTCATGCAAGGCTGCCAGGCGCTCGCCCGACCGGGGCCGACGGACCGTCCCGGGCAGGGAGCGCATCCGAAAGGGGGCCGGCGCGCCGCCCGGCTCACACTTCGCGCCGCTCGAGCACGGCCTGCGCGAGCGTGCCGCTGTCCACGTGCTCGAGCTCGCCGCCGACGGGCAGCCCGCGCGCGATGCGCGTGACCTTCAGTCCCCGCGCGCGCAACAGCTCGCCGATATAGTGCGCCGTGGCTTCCCCTTCGACGGTGAAATTGGTGGCGAGGATGGCTTCGCGCACGTTGCCGTCCGTGGCGCGCTTCACGAGCCGGTCGAGGTGGATTTCCTTCGGCCCGACCCCGTCGAGGGGTGACAACGCGCCCATCAGCACGAAATAAAGCCCCTGGTAGCACTGGGCCTGCTCCATCATGAGGAGGTCCGCCGGGGTCTCCACCACGCACAGCAGCGTCGCGTCGCGGCGCGGCGAGCGGCACAGCGCGCACACCGCCTCCTCGGCGTAGCTGTTGCACCGCTCGCAGTGGCGGATTTTCTCGAGCGCCTGCGTGAGCGCCTCGGAAAGTTGCGCCGCCCCTTCCTGGTCGCGCTGCATAAGGTGGTAGGCCATCCGCTGCGCGGATTTCGGCCCGACGCCGGGCAGGCAGCGCAAAGCGGCGATCAGCGCCTCGAGCGATGAAGGAGTCTTCATCGCTTAACGATGAACGATGAATGATGAACGATGAACAACAATCTCGACACGCTTTACCTTCCGCGTTTCGCGTTCATCGTTCCGCGTTAGGACTAGAACGGCAGTTTCAGGCCTGGCGGCAGCCCCGCCGTCATACCCGCCATCTTCTCCTGTATGGTCGCTTCGGCCCGGCGCACGGCGTCGTTGACCGCCGCGGCGAGCAGATCCTCCAGCATTTCCTTGTCCTCTTTCAGCAGGCTCGGGTCGAGCGTCACCCGCTTGACATCGTGACGGCAGGTCATCACCACCTTCACCATGCCGGCGCCGGACTGGCCCTCGACTTCGATCGAGGAGAGCTGCTCCTGCAGCTTCTTCATGCCCTCCTGCATCATCTGGGCCTGCTTCATCAGATCGCCGAGGTTGCCCTTCATGCCGCGCTCCTTGCCTTACCGCCGTTCACCGTTCGCCGTTCACCGTTCCCGGCTTCACTGCACCGGCTTGATCGAGGACTCCACGACGCGCGCGTCGAAGTTCTCCACGAGCTCGCGCACGAAGGGATCCTGCTCGACGGCGGCGATGGCCTGCGCCTGCCGCCGGCGCTTTTCCCGGTCGGCGGCCGCCGCCGGGGTATCCCCGGCACTGTCTCCGAGACGGATCACGAGCCGCAGGCTGCCGCCGAAGTACTGCTCGAGCGCGGCCTTGAGCCTGTCCTGGTACGGCTTGTCCAGCAGGTGCTGGTGTGCCTGCGCGATCACGAGCTCGACGTGGGACGAATCCCTCGCCACGAGCTCGCAATGCTGGGCGAGCATCCGCGCCATGCCCGTGAGTCCGAGCTCTTCCACCAGCTCGAGCCAGGCGGGCTCAGCGCGGTTTTTTTTTGATTCCGGTACGGCAGGGGCGCGCACCGGCGCCGGTTCGCGCTCTGCGCGCGCGCCCGCGGGAGCGGCCGTTGCGTGCTCCGCCGGAGCGAACGCGAGCAGCCGCATGAGCGTCATCGTGAAGCCCGCATATTCGTCGGGCGCAAGCCCGAGATCACCGCGGCCCTGCAACGCGATCTGGTAATAGAGCTGCAGCTCGTCCGCGTCGAACTGCCGTGCAAGCTCCTCGAGCGCGGCGCGGTCGGGATCGTCCTCCGCGATCGCCTCGGGCACCGTCTGCAGCAACGCAAGCCGATGCAGCAGCGAGCCGAGATCTTGCAGCGCCCCGTCGAAGGAGAGGCTGCGGGCTGCCATGCGCTCGGCTTCCGCGATCAAGGCCGGCGCGTCGCGCGCAGCGAGCGCGCGCAGTATCGAGTACAGGTAATCCTGGCTGACCACGCCGAGCATCTCGTGCACCGACGCCTGCGTGACCTCTCCTCCGCCGTGGGCAATCGCCTGGTCGAGCAGCGAGAGGGCATCGCGCAGGCTCCCCTGGGCCGCGCGCGCGAGCAGTACCAGCCCCGGTACCTCGTAACGGACGTTCTCGGCCTCGAGGATCACCTGGAGGCGGTCGCGGATCTGCTGCTGGGGGATCTGCTTGAGATTGAACTGCATGCAGCGCGAAAGCACCGTCACCGGGATTTTCTGCGGCTCGGTCGTCGCGAGGATGAACTGGATGTGCGCGGGCGGCTCCTCGAGCGTCTTCAGCATTGCGTTGAAGGCCGAGCGCGAGAGCATGTGCACTTCGTCGATGATGTAGACTTTGTAGCGCCCCGCCGTCGGCGCGTAGAGCGCGTTCTCGAGAAGCTCGCGCATGTTGTCCACCTGCGTATTGGAGGCCGCGTCGAGCTCCATCAGGTCGACGAAGCGGCCCGCGTCGATTTCGACGCACGCGCCGCACTGCCCGCACGGTTTTTCGCTAACCCCGGTCTCGCAGTTGAGCGCCTTGGCAACGATGCGCGCGAGCGTCGTTTTGCCCACCCCCCGCGTGCCGGTAAGGAGATAGGCGTGGTGCAGCCGCTGCTGGCGCAGCGCGTTCTCCAGCGCGCGCACCACGTGCTCCTGGCCAGCCAGCTCGGAGAATGTCTTGGGGCGCCACTTGCGCGCGAGGACCTGGGTCACAACGAAGCCGTGAGTGGTGAGTCGTGAATGGTGAGTGGCATTGTACTGCAACCGCCCCGCCACCCGTCACGAGTCACGAGTCACGAGTCACTCAGAAATGATACTGCAGCCGGATCAGCTGGAAGTCGATGCCCGGATTGGGCCGCTTGATGCCCGCGTTGGAGAAATGCAGGATGCGATAGCTCAAGTCGTACCGCCCCTTGGCCCCGAAGCGAAACCCGACACCGATGTGGCTGCCGAACTGATACAGGCTGCCCATGTCTTTCTCCACGTGGACTCGCCGTCCCGACTGCAGGTGCACCCCGAGGCCGCCTTCAAAGTACGGCGCGCCCGTCACGCTCCTGTGCTCGAAACGCAGCACCGGTGCGATGCCGGCATCGACGATATCGCGATTGCCGCCGCGCGGGCTATCTCCCTGCCACACGCCCAGGGAGGCTTCCCAGTATCCGCCGAGGTGCCAGTCGCCCCCGGTGAGCCATTTCTTCTGCCAGTTCCACGTGAGTCCCAGCCGCACCGTGTTGGCATCGTTGGTCCGGACGACATTGGCGTTGCCGATGGATACCGCGACGCCATCCACGGCGTAGCTATCCGCGCTGGCTGCGCCGAAGACCAGCACGCACGACATCGTTACCGCTTTATTCTTCATTCTTCTCCCCTTTCCCGCCGTCAAACGGGAGGCGAGCCTTACCCCCGGCACTTGCAGAGCATAGCTATGGCTGCTTCCTTCCGGACCTGACCAGGTTCGCTACCATGCAATGCGGGGAGGCCCGCCGTAAGCCATTTGCAAGTATTATGCACGGGCGGCGCGTTTCGCGCCAGAATCCCGGCCCCGCGCTTTACAAAAGGGGTTTTTAATGCTTTTATTTTGGCAAAAGCAACTGCGTTTGTCTGTCGCGCCTCCCCCGGGCGCGGCATTCATCACTCATCCCAGGCAAGATTGATACCGTCAGCGGAGGCGTGCATGGCGAACAAGACGATCGAATCGGTTCTCCACGAAAACCGCGTATTCTCCCCGAGCGAGGCGTTCGTGAAACAGGCCAACGTCTCCGGCATGGACGCCTACAAGAAATTATGCGCGGAGGCGGAAAAGGACTTCCAGGGCTTCTGGGGACGCCTCGCGCGCGAGCACGTGCTGTGGCACAAGCCCTTCCAGCAGGTCCTCGACGAGAGCAAGGCGCCGTTCTTCAAGTGGTTCGCCGACGGGGAGCTCAACGCTTCCTACAACTGCCTCGACCGCCATCTCAAGACTCAGCCGGACAAGGTGGCCATCATCTTCGAAGCCGACGACGGCAAGGTCACCAAGATCACCTACAAGGAGCTCTACCGCCGCGTCTGCATGATGGCGAACGGCCTCAAATCGCTCAAGATCAAGCGTGGCGACCGCCTGATCATCTACATGCCGATGTCGATCGAGGTCGTCGTTGCCATGCAAGCATGCGCGCGCATCGGGGCGATCCACTCGGTGGTGTTCGGCGGGTTCTCGGCGAAAAGCCTGCAGGAGCGCATTATCGATGCTGGCGCCGTCGCCGTGCTCACCGCGGACGAGCAGATGCGCGGAGGCCGGGTAATTCCGCTCAAGAACGCAGTGGACGAGGCGCTCGGCATGGGAGGATGCGACTCGTTGAAGTCCGTCGTCGTCTACAAGCGCACTGGCGGCAAGGTCAACTGGGACCCCAAGCGCGACATCTGGCTGCACGAGCTGGTGAACGGGCAGTCGGACACCTGCGAGCCCGAATGGGTGGACGCCGAGCACCCGTTGTTCATCCTCTACACCTCCGGTTCGACGGGCAAGCCCAAGGGCGTGCAGCACTCGACCGGCGGATTCCTGCTGCACGCGATACTCACCATGAAGTGGGTGTTCGATTACAAGCCGAACGACATCTTCTGGTGCACGGCCGACGTCGGCTGGGTCACCGGCCACACCTACGTGTGCTACGGGCCGCTCGCCTGCGGCGCGACCGAGATCATGTTCGAGGGGGTGCCCTCGCACCCGGACGCGGGGCGGTTCTGGAAGATGATCCAGGAGCACAAGGTAACGGTGTTCTACACGGCGCCCACCGCCATCCGCTCGCTGATCAAGCTCGGCGCGGACCTCCCGAAAAAATACGATCTGTCCTCGCTGCGCATCCTCGGCACGGTGGGCGAGCCGATCAACCCCGAAGCCTGGATGTGGTATCACGAGACCGTGGGCAACGGGCGCTGCCCCATCGTCGATACCTGGTGGCAGACCGAGACCGGCGGGCACCTGATCACCCCGCTCCCCGGCGCGACGCCGACCAAGCCGGGATCGGCCACCTTCCCGCTGCCCGGCATCGTCGCCGACATCGTGGACGAGGCCGGCCAATCCGTGGGCCGCGGCAAGGGCGGCGTCCTGGTGATCAAGCGTCCGTGGCCGTCCATGCTGCGCACGATCTGGGGCGACCCCGAACGCTACAAGAAGACCTACTACCCCGACGACTACAAGGGCAAGTACTACCTCGCCGGCGACGGCGCGTCGTTCGACGAGGACGGCTACATCCGCATCATGGGCCGGATCGACGACGTGCTCAACGTGTCGGGGCATCGCCTGGGCACAATGGAGATCGAGTCGGCGCTGGTGGCGAACTCCAAAGTGGCGGAAGCGGCAGTGGTCGGGCGCCCGGATGACGTCACCGGGGAGGCGGTCGTTGCCTTCGTGGTGCTCAAGCAGGCGCGTCCCGGCGGCGACGACGCAAAGAAGATCGTGAAGGAGCTGCAGGCGTGGGTGAGCAAGGAAATCGGCCCGATCGCGCGCCCCAAGGACATCCGCTTCGGCGATAACCTGCCCAAGACGCGCTCGGGCAAGATCATGCGCCGGCTCCTGCGCTCGATCGCCAAGGGCGAGGAAATCACGCAGGACACGACCACGCTCGAGAACCCTGCGATCCTCGAGCAGCTGCGGGAAACCGCCAAGTAGGGCGTTCCAGCGCGCGCCAGGCGGGTGATCCGGGATCCCGCCAGGCGCTGGTTTGTACTGCCCGAGCCGGACCGTTTCCCGCCTGTCCCTCGGCGCGTTCCGGTGTAGACTTGGTCCACGGCGCCAGTCGGTTGGGCCGGGCGAACGCGGCACGATCCGCGCCCGGGCGTGCTTCCTTTACACGGGGGTCAACATGGGCAAGCATGACGTAAACCACCAGCATCTCATCGCGCTGTTCGTTCTCGGGCTCGTTCTCTTCAACTATCCCCTGCTCTCGCTGTTCAACGTCCCGGGCACGGTGCTCGGGATCCCGGTGCTGTACCTGTACGTGTTCGCAGCCTGGGGGGCGGTCATCGGCCTGCTCGCCTGGATCATAGAATGAAGCCGGCAACGGCAGTCTGACCGGGAGACTTGCGATCGTTCCCGCGTCCGCGAAGCCGGGAGCGCAATAAAAATGCTGCAGGGTTGGGTCGTCGTCCTCGTCTCGTTCACCTACCTCGGGTTGCTGTTCGCCATCGCGTACTTCGGCGACCGGCGCGCCGACCAGGGCCGCTCGATCATCGCCAACCCGTACATCTACGCGCTCTCCCTCGCCGTCTACGCGACCGCCTGGACGTTCTACGGCAGCGTGGGGCGCGCGGCGAGCGACGGCATCGGGTTCCTGCCCATCTACCTCGGCCCCACGCTGGTGATCATTCTGTGGTGGATGATCCTGCGCAAGATCGTCCGCATCAGCAAGACCAACCGCATCACCTCGCTCGCCGACTTCATCGCGTCGCGCTACGGGAAGAGCGCGGCGCTCGCCGGGCTGGTCACCGTGATCCTGGTCCTCGGCATCGTGCCCTACATCTCGCTGCAGCTGAAGGCTGTCTCCACGAGCTTCACGATCCTGCTGCAATACCCGGAGGTCGCCATGCCCGCGCAGCGCGCGCCGGAGACCATGCTGCAGGACACGGCGTTCTACGTCGCTCTGACGCTGGCCGCCTTTACCATCGCATTCGGTACGCGGCACCTCGACGCATCCGAGCGGCACGAGGGCCTCGTCGCTGCGATCGCCTTCGAGTCGGTGGTCAAGCTCCTCGCGTTCCTGGCGGTCGGCTTGTTCGTCACCTTCGGCATGTACCACGGGTTCGGCGACCTGTTCTCGCGCGGGTTCGATGAGCCCGCCGTTGCCCCTTTGTTGAGTCCCCTCGAAGGCCCGGCGGGCGGTTACGCGAGCTGGGTCTGGCTCACCATCCTGTCGATGCTGGCGGTGATGTTCCTGCCGCGGCAGTTCCAGGTCGCGGTGATCGAAAACGTCGACGAGAAGCACCTTCGCACCGCGGTATGGCTGTTTCCCCTCTACATGCTGGCGATCAATATTTTCGTGCTGCCGATCGCGGTGGGCGGGCTCATGCGGTTCCCCGACGCGGCCGTGGATGGGGACACTTTCGTGCTCACGCTGCCGATGGCGGAAAAGCAGCAGGCGCTGGCGTTGTTCGCCTTCATCGGCGGGCTCTCCGCCGCCACCGGCATGGTGATCGTCGAGACGATCGCACTCTCCACCATGGTCTGCAACGACCTGGTGATGCCGGCACTGTTGCGCATGAAGCGGTTCAGGCTCGCCGAGCATGAGAATCTTTCCCATCTTCTGCTGAGCATCCGCCGCTACGCGATCGTGATCATCATCCTGCTCGGATACGGTTATTTCCGTCTCGCGGGCGAGGCCTACGCGCTGGTCTCGATCGGCCTCATCTCGTTCGCGGCGGTCGCGCAGTTCGCTCCCGCGATACTCGGCGGCATCTACTGGAAGGGCGCCACCCGCGCGGGCGCGCTGTCCGGCCTGAGCGCCGGGTTTGTCGTGTGGGCCTACACGCTGCTGCTCCCCGCGTTCGCGCGCTCGGGCTGGCTGCCCGAGCCCTTCCTCACCGAGGGGCCGTTCGGGATCACGCTGCTCAAGCCGCTCGAATTGTTCGGCCTCACCGGCCTGGACCAGATCACGCACGCGATGATCTGGAGCATGCTCGCAAACGTCGGCATCTACGTCGGCGTGTCCCTGCGGGGCCACCAGAGCGTGATCGAGCAGACCCAGGCGAGCCTGTTCGTGGACATCTTCAAGCAAACGAGCGAGCTCGCGAGCCCATGGCGCGGCACCGCGTCCGTGGGCGAGTTGCAGGGGCTCGTCGCGCGCTTTCTCGGCCCCGCTCGCGCAGCCGATGCGTTCCGGCAATATGCGCGCGACCGCGGTCTCAAATCGGCCGAAGACCTCAACGCCGATCCCGGCCTGGTGCGCTTCGCGGAGATCCAGCTCGCGGGCGCCATCGGCGCGTCCTCCGCCCGGGTGGTGGTCTCATCGGTGGTGCAGGAGGAGCCGCTCGGCATCGCCGAAGTGATGAACATCCTGGACGAGGCTTCGCAGGTCATCGCCTACAGCCGCCAGCTGGAGAGCAAATCCCGCGAGCTGGAAGCGGCGACCGCCGAGCTGCGCGCGGCCAACGAGCGCCTCAAGGAACTGGACCGGATGAAGAATGACTTCATCTCGACGGTGAGCCACGAGCTGCGCACCCCTCTCACCTCGATCCGCGCCTTCTCCGAGATCCTCCACGCCAACCCCGGTCTCGACCGCGAGCAACGGTCGAGGTTCCTTTCCATCATCATCAAGGAATCCGAGCGGCTCACGCGGCTCATCGCCCAGGTCCTCGACCTCGCCAAGATCGAGTCCGGGCAGGTCGAGTGGCATAATTCCGAGCTGGGCATGCAGGAAGTCATCGAGGATGCGCTCACCGCCACGAGCCAGCTATTCAAGGAGAAAGCCGTTCGCGTTGCCACCCGGATCGAGCCGGGCGTGCCGCGCATCAACGCCGATCGCGATCGCCTCATGCAGGTGATGATCAACCTGCTCTCGAACGCCGTGAAGTTCTCCGACAAGGAACAAGGGTTGGTGCAGGTCACGCTGCGCACGCTCGGCGACACCCTGAGGGTGGACGTGCACGACAACGGCATCGGCATCAGTCCGGAGAACCACGAAGTCATCTTCGAGAAGTTCCGGCAGGTCGGCGACACGATGACCGACCGGCCGCAGGGAACGGGGCTCGGGCTGCCCATCTGCCGCCAGATCATCAATCATTACGGCGGCGCCCTGTGGGTCGAGAGCCGGCTCGGTGAAGGCGCGACCTTCTCGTTCACCCTGCCGCTGGAGCGCGCGAGCGCGCGCGTTTCTAAGGTGGCGTCCTGAGCAGAGCATGAACAAGCGCATCCTGATCGCCGACGACGAGCCCAACATCGTCACGCTGCTCGAATTCCTGATGCAGCAGAGCGGGTACGACATCCGCTCCGCCAGCAACGGCGAGGACGCGCTCAGGGCCGTTTCGGAGTACCACCCCCATCTGGTGCTGCTCGACGTGATGATGCCGTTGCGCAACGGCTACGAAGTGTGCCAGACGATGCGCGAGAGCCCGGAGTTCGACGACGTCAAGATCATCATGTTGACGGCCAAGGGGCGCGAGGCGGAAATGGCCAAAGGGCTCGCCTCGGGCGCGGACGCGTACGTGACGAAGCCGTTCGCCACCAAGGAGCTGGTCGAGACCGTAAAACGCCTGCTGGAACCGTAGATGAAAGCGCGGTTTTTGGCCACATGGCTCGCGTGCTACGCGCTGTGCCTCGGCTCGGTGGCGGGCGTGCTGCTCGCGCTGCACGAGGCGCTTCCTTCACCGCAGCAGCAGGATTTGATCGAGGCGCTGTCTTCCGGGACAAATTTCCTGTTCTGGATCGCCCTCATCATCCTCGCGACCACCGGCTTTCTCGCGAGCTGGATCGTTGACCGCTACTTCAGGTCCGTCCGGGCACTGTCCGATTCCACCCGCCTCATCGCCGCCGGAAACCCGAGCTACCGTGCGGCGACCGAAGGCCCGGCTGAGCTGCGAAAGCTCGCCGAAAGCATCAATCTTCTCGCCGCACGGCACGAGGCTTCGCTGCGCGACGATGCGGAGCGCGTCGCGATCGCGCGCGCGGACCTCGAGGCGGAGAAGATCCGTCTCGCCACGCTGATGGCCGAGCTGGCAGAGAGCGTCGTCGTCTGCAACATGGACGGGCGCATCCTGCTATACAATGAGCGCGCACGTGCGCTCCTCACGGGCGCGAACGGGGGCGACCGGTCCGCGGCGGCGGTCCAGGCGCCGCTCGGCCTGGGCCGGTCGCTCTTCGCCCTGATCGACCGCGACATCATCAGTCACGCGCTCGACCAGTTGCAGTTCAGGCGCTCGCGTGGCGAGCATCAGCCGGTATCCGTGCTCCTCACCACGATACGCGGAGGCCAGCTGCTGCGCGGGCGCGCGGCGCTCGTCACGGGAGTCGACGGCAGCGCGCCGCATGCACCGGCGGGCTTCGTGCTGGTACTGGAGGATGTCGGACAGGAGGCGGAGATGGAGGATCGGCGCGAGCGCCTGCAGCAACGGGTGATCGAGGGCTCGCGCTCCGCGCTTGCGAACATCCGCGCGGCCGCTGAAAACCTCGTCAACTATCCCGAACTGGACGCGGCGCGCCGGCACGAATTCACCTCGATCATCACCGAGGAGGCGGAAAAGCTCACCCGCGAACTGGACGATGCCTCGCGCCAGCACGCGGGCGGTGAAGTCAGCCAATGGTCGCCCGAGCAGATGAGGGCCGTCGATCTGATCAGTCTGCTCCGGCGCCGCATCGAATCGCTCGTCGGCGTTCCCGCCGGCGCCGAAAACACGGATGCGACCTTGTGGGTTAGCGTGGACAGCTATTCCATGGCGCAGGTGGTGTCGCACCTCGCGCGCCGGCTCAAGGACGAGCTCTCCGTGGCCGAGCTGAGGTTTCGCGTTGCGGCGGCGGGAGGAAACGCGCACCTGGACCTGGTCTGGACGGGGGCCCGCATTCCCAGCGCCACCGCGCTCGCGTGGGAAAATGAGCCCGTGCGTGCCGGCGCGGATTCCGCACCGCTCACGCTGCGCAATGTCCTGCGGCGCCACCGCGCAGTGGCCTGGCACGAAAACGACCGCAACTCCGCCTGCTCGTGGTTCCGCATCGCGCTGCCCCTGGCTGCACCCGCCAAAGCGCACCCTGCCGGGCCCCATCGTGAAAGCCGGCCCGTATACTACGATTTCGATCTCTTCAGCCAGACGGGGCCGGGCACCCGGCTTGCCGAGCGGAATCTGAAGGACATCGCCTACACGGTCTTCGACACCGAAACGACCGGACTCGAGCCCTCTGCCGGGGACGAGATCGTTTCGATCGGCGCGGTGCGCATCGTCAACGGCAGATTGCTCGCCTCCGAGCTGTTCGAGCAGCTGGTGGACCCCCGCCGCGCGGTTCCCGCATCCTCCGTTCGGATCCACGGGATACGCCCCGAAATGCTGGAGGGCCAGCCGACGATCGCGACGGCGCTTCCCGCGTTTCACAAGTTCTGCGAAGACACCGTGCTCGTCGGCCATAACGTGGCATTCGACATGCGTTTCCTGGAGCTGAAGCAGGCCGAGACCGGCGTGTCCTTTTCGGGACCGGTGCTCGACACGATGCTGCTGTCCGCCGTTCTGCACCGGGATACGGAGAACCACAGCCTGGAAGCGCTGGCGGAGCGCTACGGGGTCGACGTGGTGGGCCGGCACACGGCGGTGGGTGACGCCATCGTGACCGCTGAAATCTTCCTCAAGATGATCCCCCTGCTCGCCGAGCGCGGAATTGTGACCCTGCTGCAGGCGCGCGCCGCATCCCAGGAAACCGTCCATGCCCGAGTCCGTTACTGATGCTTTGACGGTTGCATTGACGCGCGTAATGAAACGCGCGCCCGTGTCCTGCCCTCCCGGCGAGCACGTCCGCGACGCGATCGAGCGCATGCGCAGCCTCGGGATCGGCTCGGTGATCGTCGTGAACGAGGAAGGAGTCCCGCTCGGCATCCTCACCCGCAGGGACGTGATCGCGCGCGTGGTGCTCGAGCCCGGCGCTCTCGACGCCCCGATTGAGCGCGTGATGACGCGCGATCCAATCACGCTCCCTGCGAACGCGACTGCGTACCAGGCCGCGCTCACCATGATACGGCACGGCATACAGCATCTCGTCCTCGTGGACGGGGACCGGCTCGCCGGCGTGATATCGGAGCGCGACGTCTTCGGGCTGCAGAGCACGGATGTGCGCCGGCTGAGCGCGGCGATCCAGGGCGCCCAGGATCTGGAGGCGATCGAGCAGTTCGGGCGCGGCATCAGCGATCTCGCACGCAGGATGCTCGCGCAGGGCGTGGCGGTGGGAGCCCTCACGGCGTTCATCGCATCGCTGAACGATCTGCTCACCGAGCGCATCGTGCAGCTGGAGTTCCGCAACGCCGGGCTCGGCGCAACGCGCTGGTGCTGGATCCTGATGGGCAGCGAGGGGCGATCCGAGCAGACTCTGCTCACCGACCAGGACAACGGGATCATCTTCAGCCCGGCGGCCGGACAGAGCGTGGAGTCGGCGCGCGAGGCGGTCCTGCCGGCGGCCCGTCGCATCAACCAGGCGCTGGATCGCGCCGGATATCGCCTGTGCCCCGGCGACATCATGGCGGGCAATCCGCAATGGGCACTGAGCCTGGACGAATGGCGCGAGAAATTCGCCCGCTGGATCGACAGCGGCAGTCCCGAGGCCCTGCTGCACGGAGCGATCTTCTTCGACCTGCGCCCGTTGACGGGTGATGTGTCCCTCGGCGGGGAGCTGCGCCACTGGATGCTGCAGCACACGCCGCGCAACCAGCGTTTTCTGCGCCAGATGGCGGAAAACGCACTGAAGAACCGCCCGCCGCTGCGCATGTTCGGGCGCATCGCGGTCGGCGAGGACGGCCGCATTGACAGCAAGCTCAACGGCGCA
Organism: Betaproteobacteria bacterium; assembly: GCA_016868035.1. Lineage (GTDB taxonomy): Bacteria > Pseudomonadota > Gammaproteobacteria > Burkholderiales > SG8-41 > SG8-41. Next base: position 11,457 of record VGID01000052.1, on the reverse strand, counting down.
ATGCCATTCGTGGACGCCGCGCGCATCTTCACGCTTGCCCACGGTCTCGACGAGGTGAACACGGAACGCCGCCTGCGCGCCGCCGCTCCCGCGCTGCAGGTCCCCTCCCGCGAGATGGAATCGTGGATCGCGGCGTTCTACTACATCCAGCGCCTCAGGCTGCAGCGACAGGCAGAATGCCTGGACCGTGGCGTCGAGGTGGACAACAGGATCGCCCCGGGCGTGCTGGATCATTTCGGCCACCAGATGCTGCGGGCGGCATTCAGGCAGGCGCGCTCGATCCGCAAGCGCCTTGCCCTCGACTATCAGCTCTGAGTCGCGCGACGCCATCGCGCGGGGGTGCGACCGCCCTTCCCTACCGGATGCTCAAAGTCCCGCCTTGTTCGCCGGCCTTTCGAGGTCCTTCAGTCTCAAGTCCTCGTTGGGAGCCGCGGCGTATTCGAGTACGTATCCGCGCCCGTAGAGCGTGCGCACGGCGAGCCCGCTGCCTTCCAGCTTCCGCCGCAGGCGGTGCACGTAGACTTCGATCGCGTTGTAGCCGACGTCCTTGTCGTAGCTGTAGAGCCGCTCCATGATCTGGTCCTTGCTCACGACGCGGTCAAAGCGATGGATCAGCACCTCGAGGACGCCGATTTCATGCGGGGAGAGCGGAAGCACACGGCCGTTGATGCTCGGCGTGCGCGTCACGGTATCGAATTTGAGCCTCGCGTACGAAATCACGGGCTGCGCGGCGTGTTCCTGATTGCGCCGCAACAGCGCGCGTACCCTGGCCTGCAACTCGTTGATGCTGAACGGCTTGACGAGATAGTCGTCGGCGCCCAGGTCGAGCCCGAGCACTTTCTCGTCCGCTTTTTCGCGTCCCGAAAGGATGAGCACCGGGAGCCTGTGGTTGCGGCGCCGCAACCGCCGCAGCACCTCGAGCCCGTCCAGCATGGGCAGCCCGAGGTCGAGGATCAGGAGTCCGAATACGTTGTCCTTCAGCGCCTCAAGCACGGCGGGCCCGTGCGAGACCCGATCCACCGCGTAGCCCGACTGGGTGAGCGAATATTGCAGCGCCTCGGCCACCGCCGCGTCGTCCTCGCCGATCAGTATCCGCACACCCCCCCCGGGACCCTCAGCCGCAACAGCCTGAACGGATGATGCTTTTCCGGATGCCTTCGCTGGCAACGAAGCGCCGTGCCGCCGCATGGCAACCGGATCCTATCTTAAACCACCGATTCAGGATTTTGTAAGAATTTTTCACTAGCATTAGCGCGGGGGAAACAACAAAAAGCCCCCGCTACGTTTTGGGGGTTCCCATCATTTCGCAGTACCTCGGAAAAGGGGGAAATTCATGGAGTTGACGGAAAAACATCGCGAATACTGGCGCAAGAACGTGGTTCTCACCACGGTACTGTTGGTGATCTGGTTCGTCGTCACCTACATCCAGGGGTGGTACGCGAGGGAGCTCAACGAGATCACCTTCTTCGGCTGGCCGCTCAGCTTCTACATGTCGGCGCAGGGCTCGCTGATCATCTACGTGTTGATCATTTGGTTCTATGCACGTTACATGAACAAGCTCGATTACGAATACAACGTGCATGAGGAGGAAGAATCATGAGCCAGGCCGCCGGATTCAGTCAGAGAACCTTCAACCAGGCTCTCAAGAAATACTATTCCATCTATACCGGCGGATTCATCGCCTTCATCATCCTGCTCGCGATCGCCGAGCAGCTCGGCCTGCCGCGTAAGGCGATCGGGCTCACCTTCCTGTTCGCGACCATCGGCCTCTACGCCCTGATCGGCATCATGAGCCGCACGGCGGAGGTCGCCGAGTACTACGTCGCGGGCCGCCGCGTGCCGGCGTTTTTCAACGGCATGGCGACCGCGGCCGACTGGATGAGCGCGGCCTCCTTCATCGCGATGGCAGGAACGCTCTACTTGGCGGGCTACGACGGGCTCTCGTTCATCATGGGTTGGACGGGCGGCTACGTGCTGGTGGCGGTGTTCCTCGCGCCCTACCTGCGCAAGTTCGGCCAGTTTACCGTGCCCGACTTCCTCGGCGCGCGCTACGGTGGAAACATCGTGCGCACGATCGGCGTCATCTCCGCGATCACGGCGTCGTTCGTGTACGTGGTTGCGCAGATCTACGGCGTCGGCCTCATCACCAGCCGGTTTACGGGGCTGGAGTTCGGTGTCGGCGTGTTCGTCGGCCTCGCGGGGATCCTGGTCTGCTCGTTCCTCGGGGGCATGCGGGCGGTAACGTGGACGCAGGTCGCGCAGTACGTGATTCTGATCATCGCCTACCTGATCCCGATCATCTGGCTCGGCATGAAGCATCTGAGCAACCCCGTGCCGCATTTCGGCTACGGCCTGGTGATGCAGAGGCTGGCGGACGTGGAAAAGAAGATCATCGCCGACCCCAAGGAAGCGGAGGTTCGCAAGATCGCCAAGTCCCGTTCCGACGCGGCTGCCGCGGCGCTGAAATCGCCTGAGAAATCATTTGCGGACGGCAAGGCCGCGCTGGAGAAGCAGCTCTCCGACCTCAAGGCGGCAAACGCTCCCGCCGACCAGGTTGCCGGGGCGGAAAAGGCGCTCGCCGCCTACCCGAAGGACATCGAGGAAGCGACGAAGCGCTGGACTGCCGACCGGGGCCTCGCCCCGCACGTGGCGCCCTTGCGCAAGCACGCCGAGGCTTATCCTGGCAAGGATGAGGAGGCCCGCGACGTCGCACGGCGCAACTTCCTCGGGATCGTGATCTGCATGATGTTCGGTACCGCGGCGCTCCCGCACATCCTGATGCGCTACTACACGACGCCCAGCGTGCGTGAAGCGAGAAATTCCGTGTTCTGGACGCTGTTCTTCATCTGCCTGCTCTACACCTCCGCACCGGTGCTCGCGGTACTCGCCAAGTTCGACGTGTACACGAACATCGTCGGCATCAAGCACGCCGACATACCGGGATGGCTCGCGGCGTGGCGGGCGGTGGATCCGGATCTGATTCGGTTCACCGACATCAACGGCGACGGTATCCTGCAGGCCGCCGAGATGCGAATCGGCGGCGATCTGATCGTCTTGATGACACCGGAGCTGGCGGGCCTGCCCTATGTGATATCGGGGCTGGTCGCGGCGGGCGGGCTCGCGGCGGCGCTCTCCACGGCAGACGGACTGCTGCTGACGATCGCCAACGCGCTCTCGCACGACGTCTACTACAAGATGATCGACCCGAGTGCTTCGACCAAGCGGCGCGTGACCGTTGCCAAGGCACTGCTGCTGGTGGTGGCCCTCGTCGCCGCATGGGTGACGTCCTACAAGCCGGGCCACATCCTGTTCCTGGTCGGTGCTGCGTTCTCGCTCGCCATGTCCGCGTTCTTCCCGGCGCTGGTGCTGGGGATCTTCTGGAAGCGGGCCAACAAGTGGGGCGCGATCACCGGGATGGTCGTGGGGCTCGGCGTGTGCATCTACTACATGCTGGTAACCTACCCGTTCCTGCGCGACGTCTTCGGCATCACGAGGCCGATCGCGGAGTACATGTGGTTCAAGATGAACCCGATCTCGGCGGGCGTGTTCGGAATGCCGGCGGGGTTCATCACCATCGTGATCGTGAGCCTGCTCACGCCCGCGCCTGACAAGGAGACGCAGGACTTCATCGAGCACGTCCGCTACCCGAGACTGGCAGGGGACATCGACACCCGAGCGACCTGATCGCCAGGCTCCATCTAGTGCAAAAAGGCCCGCTCCCGCGGGCCTTTTTGTTGGCGGACGCCGCCGGCGCGCGCTACTCGACCAGGTCCTTCACCAGGTACGCGAGGTCGCTGCGATCCGCGTCGCGGATGAGCTGTCGTGTCATCCTCGGGTTGAAGCGGTACATGTGCTCGACCACTTCCTTGACCTTGTCCGGCTGGCGCAGCACGTGGTACGCCATGCCGAGCTGGTACCAGGCGAACGCGTTCATGGGCTGCAGGGCGCCTGCCTCCTCCAGCGCCTTGGCGGCCTCCTCGTGGCGTCCCAGGGTGGCATGGCACAGCCCCATCCCGTACCAGGCCCGGTCGAGCTTGGGATCGAGCCGGACCGCTTCCTTGAAAGTCTCGATCGCGCGCTCCGTCTGTCCCATCCTGTCGCGCACGTAGCCGAGATTGAACAAGATCTTCGCGTTCCGCGTATCGAGCCGGGATCCCTCGATCAGCCAGCGCTCGGCCTCGGCGTATTGCTGCCGTCCGGCGTACAGGTGCCCCAGCGCGCTCGCCGCGCGGGCGAACCGCGGGTTGGACCGCAGCGCCCGCCGGTACGCCTGCACCGCGCCTTCCTCCTGCTTCAAACGCTCGAGGATCCGCCCGCGGTAGAAATGCGTCCAGTGACTGAGGTACATGTGCCCGAAACTCCGTGTAATCGGGAATTGTCCCGCGGCTGCGCGGGCTCTGCAACTTGGGCCCGTGCCCGAACCTCGCGCCGGCACCGCGTCGGAGTAGAGCGCGCGCAACGCCGTGTTATCCTTGGACAACGACCGCCTGGTTCCGGCCTTTGCTCGAACTCGTCATCGCATTGAAGGCGCTCACCGAGGTCGCGGGGTTCGCCCTGCTCGGCCAGGGTATCGTTTATATCTTCGCCGGCGCCAACCCCGACAGGAACATTCCGTACACGATCCTGAAGATCGTGACCACTCCGATCTTCGCAATGGCGCGGTTCCTGGCGCCGCGGTTCGTGCTCGACCGGTTCATCTGGATGCTGACACCCGCGCTGGTCTTCCTGCTGTGGCTGCTCTTCACCTACCTCAAGATCAGGCTCGTGCTCACAGGCGGCGGATGATGGCTTCCTCTACGCGCGCCGACGACGGGAAAACGGCGTCATCGATTTGGTACAATGTGCGCCACCGGAGAGGTGGATGAGTGGTTTAAGTCGCACGCCTGGAAAGCGTGTGTACGGCGAAAGCCGTACCGCGGGTTCGAATCCCGCCCTCTCCGCCACCTGGCGAAATGTGAACCCGACTCCGTTTCTCCGATTTTTCCGACCGCTGACAACGTGCGATACTTTTTCTTATAATTGAGTATCCAGAGTTCGACCCGGCAGGCCAGCACCGGAGCGTCCGGTTCGGCCGCCCGCATCGTGGCCGCATCCAATCTTTGAAAAGGCCCGTTTCGTCATGGCTCAGGAACAATCTTTCAGGGATATACAGGTCAGACTGAGCGAGATCCGAATCCGCAAGATCGACGTGAAAGATCTCCGGCAGGCGCTGAAGGAAGGCTTCGACGACTTTAATGCAAAACCAAGCATTATCGCGTTCTTGATTGTAATTTATCCGCTGTTCGCCCTGCTCCTGACTCTGGTCCTGGTCGGCGAGAATCTGCTGCATCTCGCCTTTCCGATGGTCGCGGGCCTCACGTTTCTCGGTCCCGTAGTCTCGGTTGGTCTTTTTGGAATGAGCCGACGTCGCGAGCGCGGGCTCGACCCGACCTGGGGTTCAGCGTTCGATTTTGTCCATTCTTCCTCATTCGCTCCTATCCTTGCGCTTTCGGTAGCGATGATGCTGCTCTATGTCGCCTGGCTGTTTATGGCGGAATTCCTCTACTTTGGGCTGTTCGGCGAAGTTCCACCGAACTCGATCCCGGACTTTGTGACCCAGGTATTCACAACACGACGGGGCGGTGCGCTGATAGTCTATGGTTGTGGTCTCGGGTTCTTGTTCGCCGTCGCGGCGCTGGCGATTTCGGTGGTCTCCTTTCCTTTGGCCCTGGACAGACCGGTAACTGCCGTAACGGCAGCCTGCGCATCGATCAAAGCCGTAACCTCCAATCCTTTAACGATGGCTCTCTGGGGACTCATAGTTGTGGTGCTGCTGGCTGCCGGGGCGATCCTGTTCTTGATCGGCCTCGCCGTGGTCCTGCCGGTATTGGGCCACGCGACGTGGCATCTTTACCGCAAAGTTGTTGAGCCGTAAGGCGATCGCGGGTTCGGAGGCCGGCGGGTTCGTTCCAGCGCTGCCTCGGCTTCGTTCTTGAAGCGTTCGCTGCCCAGCGCCCGGGCGTTGCCGAGATGCGAAGGCTTCCCCCTTTGCTCTTTAGAGCCCGCACCACAAGGATCCGAAGAGCATGAAACCCCCGGTGAACGCAGATGGACGCAGATAAAAAAGCCGGTAAGCGGCAAGCCGTGAGGAGAATGTCAATTTCAGGTTTCTTCCGCCCGCTGCTTGCCGCTCACGCCTTACTCGATTTTGATCGGCGTTTACCTGCGGCTGATATTTCCTGATTTTGTGACCGGCTCTTAGCCTCGAATCACGGTTCACGCTCTGATGGATCTTCAGCTTGCAGGCAAGACCGCCCTCGTCACCGGCGCTTCGCGTGGAATCGGCCGCGCGGTCACTCTCGGGCTCGCGCGCGAGGGAGTAAGAGTAGCGGTCGCCGCGCGCCGCGTGAACCTGCTCGAAGAGCTGGCGCAGGAGATCGTGTCGCAGCGCGGCGCGGAGCCGCCGATACTCGAGTGCGACCTGACTGCGGACGGCGCGGCCGAGCGGCTTGCACGCTCTGCGCTCGACGCCCTGGGGCGGGTGGATATCCTCGTGAACGCCGCCGGCGGCAGCCGGCCCTTCCCTTTCGAAGCCACGAACGAGCAATGGACGGAAGGGATGCTCGTCAATTTCATCCGGCTGCGCGAGCTCTCCCACGCGCTGGTTCCCGGCATGGTCAAGGCCGGATGGGGCCGCATCATCAACATCACCGGCACCTCCGAGCCCCGCGGCATCAACGCAGCCAACTCCGCCAAGGCCGCGGTGCACGCATGGGCGAAGGGTCTCTCGCGCGAGATGGCGAAGCACGGCATCACGATCAACTCGATCCAGCCCGGCCGCATCGTGACCGAGCAGATCCTGCGCATGCATCCCACGGAAGAGGACCGCGCGCGCTTCTCCCGGGAGAACATACCGATGGGCCGGTTCGGCGAGCCGGACGAGCTTGCCGGCCTTGTCGTCTTCCTGGCCTCTCCGCGAGGCAGCTACATCACGGGCACCGTGATCCCCGTGGATGGGGGCATGAGCCGCTTTGCATTCTAGAAATTCATCGCCTGGACGCTAGGCACGTCAAGATCTCAAATCGGCGTCCATCGGCGGTTACAACTTGCTCCTTCGATAACGTCTAAGCAGGAGCCCGCTGCTGCACGTGCGCGGGCATCAGGGAGGCCGCGACGAACATGATGCCCGCCATCGCGCCAAGGACCAGGAACAGGTGCTGGAATCCTCCCGTCGTCGCGTGCGCCCAAGCGACCAGCGGTACCGCAGCCGCGCTGGCGCCAAAGGAAACCACGTAGCGCAGCGCGTACACCCGGGAGCGCCAGTGCTCGTCAGTGTACGCCGCTATCATCGCATCGTTGATCGGAATCTGCCCGAAGACGAAGAACATCATCCCGAGCGCCACCGCAAGCATCAGGTAGTTCTCGGTCGACCCGGCGGCCAGCAACAGCGGTACCTGCAATGCCACCACCGGCACGAACACCTGCTTAATGGACCCGCGGTCCAGGAAGTGGCCCACCACGAGCTGGGCGCCTGCGGCAAACGTGTACACCAGCGACACCAGCACGCCGATGCCCAGCGTCGTTTGCGTGAGCGCCGTGAGCCGCTCGTCGAACACTTTGGGCATGGCGATCGTGGTCGCGTTGAAGATGACGCCGCCGCAAACCGTTGCGATGATGAGGATACCGAACACCCGCGCGAGCACATGGCGCGCATGCCCGCCGCCGGACGGACGTGCAGGCGCCCTGGAGAGGGGCGGCTCCGCGGGTACCAGGCGCGCAAATGCGATCCCCGCGCCGATGGCGATCAGCCCGGGGATGATGAATGCCGCGCGCCAGTTGATCCAGTGCGCAAGCGCGCCCGCGATCAGCGCCGCAAACGCAACACCGAGATTGCCGAAGACGCCGTTCACCCCGAGCACGCGCCCGACCTTTTCCCGCCCCGCGACCAGCATCGCGATGCCCACGGGATGGTAGATCGCGCCGAACGTGCCCACCAGGGTCAGCCCCAGCGCGACGTGCCACGACGCCTGCGAGAGCCCTGTGACGACCGAAGCCGCGCCGATACCCGTGAAGAACACCACCATCATCCCGCGCCGGCTCCAGCGGTCGGCAAGCCAGCCCGCGGGCAGCGAGCCAGCCCCGAAAGCGATGAAGCCCCCGAGCGCGAGTTGCAGCATCTCTCCGTACGGGCGCCCGAATTCGGGCGCCATCACCAGCACGACGGTGGGAAAGATGAGCAGGAACAAGTGGTCCAGCGTGTGGCCCACATTGAGAAACATTTGCGCGGTCCGGGTCTGCTGCAAGCCGCCTCCCGAGCGAAATTCGTTGCCAGTCAACTGCATGATACCTGTCGCACGCCTGTCAGGCTTGCTTTAAACTGACAATAAATGTCTCGAACAGGACATCCGCTGAAACCCTACATCAGCCCGGATATCTTCGCGAACGCTCCGCGCCCGGTGGTGGTGATCGCGAACGACTACCCCGACGGATTCCTCATCCCCAGCCACCGCCACCGGCGCGCGCAACTGCTCTACCCCTCCACCGGCGTCATCACGGTCACGACGCGTGACGGGAGCTGGATCGTGCCTCCACTGCGCGCGGTCTGGATCCCCGCCGGCATCCATCACGAGGTGCGCGCGGTCGGGCGGGTCAGCATGCGCAGCGTGAACATCACCGCGCGCGCCGCCCGTTCACTGCCGCGTAAATGCTGCGCGGTGGGTGTCTCGCCCCTGCTGCGTGAGCTCATCCTGCGCGCCGCCGGATTGCCGCTGCTCTACGAAGAGCATTCCGGAGCGGGCCGGATGATGCGCCTGGTCCTCGACGAAATCCACGCGCTGCCGGTGTTGCCGTTGCACCTGCCCGCGCCCGAGCACCCGCGGTTGAAAATAATCTGCGACGCGATCGTCGCCCGGCCCGACCTCGAGCACACGATCGAAGACTGGGCAAGGCGCATCGGGGCGAGCCCGCGCACCGTTGCGCGGCTGTTTCGCAGCCACACGGGGATGTCCTTCTCGGCATGGCGCCAGCAAGCGCGGCTGCTGGAAGCGCTCAAGCGGCTCGCCGCCGGCGAGCCCGTCACGAGCGTGGCGCTCGACCTGGGCTACGCGAGCCCGAGCGCCTTCATCAGCATGTTCCGGCGCGCCTTCGGCAACACGCCGGGGCGCTATTTCGGCGCGGCGGCTTGAGCCGCCGCCGGGGCTCATTCGGCCTTGATGTTGGCCGTCTTGGCCACCGCCCGCCACTGGCTGATTTCCGCCGCGACGAAACGGGTCACCGCCTGCCCGTCAGCGAACCGCCGGCTGCATTGCGGCGCGAATCTGGTCGAGGGCGCTGGCGTCCTCGATCGTGGTGAGGTCGCCGGGGTCGCGCCCCTCGGCAAGCGCCTGGATCGAGCGGCGCAGCAATTTTCCGGACCGCGTCTTGGGCAGCAGCGTCACGAAATGCACGCGCGACGGGCGTCCGACGGCACCGAGCTGCCGGTCCACCGTGTCCATGACTTCCTTCTCCTGGCTCGCGCGCAACTCCTGTGTCGCGACCTTCGCGACATCCTTCACCACCGCGAATGCCAGCGGCAACTGCCCCTTCAGCGGGTCCGCCACCCCCACGACCGCAACCTCGGCGATGTTGGGGTGGGCCTGCACCGCCTCTTCGATCTCGCGCGTGCCCAGGCGGTGCCCGGCGACGTTGATCACGTCGTCCGTGCGCCCGAGGATGAAGTGGTATCCGTCCTCGTCGCGGATACCCCAGTCGAACGTCGAATACACGAGCTTGCCGGGGAAGCTCGTGAAGTAGGTCTCGACAAAACGCTCGTCGTCGCCCCAGACGGTGCTCATGCACCCGGGGGGAAGCGGCGGCACGACGGCGACCACCGCTTTCTCGTTCGGCTTCGCCTCCCCCGCGTCCGACTCGCGCAAGAGCCTCAGATCGTAGCCATAGGCGGGAAAGCCCGGGCTGCCGAGCTTGACGGGCGTCCTCTCCACTGCCGGCGCGCTCGTGAGCAGCGGCCAGCCAGTCTCGGTCTGCCAGTAGTGGTCTATGACCGGCTTGCCGAGCGCTTCGGTGAACCAGCGGTGGGTCGGCTCATCGAGCGGCTCGCCGGCGAGGAACAGATGCTTGAGCGAACTGATGTCGTGTTGCTTGATAAAGGCCGGGTCCTGCTTCTTCAGCACGCGCGCCGCGGTCGGCGAGGAAAACATCACCGTCACCTTGTTGTCCGCGACGATCTTCCACCAGATGCCCGCATCCGGGCGGATCGGCAGCCCCTCGTACATCACGCTCGTCATGCCGTAGATCAGCGGTCCGTACACGATATACGAGTGCCCCACGACCCAGCCGATGTCGGAGGTGGTGAACATGGTCTCGCCGGGGCTGCCGCAGTAGATGTGCTTCATCGACGCGGCGAGCGCCACGGCGTAGCCCCCGGTATCGCGCTGCACGCCCTTGGGCTGCCCGGTGGTGCCGGAGGTGTAGAGGATGTAGGACGGCTCGTTTGACTCGACCCACGTCACGGGCACCTCGTCGTCCATGTGCCGCGAGCGCAGCTCCTCGTAATCGCAGTCGCGCCCCGCGACGGACCCGAGCTCCTTGTCGAGACCACGGTTAAAGACGACGACCTTGGCCGGCGGTGATTTCGACACGCGAATCGCTTCATTGAACATGGACTGATAAAGGATTGCGCGTCCACCGCGCAATCCGCCGTCGGCGGTGATCATGAGCTTCGGGCGGGCGTCGTCTATGCGGGCGGCGAGGCTGCGCGCGGCGAAACCCCCGAACACGACGGAATGGATCGCTCCCAGCCGCGCGCACGCCAGCATGGCGAACACCGCCTCCGGGATCATCGGCATATAGATCAGCACGCGGTCGCCCTTGCCGACCCCTAGCGAGCGAATCATGCCCGCGCAGCGGTTGACCTCCTTGTGAAGGTCGCGGAACGTGTAGGTCCGCTCCTGCCCGGTCTCCGTGGAAATGTAGATCAGCGCCTTTTGCCCGCCGCGTGCGGCAAGATGGCGGTCCACTGCGTTGTGGCACAGGTTCGTTTGTCCGCCGACGAACCACTTCGCGAACGGCGGCCGGCTGTAATCGAGGACCTGCCTGCACGGGCGTTGCCAATCGACGAGCTTGGCCTGCTCGGCCCAGAACTCTTCCCGCTGCTCGATCGAGCGCCTGTGGAATTCCTTGTAGGTTCCCATTTCTGCACTCCCTAATTGTACTGTGTTAGCGCTTGTGGTACCGTCGCTAGGTTTTCATCGTAACCGTGGAGGTGGGCGATGGGTAGGGGCGTGGAATCGCGATTCGAACGCTATGCCGGGAAGATGGTCGAGGCGCTGGGGCACGCGGATCGAGCTACTCCAGCGCGTTGGTATTTGCGGGGGCTGATGCTCCCCGGAGAGCGCAAGAGCGTGGAGCCGATGGCCGCGCGCGTGCACCCGCAGGATGTGGGCTCGGCGCACCAGTCGATGCACCACCTGGTGGCCGATT
>VGID01000051.1 GCA_016868035.1 Betaproteobacteria bacterium | reverse complement strand
AGCCTACGGCTTTCTCATGCTCGAGCGGCTCTCGGGAGTCAAAAAAAACTCCGCTCGACTACAAGCGCCTGCCCTACCCGAAGCCTTCCGCCCGCGCGGGGCTCGGCCCGATGCAGCGCCACATCCCGTGGTCGATCGCCACCGTGCGCCATGTGGCACGTGATTAGAACCTACAAAATCAAGAACAGCTAACCGCAGATAAACGCCGATACACGCCGGTGAAAGACAAAAACACCTTCTGGTGTTCATAGAGTTGTTGTTATCTGCGTCCATCTGCGTTCATCGGCGGTTGCGAGTTTTTTGGGTCCTTTTGATACGGCTCTAAGGCGTGACTTGGCTAATCGCGGCATGGTGATGCGTGAAAGGCGGTCGATCGCATCCAGCGGGCGTCAATTCAATCACCCCGTATCATGTCACGCTCTATCACGTCACGCCTTATCAAAGCTTGACCACCGCGCGGCCGCGCGCCTGCCCTTTGAGCAGCTTCTCGAAGCACCCGGGCAGCTCCTCGAGCGTAATCGCGTATGCGATGTCCCCGAGGTGGCGTGGCTTGAGCTCCCCCGCCAGCCGCTCCCATACCTTGCGTCGCAGTGGCATCGGCGTGTCGCCGGAATTGACGCCGATGAGGCGCACGCCACGCAGGATGAAAGGCAGGACCGTGGTCTTGAGCTCGATGCCCCCGGCGTTTCCGAAGCTCGCGATAAGCCCGTCTTGCTGCATGGTGCGGGTGAGCCATGCGAGGCTCTCGCCGCCGACCGAGTCGAACGCCGCCGCCCATAATCCTTTCTCCAGCGGCCGCGTGCCCATCTCGAGCGTGCCGCGCGAAACAATCTCCGATGCCCCGATTTTCTTCAGGAACGCGTGCTCGCTGTCCTTTCCGGTGAGGGCCACGACCGTGTAGCCGAGCGGCGCGAGCATGTCGATCGCGAGGCTCGCGACGCCACCGGTCGCCCCGTTCACCAGTACTTTTCCGTTGGCGGGCGCGAGCCCGTTCAGCTCGAGCAGTTCGATCGCGAGCCCCGCCGTGTAGCCCGCCGTGCCCAGTGCCATCGCCTCGTAGAGCGTGAGCCCCCTGGGCAGCGGCACGGCCCAGGCGGCGGGGACGCGGCAGTACTGAGAGTATCCCCCATCGTGTCCTACGCCCAGATCGTAGCTCGTGCAGATCACCTCGTCGCCTGGGCGGAAGTGCGCGTCGCTCGAGGTGACCACGGTCCCGGCGGCGTCGATCCCGCCGATGCGAGGGAAGCTCCGCATGATCTTGCCGGCACCGGTCGCGGCAAGCGCGTCCTTGTAGTTCACGCTCGAATAGGCGGCCTTGAACACGAGTTCGCCGGGCGAGAGCTCGTCCAGCGTCGCCTGCACGAGCCGTCCGCGCACGCGGTCGCCCTCACTGAATACGCGGAACGCCTTGAATTGCTCCATCGGTTCCCCCTTCACGGCAGATGCGGTTGAGCGAGGTAATCGCGCGTCTGCATCTCGGTAAGCCGGCTGACGATACGGTCGAATTCGACGGGACCCACCACGCGCTGGAAGCGCGCGTCGTTCTCCACCCGCTCGCACAGCGCTTCCGGAGCCACCTTCGCCGCGACGATCAGCTTGACGCGCCGGTCATAGAACTCGTCCACCAGCCAGATGAAGCGCCGCAGCTTGTCGGCCTCTCCGGCAGTGAATTGTGGCACTCCGGAAAGCAGCACGGTGTGGAAGTTGCGCGCGAGCTCGATGTAATCCGCCTTTCCGCGCGGCCCGCCGCACAGCTCCTCGAACTCGAACCACGCCAGCCCCCGCGCAAGCCGCTTTGCGGTAACGACGTGCCCGTCCACGTCCAGCGCACGCGGTCCGGCCGAGCCATGCCGCGCGATGCCGAGGAACGCTTCTTCGAGGCGTTCCTCGGCATCGGCCTCCCTATGGTAGATGCCGGCCTTCACGAGCTCGCGCAGCCGGTAGTCGATCCCGCCGTTCACTTCCACGATCTCCATGTTCTGCTTGATCAGATCGATCGCCGGCAGGAACTGGCTGCGTTGCAGGCCGTGGAGGTAGAGCTCGTCGGGGTGCAGGTTCGAGGTGGTGACCAGCACCACGCCCTCCGCGAACATCCCCTCGAGCAGGCGCCGCATGAGCATCGCGTCCGTGATGTCGGCAACCTGGAACTCGTCCAGGCAGATCAACCGGCAGTCGCGGGCGATGTCCCGGGCGATGGCCGCGAGCGGTTCCGGCTGTCCCTGCAGCAGCTTCATGCGGCGATGGATATCCTGCATGAAGCGGTGGAAATGGAGCCGGACCTTGCGCGTCACCGGCGCGCAGTTGAGGAAGCTGTCCATAAGGAAGCTCTTGCCGCGCCCGACACCTCCCCACAGGTAGATCCCGCGCACGATCCGCCGCTTGGCGAACATGCGAATGAGCGAGGCCTCCAGCCGCTCGAGACCGGCGAGGTCCTCGTAGAGCCGCTCGATGTACCGCAGCGCGTCATTCTGGGCCGCATCGAGCTCGAAACCGTGCTCGCGCGCGTGCTGGCGGATCCACTGCGCCACATCCTCGCTCTTGAGGCCGAGCGCGTAATGGCCGTCGCGGCCGTCCTGGCTGGGCACCCGGGTCTCGCTCACACGTTCAGGGAACGCCGGGCGACCGCGAGCGCGGCTTCCTTCATCGCCTCGGAGAGCGACGGATGCGCGTGGCAGATGAGCGCGATGTCCTCGGCCGCGGCGCGGAACTCCATCGCCACCACCGCCTCGGCGATCAACTCGGAGGCCATCGGCCCGATGATGTGCACGCCCAGCACGCGGTCGGTTTCCGCATCCGCGATAAATTTTACCAGGCCGCGGGTGTCGCCCATCGCCCGCGCCCGTCCGTTTGCCATGAACGGAAACTGCCCCGCACGGTAGCGCACTCCCTCGGACTGCAACTGCTGCTCGGTCTTTCCGACCCATGCAATTTCCGGCGCGGTATAGATCACCCAGGGCACCGTATTGAAGTCCACGTGCCCGCTCTGACCGGCGATGCGCTGCGCGACCGCGACGCCCTCCTCCTCGGCTTTGTGCGCCAGCATCGGGCCGCGCACGACGTCCCCGATCGCCCACACATTGGGCAGGTTCGTGCGGCAGTGCTCGTCGACCTCGATAGATCCGCGCTCGTCGCATCGGAGCCCGACCGCCTCCGCCCCGAGGCCCTCCGTGTTCGGGACCCGCCCGATGCACACGATCAGGCGCTCGCATTCGAGCTTGTGCTTGCCGGCCTTCGTGCTGTACTCGACCGTGACCCCCTTCTTGCCGGTCGTCACGCTGCCGATCGCCGCGCCGAGCACGATGTTCAGCCCCTGATCCTTGGTAAAGACCTTCCAGGCCTCCTTCGCCACCGTCTCGTCCGCCGCCGGCAGAAACGTATCGAGCATCTCGAGCATCGTGACCTCGGCGCCGAGCCTGCGCCACACGCTGCCCATCTCGAGCCCGATCACGCCCGCGCCCACGACGCCGAGGCGCTTGGGCACCTCCGGGATCTCGAGCGCACCCGCATTGTCGAGGATGAGCCTGTTGTCGAACGCCGTCTCGGGCAGCGCGCGTGGATTGGAACCGGTGGCGACGATCACGTGCTTCGCGGTGAGCGCCTCCTCGTTCCTGCCCTCGACCGTGATCTGCCAGCCCTCCGCGCCGCCGCCCGAAAAGCGCCCGCGGCCGTGAAAGAACCCGACCTTGTTCTTCCGGAAGAGATAGGTCACGCCCTCGTTGTTCTGGCGTACCACCTTGTCCTTGCGCGCGAGCATCCGCTCGAGGTCGAGCGCGAGGCCTTTGACGTGGATGCCGTGCTCCGGAAAAGCATGCGCGGCCTGCTCATAGTTTTCGGAGGACTGCAGCAGGGCCTTGGAAGGTATGCAGCCGACGTTCGTGCACGTCCCGCCCAGGGCGGGTTTGCCCTCCGCGGTCTGCCAGTCGTCCACGCACGCCGTGCGCAGCCCGAGCTGCGCGGCACGGATCGCCGCGATATACCCGCCCGGCCCGCCGCCGATCACCACTACGTCGAAAGCCTTGCTCATGAAAAGTGATCCGTGATCTGCGATCCGTGATCCGAGTGCTCAGCCGCGAACTCCAGCGTTCGATTCACGGCTCACCGTTCACGGTTCACGCCGTCAGATGTCCAGCAGCATGCGCGCCGGGTCTTCCAGCGCTTCCTTGATCGCGACCAGCGTCAGCACTGCCTCGCGCCCGTCGATGATGCGGTGGTCGTAGGACAGCGCCAGGTAATTGATCGGGCGAATCACGACCGTCCCGTTCTCCGCCACCGGCCGCTCCCGCGTGGCGTGCACGCCGAGTATCGCGCTCTGCGGCGGATTGATGATGGGGGTCGAGAGCATCGAGCCGAAGACGCCGCCGTTGGAGATCGAGAACGTGCCGCCGGTGAGCTCCTCGATCGCAAGCTTGCCTTCCTGCGCGCGCTTGCCGAAGTCGGCGATTTGCTTCTCGACCTCTGCGAGCGCCAGCTGGTCGGCATTGCGGATGATCGGCACCACCAAGCCGCGCGGGCTCGCCACCGCGATGCCGATGTCGTAATAGCCGTGGTAGACGATGTCGGTCCCGTCTACCGATGCATTGACCACCGGAAACCTCTTCAGGCCGTGGACCGCGGCCTTGACGAAGAACGACATGAAGCCGAGCCGCACGCCGTGCACCTTTTCGAAGCGCTCCTTGTACTGGTCGCGCAGATCGATCACCTGCTGCATGTTGACTTCGTTGAAGGTGGTAAGCAGCGCCGCGTTGCGCTGGGACTCGACCAGCCGCTCGGCGATGCGCGCCCGCAACCGCGACATCGGCACCCGCTGTTCGGGGCGCTCGCCGAGAGCGCCGAGGTCCACCGACGGCGCTGGGGCGCGCTGGGGCGCCGGGGCGCGGGCCTTTTCTCCACCCTCGACCGCGTGCAGCACGTCTTCCTTCGTGACGCGCCCGCCGCGCCCGGTGCCCGCGATGGCGGACGTGTCGACCTGCTTCTCGGCCGCGAGCTTTTGCGCCGCTGGCATCATTGGTGCGCCCGCGCTCTTTTCGGCTTTTGGCGCTGCCGCGGGCTGCGGCGGCGCCTTCGCTTCCGCCGCCGGCTTCGTCGCCGCTCCTGCTGCCTTCTTCAGAGGCTCGGGCTTCGTCTTCTCTTCTGCTTTGGCCGCAGCGGCTTCGGTGTCGATCTGCGCGATGATCTCGTTGCTCACCACGGTGCCGCCGTCGCCCTTGATGATCTTGGTGAGCACACCCGAATCGGGAGCGGGCATCTCCAGCACCACCTTGTCCGTCTCGATGTCCACCAGGTTCTCGTCGCGCTTGACGGCGTCGCCCGGCTTCTTGTGCCAGGTGAGCAGCGTCGCCTCGGCGACCGATTCGGAGAGCTGCGGTACTTTGACTTCGATCAGCATGTGGGCTCCGGCGCGCTAACTGACCCCATCCGCTTCCGAGCCGGCGCCCACGGTGAGCGCGGTATCCACGAGCTCCTTCTGCTGCTTGTCGTGCAGCAGCTTGTAGCCCGCCGCGGGGGACGCCGATGACGGGCGGCCCGCGTAGATCAGCTTCTGGTGTGGAAGCATGTGCCGCAGCAGGTAGTGCTGGATGCGGTGCCAGGCGCCCTGGTTGCGCGGCTCCTCCTGGCACCACACGATCTCGGTCGCTTTCTTGTAGCGCTCGATCTGCGCCGCGAAATCGTCGTGCGGGAACGGGTAGAGCTGGGCGATGCGCACCAGCGGCAGGTCCTTGCTGCCGTGCGACTTGCGACCGGCGCGCAGATCGTAATAGACCTTTCCGGTACAGAACACGACCCGCTGCACGCTGGCGGTATCGATCTCCTTCGCGTCCCAGTCCTCGTTGACGGGCCGGAACCGGTCTTCGGCGAATTCCTCGAGCGGGGACACGGATTCCTTGTGCCGCAGGAGGCTCTTCGGCGTGAACAGGATGAGCGGCTTGCGGTACGGCCGGCCCATCTGGCGCCGCAGCATATAGTAGAGCTGCACCGGGGTCGCCGGTACGCAGATCTGCATGTTGTAGTCCGAGCAAAGCTGCAGGTAGCGCTCGATCCGGGCCGAGGAATGCTCGGGCCCCTGACCCTCGTAGCCGTGCGGCAGCATCAGCGTGAGCCCGCACAGCCGGCCCCATTTCGCCTCGCCCGAGGCGATGAACTGGTCGATCACGACCTGGGCGCCGTTGGCGAAGTCGCCGAACTGCGCTTCCCAGATCACCAGCTCGTTCGGCGCGGAGGTCGCGTAGCCGTACTCGAAGCCGAGCACCGCCTCCTCCGACAGGAGCGAGTCGATCACCAGGAAGTCGCCCTGCTTCTCGCTCACATGCTGCAGCGGAATGTAGGAGCCCTGGTCCCAGCGCTCCCGGCTCTGGTCGTGGAGCACCGCGTTGCGATGGAAGAAAGTGCCGCGCCCGCTGTCCTGCCCCGAGACACGCACCGAGTGGCCTTCGTGCAGCAGCGTCGCGATGGCAAGGTGCTCGGCCATGCCCCAGTCGAGCGGGAGCTTGCCCCGCGCCATGAGGCGCCGGTTCTCGATGACCTTCTGTACCGTCGGATGCAGCTTGATGTTCTCGGGGACGGTGGTGATGCGCTCCCCCAGTTCCTTCAGCAGCTCGATCGGCAGGCGCGTGTCGTCGTGCTCGTTCCATTTGACGCCCCGGTACTTGCTCCAGTCGATCTCGAACGGGGGACGATAGTTCGACATGATCGTCTTGTTGGTGTGATGGCCCTTGTCGAGGGCGGCGCGGAGCGTCTCGACCATCTCCTGCGCCTCGCCTTCCTTGATCACGCCCTCCTTCTCGAGCCGCGCGGCGTAGAGCTTGTGCGTGGTCGGAAGTTTCGCGATCTTCTTGTACATCAAAGGCTGCGTCACCATCGGCTCGTCCTGCTCGTTGTGGCCGAGGCGCCGGTAGCACACGAGGTCCACCACGACGTCCTTGTGGAACTTCATGCGGTAGTCGAGCGCGATCTCGGTCGCGAGGCACACCGCCTCGGGATCGTCGCCGTTGACGTGGAAGATCGGCACTTCCAGCATCTTCGCGACATCCGTGCAATACAGTGTGGAGCGGGCGTCACGCAGGTCGGACGTGGTAAAGCCGATCTGGTTGTTGATGATGATGTGCACGGTGCCGCCCGCCCCGAAGCCGCGGGTCTGCGCCAGGTTGAGCGTCTCCATCACCACCCCCTGACCGGCGAACGAGGCATCGCCGTGGATCAGCACCGGCAGCACCTGGTCGCCCTTGAAGTCGCGGCGGCGGTGCTGGCGCGCGCGCACCGACCCCTGCACCACGGGGTTGACGATTTCCAGATGCGAGGGATTGAAGGCGAGCGTCACGTGCATCGGGCCGCCCGGGGTCGTGACGTTGGTCGAAAATCCCTGGTGATACTTCACGTCGCCCGCGAGCAGCTCGTCGGCGTCCTTGCCCTCGAACTCGGAGAACAGTCTCTGGGGCATCTTGCCCATGACGTTGACCAGCACGTTCAGCCGGCCGCGATGCGCCATCCCGATCACCATCTCCTGCACGCCGGCCCTGCCGGCGCGTTGCAGCAGGCAGTCGAGCTGCGGGATGAACGACTCCCCGCCCTCGAGTGAGAAGCGCTTCTGTCCGACATACTTGGTATGCAGGTACTTCTCTAGAGTCTCGGCGGCGATGAGGCGCTCGAGAATGTGCTTCTTGTAATCACCGTCGTAGCTCGGCGTGGCGCGGATGCTTTCCAGCCGCTCCGAGACCCAGCGCTTTTGCGCCATGTCCGTGATGTACATGTACTCCGTGCCGATCGCGCCACAGTACGTGTCCTTGAGAAACGCGATGATGTCCGCGAGCTTCATCTCGCGGGACGCAACGAGCGTGCCGGTGTTGAACACCGTCCCCATGTCAGCCTCGCCGAGCCCCCAGAATCCAGGGTCGAGCTCCGCTATTTCGGGCTGTTCCTGGCGGTTGAGGGGGTCAATGCTCGCGTGCCGCACGCCCTGGAAGCGGTAGGCCGAGATCAGCTGCAGCACCCCGAACTGCTTGTCGCGCAGCTGCGGGCGCGCGCTGACGGTGGCCGCCGCCGCGCCGCGCTCCTTCGCGAGCCGCGCAAAACGCTCCTGCACCTCCAGATGCGAGACGTCGGGCGCGCCGTCATCGAGCTTCTGCAGCTCGTCGAAGTAACTCCTCCAGCGCGGCTCGACCGCCGCCGGATCCTTCAGGTAGGCGTCGTAGAGCGCCTCGATGAACGGCGCGTTGGCACCGAACAGGTAGGAATTGCCGAGCATTTGCTTCATCACGATGATGACCTCAGTGTTTAGTCTCGAGTTCTAAGTGTTGAGTTAAGGACGTATCGGTTTCAACTAGAACCTATTTCATATATAGGCGCGTGTGCGACGGAGGCGATGTGGGCGCAGTTCGAGGAGGAGGGCCCGAAGGAATATGTCGATATTTCGAGGGTCCCCGACGAAGAAATGCGCCCAGATCGCCCCGTCCCTGCGGGTTGCGGCCAGGACGGCCGGCTGCGTCGTTGCCCTCCTAGACCATATCGACATATGGCCTTCGTCGGGCGCCTTGCATCCGGTCCGTCCTGGCCGCAACGCATCACGCGCCTATATATGAAATAGGTTCTAAACACTCGGCATTCAACACGACGCTACTTGCGCGACGCCATGGGCACGAAGTCGCGGCGCGTCGCGCCCTCGAACAGCTGCCTCGGGCGCCCGATCTTCTGGTCGGTATCGCTGATCAGCTCCTTCCACTGCGCGATCCATCCGACGGTGCGCGCGAGCGCGAAGATCGCGGTGAACATGCTGACGGGAATCCCGAGCGCCTTGTAGACGATGCCCGAATAGAAGTCCACGTTCGGATAGAGCTTGCGCTTGGTGAAGTATTCGTCCTCGAGCGCGATCTTCTCGAGGGCGATGGCGAGCTTGAACAGCTTGTCGTCCTTGAGGTCGAGCTCCTCGAGCACCTCGTGGCAGGTCTTCTGGATGATCTTGGCGCGCGGGTCGTAGTTCTTGTAGACGCGGTGGCCGAAGCCCATCAGCATCGCCTGATCATCCTTGTCCTTCACGCGCTTGATGAAGCCGGGAATGTTCTTCACGTCGTCAATTTCCGAGAGCATCTTCAGCACCGCCTCGTTCGCGCCCCCGTGGGCAGGGCCCCACAGGCTCGCGATGCCCGCCGAGATGCACGCGAACGGATTGGCGCCGGTGGACCCCGCCAGCCGCACGGTCGAGGTCGAGGCGTTCTGCTCGTGATCCGCGTGCAGAATGAGTATCCGCTCCATCGCGCGCGCGAGCACCGGGTTCGGTTTGTACTCCTCGCACGGCACCCCGAACATCATGTGCAGGAAGTTCTCGACGTAGGTGAGCGAGTTGCGCGGGTACATGAACGGCTGGCCCACGCTGTACTTGTAGGTCATGGCCGTGATCGTCGGGAGCTTGGCGATGAGACGGAACGCCGATATCTCGCGGCTGCGCTCGTCGCGGATGTTGATCGAGTCATGATAGAAGGCGGAGAGCGCACCGACGACGCCGCACAGTACCGCCATCGGATGGGCGTCGCGCCGGAACCCGGTGTAGAAGCGCGAGAGCTGCTCGTGCACCATGGTGTGATGGACGATAATGCCCACGAACTGCTGGAGCTGTTTCTTGTTCGGCAGCTCGCCGTTCAGGATCAGGTACGCTACCTCCAGGAACGAGCAGTGCTCGGCAAGCTGCTCGATGGGGTAGCCGCGGTACTGCAGGATGCCCTGATCCCCGTCGATGTAGGTGATGCTCGAGCGGCAGCTCGCCGTGGACATGAAGCCCGGGTCGTAGGTGAACTTCCCGGTCTTTGAGTAAAGGGCGCGCACATCGACCACGTCCGGGCCGACCGTCCCGGTAAACACCGGGAGGTCCACAGAGGGCGTGCCGTCGCTGAAGGACAGGGTCGCGAGCTTCTCTGGCATTATTGTCTCCGTATAATCATAATGTTGCGTAACTTATCTCATGTTGTACTGTAACTTGCAGGCTCTCACTGCGTGCGCAGCAAATCCAGCAGCGGCTGGTAGCGGCGGTCGGGGGGCGCCTTCCCGCCTAATGCCAGCTCCAGCAATTCGGGGTCGGGCCGCTCGAGCAAGTCACAGAGCATCTGCCGCTCCTCGGCGTCGAGCCGGTCGAAGTGGCGCTCGAGGAAACGCTCCAGGATGAGATCGAGCTCGAGCATGCCCCGCCGGCAGCGCCATCGTATGCGATCGATCTCGGCCATGGCTCTACCTTCAGACCGTGCGCTTGACGAGTAGCTCCTTGATCTTGCCGATCGCCCGGGTGGGGTTGAGCCCCTTGGGGCACACTTCCACGCAGTTCATGATCGAGTGGCAGCGGAAGAGCCGGTAGGGGTCCTCGAGATCGTCGAGCCGCTGGTTGGTCGCCTGGTCGCGGCTGTCCGCGATGAAGCGGTAGGCCTGCAGAAGCCCGGCGGGGCCCACGAACTTGTCCGGGTTCCACCAGAACGAGGGGCACGCCGTCGAGCAGCATGCGCACAAAATGCACTCGTAGAGCCCGTCGAGCGCGTCGCGGTCCCCGGGCAACTGCAGGCGCTCGGTCGCAGGCGGCGGATCGTCGTTGACGAGATACGGCTTCACCGAATGGTACTGCTTGAAGAACTGCGACAGGTCCACGATCAGGTCCCGGACCACCGGCAGGCCCGGCAGCGGCCGTATCACGACCGGCTCCTTGAGATCGGCCATGCGCGTGATGCACGCGAGCCCGTTCTTGCCGTTGATGTTCATGCCGTCCGAGCCGCACACCCCTTCACGGCACGAGCGGCGGAAGGCGAGCGTGTCGTCGTGGGCCTTGATCCGCACCAGCGCATCGAGCAGCATGCGGTCGGCAGGCTCGAGCGCCACGTCATAGTCCTGCATCCGCGGCTTGTCGTCGGCTTCCGGATTGTAGCGGTATATGGAAAAGCGCATTACCGGCTCCGTTAGAGAGTGAACGGTGAACGGTGAGCGGTGAACAAGACCGTAATCTTCGAAATCTTCACGAAATACCGTTCACTGTTTACTGTTCACTGTCAGTAGACGCGCGCCTTCGGCTTGAACGGTTCCACCGTGAGGGGCTGCAGGTGCACCGGCTTGTAATCCAGGCGGCTGCCGTCACGGTACCACAGCGTGTGCTTCATCCAGTTCGCATCATCGCGCTCGTTGTAGTCGGCGCGATCGTGAGAGCCGCGGCTCTCGGTGCGCGCTTCGGCCGAAACGAGCGACGCAACCGCCGTTTCGATCAGGTTGTCGAGCTCGAGGGCTTCTACGCGCGCGGTATTGAACGTATTGCTCTTGTCCCTGATCTCGGTGCGCGCCGCGCGCTCCGCGGTCTCCTTGATCTTTTTCACGCCTTCGGCCAGCAACTCCGGAAACCGGAACACCCCGCAATGCTGCTGCATGACCCGGCGCATGTCGGCTCCGACGTCGGCCACGCGCTCGCCGTTCTTCTGGCCGTCGAGGCGCGCCACCCGCGCGCGCGTGCGATCACCCGCATCCTTGGGCAAGTCTCTTGGGGGCGCGCCGCCATCCGCCTTGAGGTCAAGAATGACCTGCTCGCCGGCGGCCTTGCCGAACACCAGGAGATCGAGCAGCGAGTTCGTGCCGAGACGATTGGAACCGTGCACCGAGACGCAGGCGCACTCGCCGACCGCGTAGAAGCCGGGCACCACTACTTCGGGCTCGCCGTTGCCCGGCACCACCACCTGGCCATGGTAATTGGTCGGTATGCCGCCCATCTGGTAGTGGCACGTCGGCACCACCGGGATCGGGTCTTTCACGGGATCGGCGTTGGCGAATTTCCGGGCGATCTCGCGGATGCCCGGCAGCCGCTTGTTGATGACATCTTCGCCGAGATGGTCGAGCTTGAGCAGAATGTAATCGCCCTCCGGACCAGCCCCTCTCCCCTCCTTGATCTCCGTCGCCATCGCGCGGGAGACCACGTCCCGGCTGGCGAGGTCCTTTGCGTTGGGCGCATAGCGCTCCATGAAGCGCTCGCCGCTCTTGTTGAGCAGGTAACCGCCCTCCCCGCGCACCCCCTCGGTGATCAGGACGCCAGCCCCGGCAACGCCGGTCGGGTGGAACTGCCAGAACTCCATGTCCTCGAGCGGAATGCCGGCCCGCGCCGCCATGCCGAGGCCGTCCCCGGTATTGATGAACGCGTTGGTGCTGGCCGCGAAAATGCGCCCGGCGCCGCCGGTGGCGAAAATCGTCGCTTTCGCCTGAATGATCATCACTTCGCCCGTCTCCATTTCGAGCGCGGTCACGCCATGCACGGCGCCTTGTGCATCGCGCACGAGATCAAGCGCCATCCACTCGATGAAGAACTGGGTGTGCGCCTTGACGTTCTGCTGGTAGAGCGCATGCAGCATTGCGTGCCCCGTGCGGTCGGCCGCGGCGCACGAGCGCGACACCATGCGCTCGCCGTAATTGCGCGTCTGCCCGCCGAACGGGCGCTGGTAGATCTTGCCGTTGGGCAGCCGGTCGAACGGCATGCCGTAGTGCTCGAGCTCGTAGACGACCTCGTTCGCCTTGCGGCACATGAACTCGATCGCGTCCTGGTCGCCGAGATAGTCCGAGCCCTTGACGGTGTCGTACATGTGCCAGTGCCAGTTGTCCTCCTCGACGTTGCCAAGCGCGGCCGCGACGCCGCCCTGCGCGGCCACCGTGTGGGAGCGCGTCGGGAAAACCTTGGACAGGACCGCGACCTTGAGGTCGGCGCGCGCGAGCTCCAGGGCCGCGCGCAGCCCCGAGCCGCCGCCGCCGACGATCAACGCGTCAAAGCTCCTGACGGGAAGGCTCATTCAGACACCCCACAGGATTTGCACCGACCACACCGCATAAGACATCAGCGCGGCGATTACGATCGTGTAGAGCGTGAGCCGCAGCCCCGGGTCCTGGATGTAATCCATGAAGATGTTGCGCACCCCGATCCAGGCATGGAGATAAAGGCTCAGCAGAAAGAGCACCGTCGCGTAGCGCATCACGGCGAGTTCCCAGAGAGATTTCCAATGCCAGTAGTCCACGACCGGAACGGACACGAAGACCGCGAGCACGAGCAGCGTATAGACCGCCATCACCACCGCGGTCACGCGCTGCGCCAGCCAGTCCCGCACCCCGTAGCGTGCTCCAACCACCTCGCGCCTTACCATAGCCACACTCCCGCCACGAGGGTGAGCGCAAGGCTCACCACCAGCACCGCCCTGGCGCTTGCGCGAGCCGCGGGCAGTTCCGTGCCGTAGTCCAAATCGAGCGCGAGATGCCGGATCCCCGCACACAGGTGGTGGAGGTACGCCCACAGCAGGCCGATCAGCACGAGTTTCATCAAGGGATGTCCGAGTGCGCCCTTCATGGCGTCGAAGCCCGGCGCAGAATCCAGGCTCAGCTGGAACAGGTACAGGATCAGGGGCAGGAGCAGAAACAGCACGGCGCCGCTGGCCCGGTGCAGGATGGACACCCAGCCCGGCACCGGCAACCGGATCTGAAACAGATTGAGGTACTTCGGGCGCGGTTTAACCATCAGCCAGTAGGCCGGTCAGCAACACCTGTCCGAGGATGGCACGTATACCACCTGCGCGGGAGGAAGATCGCCGCGTGGCCGGAAATTCCTGCTCGCCGGCCGGACACGAGGCCCTGTTCCAGAACCTGCCCCGCGTGATCGCGCCGTGTTGGCCTTGAACCCGTCTGCGACCATAACGGCATCCAGCAGCTTGCTCCGATCCGCGCGCACCTTGCGCAAGTCTTCTTGTTGAAATTTTAGCAGTTTTCGCTGCACCGCATAAGTGAGCGGTTGGCCTCCGAATTGAGCCATGCTTCCCGGTAATCCTGCTGCGGCGCACCGGCACCGCAGTCGGCTTGTCACCGTGGGCCTGGGTTCGCTATCATCGGCACCCGAACGAGCACACGCGCGCCTGTCACCCGCCCGGTTGTGCCTCCTTCCCAGGACCATTTTCCGTATCTCAGGAGTCCAGCTCATGAAACGTCCCATGCGGGTTGCGGTCACCGGCGCCGCGGGCCAGATCGGTTATAGCCTGCTGTTCAGAATCGCGAGCGGCGAGATGCTCGGCAGGGACCAGCCGGTCACCCTGCAACTGCTGGAGATCCCGGACGAAAAGGCGCAGAAGGCGCTCAAGGGCGTGATGATGGAGCTCGACGACTGCGCCTACCCCCTGGTCACCGGCATGGTAGCGACGGCGGACCCGATGGTCGCGTTCAAGGATGCCGACGTGGCATTGCTGGTCGGCGCGCGGCCGCGCGGGCCGGGCATGGAGCGCAAGGATCTGCTCGAGGCGAACGGCAAGATCTTCGCGCCGCAAGGAAAGGCCCTGTCCGAGGTGGCGCGGCGCGAGGTCAAGGTTTTGG
This sequence comes from Betaproteobacteria bacterium, assembly GCA_016868035.1. Lineage (GTDB taxonomy): Bacteria > Pseudomonadota > Gammaproteobacteria > Burkholderiales > SG8-41 > SG8-41. The sequence continues at coordinate 10,836 of VGID01000051.1, read as the reverse complement.
TGGTGGGAAACCCCGCGAATACCAACTGCCTGATCGCGATGAAGAATGCCCCGGGGCTCAAGCCCGCCAATTTCTCCGCAATGATGCGGCTCGACCACAACCGGGCGCTCACCCAGATCGCGCAGAAAACCAACAAGCCGGTCGCCAGCGTGCGCAAGATGACGATCTGGGGCAATCACTCCGCGACCCAGTATCCCGACCTCTACCACACGGAAGTCGACGGGGATAAGGCCGCGAAGCTGATCAACGACCAGAAGTGGGTCGAGGATTACTTCATCCCGACCATACAGAAACGCGGCGCCGCGATCATCGACGCGCGCGGGCTTTCGTCGGCCGCCAGCGCGGCCAATGCGGCCATGGATCACGTGCGCGACTGGGTTTTCGGCACCCGCGACAGCGACTGGGTCAGCATGGGCATCCCCTCGGACGGCAGCTACCGCATACCCGAAGGCGTGATCTACGGTTATCCCTGCGTGTGCCGCAACGAAGTCTACAAGATCGTGGAGGGCCTCGATATCAGCGATTTCAGCCGCGCCCGCATGGCCGCCACGCTGAAGGAGCTGCACGAGGAGCGCGATTCGATCCGGCAGCTTCTCGGCTGAAGGCGGTCGGCGGTAAGCGGTAAGCGGTAAGCGGTAAGCGGTAAGATCCGATGTGCCGATAGGCGGAAGTTCTCTGCTCACCCCTTACCGCTTACTGCTCACCAGATAAGGAACAGCGATGAGCAAGGACGAGGCTTCCCCCGCATTCAAACCCAAGAAATCGGTGGCACTGTCGGGCGTGCCGGCGGGCAGCACCGAGCTGTGCACGGTCGGCCGCAGCGGCAATGACCTGCACTACCGCGGCTACGACATTCTCGATGTCGCCGAGCAGTGCGAATTCGAAGAAATCGCCCATCTGCTCGTCCACGGCACGCTGCCGACTCGAGCCGGGCTCGCGGCCTACAAGGCGAAGCTGCGCTCCATGCGCGGGCTGCCCGGGCCGGTGCGCGAGGTGCTCGAGCGCATCCCTGCCACGGCGCACCCGATGGACGTCATGCGCACGGGTTGCTCGATCCTCGGAACCGTGTTGCCAGAGCAGGAGGACCATAAGGTCGAGGGAGCCCGCGACATCGCCGATCGGTTGATGGCCCGCTTCGGCTCGATACTGCTCTACTGGTACCACTACAGCCACAACCGGCGGCGCATCGAGACCGAAACCGACGACGATTCGATCGGAGGGCATTTCCTCCGCCTGCTCCACGGCGCGCCGCCGAAGGAGCTGTGGGTGAAGTCCATGCACATCTCGCTCGTGCTCTATGCCGAGCACGAATTCAACGCCTCCACGTTTGCCGCGCGCGTGATTGCAGGAACCGGCGCGGACATGTATTCGGCGATCACCGGCGCGATCGGGGCCCTGAAGGGTCCCAAGCACGGCGGCGCAAACGAAATGGGGTTCGAGGTCATGCGCCGCTACCAGAGCCCCGAGGAGGCCGAGGGCGACATCGTGAAGCGCATCGCCGCCAAGGAAGTGGTGATCGGCTTCGGCCACCCCGTCTACACCATCGCCGACCCGCGCAACCAGGTGATCAAGGAAGTCGCGCGGCGCCTGTCCCGGGATGTCAAGGACATGAAGATGTTCGACATCGCCGAGACGATCGAGACGGTGATGGCGCGCGAGAAGAAAATGTTCGCCAACCTCGACTGGTTCTCGGCCGTGTCCTACCACCGTATGGGCGTGCCCACACCGATGTTCACGCCGATCTTCGTGATCTCGCGCACCAGCGGCTGGGCAGCGCACGTGATCGAGCAGCGCATCGACAACAAGATCATCCGGCCGACCGCGATCTACACCGGCCCGGAGCCCCGCAAGTTCGTTCCTATGAAAGATAGAACGTAACCGCTGCAGCGTGACATGATAATTCGTGACATGGACATGCGTGACATGGTGAAACGTGGTTTACGCTTTGTAAGCACGCTCTTACACGTCACGCAGTCTCGCGTCACGCCAGATTCGTCACGTTTTTTCAGTCACGCAGTTTCGAAAAGATGAGCACACATATTTCCAACGTCCGCCCGAAGCCCGACAAGGCGCTGCTCGACATCGCCGACTACGTCGTCGGTTACCGGATCAAGAGCAAGGAAGCCTACAACACCGCGCGGCTGTGCCTGATGGACACGCTCGGCTGCGGGCTAGAGGCACTCGCGTATCCGGCCTGCACGAAGCTGCTCGGGCCGGTCGTCCCGGGGACTGTGGTCCCGAACGGAGCGAAGGTTCCCGGAACGCCGTTCCAGCTCGACCCGGTAACCGCCGCCTTCAACATCGGGGCGATGATCCGCTGGCTCGATTTCAACGACACGTGGCTGGCCGCGGAATGGGGCCATCCGTCCGACAACCTGGGCGGAATACTCGCCACCGCGGACTGGCTCTCCAGAACGCGCATCGCCAACGGCCAGGCGCCGCTCGCGATGCACGACGTGCTCACAGCGATGATCAAGGCGCACGAGATCCAGGGAGTGATCGCGCTCGAGAACAGCTTCAATCGCGTCGGGCTCGATCACGTGGTGCTGGTGAAAGTCGCCTCCACCGCGGTCGTCACCCACATGATGGGCGGCAGCCATGGGGAAATCGCGAATGCCCTCTCCAATGCGTGGGTGGACGGCCAGGCGCTGCGCACCTACCGCCACGCGCCCAATACGGGCTCGCGCAAGTCGTGGGCGGCGGGCGATGCCACGAGCCGCGCGGTTCGGCTCGCGATGATGGCGCTCAAGGGCGAGATGGGCTATCCCTCGGCCCTCACCGCAAAGACGTGGGGTTTCTACGACGTGCTGTTCCGCAGCAGGCCGTTCCGCTTCAAGCGGCGTTACGGGTCCTACGTCATGGAAAACGTGCTGTTCAAGATCTCCTATCCCGCCGAGTTCCACGCGCAAACGGCGGTGGAGGCGGCGCTCCGGCTGCACCCCCAGGTAAAGGACCGGCTCGACGAGATCAAGAAGGTCGTCATCACCACGCACGAGTCGGCGATCCGCATCATCGACAAGAAGGGGCCGCTGCACAACCCGGCGGACCGCGACCACTGCATCCAGTACATGACGGCGGTCGGCCTCATCAAGGGCAGCCTCACGGCGGCCGATTACGAGGATGAGGCGGCAGCGGATCCGCGAATCGACAAGCTGCGGGCGAAGATGGCGTGCGTCGAGAACAAGCAATGGACTCGCGCCTATCTCGATCCGGCCAGGCGCTCGATTGCGAACGCCGTGCAGGCGTTCTTCAAGGACGGCGGGAAGACCGATAGAGTCGCGGTCGAGTACCCCGTCGGCCACCGGCGCCGCCGCGAGGAAGGGGTGCCGCTGCTCGAAGCGAAGTTCCGCACCAACCTGGCCCGGCGCTTCCCGTCCAAGAAGCAGGCGGAGATATTCGAATTGTGCCAGAATCAGGAACGGCTCGAAGGCACCCCGGTCCATGAGTTCGTGGACCTGTTCGCCGCCTGACGGGCGGACCCCCGTCGCGGCCGGCACCTGCAACACGCGGAAATGCGCCGAATGCAGGCGGCAGCGGCGCAGAAGAGACGCAAGCTGACCGGATCTCCGGTTTCAAGCGGCGCGCGACGAGCTGCCGATCGCGGCGTTGACCGCGGGCATCACTTTCTCCGCCATCAGCTCCATCGAGCGGCGGGCAAGCCGCGGGTCGCCCCAGTCATGGCCTGCGTAGAGCAGTGTCCCGAAATCACCGACCGTCTCGCGGAACGCGAGCAGCTGGTCCACGACGGCTGACACGCTGCCGCAGATGACCAGCCGGTCGAGGACATACTCCACCGACACGGCGGCGTCCGCAAGGGCGAGGTCGTGCTTGAAGATGTCGACGCTGCCATGGGCGCGCCGCTTGGTGAGGAGGTTCCAGTAGTAGAAGCCGTACGGGCCGTCCACGCTCTTCGCGTATCGCCGCGCGCTCGCATCATCGTCGGCAACGAAGATGCTCTTGCATACGCGCCAGTCCGCGGGGTCGGCCCGCCGTCCGGAGAGGGCACACCCCTGCTCGTACATGGGCCAATGGGTCGCCGCCCAGACCGGCTGCAGGAAATTGGCCGAAATGGGCGTCCAGCCGCGCCGGGCCGCCGATACCAGCCCCTTCGAGTGCGGCACGATCACGGTCACGACGATGGGCGGATGCGGCTGCTGGAAAGGCGTCATCATCACCCCCTGCCCCGCCTCGCGTATCAGCGTGCGCTCCGTCGTGATATCCCAGAACTGCCCCTTGAGGTTATACGGCGCGTCTCCCGCCCAGATCGCGAAGATCTGGTCTATGGCCTCGACGAACATCGCGTTGCGGTCGCGGTCGAGATTGCCGAAGGCCTCCATGTCGGAGCGCAGCCCGCCCGGTCCGATGCCGAAGATGAAGCGGCCTTCGAGCATGTGGTCCACCATTGCCACGTGCGCGGCGACCTGCGCGGGATGGTTGTTGGGCAAGTTCACGGTACCGCTGCCCAGCCGGATGCTTTTCGTTTCGTGCGCAACGCTGGCGATGAACGTGAGGCACGACGTGATCGACTCGCAGACATCGGTCACATGCTCGCCGATGAACGCCTCTGCATAGCCGAGACGGTCCGCGAGCAACACCGCCTCCCGGTCCTCCTTGAGCGTCTGCGTGTAGTTCCGCCCCGGAGGGTGCATGGGCATGGTGAAAAAACCAAGTTTCATCTAGAACCTATTTCATATATAGGCGCGTGATGCGTTGCGGCCAGGACGGACCGGATGCAAGGCGCCCGACGAAGGCCATATGTCGATATGGTCCAGGAGGGCAACGACGCAGCCGGCCGTCCTGGCCGCAACCCGCAGGGACGGGGCGATCCGGGCGCATTTCTTCGTCGGGGACCCTCGAAATATCGACATATTCCTTCGGGCCCTCCTCCTTGAACTGCATCCCACATCGCCTCCGTCGCACACGTGCCTATATATGAAATAGGTTCTAGCCGCCGATGGACGCCGATCAACGCCGAAAGTAGGAAACCCAGTAATGGGTTACAAGGACAGCACTTGAGAAATGAAGGACACGGTCTACGAACCGTACCGGATCGCGCTCGGCCCCTCCCCGTAACGCAGCGAGCCTAAGTTGCCGCCTGTTGACTGTCAAATACGGCCAGTTTTCGGATAACGCGTTTCTGCTGTAATCTTGAGTTCAGGATCGCTGATATCGGCGCGCATCGGCGGCTGAGTTACGCGTGAGATGTGCTTGAAGCGATCTGCGTGTATCCGCGTTTATCCGCGGCTCCATTCTTCTTGAATGACGATCGTCGCTAAATTCGAAATTCGCTACTCGCAATACCTCGACCCGGAAGGCAAGCTCGTGCAGTCGCCGCCCGGGTTCGCGCGCGACCCGAAGGAGCTGATCCCGCTCTACCGCTGGATGGCGCTCATGCGCGCCTATGACGCGAAGGCGATTGCGCTGCAGCGCACCGGACAGATCAATACCTTCGCCTCCCTGCTCGGCCACGAGGCGATCCAGGCCGCGATCGGCACCGCAATGGATGCGGATGATGTGCTGCTCATGACCTACCGCGAAAACGGCATCCAGTTGATCCGCGGCGTGACGCTGAAGGAGCTGTTCGTCTATTGGGGCGGGGACGAGCGCGGGAGTAATTTTTCGGGGCCGCGAAAGGACTTTCCGATCTGCGTCACCATCGCCGCGCACGTCACGCACGCAGTGGGTGCGGCCTACGCGATGAGGCTGCGGGGCGAAAAGCGCGTTGCAGTTTGCGTGCTGGGCGACGGGGCGACTTCCAAGGGCGATTTCTACGAAGGCATCAACGCCGCAGGCGTCTGGAAGCTGCCGCTCGTGTTCGTCGTCGCCAACAACCAGTGGGCGATTTCGGTGCCGCGCAGCGCGCAGAGCGCGAGCGAGACGCTCGCACAAAAGGCGGTAGCCGCGGGATTCGAGGGCCTGCAGGTGGACGGCAACGATGTCATCGCCGTGCGTGACGCGGTGGACCGCGCGCTCGCCAAGGCGCGCTCCGGAGCCGGCCCGACGCTGATCGAGGCCATCACCTACCGGCTCTCCGATCACACGACCGCGGACGATGCCTCGCGGTATCGCGATCCCGAGGAGGTCAAGGCCGCATGGAAGCTCGACCCGGTCGCCCGCCTGCGGGCCTACCTCGGGGCGTGCGGCGTATGGGACAAGGCAAGGGAAGAGAAGCTGCTGCGCGAGTGCGGCGAGGAAGTGCAGGCCGCGGCCCAGGCGTTTCTCGATATGCCCGCGCCGGGAGCCGAACAGATGTTCGACCACATGTACGCGACGCTGCCGGCCGCCCTTGCGGCCCAGCGTGCGCAGGCCCTTGCGGATCGTGAAGAGTAATGCGTAATGGGTAACGCGTGGTTGCCTTCCACCATGAACATCGCTCCTTGTCCATTTCCCATTTCCCGTCACCCATTACCCGCTGAAAGCGATGGCGCAGATCACGCTCGTTGAGGCGGTCAATCTCGCACTTGCGCGGGCGTTGCAGGACGATGAAAGCGTCGTCGTGCTTGGCGAGGACGTCGGTACCGACGGAGGCGTGTTCCGAGCGACGCAGGGGCTGCTCGGGCGATTTGGCCCCGAGCGCGTGATCGACACTCCGCTCGCGGAGGCGCTCATCACCGGCATGGCGATCGGCATGGCCGTCGAAAAGCTGCGGCCGGTGGCCGAGATGCAGTTCGCGGGATTCGGCTACGCCACGATCGACCAGATCCTCAACCATGCCGGGCGCATGCGCCATCGCACGCAGGGCCGCCTGTCGTGCCCGATGGTGCTCCGCATGCCTTGCGGGGCGGGCATCCACGCCCCCGAGCATCATTCGGAGAGCCCCGAGGCGATCTATGCGCACATCCCGGGCATCCGCGTAGTCTATCCCTCCTCTCCGCGCCGGGCGTATGGACTGCTGCTGGCAGCGATCCGCGACCCGGATCCGGTCGTATTCCTGGAGCCGACGCGGCTCTACCGCCTGTTCAAGGAGGAAGTTTCCGACGACGGACAGGCGGCACCGCTCGATGTCTGCTACACGCTGCGGGAAGGCACCGACATCACGCTCGTTTCGTGGGGAGGCATGGTGCCCGAGACGCTGGCGGCGGCCGATGCGCTCGCCGAGGAGGGGATTGCCGCCGAGGTAATGGACGTGGCGACGGTCAAACCCCTCGATATGGACGCCATACTCGCTTCGGTCGCAAGAACGGGCCGCTGCGTGATCGTCACCGAGGCGCCGCGCACCTGCAGCATCGCGTCCGAAATCGCCGCCGGACTTGCGGAAGACGGCCTCCTCACGCTGCTCGCCCCGGTGCGCCGGGTGACCGCCTACGACGTGGTCGTGCCCCTGCCGCGACTCGAGCAGCACTACATGCCGGGGAAAGCGCGGATCCTGGAAGCCGCGAAGAACGTGCTCGCCTTCGGCTGAAGGAATTCCCGAACCACAAAGGACACAAAGGACACGAAGGTTTCGAAATATGGACCGCGCGAGATCGTTTTTCAGCCCCTATCTTCCTTTGTGTCCTTCGTGTCCTTGGTGGTTACGGAATTTGGCTAGAATGGCCTCGTCATGAAGATATTCAAGCTCCCGGACCTCGGTGAAGGGCTGCAGGAGGCCGAGATCGTGAAATGGCACGTCGCGGCCGGCGACGAGGTAAAGACCGACCAGCCGATGGTATCGGTCGAAACGGCCAAAGCGGTGGTGGACATTCCCGCTCCCTACACGGGCAAGATCGTGAAGCTCTACGGCAAGCCGGGGGACATCGCACACATCGGCGCGCCTCTCGTCGCCTTCGAGGGCGAAGCCGGTGCTGCGGATGCCGGTACCGTGGTCGGCAAGGTCGAAGTCGGCCAGAAGGTGGTCGCCGAGGCCCCCGCCGCGCCGTCCCCTGCCACGGCGGGCATCAAGGCAACGCCGGCGGTGCGCGCGCTCGCCCGCAAGCTCAACGTGGACCTGGCGATGGTGACGCCGACCGGCGCGGACGGCCTCATCACGGCGGCCGACGTGCAGCGCGCGGCCCGGATCCTCGCCGAGATCGGGCCGATCGAGCTCATGCGCGGCGTGCGCCGGGCCATGGCCCAGAACATGGAGCTTGCGACTGCCGAGGTGGCCTCCGCGACCATCATGGACGATGCGGACATCGATTCGTGGCCCGCGGACACGAACACCATGATGCGTCTGATCCGGGCGCTCGTCACCGGCTGCCGCGCAGAGCCCTCGCTCAACGCCTGGTACGACAGCGAGAAGATCGGCCGCTGGGTGCTGAAGAAAGTGGACATCGGCATCGCCGTGGATACGCCCGACGGCCTTCTCGTGCCTGTCCTGCGCGACTGCGGAGGACGCAAGCCCGATGAGCTCAAGCGCGCGCTTGCGAAGCTCGTCGCGGATGCGCGGGCGCGCAAGGTGCCGCCGGAGGAGCTGCGCGCGAATACCATCACGCTCTCCAACTACGGCTCGATCGCCGGGCGCTATGCCTCGCCGGTCGTCCTGCCGCCGACGGTGGCGATCCTGGGTGCCGGGCGCATCAGCAAGCAGGTCGTGGTGGCGAATGACAAGCCCGCCGTGCACCGCTTGCTCCCGCTCTCGCTCACCTTCGACCACCGTGCGGTGACGGGAGGCGAAGCCGGGCGCTTCCTGAACGCGGTGATCGCCGACCTCCAGCGGCCAGGCTGACCCTCATTTCACCGCAGAGCCGCCGAGGCCCCCAGGGAATAACGAAGCAGGAATTGACTGCCAAGACGCGAAGACGTCAAAAGGAAACAAGAGCGAGAACTGAAACAAGAAACGCGCGGCTGACCGGGTTACGGAACTGGATCATAACGCCTTGATTCGAGGGCGCGTTGACGCAGGTGCGCGACAGACCTACCGTATTAGATCGCGATTCGTCGAACCATTGCCAAGTTAAGCGCTGTGGTCAGGCTCATTCATTCAGGCGTCATCGAGACAGCCCGCATAGCCTATGCCAAGACATAGAACGCTAAAGGTTGTCGCCGGCATCGTCGTTTCGTTTACTGGTCTCGCCGGCATGGTTATTCTTCTGTTGGCGATGAAGGTGATCACCTTCGAGTTGGCGATGCTAAGCCTTGTTGCGTTGGTGGGGTTGTACTTCGGATTCGGATTTTTATTCGCGGTCTATCGCTTGATTTCCAAGCTGGATTGAGCGTCTTATCGGCGGCCACAAGGCCGTGAGTGGTGGCTCGTGATCGTGGCTCGTGAATCGATTCCTTGTTCTTCCTCTGTGTTCTCCGTACTCTCTGTGGCTGAATCTTTCCTTTGCTCGGCGTCTTGGCGGCTCCTCAACACCGTCATTGCCGACCTTCAGCTTTCCAGCTTAATTCCCGAACCACAAAAGACACAAAGGACACGAAGGGTTCGCAGATAAGAAAGCAAGAAGCGTTTCAAATTCTCGCCCTTCCTTTGTGTCCTTCGTGTCCTTAGTGGTTAAAGACTTGGCGTTCCGTTACAGCCGCAGGCCGGTTGAGTTCTTCTCGTAGGAAAGCGCCTCGAACCGGATCCCGAGCTCGGCACCGTAACGGAACGCCTGCCGGATCTCCTCGCGGGAGGCACGGCGCGCGAGATCGCGGTACTTGGGATTGAACTTCGGGCTCGCCGGGTCGCAGAAGGTGTCCGGATGGTACTGGTCCATGATGTTGACCGGAGTGTCCGGCATGTTCTCGGCCACCCATTTCAGCACCGGTAGCGTGCAGCACTCGAGGTGATTCGGCATCACCAGGTGCCGGATCGTGAGCTCCTCGCCCCACTCGTGCAGGAGCGCGAGATTCCCGGTCACGGTCTCCCAGTAGAACGGCGTCTTCGAGAGCAGCGGCGCGCAGCGCCCCGGGCCGAACTTGAAGTCCGGCAGCCACACGTCCATCAGCAGGCGCAGAATCTTCATCGCCGGCCCGGTCATGAAGAAGTTGCTGTTCCACAACATGGGCGCATTGAATGCGCCCAGGTAATGGCCAAAACGAGGATTGATCCGGAAGCCGAAATGATGATCGGCTTTCGCCGGGAGCGCCGCGATCAGGTCGGCTTCGCCGGGCTTGAGATCCTCGAGCTGGGAAACCGCGTCCACGATGGTGTGGAGATGGATCGTGGGGTCGCCGCCCACCCAGTTGATGTTGTGACAGCCCTCCATGCGCAGCAGCCATGCCATGGTCGCGAGAGTGCGCGGGCTCACAACGCGGCCGTTGTCCTTGTCGGTCGAGATATCCCCGTTCTGGCAGAACGCGCAACGCATGTTGCACGAGGTGAAGAAGATCGTGCCGGAACCCGCCCGACCGCGGTAGACGAGCTCCTCGCCGAAGTGGTGAAAGTACGTCGAAACACGCGAGTCCGCGCCGAGCTTGCAGGTACCGAGCTTCTCGCTCCGGGAACGGTCCACTCCGCAGTCGTAACGGCAGAAGTTGCAGTGCGCGAGCATGCGGTAGGCAAGCTCGCGGCACAGATCGAGCAAGCTCGCCTCCGGCTGCCGCGCTGCCGCCAGTTCCGCCTCGCCGCCCCGGATGCGTCTCCAGAGATCCAGAAAGACCGGGGTCTTCGCGTCCAGCTCGGCCCAGAGATCTGCCTCCGACGCACCGAGAGAAACCATGGCGGGAATGCGGGCGGCAATACGGAACTTGGCGGGCGCGCGATTATCCGCGACCGCGCGATACCACGCCATCAGGCCCTTCAGATCCGGCTCGCGCCAGATGGAAATGCTGCTGAGGTCGCTCATTGGCGGTAAGCGGTAAGCGGGTAAGTATCAGCGTTCGCAGAACACCCATGTATCAGCGTTCGCAGAACAGTTGCAGTAAGGTTTTGGTTTTTTGTGGAGGGTGGGTCATGGCTAAAAACTCCATATTGAGCGAGCGCGTCGCAGG
>VGID01000050.1 GCA_016868035.1 Betaproteobacteria bacterium | reverse complement strand
CCCAGCCGCAGATGGAGGGCTTCGCAGTCACGTGCCCGCTCGCCCCGGACGCACCACGCCTCATATCCGGTTTTTGTTCATCGCCCCGCAGCTTCGGGTTCGGCTTCCTTCAGACCCCACCTCGCGGCGACGCCCTTGCCGTTTCCCTAGCCTTCGGCTCTGCGAAAACCTGGCTGTCGGACTCCCACCGACATAGTTACGTGCCATGCCCGGCACACACGCTCACGTTCTCCGCGATGCGGGTTTCGCACACTTCCGCCCCGAAGCGCTCGCGCAGCTGCCGGTCGATGTCCCACGACATTTTCCGCCGCGCGTCGAAGCGCGTGATCACGAAGCGCCGCTCGAGCCGTTTCTTGAGCACCGGCTCGAGCGCGCGCAGCGTGCGCTCCATCTGCAACGCCCCCTTCATCGCCAGATAATCGCTCGAGATCGGCACCAGTATCCGGTCCGCCGCGAAGATGCTGTTGAGCGAGAGCGTGCCCAGCATCGGGCAGGCGTCCATGAAGATCGGGCGGTCGGTATTGAGGTTCTCCCGGACGATTCCCTGATGGAGCCGGAAGAGCACGTTCGGGCCCTTGCCGAACTGCGTGTCCACCTTCGAGAGATCGAGGTGCGAGGGGATGATCTTCCAGCCGGTCGGGGAAAAGCGGATCAGGCCGGCAAGCGTCGCCCCGTTCGAATAGTATCCGTAGAGGCTGCGTTCGGATGAGCCGACCGTAGCCCCGAGTATCGACGTGAGATGCGCCTGCGGATCGAGGTCAATGACCAGCGGATCGGCGCCACGCTTGGCTAGCAACGCCGCCAGATTGAGCGTCGTCGTCGTCTTGCCGACGCCGCCTTTCTGGTTGAAGACCGCGATTTTGGCCACGGCTGCGCTTCTCCAAAACAGGGAGGGTAAGCCTAATATACGAATCAGGCACTTGGCAAGGTATATTCCTCCTACTGTTTAAAGTCCGCGCAAAACGCTCTGGGAGGACAAGCTATGCTGCTGAAAGGCTCGTGCCATTGTGGTGCAGTAGGGTTTTCAGTGGAGTCCCGCACCCCCTACCCCTACATGCGATGTTACTGCTCGATCTGCCGCAAGACCCAGGGCGGCGGCGGTTTCGCCATTAATATCATGGGAGAATCGAACACTCTTCGAGTACGGGGTAAGCATCATCTCGCGGTCTATCGCGCCCGCATCCAGGAAGGCCCTAAAGTGGTGCGGAGCCCCGGTCGGCGCTACTTCTGCAAGAAATGCGGCTCGTGCCTGTGGGTTCACGACCCCCGCTGGGGCCAATGGGTGTATCCGTTCGCCTCGGCTATCGATACCCCCTTACCGCGGTCGCGCGAGATCCAGCACATCCTGCTCCACTATGCGCCCACCTGGGTGGAAGTGCCCAAGCGCAAGCGCGACCGCTATTTCCGTGAATTCCCGCGCGAGGCCATCATCGACTGGCACAGGAGGCGCGGCCTGCTCGAATAGAAAGCGTGATGGGTGATGAGTAACGGCTGACGGCCAGGTAGACGTCCCTCTTTTTTTCGCCTTTCGCCTTTCGCCTTTCGCCTTTCGCCTTTACTTCTCCGCCCAGTCCTTCGCGCGTTCGACCGCCCTGCGCCATCCGGCGAGCAGACCCTCCACGTTGGCACGGTCCGCGTGCGGCCCGAATATCCGGTCCGCCTGCCACTGGCCGCGGAGCTCTGCGGTGTCCTTCCAGAACCCGACCGCGAGCCCCGCAAGATACGCGGCGCCGAGCGCGGTCGTCTCGTGGATGCGCGGGCGCACGACCGGAACGCCGAGTAAATCGGCCTGGAACTGCATGAGCAGGTCGTTGCGCGCGGCGCCTCCATCCACCCGCAGCTCCTTGAGCTTCATTCCGGTGTCGCTCTCCATCGCGTGCAGCACGTCGGCGCTCTGGTAGGCGATCGCCTCGAGCGCGGCGCGCGCGATGTGGCCGGCCGAACTCCCGCGAGTGAGGCCCACGATCGTGCCGCGTGCATACGGGTCCCAGTGGGGGCTGCCCAGACCTGCGAAGGCCGGTACGAGATAGACGCCCCCGTTGTCCGGCACGCTCTCCGCGAGCGCCTCGACCTCGGCCGAAGACTGGATGATGCCCAGCCCGTCGCGCAGCCACTGCACGACGGCGCCCGCGATGAACACGCTGCCTTCGAGCGCGTACTCGCGACGGCCGGCGAGCTGGGCCGCCGCGGTAGTGACGAGCTTCGCGCGCGAGCGGATCGGCTTCTCACCCGTATGCATCAGCATGAAGCAGCCGGTCCCGTAAGTGTTCTTGGCCATCCCCGGGGCGACGCACCCCTGGCCGAACAATGCCGCCTGCTGATCGCCCGCGATGCCCGCGATCGGGATGCGCGCGCCGAAGAGCTTTTCCGCCGTCTCCGCCACCACGCCGCTCGATGGTCGCACATCCGGCAGCAGGCTCAAGGGGACATTGAGCAGCCGGGCGAGCTCAACGTCCCAGGCACCGGTGTGGATGTTGTAGATCAGCGTGCGCGACGCGTTGGTGAGATCGGTCGCGTGCACCGCTCCGCCCGAGAGCTTCCAGACGAGCCAGGCATCCACGGTGCCAAAGGCGAGGGATCCCTCGAGCGCGCGGCTGCGCGCGCCGGTGACGTGGTCGAGGATCCATTCGATCTTCGTGCCGGAAAAATAGGCGTCGAGCACTAGACCCGTCTTCTCGGTGAAGCGCGGCTCGAGCCCGCGCGCTTTCAACTCGTCGCAGCGCGCCGCCGTGCGCCGATCCTGCCAGACAATCGCGTTCGCGACCGGCTCGCCGGTCGCCCGGTCCCACACCAGCGTCGTCTCGCGCTGATTCGTGATGCCGATCGCCGCGATGTCCGCCGCGCGCAGCTTCGCGCGCGCGATGGCCTCGGAAGCGACCGCGAGCTGGCTCTCCCAGATCTCGTGCGGGTCGTGCTCCACCCACCCGGGCCGAGGAAAGATCTGCCTGAATTCCTTCTGCGCCACGGCCTTGATCGCCCCGCCATGGTCGAACACCATGGCGCGCGAGCTGGTGGTGCCCTGGTCGAGCGCGAGGATGAAACTCTTTCGCGACGATGCGCCGCTCATACTACCGGCTGCAGCGGAATGCGCGCGGCGCGCACGACCGGTCGCGCGCTCGTGGGAGGTGACAAATATCGCTGTTGCAAAGGGCCCATTTTGGTTTATTCTTATACGCGGCCGGCCGATAACGGGGAGCGTACATGCTTTTCTACGCGTTTTATGTCGTTGCGATCATCGTCTTGATCCTGCATTTCTCCGGCTGGCTGAAGAGATACAACCTCGAATGGCTGGTCCTGGTGCTGGCGGTGGCCACCTTTCCGGCCGTCATCTTCCTCAAATAGCCTTCCCTCCGCGGCCGCGTGCGCCGCGCCCCGGCCGCGCTCACTTTAGCAGCAAAGTCGTTCCCGTAAAAAACAGCAGTGCTGCAACGAGCCTGGTGAACGCCGCCTGGCTGATGCGGTTTCCGATCCGCTCGCCCACCCGGGTACCCGCCCATACCAGCGGCAACAGGATCACGCATAGCAGCAGCGCGTCGCCCGTGTAGAGCCCCGCGACCGCGTAGCCCAGTATGCGCGCGACCATCTCCACGAACCACAACGCCGCTACCGTGGCGCGAAACTCCGCGCGCCCCACCCGGCGCAGGTGCATGTAGATCACGACGGGGGTACCCCCTCCCCCGCCGAAGATGGTGTCGACCAGACCGCCGATGAAGCCGGCCGGGTATGCCCAGCGCTCCGAGCAGCTCACTTCGGGCAGGCCGAAATAGTGCACGGCCACGGAGTAGACCGCGTAGCCCATGATGAAGAGGGCGAGCAGCTGCAGCAGCAGCGCGCTCGCGAGGGTAGCGAAGAGCAATGCGCCGGCGACGACTCCCAGCAGCGCTGCAGGCACAAGGCGCTTGAGCTCTTCCCGGACGACGTGCTCCCAGTCCCGGAACATCAGGAACAGGAAGAGCACGAACACCAGCACGCTCACCACGGGAACCGCGGTGCGGATCGGCATCACGAACACGAGCAGCGGGATCGCGACCATGCCGGCGCCGAAGCCGGTCATGCCGCGCACGATAAATGCACCGAACACCACCAGCGCCGCGAACGCCAGTTGCAACGCTCCCAACCCATCGATCATCATCGCACCGCGTGGCCGTCCGGGCTCTGCGCACGCGCCGCCCGCCGAGCAAGCCGCAGCGCCAGCAGCCCCGCGCCGCCCGCCAGCGTGAGCGTGCCGATCGTGGCGGCGTAGCTTCCGACGAGCTGATACGCAGTCGCGAACACCGCCGGGCCCGCCAGCACGCCGGCGTAATTCCACGCCATCGCTCCTCCGGTGCCCACGCTGACGCGCCCGTGCGGGCTGTGCCGCGCGGCTTCCGCGAAGAAAATTCCGTTCCAGCCCACCGCGCTCGCCCCGAAGACGGCGAAGAGCACGGTCACCAGCCATGCCGGCCATGCGGGGGACAGGAAAGCCAGCGTTCCGCAGCAGGCGATCATCGTCCAGGCGAGCCCGACGAGCACGCGCAGGCCATCGTCGATCGCGTCCGCCACCCAGCCCCAGAAGATGCGCCCGGCCGCGCCCACCGCGTGCATGAGGGAAAGCAGGAAGCCGGCAGCGACCAGCTGGTAGCCCATCTCCTCCACCAGCATGGTGACGGCGAACGTCGCCACGCTCATCTGCAGAAACGAGAAGAAAAACGACGTCACCGAAATCCAGCGCAGCGGCGCATGCCGCCAGACCGTGCCGACCGCTGCCGCGAATCCGCCACCATGGGGGGTCACCCGTCCCCGGTCATCGTCCCATGCATCACGCCACCGCTGCATCGCCGCGGCGGTCGCAAGCGTCGCGACGAGCACCACGGCAAGCGCCCATCTCCAGCCGAATCCGAGAGCGATCGGCGGCGCCACGACCGCCATGACGACCCAGGCAATCGGGATGCCGGTCTGCTTGAGGCCGAAGATGAAGTTGCGGTTCGCGGGCGGGCTGAACCTGAACAACAGGTGCGACGAGGCTGCCGGCATTACGCTCAGCCCCACGCCGAGCAACACGGATGCACCGACCAGCGCCGCGACGTTCGAAGTCATGGCAAGCAGCATTGCCGCCGCACCGAGCGCGAGCCCGACCTGCGTCGTGCGGCACGCGCCCCAGCGCTGCACCGGAATGCCCGCGAACACCGTTGCCGCCATCCCGACGCCGTAGATGAGGCTCACCTGGTAGCCGACGAGGGATGCGTCGAGATCGAGGCTCGCCGCGAGCTCGGGCGCGATCACCGGGAAAACGGTGGTCCCCAGGACCGAAGCTACCTGGGCGGCGGTCGTCGCGGCGACGACGGCAACGACCGTCGTGCGCGGCGAATCGGGCAGCCCCGGATTCGCGTTCATGCTGCAGCCCGCCTTGTGGCCCGCACCGCGAGCGCCAACAGGGCGAGCGACAAGGCGGAGACGACGGCCATGAGGCTGAAGGTCACGCTGTAGCTTCCGATCACCTGATACGCGGCGGCAAACAGCGCGGGGCCGAGCAGCACGCCCGCGAAGACGAAGAAGGTGGTGCCACCGGCGACGAGGCTTGTCATTCCGGGCGGGCTGAGGCGAGCGCACTCCGCGTGGAACACGCCATTCCAGCCCAATGTACCCATCCCGAGCAGGAAGAACAGGAAATAGACCACCGGCCTCGGCCAGCTTCCATCGAGCGCGACGAGCGCCGTCATGGACGCGGTCGTGATGACGCAGATCATGGTGAGCACCGCAAGGCTGCTGCGCATGCGGTCGGCGAGCCAGCCCCAGGCGACGCGGGAAACCGAGCCCGCAATCTGCGCCACGGAGAGCATCACGCCGGCCTCGACCAGCCCGTAGCCGCCTTCGACCACCAGATAGATCACAGTGAAGGTCAGGAGCGAGCGCTGGACAATGGAGAAGACCAGCGCGACGAGCGAGATCCAGCGCAATGTGCCCTCGCGCCAGACCATCGCCACGCCACTGAACGGCCGCTGTGTAACGATTCTGCCCGGATCGCGGTCGCTGTTCCACGCCGTCTGGTACCGCCGTCCGAGGACGAAAAGCACGAGGGTGTACGCGGTGATCATCGCGAGCGACCAGCGCCAACCCACCGTGACGGCGAGCGCCGGGGCTGTCAATGCCGTCACCACCCCGCCCAGAGGCACCCCGGTCTGCTTGACCGAAAAGATCAGATTGCGCCGTTCCGGGGCCGTATAGCGCACCAGCAGGTGCGCCGCGGCAGGATTGGCGAGTCCCATGCCGGCGCCCACCGCGACGGATCCGATCGCAATGAACGCGAGGTGCGGAAGCGCGAAGAGCATCAGGCCGAGTGCACACGCGAGCACGCTCATTTGCGACGCGCGTCCGGCGCCCCAACGCAGTACGGCCGCGCCGCCGAACACCGTGCTCAACGTCGCCGCCCCAAACAGGAGGCTCACCTGGTAGCCGACCCAGGCGGGATCGACGCCCAGGTCCTGCGCGACCGCAGGCGCGATCGTCGCCAGCACGATGTTCGCCATCGCGACCGCCATCTGTACTCCGGTGGTGATGAGCACCACCGAGACCGCATGGTGTCGCGGACCGAATTCGGGCAATCTGGGCGCTCCTGCAAAAAACTGAATCTTAGCAGCCGCACTCTCCGGCTACTCTGCCGGCGCGAGGTTTTTGACATGTCATCCGGGCGTTCCTAGAATGTCATGGGAATTCCACCCTCGCCCGCGAATGGCCGCGTCCGCAAACAGCAGGAATGGCTCGGTCGTGCAAACGATGCCGCTGCTCTCCGACCGCGCATACGAACGCATACGGCACGACATCATCGCTTGCGCGTTTGCCCCGGGCGCGGATATCTCGGAGGCGCAGCTCTGCGCCCACTACAAGCTCGGCAAGGCCCCGGTGAGAATGGCGTTGAACCGCCTCGCGCACGACGGCCTGGTGCGCGCGATCCCGCGCCGCGGATACATGGTTGCACCGGTCACGCTCAAGGACATCCACGACGTGTTCGAGCTGCGGCTGATGCTCGAGCCCGCCGCGGCGCGCATGGCGGCGGGACGCGTCGATACGCAACGGCTGAAGGCGATCGACGAAGCCTCGCGCGCCGGCTACCAGCCGGGAGATCCCAGGAGCACGGCGCGCTTCCTCGAGGCGAACAAGGCATTCCGCGTGGCAATCGCGCGCGCGACCGGCAACGCGCGGCTCGCCGACACCATTGAGCGGCTGCTCGACGAGATGACCCGGCTGCTGCACCTCGGGCTCGGCCTGCGCAACCGCTCCCAGGAGATGCAGCGCGAGCATCGCGTGCTCGCCAAGGTGCTCGCCCGGAGCGACGCCGCCGCGGCCGAGCGCGTCTCGCGCGAGCAGATCGAAGCCGAGCGCAACATGGTGCTCTCCGCTATTCTCACATCGAGCTCCGTGGTGACCATCGCCTTGGGCGCGGACAGCCCAAAATGACCACGTGCCCGGCGGCGCACGCGGGGTAATACCGGAGAACCGGATGAGAGCGGTCGTACTGCAGGACCACGGCACGCTGGATCAGCTCCGGTACATGACCGGCTTTCCCGATCCGGTCGTGCGGGACGATCACGTCGTGATCCGGGTCAGGGCCACCTCGTTCAACTACCATGACGTATTCACGGTGCGGGGCATGCCGGGCATCAAGGTGCCGTTGCCGATGATCATCGGCCTCGACATGGCGGGCGAGATCCTGGAAGCCGGTGCGGGCGTCAGCGACTGGAAGCCCGGCGACCGGGTGCTCGTGAATCCGCTGAACCGGCAGAAAGGCCTCATGGGCGAGATGATGCATGGCGGGCTCGCCGAGAAGTGCCTGGTCGCGCAGCATCAGCTGATCCGCATGCCCGACGGCGTCACTTTCGAGCAGGCGGCAGCACTGCCGGTCGCCTACGGCACGGCGCACCGCATGCTGATCACCCACAAGACGGTAAACTCCGGAGACAAGGTTCTGATTCTCGGCGCAAGCGGCGGCGTCGGCACCGGGTGCGTCATCCTCGCCAAGATGCTGGGCGCGGAGGTCATCGCCTGCGCCAGCAGCGCGGACAAGGTCGAGCGCTTGAAGCAGCTCGGCGCGGACCACGTGATCAACTACAAGGAGACGGACTTCTCGAAGTGGGTGGTCGAGAAGTACGGCAAGCCGCAGCGCCGCTCCTACGAGGGAGGTGTGGACGCCGTCGTGAACTTCACCGGAGGCGATACGTGGGCGCCGACCCTGAGATGCGTGAAGCGCGGGGGCAGGATCCTGGTGTGCGGCGCGACCGCCGGCTACGACCCGAAGGAAGACCTGCGCTACATCTGGAGCTTTGAGCTGCAGGTAATCGGCTCGAACAGCTTCTACGACGACAATCTGCAGGCGCTGATGGGCCTCATCCAGGAGGGCACGATGAGGCCGGTGATCGACGTGGTGCTGCCGCTCGAGCGCGCGGCGGACGGGCTGCGCATGATCGAGAACCGCGAAGTCTTCGGCAAAGTCGTCGTCACTCCGTGACGACCACGAATCGCGAATGGTGAATCGTGATTGGTAGAAGCTCGCGCGCCCGCCACGCCGCCCGACGCATCGCCTGCGATTTACGATTCGCGGTTTACGAATCGAGAAAAACACGATGAGCGTTTCCCGTCCAGAACCGCGCGGCTACCCGGGCAACCTCGGGCTGCTCCTTGCCGAGCACGCGGGGAGCGACCGGCCCGCGATCATCGATCTTCGCGATGCCTCGCGCCCCCGCGCGGTGAGCTTCCGCGAGCTCGACGTTGCGTGCGATGCGCTCGCGCGCGCGCTCGTCCGCGAGGGGATCAAGCCGGGAGACCGTATCGGCATCCTGTCGCTCAACCGCGCCGAGTTCGCGATCACGCTGCTTGGCGCGATGCGCGCGGGCATCGTTCCGGTCCCGATCAACGTCAAGCTTGCCGCGGACATGGTCGCATACATTCTTTCGGATGCGGACGCGAAACTCGTCTTCTCCGAAGCGGCACAGAAAGGGCTCGTTCCCGCCGGCATGCGGACGATCGAGTTCGGCGGCACGGGACACAATTCCTTCGACCGTTTTCTCGATCCCGGGCCATTCGAGGCGTTCGAGCCGGAGGCAGATTCGATCGCGATCCAGCCGTATACCTCGGGCTCGACCGGCCGCCCCAAGGGCGTGCTGCTCACCCATTACGGGCAGAACTGGAGCCGGCGCATCCTGGCGCACACGCGCGGCACCACGGAGCGCGACGTGATCCTGGTCGCCGCGCCCCTCTACCACAAGAACGCGCTCAACGCGATCAAGCAGGGGCTCACCGCGGGCGCGACGCTGCCGCTGCTGCCGCGGTTTTCGGTAGAACGCTACATCGACGCGATCGGGCGCTATCGCTGCACCGTGATCTCGGGAGTGCCGACGATGGTGGCGATGCTGCTGACGCGCAGGGATCTGCTCGCAAAGATCGACACGACATCGGTGCGCACGGTGATGATGGGCTCGGCAACTTCCTCGCCGCAGTTGTTGACCGAGCTCAAGACGAGCTTTCCGAACGCCGAGCCGCTGGTGGTGTACGGCGTCACCGAGGGCGGGCCGGTCCCGCTCGGCCCGCATCCCGAAGGCAAGCCGCGCCCACCCGGGTCGATCGGAGTGCCCTACGCCGGCACCGGGGCAAGGCTCGTCGGCGGACCGAGCGCCGACGAGGGAGAACTCGCGGTGAGAAACCCCGGCGTCCTGCTCGCCTATCACAACCTGCCCGAAGAGACCGCGAAGCGCCTGCGCGACGGCTGGTACTACACCGGCGACATCTGCCGCCGCGACGGCGACGGCTTTTACTACTTTGTCGGCCGCACCGACGACATGTTCGTCTCCGGCGGCGAGAACATCTTCCCGGTGGAGGTCGAAAACCTGCTCGAGCGCCATCCCGCCGTCCACCAGGCGCTGGTCATGCCATTCGCCCACGAATTGAAGGGTCAGGTACCCTACGCGTTCGTCGTACTGCGCGCGGGCGCCGCCGCAAGCGAGAGGGAACTCAAGCAATTCGCCCTCGCGAACGGCCCGGCATATCAGCACCCGCGGCGTGTCTTCCTGCTGCCCGAGCTGCCGCTCGCAGGCACCAACAAGGTGGACCGCGAACTGCTGAGGCAATGGGCGGCCGACGGGACGCTGGAAGCAAACCACGCAACAACCGGAGCCGGAAATGCCTGAACAACCGCTGTCCGTTGAACAGCTGCAGCAGCTCATCTCGCGTGGGCCCTTCAACCGCTGGCTCAACTTCACCGTGCTGAAGATCGATGCCGGAGGGATCGAGGTGCGGGCGGCCTGGCGCGAGGACTGGGTGGTGAACCCCGACCGGCGCTATACCCACGGCGGCATCCTGGCCGCGATCGTGGACGTCGCCGCCGACTACGCGATCGCCGCCCAGTATGGCCGCCCGGTTCCGACCATCGATCTGCGCGTGGACTATCACCGGGCAGCGATGCCCGGCGACCTCACCGCTAAGGCGCGCGTGGTGCGCATGGGCAGCCAGTACTCGACGGCGGAAGCGTCGCTCTACGACAAGGAAGGCGAACTCGTGGCAAGCGGGCGCGGAACGTATCTCACGGCTCCGTCGAAATAGATAACGCGTGACATGATGAGGCGTGACGTGCTGGAGCGTGACATGATCATGCGTGACGTGACACTCCGTGACCGTGACGGGTCGGAGCGGCTGCGCCGCCCCTCCTTTTTCCGCGCGCCGCTCGCCATTCGATTCGCCACCTTGATAGGATACGGCCTGGATGACATATGAAATCCCCTAAAAAGACATCCAGCGCGCGGAAAAAGCGCCTCATCGTAGCGATCACCGGCGCCACCGGCTCGATCTACGGCGTGCGCATACTCGAGATGCTGCGGACCATCGGCGGCTGGGAGACGCATCTCGTCGTGTCGGATGCCGGCGCGCTCAATGCGTGGCAGGACCTGGGACTCGCGCGCAAGAGCCTGGAGCGGCTCGCCGACGTGATGCACAACGTGCGCGACGTCGGCGCCTCGATCGCGAGCGGCTCCTTCATCACCGAGGGCATGGTGATCGCGCCGTGCTCGATGAAGACGCTGGCGGCGGTGGCGCACGGCTTTTCCGACAACCTGGTCAGCCGCGCCGCGGATGTCGTCCTCAAGGAGCGGCGGCGCCTGGTGCTGCTGGTACGGGAGGCGCCTCTCAACCTCGCGCACCTGCGCAACATGGTCGCGGTGACCGAGATGGGCAGCATCGTGTTTCCGCCGGTGCCGGCCTTCTACAGCCACGCGCAGAGCGTGGACGAGCTCGTCAACCACACGGCCGGGCGCGTGCTCGACGTGCTCGGCGTGCCCCATGAACGCATCATGCGCTGGCGCGGCATGAAGGACCGCCTGGCTCCCGATGCGGCAGCTCCGGCAGGACCGGGCCCGCGCGCCAAGGGGAAATAGGCGGCCCCGGAGCAGTACCTCCGCCGGTTCCGACATCCTCCCGCCATGACCGCGCCGAAAATCCGCGTGCACGTCGAGAACGCGCGCAGCAAGGCGGCCCTGCATCAGATCACACCAGCGCAGTGGGATGCCGCCTGCGCACGCCACCCGGAACTCGCGCGACGGCTCGAAGCAAGCCTCGGATGGGACGGCGACGTGCTGGAGGGCGCGCTCAGGAACGCCGAGATCGTGATCGGCGTGCCGGCGCTCCGCGAGCGTCTCTCCGAGCGCGCCCCGCGGCTCAAATGGCTGCACGCGACCTCGGCCGGCGTGGACCGCGTGCTCCCGCTCGACTGGCTGCCGAAGGGCGTCGCGTTCACGAACAATCGCGGCGCGCACGGAGCGAAGGCCGAGCAGTTCATGCGCATGGCCTACAGCCTGCTCCACATGCGCATGCCGGAAATCGTCGCCAACCAGCACGCTCGCCGCTGGCAGCAACTGTTCTCTCCGGGCATCGCCGGCAAGACCGCGCTCGTGATCGGGCTGGGCGATCTCGGCATGGGAGCCGTCCGCGCCGCGAAGCAGCTCGGCCTCAAGGTAATTGGCGTGAGCCGCGGCGGGAAGAAAGTGCGCCACGCCGACGCGGTTCATGCAATCCCGGCGCTCGACGGGCTGCTGCCCGAGGCCGACTTCGTCGTGCTTGCGGTGCCGCTCACGCCCGGAACGCGACACCTGCTCGATCGCTCGCGCCTCGATCTCATGAAGCCGACTGCAGGCGTTATCAACATCGCCCGCGCCGCGGTGGCCGACTACACCGCGCTTGCGGAGAAGCTCGAGCGCGGAGAGCTCGCCGGCGCGGTGCTCGACGTGGTCGAGCCCGAGCCCCTGCCGCAGGACTCGCCGCTGTGGGGAACGCGCAATCTCATCATCACGCCGCACATCTCGTGCGACGACGGCGATCACTACATGGACATCACGCTCGATCTGTGGTTTGCGAACCTCGCGCGCTACGTGAAAGGGCAAACGCTCAGGAACCGGGTCGATCCACGGCGCGGTTACTAGAACCTATTTCATATATAGGCGCGTGATGCGTTGCCTATATGAAATAGGTTCTAGGAACGGCGTGACCGGTGACTCGTGACTGGTGACTCATGACCAACGTGGCGCGAGAGCAGGTTCCCGCAGCCGGCGAACTCAGCCTCGATCACGTCGCGCATTTCGTGCCGCACGTGGAAGCCGCGAGTGCTTCGCTCGAGAAGCTGGGCTTTACGGCGACGCCGTTCTCGGCGCACTCGCACCGGCTGGAACCCGGCGGGCCGCTCACGCCCGCGGGCGCCGGCAATGTCTGCGTGATGCTCGAACGCGGATACCTCGAAATCGTCACGCCGACCGCGGACACCCCGTTGGCCACACAGTTGCGCACCGCAATCAGGCGCCATGTCGGCGTGCACATGATCGCTTTCGGGACCGCTGCGCCGGAAGCCGATCATGCGCGGCTCGAGAAAGCGGGCTACGCGCCGCTGCCTCCGGTTGCCCTGCAGCGCGAAATCGGGACCGTCAACGGCACCGGGCTGGTGCGATTCACCGTGGTGCGCACCGCACCGGGCTCGATGCCGGAGGGCCGCATCCAGTTTTGCCTCCACCACACGCCGGAGCTTTTGTGGCAGGCGCGCTGGATCGAGCACGCGAACCGGGCCACTGGCCTCACTGCGGTAATCCTGTGCGTGGAAGACCCGCAGGAAGCGGCGCAACGCTACGCCCGCTACACGGGGCTGCTGGCACAGCGTTCGGGAAGCGTTTGGCGCCTGACGACCGCGCGCGGCTGCCTGCTGTTCATCGACGAGAAGACCCTGCTGCGCCGGCTCGACTTGGCGCCCCCTGCGTTGCCGTGGATCGCCGGCTACGTGCTGGAGAGCGCGGATATCGACGCCACCGGTGACTACCTGCGCCGTTGCGACGCCGGGGTCCGGCTGCTCGGCGGCCGGCGCCTGCTCGTCAATCTCCCCGCGGCACTCGGTGGCATCGTGGTATTCGAACCACAGCGCGCAAGTGTCCTCGACTTCAACTGAGAGACTTCAGGATTCAACGTTCAAGGTTCGACGTTCCAAGCCCGGACTAGAGCTGGGCTGCGATTCCTGCCGTCTTCACGATCTTCGCGAACTTGGAGATGTCGTTGCGGATGATCTCGGCGAACTGCTCGGCGCCCGCTCCGATCGGCTCGTAGCCGAGATTGTCGAGGCGTTGGACGACGTCGGGTGACTTGAGGCTCGCGACGATCGCGGCACTCAGCCTGGAGACAATTTCCGCCGGCACCCCGGCGGGCGCGACCACGCCGAACCACGGCTCGATCACGTAACCCTTGAGGCCGGTTTCCGAGATGGTCGGGACCTCCGGCGCGGCCGGCGCACGCTTCGAGCCGGTCACCGCGATAATCTTCAATTGCTGCGCCTGCGCATGGCGCTTGATGAGCGCGAGATCGGCAAACATCATGTCCACCTGGCCGCTCACGACCTCGGTCAAGGCCGGGACCGTGCCTTTGTATGGCACGTGGATGATGTCGGTGCGCGACATGGCCTTGAACAGCTCCGCGGAAAGCGCTGACATGCTGCCGGTCCCGGAGGACGCGTAGCTCAGGTACTTCGGCTTCTTGCGCGCGATCGCGATCAGCTCCTTCACGCTCCTGACCGGCACCACCGGATTCACCCCGAGCGCGTACGGCACGTGCGCAACGCTTGCAATCGCCACGAAATCCTTCAACGGATCGTAGGCGAGCTTCTGATAGAGACTCACCGCCACCGCCAGGTTGCTCGAGCCGCCCATGGAAAGCGTATATCCGTCCCCGGGCTGCTTCGCCGCATAACCGAGGCCCACGGTGCCGCCTGCCCCGCCGCGATTTTCCACCACCACCGGCCGGCCCCATTGCTCGTTCAGCTTCTGGGCGACCAGCCGTCCCAGGATGTCGTTTGGGCCGCCCGGCGCGAAGGGAACAATCAGCCGGATCGGCTTGGTCGGATAGGCCGCCTGGGCGTGCGCCGCCAGCGGCAGCACCGCCAGCACCGCGCCGCACACGGCGTTCCGCAACAGACTGTTCATGTCGTCCCCCGATGACGTTGGTACCGGCGGGCTGCCACCGTGGCCCTACTCGCCCCCACAGCGCGCATTCTACCCCGCTCCCGCGCGCGGTCAGGCCGTGGTGTCGTGCGGTTGATCTTCCAAGGCTTCCTGGCGCTTCTTGCGCACCGCCGGCACGACCATGATCAGCAACAGCGCGAGCGTGGCGACCAGGAACCCGGCGCTGATCGGGCGGGTCATGAACACGGTCGGGTCCCCGCGCGAAATCAGCAGCGCCCGCCTCAGGTTCTCCTCCATCAGGGGCCCGAGCACGAAGGCGAGAATCAGCGGCGCCGGCTCGCACTTGAGCTTCACGAATACGTACCCCAGCACCCCGAACATCAGGGTGATGTAAATGTCGAGCGACTGGTTGTTGACGCTGTAGACGCCGATCGCCATGAACATCATGATCGCGGGGAACAGCATCCGGTACGGTACCGTCAGCAGCTTCACCCACAGGCCGATCAGCGGCAGGTTGAGCAGCACCAGCATGCCGTTGCCGATCCACATGCTGGCAATCAGCCCCCAGAACAGCTCGGGGCGCTGCGTCATTACCTGCAGCCCGGGCGCGATGCCCTGTATGGTGAGCGCGCCCAGCATCAGCGCCATGGTTCCGCTGCCCGCGATGCCGAGCGTGAGCGTGGGGATGAACGCGCACTGGGCGGCGGCGTTGTTGGCCGACTCGGGCCCGGCAACGCCCTCGATCGCGCCGCTGCCGAAGCGCGACGGATCCTTCGCCACCTTTTTCTCCAGCGCGTAGCTCGAAAACGCGGCAATCGTCGGCCCCGCTCCCGGCAGCGTGCCGAAGAACGCGCCGATCGCGGTGCCGCGGATCGCCGGCTTCCACGAGCGCCTGAAGTCGTCCAGCGTCGGCCACAGGTGCTTGATCCTGCCGAAGAGAAGATCGCGCTTGGCGCCGCCCCGCTCGAGGTTGGACACGATCTCGGCGAACCCGAAGAGCCCCATCGCGATCACCACGAAGCTGATGCCGTCGGTGAGGCCGGTAACACCGAAGGCAAAGCGCGACATGCCGGAGTTGACGTCGGTGCCCACGATGCCGAAGAGCAGTCCCAGCAGGATCATTCCCAGCGCCTTGATCAGCGAGCCGTGGGCGAGCACGGCCGAGGCGATGAGCCCCATCACCACGAGCGAGAAGTACTCGGCCGAGCCGAACTTGAGCGCCAGCTCCGCGATCGGCGGGCCGAAGAGCGCGATCAGGACCACGCCCACGGTGCCCGCGAAGAACGAGCCGAGGGCGGCGACCGCCAGCGCGGGCCCCGCGCGGCCCTTCTTCGCCATCTCGTAGCCGTCCATGCACGTCACCACGGAGGCCGATTCGCGGGGGAGCTTCACCAGGATCGCGGTGGTCGAGCCCGCGTACTGCGCGCCGTAATAGATGCCCGCCAGCATGATGAGCGCACCGACCGGCGGCAGATTGAACGTGAGCGGCAGCAGCATCGCGATCGCCGCGAGCGGCCCGATGCCCGGCAGCACGCCGATGAGCGTGCCGACGAATACCCCGGCGAAGCAGTAGAAAAGATTGGCGGGCGATACCGCCGTGCTGAACCCCAGGGTCAGGTTCGGGAACAGGAGGGCCAGTTCTTCCATGTCACCGCCACCAGAACAGCGGGAACGGCAGCTCGAGCCCGTAGCTGAAGATCCCGACCGCGCCCGCCACCAGTGCGACGGTGAGGATCGTGAGCTCGACCGGCTTGAATTCCCGCCTCGATAGGGAGCTCAGCACGATGAGCGCGACGAGCGCCGGTACGAACCCGAGGCCCCTGTCTTCCATCAGAAAGCCATAGACGAGGAAAGCCACACTGAGCATGATCAGCGGCCGCCAGGCCCAGCCGACAATGCGCTCGCCTTCGCGCCGCAGCGAGCGCACGCAGATCACGGCGCCCAGTCCGGCAAGCAGCGCCCCGACGTAGGTGGGGAAATATCCGGGCCCCATGCGCATCGCCGCTCCCATCGGATAGTCGCGCGCCACGATGATGGCGAGCACGCCGAAGTTGATGAACATCAAGCCCGACCAGAAGTCTTCCTGGTTCTTGATCCGAAACCGCATGGTTGCCTCCTTGTCTTGAGCCCGCGGTCGGCACGCGCTCTCCGCCAGCCGCGCGGAGGCACCCGCGGGGCGCCACCGCCCTGCACCGGCGCATTCGGGCGATACCGTCCGCCCGGGGATACCTATTCGACCTGCACCGCGCCGATCTTGATGAGCTTCGCCAGTCGCTCGGATTCGTTCTTGATGAACGCGTTGAACTGCTCCGGCGTGCCCCCGCCCACGACGAGCCCGAGCGCGTCGAGCCGCTGCCGGACGTCGGCCGTCCCGAGCGCCTTGTTGACCTCGCGGTTCAACTTGTCGATGATCGGGCGCGGCGTCTTCGCCGGCGCGGACATGCCGAACCAGACCTTGGCCTCCGCGCCCTTGATGCCGAGCTCGGCGAGCGTGGGCACGTCGGGCAGCACCGGCTGCCGTTTCTCGTCCGCGACCGCGAGCACCTTCACGCGTCCCGCCTTGATCTGGGCCTCGCCCGTGACGCTCGTCGTGTACATCAGATTGATCTGGCCGCCCACCACGTCGCTCAACGCCGGCGCCGCGCCCTTGTACGGCACGTGCACCACGCTGACGCCGGTCGCCGACTGGAACAGCGCGAGCCCGATGTGCAGGCTGCTGCCGGTGCCGGAGGAGCCCCAGTTCACTCTTCCCGGGTTGATTTTCGCGTACTCCACGAGCTCGCGCGCATTCCTCGGCGGGAACCCCGGGTGTGCAACGATGATGAGGGGCGCATAGCCGATGAAAACGACCGGGGAAAAATCGGTGATGAGATAGGACGGCTTCTTGCGCATGAGCACGTTGTTGATGCTGGGCCCGGGATTCGAGACGATCAGCGTGTAGCCGTCGGGCGCCGCACGCGCCACCGTCTCGGCACCGACCGTGCCGCCGGCGCCCGGCCGGTTGTCCACGACGAATGGCTGGCCCCAGGCCTCCGAGAGCTTCTGGCCGATCAGGCGCGCGATGATGTCGTTCGACGCGCCCGGCGGGAATGGCACCACCCAGCGCACCGACTTGCCGGG
Source organism: Betaproteobacteria bacterium (assembly GCA_016868035.1). GTDB lineage: Bacteria > Pseudomonadota > Gammaproteobacteria > Burkholderiales > SG8-41 > SG8-41. The sequence goes on along the minus strand of VGID01000050.1, from coordinate 8,970 downwards.
ATACGCGGAGGCTTTCTCCTGGGCATGCGCGAATCCGGCCGCCGCGGCGGCGAGCACCAGCCCGGCCGCGAGATGTCGCACGTGTCGCTCAATATGCATCGTGTTGTCACTCCTCGTGCAGTGCTCGGGTAAGGCTTCTTACAGCCCGTAACAAAAACAAGAAATATTGGCCACAAATAAACGCCGATACAGGCCGACGAAAAATGGACAGGATTTACAAGATTTCACAAGATTAACAGGATTAGACCTGATCGAATAATCATGTAAATCCTGTTTTCATCCTGTTAATCCCGTCTATTTTTGGCTTTGGTCTTGTCCGCGCTCATCTGCGTTCATCCGCAGTTTCACGCTCCTCGGATTTTTGTGATACGGGTTCTTAGTTTACCGTGTCTGCACGGCCTCGGGATTGATCACATTGATCGGCGTGCCGGCCGCATACGCGAGGATCTGCTCGAAGATCACGCCGAAGATCCGCTCATAATTGTCGCGCTCGACGTAGCCCAGGTGCGGGGTACACAGCGCGTTCTCCAGCTGGAGCAGCGGGTACTCGCCGTTCAATACGGGCTCTTCCTCGTAGACATCCACCGCGGCCATCCCGGGCCGCCCGGCTTTGAGCGCAGAGGCGAGCGCGCCCGGCTCGATCAGGCCCGCGCGGCTGGTGTTGACGAGGAGCGCGGTGGGCTTCATCCGCGCGAGATCGACGGACGTCACCAGGCCGCGGGTCGCGGGGTTGAGCCGCACGTGCAGCGAGAGCACGTCGGAGCGCTCGAACAGCGCTTCCTTGTGCTGCGCGATCTCCACGCCGTCGGCGCGTGCACGCGCCGCCGATTTCTCCCGGCCCCATGCGATCACGTGCATGCCGAAGGCCTTGCCGTAGCCCGCCACCACGGCCCCGATGCGCCCGTAGCCGAAGATGCCCAGCGTGCGCCCGCGCAAGGCGATGCCGATCGTGGACTGCCAGCGCCCGCTTTTCAGCGCCGCGGCTTCGCTCGGGATGCGGCGCACCGCCGCGAGGATGAGGCCCCAGGTCAGTTCCGCAGTCGCGTACGACGGCTCGCCCGGGTGCAGGTCGGAGGACACCACGATGCCGCGCCGCGTGCAGGCGTCGACGTCTATGTGCGGGTAGACGCTGGTCTGGCTGATCAGCCGGAGCTTCGACAGGCGCTCGATCAACGGCGCCCGGATCGGGGTGCGCTCACGGATGAGCACGAGCGCCTCTGTGTCCGCTAAACGCCGCGCGAGCTCATCGGTGTCCTTGGTGTGGTCATTCCAGATCGCGACTTCGTGCCCTTGCAGCCTGCTGAAACAGGCAAGCTGCCGCACGCAGTCCTGGTAGTCGTCGAGGATCGTGATCTTCATGCCCCGGGAAATAGGAAATCGGAAATGGGAAATCGTGGAACAGCACGGGCACCGGATCGCGTCACGCGTTTACCATCGATTGTAACCTCGTGACCCGTGACTTGTGACTGGTGACTCGTGAACCATCCCGGAGAATGGACGGGACTCGCACGATACGCTGGATCGAATCCATATTTGCTTTTCCTCCGCGCCTTGGCGGTGCGATCCCGTTCTTGCTTTGGCCGCACGACCTCCGCGGCTGGACGTTCCTCATCCATACCCGCGGGCGCTCGAGCAAGTCGAGCGCTGATTATGGCGCACTCGTATCCCGCCCGGAACCGGCATCATATCGTGGACTTCGATGCCGGAGGAGGCATTGGCCCGCTCGGGGATTGTTGATTTTGAGCGAGCCAAGCGATAGGCTCACTGCCTGCTTCGGAGCGGCGGCGCGGGAGGCGCGACTTGGAAATCGGATTCGTCGGTCTGGGTGCGATGGGCGCGGGAATCGTGCGCCGGCTCCTCGCGGCGGGTCATGTGGTCACCGGCTGGAACCGCACGCGCGTCAGGGCGGAGCCCCTGATCAAGGCCGGGATGCGCTGGGCCGAAAGCCCGCGCGCGGCGGCTGGCTCTTCCGAGATCGTGTTCTCGATCCTCACCGATGCCACCGCGGTCCGCGCGGTCGCGCTCGGCCCCGATGGCGTCATCGCGGGCCTGAAGCCGGGCGGAATTTTCATTGACATGAGCACGATCTCCCCCGACGCGAGCCGGGCGATTGCCGCCGAATTTGCCAGCGCGGACCGCACGATGCTCGACGCGCCGATCTCGGGCAGCCCCGTGACGCTGGAACAGGGCAAGGCCTCGATCATGGTGGGCGGTGAGCGGGCCGCATTCGAACGGGTCAAGCCCGTGCTGCTCGCGATCGGGCAGCGGGCAACGTATATCGGCGCGAGCGGGCTTGCCGCGCAGATGAAGCTCGCGATCAACCTCGTGCTCATGGTGGAGGTGATCGCGTTCTGCGAAGGCGTCGCGCTCGCGGAGAAAGGCGGCATCGCGCGCGAGGTCGCGGTCGACGCCATGCTGAGCAGCGTGGTCGCCTCGCCGGTGCTCGGCTACCGCGGGCCGTTCATACTCGAGGGGAAAATGCCCGCGGTGCCGCTCGCCGATGTCAACCTGCAACAGAAGGACATGACGCTGGTGCTCGATCTTGCGCGCGGAATCAGCGTCCCGGTGCCGCTCGCGGCGGCGGCCAACCAGATCATGAATGTCTGCCGCGGCATGGGGCTCGACCATCACGATTTCGTGATCGCTCACGAGGCTTACCGCCGTTTAGGAGGAATGTCGAAATGAAACCCGATTCCAGAACCGCGCTGACGCCCTTCCGCACCAATCTGAAGGACGTGCCCAAGGTCGGCGGGCTGAAGGAGAAAGACGGGTGGATCAACATGCAGGTGCAGTTCCTGATCGGCGAGAGAGCCTGCAACTCCGACCAGCTGCTGGTGGGCTGGACGGTGCTGCCCCCGGGCGCGCAACACGACCGGCACCGTCATTTCAACTGCGACGAGTTCTGGATCGTCATCAAGGGACACGGCGTGATGTACACCGACGAAGGAGAAAAGCCTTCGGGCGAAGGTGACATTGTGTTCACGCCGCGCGGGCACTGGCACGGCTTCAAGAATACTTCCAGCGCGGACGTGGTACTGGTCTGGGGCTGGAGCGGAGCAGGCTCGCTCGAGGAAGCCGGCTACGAATCGGTGGAAGGCGGACGCACGCACTGAGCCCGGGGCGGTGCGCACGACCATGGAGGCCGTCGGGAACGATGCGCGCATCGCGCGCGGCATGGCCCGGCAGATGGCGCTGCGGCGCACGCGCCTCGGCGTCGGCGAGAAGTCCCTCGGATGGAAAGTCGCCTTCGGCGCTCCGGCGGCGATGCAGAGGCTCTCGCTGGCCGCGCCGCTCGTTGGATTCCTCACGGACCGCGCGCTGCTCGCCTCGGGCGCCACCGTCCCGCTCGCCCACTGGGCAAAACCCGCCGCCGAGGCCGAGATCGCGGTACACATGGGCCGCGACCTCCCGGGCGGCGCCGACCGCGACCGGGTGAAGGCGGCGATCGCGGGGCTCGGGCCCGCGATCGAGATCGCGGACGTGGACATCGCGCCCGATGACGTGGAGGAAATCCTCGCGGGAAACATCTACCAGCGCCACGTGATCGTGGGGCCGTGCGACACGGAGCGCGCCGGCTGCGCGCTCGACGGCCTCACCTGCAGCGTCGCGCGGCGCGGGACGGAGATCGCCCGCACCTCCGATCCGCAGGCGCTCACCGGGGAGATCATCGGCATCGTGCGCCACGTCGCGACCGTGCTCGCCGCCTGCGGCGAGCGGCTGCGCGCCGGCGAGATCATCATCACCGGTTCGATCATCCCGCCGCTGTGGGTGGAAGCGGGCGACGATATTTCGTTCGCGCTGGAGCCGGTCGGCTCGCTCTCGGTCCGCTTCGCAGGGTGAGCGCGGGATTCCCCGCGGCGTCCGCTCCTAGCTGCCGGGGATGATGCCCGGCTTCATCGCGTGGCAGTAGTCGGCCACGTCGCCCGGCTTGCACTTCCACACGCGGTCCATGTACTTGCTCGAGAAGCAGTGCTTGAGCGCCGCGCGCAGCGGGCGCAGCCGGAACGGGTAGCCGAATACGTAGGGGTGGATCGAGATATTGCACACCAGCGGGTGCTTCTCGCACTGTTCGACCATCTCCTCGAACTGGTCCACCAGCATGTCGCAGAACTCGCGCCCGTTATGCTGGCGGTGGATGATCTGCGGTGAATCGTTGAGCTCGGCGGGATACGGCACCGACAGGATCGGTCCCGCACGCGTGCGCATCCAGATCGGCTGGTCGTCATGCGGCCAGTCCATGAGATACGTGTAGCCGGCCTCCTTCAGGAGATCCGGGGTCCAGGCGTTCTCGTACGTGCCGGCGCCCATCCATCCTTTCGGCGGCCTGCCCTCGTGCCGCGCGAAGGTGTCCGTCACCTCCTTGATCACGCGCGCCTCGTCGGCCTCCCAGCGGAAGTCGTGCAGGTTCTCCGAGTTGGTGCGCCCGTGGCCCACGATCTCGTCGCCGCGGCTGCGGATGCGGGCCATCACCTGGGGCGCGTGCTCGTAGAGCAGGCTGTTGGCATTGTGCGCGAGCGGTATTTGCAGCTCCTCCGCGAGGTCGAACAGGCGCCAGATGCCGACGCGGTTGCCGTAGTCGCGCCAGGAGTAGTTGCGCTGCGTCTGCGGCTCGCCGTGCTTGGCGTTGTCGTGCCCCCTGCCCTTGCCGAAAGCGAAGACCTCGACGTTGGTCGTGATGCAGAACGCGAGGCGCTTGCCGCCCGGCCAGCTGTAGTCCTTGCGTTCAACCAGTGGGACGTAGTCGTAACGCGAATGCTGGGGAACGAGCAAAGACATCGGTCCGGTCTTGCGTGGAAATAACCCGACTGGTCCGGCGCGTGGTCAGTCCACGCGCGCGCCGGAGAGCTCCACCAGCTTGCCCAGCTTCACCAGTTCGGCGCGGATGTGCGCGGCAAACTCCTCCGGCGTGTTGGTGATGGGCGCCGCGCCGACGCTGACGTAGATCTTCTGGACCTCGGGCAGCCGCACGGCCTTGGCGAACTCCGCGTTGAGCCGGTCCACGACGGGACGCGGCACGTCGCGCGGCGCGAGGATGCCACTGTAGAGCACCAGCTCGAAATCCTTGAGGCCCGCCTCCTTCATGGTGGGCACATTGGGCGCCGCGCTGGTTCGGCTCGGCGTGGTCACGCCCAGCGCGCGCAGCTTGCCCGCCGCGACGTTCGGCAATGCGGGAGGCATCGTCGAAAACGAGACCGCCACCTCGCCGCTCAGCAGGCCGACGACCGCCTGCGGGCTGCCCTTGTAGGGCACGTGGATCATCCTGATTCCCGCCATCGCCTTGAGCATCTCGGCCGCGAGATGCACGATGGTGCCGTTGCCCGAAGATCCGTGAGCGATCTCGTTGGGATGTTTCTTCGCGAGCGCGATGAGCTCCTTCACCGATTTCGCCGGCAGCGAGGGATGAACCAGCAGCATCAATGGTGTCGCGGCGATCAGCGTGATCGGCGTGAAATCGCGCACCGAATCGTACGGCAGGCGCCGGTAGAGGCTCGCGTTGATGGCATGGGTGGTGATGTCCTGCAGGAACAGCGTATAGCCGTCGCCGGGCGACTTCGCGATGTGATCGGAGGCGATCGTGGTGCCCGCGCCGGGACGCGGCTCGACCAGGATCTGCTGGCCCAGGCTCGTCGCGAGCTGCGCGCCGAGAGAGCGCGCGAGGAGGTCGGAAATCCCGCCCGGAGTGAAGCCGTGCACGATGCGCACCGGCTTGTTCGGAAAACCGGATTGGGCCGCCGCGACCGAGGTCGTCAATGCCAGGGTCCATACCACGGGCTGCAGGCGGAGCCACTGTCGTTTCATGACGCTCTCCTGTTCATGCGAATCCCAGCGTGATCCATGCTACCACAGGAACCGCGGGCCTCGAGGCGCCGCGCGGCCTGCTCCCGGCCCTCGCGTGCTAGTATAAAAACACCATGAAAAATGCCATGCGCTTCGGGCCGTGTGGCGGCGCCGGGTCCGCCTTTCCGGGCGCAGCGCGCTCGCGCGGGCACCGCGGCGGGTGAAGCGCGCACCATGAGCGAGGAACTGGTCCGGCGGCACGAAGGCCACGTCACGCACCTGACGCTGAACCGCCCGCAGAAGGCGAACGCGCTCTCCGCGCCGCTCGTGGAATCCATGCTCAACGCCGTCGAGTACGCCTACAGCGACGGCACGCGCCTGCTCGTCCTCGAGGGAGCAGGCGCCCATTTCTGCGCCGGCTTCGACTTCAGCGGCTATCTGGAAGCGGACGAAGGCGAGCTCGCGCTGCGCTTCATCCGCATCGAGACATTACTGCAAAGTCTCCATCATGCGCCGTTCGAGACCCTCGCGCTGGCGCATGGACGCAACTTCGGCGCCGGGGCCGACCTCGTGTGCGCGTGCAGCGTGCGCATTGCCGCGCCCGGGGCCACGTTCCAGATGCCCGGGCTCAAGTTCGGCGTCGTGCTCGGAACGCGCCGTCTCGCGAACCGCATCGGCGCGGACGCCGCGCGCGAGATCCTTTCCGCCTCGCGCGCCTTCGACGCCGAGGAGGCGCTGCGGATCCGCTTCCTCACGCGCCTCGCACCGCAAGCGGAATGGCCGGCGATCGCGGCGGAAGCGCGCGCCCGGTGCACTCAATTGAGCCCCATCGCAGTCGCCGGCCTGCGACGCCAGACCGTGCTGGACACCCGCGACGAGGACATGGCCGCGCTCGCGCGCTCGGTCAGCGTACCGGGGCTCAAGGAACGCATCCGCCTGTTCCGGGAAACCAGCAGGTAACTGCAGAGGAGACCGATGGCAAGCAGCCCGCCCGCAATGATGAAGGTGATCGAGATGAGCGCCCCCGGCGGTCCCGAGGTGCTCAGGTCCGCAGAGCGCCCGGTGCCGAAGCCCCAGGCCGGCGAAGTGCTGGTCCGCGTCGCCGCCAGCGGTGTCAACGGCCCGGACCTGATGCAACGCAAGGGGCTCTATCCGCCCCCGGCCGGTGCAACGGACTTGCTGGGGCTCGAGATCGCGGGAGAGATCGTGTCCGCGGGCAAGGACGTCCAGCGCTGGAGCGCCGGCGACAAGGTGACCGCCCTCACCAATGGCGGCGGATACGCCGAATACTGCGCCGTGGACGCGCGGCACTGCCTGCCGATCCCGAAAGCGATGAGCCTCGCCGACGCGGCGAGCCTGCCCGAGACTTTCTTCACCGTCTGGAGCAATGTCTTCATGGGCGCGGGTCTCGCGGCCGGGGAGACTTTCCTCGTGCACGGCGGCGCCGGAGGCATCGGCGCAACGGCGATCCAGCTCGGGAAAGCGTTCGGCGCCAGGGTCATAGTTACCGACAGCCCCGGCGAGCGCTGCAAGTTCTGCCGCGAGCTCGGTGCCGAGCGCGCGATCGACTACCGGCAGGAAGACTTCGTGGAGATCGTGCGCGGCGCCGGCGGGGCCAACGTCATACTCGACATCGTCGGCGGCCCGAACATCGAGCGCAACTTCAAGGCGGCCGCCCACGATGCGCGCATCATCCAGCTCGCCTTCGCGCTCGGCTCCAAGATGGAGGTGAACCTCATGCCCGTGATGCTGAAGCGGCTCACCTATACGGGCTCGACCCTGCGCACGCGTGCGCCTGCGTTCAAGGCGAGGATCGCGCAGGAGCTCGAGGCCAGGGTGTGGCCGCTGATCGAGGCAGGCACGATCAAGCCGGTGGTCCACGCCACTTTCCCGCTCGCCGAAGCCGGCCGCGCGCACGCCCTCATGGAGTCGAGCCAGCACATCGGCAAGATCATGCTGCTAGTCGGGGGAGCGTAACGGAAAACGGGCGATGTGTGACACCTGACGGGAACGGGCGCCGGGCGATTCGCCCATCACCCTTTTACGCGTCACCCATCACGGAATTCAGATCAGCTGCTTCTGCTCGGGCTCGTCCGGCTCGCCGGAATCCGGCGGGCGCCGTCTCAGCAGTGAGATATCGCCTTCGACCGCGATCGAGCGCGCATGCTCGATGTTCTTCTCGAGCTCGTCGAAGTACAAGTTCTGGCCGCCGAAGTACCGTTCCACGTACTCGCAGCAGCCGTCGAGCTCCTGCTTCAGGCGCCGTGTCGCCTTCTGGTAGAACTGCGGCGTCTTGAAGATGAGATCCGCGGCCGAGGCGAACAGGACGTCCTCGGTCCCGTCCTCGTTGCGCTTGCGCGCGATCCCGCCCTGCACGAATTCCGGATAGAGCCGGTCGTAGCACTTCTCGAGATAGCACCGGTCGGCCATCTGCGCGAGGATGTCGGCGCTGCCCAGGAGGTTCCCGATCAGGCGGAATTCCGGGCCCGGAAGCCGTATCTTTTCCACCGGAATCTCGTAGCCGGTGAAATGGATGGTGCGCGCCGCCGCCTCCGCCAGGTCGCCCATGCCGATCTTGGGCAGGTATTCCTCGAGAAAGCGCCCGCCCCGCGACACGTGCACGGCGGTGTACTCGGCACCGTGCTGGTGCTTGGTGTCCTTGCGGTGCCGGATGTAGCCGCAATCGTGGTAGAGCGCGGTGATGACACCGAAGCGGAAGAGGCGTTCGTTGATGGTCTCGGCGCTGCCCGCGCGCACGCAGCCGTCCAGCAGGCGCGCCATCGCCAGCGTGACGTCCAGCACGTGCTGAATATTGTGATAACCGGTCTCGCACTCGTGAAAACCGGGATACTCGCCGCGATAGAGGCGTGCGAGATCCACGAAAGCCTGGCGAAGGCTCTCCGGCGCGGGCCGCTGGTACAGCGCCTGGTAGAGGCCGGAGACTTCCCGCGCGACCTCCTCCGGATCGGTCGTCTTGACCCGGTCGGTGACGTCATACTCGTTGCGGCGCACGCTCATTACGGTCACTTTACTCGCACAATCGAGGGGCGTTCGGGTGGTTTTGGCTGCATATTCAACTATAATTCTTAGGCAATGTCCTACTTAATGGGTAAAACGCTCGCTGCTACGGTGGAGCCCTGGGAGGTCTTCTCATGGGGCTCTACGACTACCGGCATGTCATTGCTAACGAGC
>VGID01000049.1 GCA_016868035.1 Betaproteobacteria bacterium | reverse complement strand
GCTCAACGCGCCGCATCTGATGAGGGATGTCTACGACGGAAAACTGTTCAAGGACGGAATCGCCGTGCGCACGAGGATCGAGCCGACAAGGAAAGCCGCCTGAATCTTTTTACACACCTATTGACAAGACCTCGTTATCGGCCCATCCATGCGATCCGCACGCATGCACGCCCTGCAGTAGAAAAGGTTCGTGCGCTCGTCTCGTGGCGGGCGACGCCGTCGCGCGGCTGGACTGCGGGATTTCTCGCCGGGTTTTTCGATGCCGAGGGAAGCTATAGCCAAGGCATCTTGAGAATCAGCAACACGGATGATGAGATCATTGGGTGGATCGGCCGCTGCCTGCGGACTCTCGATTTCCGATTTGTGTTGGAGAACTATCGCCACGAGCAACCGAAGCCCGTAAAGGTTGTGCGTCTATCCGGTGGGCTGGGCGAGCATTTGCGATTTTTCCATAACGTGGATCCCGCGATTACCCGCAAGCGCGACGTTTCCGGCCAGGTCGTAAAGAGTGAAGCCAACCTGCGCGTCGTCAGCATAGAGCCACTCGGCAAGGCCATGCGGCTGTACGATATTACGACGGGGACGGAAGATTTCATCGCAAACGGCATCGTCAGCCACAATTGCTACGCCCGTCCGACGCACGCGTACCGCAACCTTTCGCCGGGGATAGATTTCGAGACGCGGCTCTTCGCCAAGGTGAACGCCGCGGAGAAGCTGCGCGAAGAGCTTGCCCGCCCGGGCTACCGCTGCGAGGTGATCTCGCTCGGCGCGAACACCGACCCCTACCAGCCGATCGAGCGCGAGTGGAAGGTGACCCGCAGCATCCTCGAAGTGCTCGCCGGGTGCGACCACCCGGTGGGGATCGTCACCAAGAATGCGATGGTCGAGCGCGACCTCGACCTGTTGGTACCGATGGCGCGCAAGAACCTCGTCAACGTCTTCATCTCGCTGAACAACCTCGATCACGATCTCGCGCGCAGGCTCGAGCCGCGCTGCTCGGCGCCGGCGCGGAGGCTCGAGGCGATGAGGCGGCTGTCGGAGGCGGGAGTACCGGTCGGGGTGCTCGTCGCGCCCGTGATACCGTTTCTCACCGATGACCAGATCGAGCCGGTGCTGGAGGCGGCGTGGGAGCACGGCGCGCGCCAGTCCGGATACATCCTGATGCGCCTGCCATGGGAGGTGAAGGACCTCTTCCGCGAATGGCTCGAGCGCAACTATCCGCTGAAGGCGAAACACGTGATGAGCCGCGTGCACGCAATGCGCGGCGGGCGGGACAACGATCCGAACTTCGGCAGCCGCATGCGCGGCGAAGGGGAGCTCGCGCGCCTGCTCGGCCAGCGCTTTGCGAAGGCGTGCCACCGGCTGGGGTTCAACGCGGCGAAGCGCAACCGCGAGCTCGATACCACGAAGTTCCACCCGCCGATCTCGCAGATGGCGCTGTTCTAGAAGGATTGAGGACTGAGGATTGAGGATTGAGGGGTCAATTCACGTTTCACGTAACCAATCGGCGTGAATCGGCGTTTATCGGCGGTCAGAGATCGGTTTTTGCGCGTGCCGAGGCCAGGAGGTTAGCTATGAAAAACGAGGTTCGGCTCTATGTCGGCGAGTCGCTCGGCAAGTACGGCTTCCCGGACGGGCATCCGTTCGGGCCGGACCGCCAGGACGCGTTCTGGAAGGAGGCGGTGAAGCAGGGCCTCGACAAGCGCGCGGCGATCAGCGATCCGCGCGCGGCGGCGGAAGAGGAGCTGTACCGCTTTCACACGCCCGAGCACGTTGCTTGGGTAAAGGAGCAATCCGAGGCGGGCTACGGTGTGATCGACTACGGTGACACGCCCGCCTACCCGGGCGTGTACGAGGCGGCGGCAACGGTGGCGGGCTCCGCGCTGCACGGACTCGACTCCATCATGAGCGCCGGCGCGCAGCGCACCTTCCAGCCGATCGGCGGGCTGCACCACGCGCGCCGCGGCGCGGCGGCGGGTTTCTGCGTGTTCAACGACATCGGCGTGGTGATCGACACGCTGCGATCCCAGTTCGCCGTCCAGCGCATCGCGTACGTGGACATCGATGTCCACCACGGCGACGGGCTCTTCTATCCGTACGAGGACGACCCCGATCTAATCTACGCCGACATCCACCAGGACGGGCGCACGCTCTACCCGGGGACCGGCCACGCGCACGAGACAGGTAAGGGCGCGGCAAAGGGAACGAAGCTCAACATCCCGCTGCTGCCGGGCATGGGCGACGAGGATTTTCTGCAGGCGTGGCCGCGCGTGGAAGAGCACCTGCGCAAGTTCAAGCCGGAATTCTTTTTGTTCCAGTGCGGCGCGGACAGCCTCGCGGGCGACCCGCTCGCGATGCTCCAGTACACGCCCGCCGCGCACGCGCACGCGGCGAAGCGGCTGTGCGCGCTCGCGAACGAGCTGGCAGGCGGGCGCATCATGGGCTTCGGCGGCGGGGGCTACCACCGCGGGAACCTTGCATTGGCGTGGTGCGCGGTGCTGGATCAGTTCGTCAAGGCCTGAAAGGGCGTGAGTCGTGAGTCGTGAGTGGTGAGTGGATTGAAACCGCCGATGAACGCCGATGAACGCGGATGAAATCGTAAGTAACTACAGGGTCAGCTCTCACAACAACTGATATTTCAAGACCTGACCTCCTCTTCTTACTCTTCTCTTATTTATCCCGGAAGAGGGGGTCAGGGCAGGGCCCGTTGCATCGCGTGCCGCTCGCGCGACTCGAGCATCGGAACCGCCTCCGCGAGGTACTTCTTGAAGTGCGGCGTCTGCTGGTGGTCTTCGAACGCGTTTTCGTCGTCGTAGATCTCGAACAGCATCGCCTTCGTGCGGTCCGCTTTGTCGACCAGCACCTCGAACTGCCGGCAGCCGGGTTCCTTGCGCGCCTCGCGCGCGTTGGCGAGCGCCTGCTCCATGAAGCGCTCCACATTCTCCGGCTTGATGCGGATCATGACTGCCAGTACGAAGCTCATGTCATCGTCTCCCTTTTCTCGTTTGCTGTATCAAAGGGGTCAGACTCCTTTGATTCGGGATTCCACGATCAATATCAAGATCAATCGAGTCTGACCCTATTGATCCTTCCTAATCGGCGTTGATCGGCGTTCATCGGCGGTTGCGTCTAGTCAATCAGTCGCTGGACGCGGCGCGACGCGGTGACCTCTCCGGTCCCGAGGAAGCGCTCGTGGTTCCGGTCCACTTCGGACAGCTCGTAGCGGTAGCTCGCCATCATTCCGTACGACTGGCGCATGCCGCGCTCGGAGGTGTCCGCAAGCCAGAACAGCCGGTCGATGCGGGCGCCGTTGTTGAGGTGGAACGCCGCGACCGGGTCGCGCGGCTGGCCGTCCGATCTTTCCTTGAGCAGGTAACGCGCGCAGAGCCTCTCCAGCGGCGCGTGCATCGCTTCGACGAGCTTCGCATCCCGGATCCATTCGGGGCGCGCGAGCGCGGCGGCGAGCGCCTCCTGCGGCCCGACATCGCCCGCCGCCGCGCCGATGCGCGCGGCATCGGCGGAAGTCAATAGCGTCTCGCCGCGCGCGAGCGCGGAATCCAGCCACTCGCGGAAGCCGGGGACCGGCGAGAGCGTGGCGAAGCCCTCCAGCTTCGGCAGGTCGCGCCGCAAGCTCTCGATCACGCGCTTGAGCAGCAGGTTGCCGAAGCTGATGCCGCGCAGCCCGCGCTGCGTGTTGGAGATCGAGTAAAAGATGGCGGTGTCGGCGGAAGCCGGGTCCTGCAACGGAGCGCTTTCGTCGAGCAGCGATTGCACGCTGTCCGGCAAGCCCTTCACGAGCGCGATCTCGACGAAGATCAACGGCTCGTCCGGCAGCCGCGGGTGGAAGAACGCGTAGCAGCGCCGGTCGGTGTCGAGCCGGTTGCGCATGTCGGTCCAGGACTGGATCGGATGCACCGCCTCGTAGCTCATGAGCTTCTCGAGCACGAGCGCGGGCGACTGCCAGGTGATGCGCTGCAGTTCCAGGAATCCCGGGTCGAACCAGCTTCTGAGCAGCCCGTCGAGCTCCACCCGGAGCACCTCGAGGGCCGGGTCTTTCTCGAGCATTTCCAGCAGGTCGGAGCGCAAGTCGACCAGGAACTTGACGCCGTCGGGAAGCAGGTTGAACTGCGCGAGGAAATTTGCGCGTGGCGTGTCGAGGGCAAGGCGCAGGCGCGCCTCGGCGCGCGCGAACGCGGTGTCGTCCGTGGCGAGCTCCACGGCCGCGAGCGCGCTCTCGAGTTCCGTGCGGTCGGGGGCAAATTCGCGGCTGAAGAGGCCGAGTATGATCGCGCGGCGAGCCGGGTTCGAGGCGCGGTAGATCGCGGCGATGCGCTTCACGCGCTCGCGCGCCGAAATTTCGCCCCCGCGCTGGATGCGGCTCTCGGCCAGCAGCACGCCGATCTCCCCGTGCAGGTGCACGGTATCGAGATCGTCGGGGGGCCGCTCCCGGCTGCGCACGATGGTCGCGGCGATCCGGCGCCACCAGCGGCGCGCACGCCCGAGTGCCGTAAGGGGTTGCGATCCGCGTGCTGCGTCTTCCACGGTCCTCACCTGGATGGTTGCCCAATATCGCGATTGTAGGCCCTGCGCCCGCGAGGGCAAGCTGACGGTCCACGCCGCGCCGGTACCGGCGCGCACTCAGCCACACTTATAATTGGGGATTCTCGATCCGAAAACAATCCCGTGCACCTGAGCATACTCGACCAGTCCCCGATCATCAGCGGACATACGCCACAGCAGGCAGTCCACGAAACCATCAAGCTGGCGCAGGCGGCCGAAAAACTCGGTTACCACCGGTACTGGCTCGCCGAGCATCATTCACTTGCCGCGTTGGGCGATCCGTGCCCCGAGATACTGGTAACGCGGGTGGCGGCCGCCACTTCGACGATCCGGGTGGGCACCGGCGGAGTCCTGCTTCCCTACTACAGCCCGCTGAAGGTGGCCGAGCAGTTTCGCATGCTGGAGGCGCTGTATCCGGGGCGCATCGATCTCGGGATCGGGCGCGCGCCCGGCGGCGACCAAATGACGGCGCTGGCGATGGGCGAAGGCCGGTATCCCGGCGCCGAGCACTTCCCCGAACAGGTGCAATATCTCGCCGCGTACCTCGACGACAGTCTGCCCCCGGAGCATCCCTTCGCCGGGGTGAAGGCGATGCCTGCGGGGCCGGGCGCGCCCGAAGTCTGGCTCCTCGGCTCCTCGGACTACAGCGGCGCGCTCGCCGCGCAACTGGGGCTGCGCTTCGCGTTCGCGCACTTCATCAATGCGCAGGGCGGCGATGCAGTCATGCGCGAGTACAAGCGCCGCTATCAGCCATCGAGCCGCGAGCCCGCTCCGCGCACGCTGCTGTGCGTATTCGTAATCTGCGCCGGGACCGCTGGGGAAGCGGAGGGGCTTGCGGCCAGCATAGACCTGCGCCGGCTCAACACGGACCGCGGGGTCAACGTTCCGGTGCCCAACCGCGAGGAGGCCGCGGCATTTCAGTACACGGAGGAAGATCGCCGGCGCATCGCGCATCACCGGCGGCGCGTCGTGCTGGGGACGCCGTCGGTGGCGCGCGAGCGGCTGCTCGAGCTTGCCGCGGGCTACGAGGCCGACGAGCTGATGGTGATCACGATCACCGGTGACTACCCAAGCCGGCTGAGGTCGTACGAGCTGCTCGCCGAAGCGTTCGAGCTGCGCGCGCGAGCGCGTGCGCCGAGCGCGGATTGATCCGGGCCCGCCTCCGGGCGCATACTCGAAGGGATTCGGGTATGTCCTGCGATTACATGGAATTCCTGCGCCGCTGCGCCCGCGGACTGCTCGGCGCCTTTGTGCTGGCTATAGGGGGGAGCATGTCGGCGGAAGCCCGGGACGACTACGCGCGCGAGCGAGGCCGCATGCTCGACGACATCGCGGCGCTCACTCGCGAGACTCGCTTCGAGACCGGGCGCGCCGCGCTGTCCGAGCGCGTGATGGCGGCGATGGCGAAAGTGCCGCGACACGAGTTCGTCCCGACCGATCAGAGGCGCAACGCCTATGCCAACCGGCCGCTTCCCATCGGCATGGGCCAGACGATCTCCCAGCCGTTCATCGTGGCGCTGATGACCGACATCATGATGGTGATGCCCGCGGACAAGGTGCTCGAGATCGGAACCGGATCGGGCTACCAGGCGGCGGTGCTCGCCGAGCTTGCGGGGATGGTCTACACGATCGAGATCGTGGAGCCGCTCGCGCGCGAAGCGACGGAGCGGCTGAACCGGCTCGGCTACCGCAACGTCGTGGCGAAGTTCGGCGACGGCTACCAGGGCTGGCCCGAGCACGCGCCGTTCGACGCGATCATGGTGACCGCGGCGCCGCGCGACGTGCCGCAGCCGCTGATCGATCAGCTGAAGCCCGGCGGGCGGCTCGTGGTGCCGGTCGGCGGCCAGCTCGCTGGGCAGACCTTGCTCGTGTTGACGAAACAGCCTGACGGCAAGGTGACGCGGCGTGAAGTGATGGCGGTGCGCTTCGTTCCGCTAACCGACAAGGCGGGCAAGCAGCAATAGGAACGTGAGCGGTGAGCAGTAAGCAGTGAGCGGGAACTCCGCGACAGAGTCGAGTCCAAGTTACCGCTTACCGCTTACCGCTTACCGCTTACCGCTTACCGCTTACCGCTTACCGCTTACCGCTTACCGCTTACCGCTTACCGCGTTATTCAGGCTTGATGTTGCGCTCGCGAACGACCTTGACCCAGTTCTCGTAGTCACCGCGGATGCGCTTGGCAAAGCGCTCCGGCGCGCCGCCCGAGGGCACCATTCCCTGCGCCTCGAGGTTCTTCTTCATGTCCACTTCCTGCAGGATCTTGTTCACCGTGGTGTTGAGGCGCTCGATTACCGGGCCGGGCGTGCCCCGCGGCGCCATCATCCCGAACCACAGTTCGACTTCATAGGCCGGGAGAGTCTCCGCCATGGTGGGCACGTTGGGCAGCGAGTACCAGCGCTTGGCGGTGGTCACCGCAAGCGGGCGCAGCTTCCCGGTCTGGAAATGCGGCAGGGTCGGCAACAGGCTTCCCACGATCAACTGGGCCTGGCCCGAGAGCAGGTCGCTCATCGCCGCGCCGGTGCTCTTGTAGGGCACGTGGATCATCTCGAGCTTCGCCATGTTGAGCATGAGCTCGGTCGCGAGGTGGGTGAGGCCCCCGACTCCGCTCGAGGCGTAGACGAGCTGGCCGGGCTTCGATCGCGCCAGCGCGAACAGCTCCTTGGTGGTTTTCGACGGCAGCGACGGGTGCACCGAGAGCACGAATGGCGTGAACCCGAACTCCACCACCGGAATGATCGTGTTGATCGGGTCGAATGCCGGCTTGTGGGTCGCGGAGCTCGCGGAGAAGCTTCCCGACATGATCATGATGGTGTATCCGTCGGCCGGGGATTTGGCGGTCAGTTCCATGCCGATCATGCCTGCGGCGCCGCCGCGGTTATCCACGAGGAACTGCTGCTTGAAATTCTCGGTGAGCTTGTGCGAGATCTGGCGCGCGGTGATGTCGCTGCCGCCGCCCGGCGCGAAGGGCACGATCACGCGCACCGGCTTCACCGGGTATTCCTGAGCGTGCGCGGAAAGCAGGGCAAAAGCGGCCGCCGAGCCTGCCAGCACGCCCGCGACAATACGGTGCCGTGAAACAGCGAACATGTCGAAGCTCCTCTGCGGGTCTGCGGGCGGGTGCCCGCCTGGTTGTTGGAAAGGGAAGAAACGCGCCGCTGAGCGGCCTAGCGCACGCATTATTGCATTCACGCCGCGCTTTGTAAACGGCGGGTCCGCGCCTATCGCGTGCCGTTCACACGCGCGAGCATCCAGGGCAGCAGCACTTCATCGAAGATGCGCTTGGGCGGCCAGTCGGCGGAGCGGCCCATGTGGCCGCCGTCCGGGTTGACCCAGGCTTCGGCCGCAGCGCCGCGCTCACGCAGCAGCTCGAGATCGGCGATCGGAACCTGGGAATCGCGCGCGCCGTTCACCAGCAGCATTGGCGCGCGGGCGCCTTCCAGCACCCCCGCGTCGAGCAGCGAATAGGCCGGGGCTGCGGCGAGGAGTTGCTGCAGGTTCTCCGCGCCGAAGAGCCGTGCGGTGGCCGGCAGATAATCGTAGAGATATTCGTGGCTCTCGAGCGAGGGGCCCAGCCAGCCCGGCTGGAAGTAGTGATGGATCGGCCCGCCGTGCATCACCGCGCCGCTCAGGCGCGCATGCTCGGTGTAGGCGAGCTTCGCTGCCCAGTATCCGCTCCAGCTGCGGCCCTGCACCACGACGCGAGCAGCGTCGAGGTCGGAGCGCGCGGAGATGTAATCGAGCACGCACGAGAACATGCGGTCGGCCTTCGGCCCGAGCGGCGCGGGCGCTTCGCCCGTGCCCGGCATGTCGAGCGCGAGCAGCGCGAGCCCGCGCGCGAGATAGGCGTCGCCGTGGCCCGCCACGTCCTCCTTGCGCGAATCGAGGCCGGAGACTCCGATCACGAGCGGTGCGGGGGTCCGCGCGCGGGGTGCGCGCAGGTAGCCGACGATCACCTCGTTCTCGAACGGGATGCGCACCATCTCGACCGGGGGATCGAGCAGGCGTCCGTAATTGCGGAACGCCGCCAGCGCCCGCGGATAGGTGTATTTCTTGAACGGGGTGTTTTCTACCGGCCAGCGGGCGAAGTTGAGCAGCCGCCACGCGCACCAGTATTGATGGCGCGCCTGCTGCGGATCGCGCGCTTCGAGCCCGACCGCGCGCTCGAGACGGGTGTCGCCGCGCGCGCTCCACGCCTGCGCCCACGCGTCGCGCTCGAGGCTGGAAATCGAATCCAGGGCCGCCCGCGCATCCTCGATCGAGATGCCCGCGAGCGGAGGCAGCCCGTGGCGTACGCGCCGCTCGATCTCCTGCTTGAGTTCTTCGAGCGTACGGCTGGTGACCAGCGGATTGCCGGTGGTGATCGGGACGTACCACATGCAGCGTCGGGAGCCCGCACCCGCGCGAGCCGCGGCGCGGTCAGGTCAGAAGCGGTAGCGCACCCCGAGGCGCAGTCCCTGCACGCGCATGGCGTTTCCGGGATCGCTCGAGAGCACGTCGTAGGAGAGCGCCCAGCTCGGGGTGAACCAGTGCTGCCCGGTGAAAGTGAGCTGGCGCGGCCCGTTGCCCGGCACATCGAACCCCGGCGCGTAGGACTCCATCTCGCGTCCCAGCGCCAGTCCGAAGACGCTCGCGGGACTGTGCTGGTAGCTGAACAGCATCTGGTAGCCTGGCGCGGGCGCGGTGCCCGGGGTCCGCCACGCAGCGAGCCCGTACGCCGTTGCCGGCGCGCCCGGCATATCGCGCGCGGGATCGAATATCTGGTATCGCAGGCTCACGCTCAGCCCGCGGCCGTCGGAGAAAGCGGTGTGAATCCGGCCCGTCAGCGCGTAGCGCCGCGGCGCGACCCGCGACTCGGGAGTCGTGGCGGCCTCGAACGATGAGCCCCAGTTCCCCGATAGAGGATGGACGACCCCGCCGTAGGTCTCTGGATGTTGCAGCCCGAGGAGCAGTCCATCGCGCACGCCGCCGTAGAGCGTGTAATCTGCACCGCGCCCGGACTGCCAGGCGCGCATGAATTCCGCGCCGGCAACCAGAGGTGGCGTCGCATCGCGCGGCGCTTTGAGACCGAAGCCGGTACGCTCGGGTGCGAGCCCGGTCTGGGCCGCGGTGATCGCTGGCGCCGCGAGCGTCGCAAGCGCCGCCGCGCACAGGGCAGACTTGAACATGTCGAAGCGCATCAACGAGTTCCCGCCCGGATCGCCCGCACACCGGGCCCGCCGGGCACCTTGATAATCTCCATTGTATCCGAATCTTCGGTGGTCACACAGGGGCGTCCGCACGCACCCCTCGGGCGAGGGCGGGGCGAAATACCGGCCGCTCGGGCATCCGTCTTGCGCGTCGTTCGCGCTCGAAGCGGGGGAAACCCGGCCGTCCGCGACACCACCACCGATCGTTGCGGCACATGCGCTGCACGTGCAACGCAGTGCGATGTCACATGCGCTGAAAAATATAGGCGAGCAACTCGCTCAACTATTGCTGGGGGGTGCGAACTGAAATAGAATGAACGGCGGCGGCACCCCGGCCGCACTTTTCCAAGTGGAGGAATCAAAATGAAAAATCCGCTCGATTCGCTGTGGGGGACGGTGATATCCGGCCTCGTTCTGACCCTGATCCTCTACAACATCGTCAACTTCGCGCTGCGATAGGGCGCGAAAGGACACAGCCATGGAATTCATACAAATCGGATTGGGACGCTGGCTGCACATACTTGCGGGCGTGATGTGGATCGGCCTGCTCTACTACTTCAATTTCGTGCAGGTCGCGGCGCTGGCGGATGCCGGCAAGGATGGCACCGCGCCGGGCATCACCAAGCATGTCGCGCCGCGCGCGCTGTTCTGGTTCCGCTGGGCGGCGCTGGTGACGTGGCTGACCGGAGCGATGTTGCTCGGGGGAAATTTCTTCAAGGCGTTCTTCTTCCTGCATCACGCTTTCTACGCGATCGGCATCGGTGCGTGGCTCGGCACCATCATGCTGTTCAACGTGTGGGTGCTGATCTGGCCGAACCAGAAGAAGATACTGGGCCTCGTGCAGGCGACCGACGAGGAGAAGGGAAGGGCGCGCCGCGTCGCATTCCTCGCCTCGCGCACGAACACCATGCTCTCGTTCCCGATGCTGTTCTTCATGGCGGCGGCGGGCCATCAGGCCGTGTTCTTCGGCTGATCCGGACGCAGTCCGAAAAAAAACGCCCGAGAGATCCTCGGGCGTTTTTTTGTTCAAGGTTCAAAGTTCAACGTTCAAAGTCGAAGCCGCCGAGTCGCAACCGGTTCCAAACTTGAACCTTGAACCTTGAACCTTGAACCTTGAACCTTGAACCCTCCCGTGGCTAGCGCGCGGGCGGCGCGCGCTCGAGGCCTTCGACCCGCGCGCCGGGTCCGATGCCACGCTTCTTGAACCATCCGTGGTTCACCTCGAGCGCGTAGCGAGCGGGCCTCGCCGCCATGTGGCTGTCGCGGGTGTGGGGCTCCATGTCGGCGATGTTGATGATGACCCCGGACGCGTCTAGAAAGGCGACGGAAAGCGGGATGTAGGTGTTCATCATCCACATGCCGTGATGCGCCGTCTCGGCGAACACGAACAGCATGCCGCGGTTCTCGGGCAGCATGCGCCGGTGCATGAGGCCCTGCGTGCGCGAGGGCTCCGTGTGCGCCACCTCCACTGACAACTTGTGCCCGTTGATCGATACGGTGATTTCCGGCAGCTGAGCGCGCGCGCCGGCCGCTGCGAGCGCCAGCGCCGGAACGATCAGCGCGTACCTGAATAACCGCCAACGCATGTCAGAAGCCATCACGGAGCCGTAGTTATCAGCGCCGCACGCCCTCGACGAGCCACTCGGCGATCGCATCGAGCAGCTCGGTGACCTCGCCGATCGGCGGCAGCACCGTGATTTCCGCCATCGGGTGCCGGGTGCTGAGGCGTTTCACCAGGCGAGGCAGGTCCTGCTTGAGATGCCCGCCCCGCGCGAGGAACAGCGGAGCCACGGTGATGCGCGTATGGCCGGCGCCTACCAGCTGCTCGACGCAGTCCGGGAGCGACGGCTCCGTCAGCTCGAGGAACGCGAGCTTGACCGCGAGGTCGGGACGGCGCTTGGCGACCGCCTGCCGAATTGCCTCGAATGGCGCGCTCCACTGCGCATCGCGGGTGCCGTGGGCGAACAAGATCAGTGCCGAGTCTTGAGTGCTCAGTGTTGAGTTACGAACGGCAGGCATGCAAGCTCGAAATCCATCCCTCAATATTCAACACTAAAAATTCAACACTAGCCTTTCCCTGTGCTGCCGAAACCGCCGGCACCGCGGTGGCTCGCGCCGAATTCCTCGACCACGTTGAGCCGGACCTGAACCACCGGGACGACCACGAGCTGTGCGAGGCGCTCCATCGGGTTGACGACGAACGGATCCGCGCCGCGGTTCCACGTCGAGACAAAAATCTGCCCCTGGTAGTCGGAATCGATCAATCCGACGAGGTTGCCGAGGACGATGCCGTGCTTGTGGCCGAGACCGGAGCGCGGGAGGATCACCGCCGCGAGACCGGGGTCGGCGAGGTGGATGGCGATGCCGGCGGGTATCAGCTCGGCCTTGCCCGGGTGCAAGGTGAGCGGGGCGTCGATGCAGGCGCGCAGATCAAGCCCGGCGGAGCCGGCGGTCGCATAGCGTGGTAACTGGCCGCGCAGGCGCTCGTCGAGGATTCTGACGTCGATGGATTTCATGGTGCGCGGTGAGCGGCCAGCAGTGAAGGATACCCGGTCGCCGTTTTCCGCTAACCGCTTACCGCTTACGGCTCACGCCCTTGTAAAGTTTCGCGATGTGGGCGATGAGCTGCCGCGCGATGACGTCCTTGGGCGCGCGCGCCAATCTACGCGTGCCCGTATCGTCGAGCAGCATCACTTCGTTGTTATCGGACCCGACGGCTTCCTGCGCGAGATTGGCCACCATCAGCTGCACGCGTTTGCGCCGTCGCTTCTCGTCCGCGTACGCATCGAGGTTGCGGGTTTCCGCGGCAAAACCGACGCAGAACGGGCGCCGCGGCCGGCTCGCGACCCAGGCGAGTATGTCCGGGTTGGGCACGAGCTTGAGCTGGAGCTGTTTCTTCTCGGTTTTCTTGATTTTCTGGCGCCGCGGCCGGTCGACGCGGTAGTCGGCGACGGCAGCGACGCCGATGAAAATGTCGGCGTGCGAGATCTTGCGCTTGACCGCTTCGAACATCTCCTCCGCCCTCTCGACGCGCGTGAGTTCGGCGCCGGCGGGGGCGGTGAGGCTCACCGGGCCGGAAACGAGCGCGACCCGGGCCCCGGCATCCAGCGCGGCGCGCGCGATTGCGTACCCCATCTTGCCCGAGCTGCGGTTGGCGATGCCCCGCACGGCGTCTATGGGCTCGAACGTGGGGCCCGCCGTGAGCAGTACGTTCACGCCGCGCAGGATCTTGGGCGCGAGAAACGCAGTGATCGCTTCGGCGATCTCCTGCGCTTCGAGCATGCGCCCCGGACCGAACTCGCCGCACGCCTGGTCGCCGCTCGCCGGGCCCAGAATCGCCACCCCGTCGCGGATCAGCTGCTCGATATTGCGCCGGGTGGCGGGATGGTCCCACATCTGGCGGTTCATCGCGGGCGCGACGATCAGCGGGCACTCGCGCGCAATGCACAGCGTCGAGAGCAGATCGCCGGCCAGCCCGTGCGCGAGCTTGGCGATGAAGTCCGCGCTCGCCGGCGCCACCACGATCGCATTCTTGCCGCGCGAGAGCTCGATGTGGGCCATGCTGTTGGTGACGCGCCCGTCCCACATATCCGTGTAGACGGGCTTGCCCGAGAGCGCCTGGAACGTCGCCGGGGTGACGAAGCCGGTCGCCGCCTCGGTCATCACCACCTGCACCTCGACGCCGCCCTGCGTCAGCTCGCGCACCAGGTCCGCCGCCTTGTATGCGGAGATGCCGCCGGTTACCCCGAGCACGATCTGTTGGTGAACGATGTCAGCCACGTGTCTGTTTCGAAAGGCACATTCGCGCAGAGTGTAACCGCAAAAGCGGTACGCGGTAAACGGCGGACGGTGAACGGTAAGCGGTAAACGGTCGCGGGTGACGTGGCGTTAATCCGCCAACGGCTTGCTGCGTACTGGTTACGGTTTCCCACATGGCAATCACGAACTGGCCGGCGGACGAGCGGCCGCGGGAGAAGCTCTTCGCGAAGGGCGCGGAAAGCCTGTCCGATGCCGAGCTCATCGCGATCTTCCTGCGCACGGGCGCCCCGGGGAAGAGCGCGGTGGAGCTTGCGCGCGAGCTGCTCGCGCGGTTCGGCTCGCTGTGCGCGCTGTCCGCCGCCGAGGCCGCGGCGCTGCGCGCGATGCCGGGCCTTGGCGCCGCGAAATCGGCGCAATTGCAGGCGGTGATGGAGATGGCGCGGCGCGTGCTGCGCGAGCGCGTCGCCCGCGGCAGCGTGCTTGCCTCGCCGCAGGCGGTGCGCGATTACCTGCGCCTGCGGCTGCAGGACCGCCCGCACGAGGTATTCGTCGGCGTGTTCCTCGACGCGCAGAATCGCGTGCTGGCGGTGGAGGAGCTTTTCCGCGGCACGCTCACCCAGACCAGCGTCTATCCGCGCGAGGTGGTGAAACGCGCGCTCGCCCACAACGCGGCGGCCCTGATCTTCGCGCACAATCACCCGTCCGGCGTCGCAGAGCCCAGCCGCTCCGACGAGGCCCTCACGAGCGCGCTCAAGCAGGCACTCGCCCTGGTGGACGTCAAGGTGCTCGACCACTTCGTGATCGGCGGCGGCGCGGCGATGTCGTTCGCCGAAAGGGGCCTGCTCTAGCGCGTCGGCACCCGTTCAAAGTTCAACGTTCAAGGTTCAAAGTTCAAGATTCAATTTCTGAGCATGGCGCGAATCGAGGCATTCGAGGATTTGGAAGCATGGCGAATCGCTCGCCGATTGGCGCGTGATCTCTTCGCGGCATCGAGCAAGGGTCGTTTCGCCACGGATTACATCTTGCGCGACCAAGTGCGCCGAGCAGCGATTTCCGTGATGTCAAACATTGCGGAGGGTTTCGAGCGAGGCGGAAATCAGGAGCTGGTCCATTTTCTTTCTGTTGCGAAGGGTTCTGCGGGAGAGCTCCGCTCACAACTTGTCATCGCGTCGGATTGCGGATATCTCGATCCACGGGAATTTTCGGAGCTGAACGCCTTGGCGAGGCAGGTAGGAGCGAAGCTCGGCGCACTGATGTCGTACCTGCGCCGATCCGGGATGCGGGGCAGCAAGTTCAACGACCAAACATAACGACTGTCCAACCTTGAACCTTGAACCTTGAACCTTGAACCTTGAACTTTGAACAGGCTCCCGCGTGCGGCTTGAGCGGGAGCCGAAAAGCCTGTAGAATCCGCCGCTTTCTGGACTCGGGAGCTGCAACATGTCACGCGTCTGCCAGGTCACCGGCAAGAAGCCCATGCTCGGAAACAATGTCTCGCACGCGAACAACAAGACGCGGCGTCGTTTCCTGCCCAATTTGCAGAGCCGCCGGTTCTGGGTCGAGAGCGAGAATCGCTGGGTGCGGCTGCGCGTGTCCCAGACCGGACTGCGCATCATCGACCGCAAGGGAATTGATGTCGTGCTGAAGGATCTGCGCGGGCGCGGCGAGAAGATATAACGGAACCACAGATTAACGCCGATAAACGCAGATCCTTGCGGTGATAAATGTGGAGTGACGAGTGAAGGGCGACAGCCGGTTGCTCGTGTTTGCAAGTCCCGATTGCCCATTACTCATCGGCGTTCATCGGCGGTTGCGTTCCGAGGTTTTACGAGGAGTTGAATCATGCGCGAGAAGATCAAGCTCGAATCCACGGCCGGCACCGGCCACTTCTATACCACCACCAAGAACCGGCGCACCATGTCGGAAAAAATGGAGATCAAGAAGTACGACCCGGTTGCGCGCAAGCACGTCGTTTACAAGGAAGCCAAGATCAAATAGGTTGAGGCGTCCGAAACAAAAAGCCCGCTCACAAGGCGGGCTTTTTTATTGGCGCAGTCCGCAACCGGGTCGCGGCTAATCGGCAGTGCTACTCAATCCTCAATCCCCAATCCTCAATCCTGAGTCTAGGCGTAGCAGCGCAGACGGCGAGAAAAATCCTGAAGCGCGATGATGCCCGTTGCCTCGGCGCGCAGGCACCAGTCCTCGAGCTGGTGCACCAGCTGCTCCGAGGAGGCGGTCGAGCGCTGCCAGAGGTCGGCCAGCTCCTGGCGCATAGTGTAGACCGTGGCCAGCACGGCGCTGCTGCTGATGGCTTCCTGGATCCGGGCCCGCTCGGTGGCGAGCAGCGCGCCCGCGTTCATGTGCAGCATGCGCTTGATCGTGTCGCGGTCCACGTTCACCGCGCTGGCCTTGAGGCTGCGGATTTCCTCGGCGCAGGTCCGGCGCAGCGATTTCGCGTAGCGGGCGAGCACCTCGTAGCGGTGCGTGATGACCGCCTGCACGGTGGCGAGATCGCAGCACGTCTTGGCGGTGTCGAGCCGTATCCTGGGCGCGACCTTCTTCACGGCCGAGAGGCCCGCCGCCTGCAGCAGGCGAATATAGAGCCAGCCGAGATCAAACTCGTACCAGTGCATCGAGAACCTGGCGGACGTGGGGTAGGCATGGTGGTTGTTGTGCAGTTCCTCCCCGCCGATCAGAATTCCCCACGGCACGATATTCGTGCTGGTGTCTTCCGGCTGGAACGTGCGGTAGCCCCAGTAGTGGCCGATGCCGTTGATGACGCCGGCGGCGAAGAACGGTATCCACGCCATCTGCACTGCCCAGATGGTGATGCCGATGAATCCGAACAGGGCGAAATTCAGGGCCAACATCAGAATGATGCCGAGCATAGAGCGCCCGGTATACACATTGCGCTCGACCCAGTCGTCGGGCGTGCCACGGCCGTACTTCTCGAGCGTCTCCTGATTCTGCGCTTCCTTGCGGTAGAGCTCGGTGCCCTGCCACAGCACCTTGTTGATGCCATAGATCTGCGGGCTGTGCGGATCTTCCGCGGTTTCGACCTTCGCATGGTGCTTGCGGTGGATCGCCGTCCATTCCTTGGTGACCATGCCGGTGGTAAGCCACAGCCAGAAGCGGAAGAAGTGGCTGACGACCGGGTGCAGGTCGAGTGCGCGGTGCGCCTGGCAGCGGTGGAGGTAAATGGTGACCGCAGCGATCGTGACGTGCGTGACGGTCAGCGCGTAGGCGACATAACCCCACCACGGCAGGTCCCAAACACCTGTAAACATTGGATTCCTTTGTCAGATGCGCCCGGGGCGCAGTCTACCGGATACTGCGGCCCGAGGATAGTTTTATTCAAGGCTACGTGAAGCGGAACGACCCCGCAAGCATACGGTTAGCCTACTGATTGCAATACGGAATCCGGACAAAGTTACGACTCGGCGCCCCCAGCATCCGCGCTCGATTCTCTGGACAGAGACCGGAGCGCTTTGCGGTCAGCGGCGTGTTCCAGCGCGGCGGCGAAAAAGCCGTCGGTCCCGTGGAGATGGGGAAAAATCTTGAGATGTGCTCCGGTGTCCAGCGCGATGCGCTGCTCGCGCAGGATCTGCGCGCAATCGAGCGCGCAAAACCGCGAGTCCTCGGCGAGAAACGCGGAGACGATGTCCTCGTTCTCCTCCGCAAGCAGGCTGCAGGTTGCGTAGATCAGCCGCCCGCCGGGCTTCACCAGATTCGCGGCCGAGCGCAGGATCGACGCCTGCTTCGCCGTCATCTCTTCGACCGCCTGCGCCGACTGGCGCCACTTGAGGTCGGGATTGCGCCGTAGCGTGCCGAGCCCGCTGCACGGCGCGTCCACCAGCACGCGGTCGATCTTGCCCGCGAGCCGCTTCACGCGCACGTCGTTTTCGTTGCGGATCGGCTGCGCGTAGAGGTTGGAGAGCCCCGAGCGCTTGAGCCGCGGCTTGAGCCGCGCGAGCCGCGCGGCCGACACGTCGAACGCATAGAGGCGCCCGCGCGAGTGCATGAGGGCACCGAGCATCAGGCTCTTGCCCCCCGCGCCGGCGCAGAAATCCACGACGAGATCGTGGCGGCGCGGCGCGAGCAGGAAGCCCAGAAGCTGGCTGCCCTCGTCCTGGACTTCGATGGCGCCATTCGTGAACAGCGCGTGGCGGTTGATTGCGGGCTTGCCCTTTACGCGGATACCGACGGTCGAATAGGGCGTGGGCTCGCCAGCGATACCGCTTGCCGCGAGCTCGGCGAGCACGGCCTCGCGTGCGGCGCGAACGGTGTTGACGCGCAGGTCGAGCGGCGCCGGCTCGTTCAGCCCGCGCGCGAGGGCGAGGATCTCGGGCTCCGGGAGCGCCGCCTTCAGCCGCTCCACGACCCAATCGGGGAGCTCCGCCTGTTCGGCGAGCGTCAGGCCGCCGAGCGAGACGGCTTTCACGCGCGCAAGCCAGGCTTGCTCCTCCGCGCTCAGGTGCGCCGCAAGCTCCCGCACACTGGCGCCGGCGATGCGCGCGAGCCATGCGAGCAGCATGCGGCGCGGCGCGCGGTCCTCGGCGAGCCGGTCGAGCGTGCGCTTGCGGCGCAGCACACCGTACACCGCGTCGGCGACGAACGCGCGGTCGTTCTGGCCGAGCGCGCGGTGCGCGCGAAAGAAATCGCTCAGCACCGCATCCGCGGGTCGGTCGAGCTTGAGCACGAGGCGCAACGCATCGGCGGCGGCCTCTAATTGATGGCGCGTGATGGACACGAGTGCAAGGGATGAGGGCGGAGGGATGAGGGATGAGCGATAACGGCTGTTCCACGTTCAACGTTCAAGGTTCAAGGGCTAATACGTGAAGCGCGGTTGGTGGCACTTCAATGGCGATGGTCTTCCAACCTTGAACCTTGAACCTTGAACTTGGAACTCACTCCTCGCTCAGCCGGATCTCGCTCACCATCTGCTCGCCGGAGGCGTTGCCCTCGCGGTCGAAGTAGCGGATGCGCACCGGGAGGTAGCGGTATTCGGAGGCGAGCCACACCTCGATGCTTTCCTCGCCGGGGGTGGGTTTCTGCCGCACCGGGAGCGCTCTCAGCGCTCCGATCGGCGTCTCGATGCGTTCCTCGCTTCTCACCTCGATCTCGTAGGTCTCGAAGCGGAAGCCGGTGGTGATCGGGAGCTGGTAGCTCCCCGGGGACGGGGGCACCAGCGCGAGCTGGTAGATGAAACTCATGACGTCCTGCGCGCCCGCCGGCAAGGCGGCGCTCTTCTCCTCGCGCGCGTTGCCGTAGACGAGATTGAGCGCGCTCCAGTCGAAGCGCGCGCGTGCCGCCTCGGTCTGGCCGCGCCGGGTGCGGCTCATCAGGAAGGAGTCCGGCCGCAGGCCCTGCGCCGTGATCTTGCCCTGGCTCATGTAGCGCAGCCGCTGCGGCCGGAAGAATTCGACGATCCCTGTCGTTTCCGCGTCGCTCGCGAGGGTGTACGTGCCATCGCTTGCTTCCCACGACTGCACCACCCGGCCCACGTTGTGGGCGGCCTCTCCGTACGACAGCGTGTAGGTGATGCGGCCGCGCCGGGGCAGGGTATGAACGGGAGGCTCGGGCACCGATGGCGCAATGGTCGCTACCTGCTGCGGCGGGGGGGTCGGCTCGGCAGCCGCGGGCGCGGGTTCCTGCGGCTCGGGCGCAGTTTCGGGCTCGGGCTGCGGGGCGAGCGCGAGCGGTCCCGGCGTGGGTACAACCGGCACTGGCGGCGCCACGCGCCGCACCTCCGGCGCGCTGCGTTTGGGCGCCGGCTTCGCGACCGGCGCGGGCTTGGCCAGGGGCGGCGGCCGGGAAACGATGCGTGCTTCGAGCGGCGGAGGATCCCCGGGCGACGGCGCGAGGGGCACCCCCACAGCGTAGAGCACGAGCGCGTGCAGCGCGAGCGAGACGAGGGCGGCGGCGGCGAAGCGCTCGCGCGGGTTCACGGCCTGGTCTCGAGCTTCACCACGGTCTGTTCGTAACGCGGCCCGTCGTTCTCCTCGATCACCATCCGGACGGGCAGATAGTGCAGTTGCGGTGCGAGCCAGATTTCGGTGGCGCTGTCACCCGGCCCGCGCTGCCGGACGAGATGCACCGTCTTCATCCGCCCAAGTGGTGTCTCGATCTCGACGTCGGCGCGGATCGCGTAGCGATAGTGATCGAGCTTGCGCCCATTGGTCATGATCGACTCGAAGCGCTGCATTCCGTCGAACGCGTGAAACATGAACTGGTACATGACGGACAGCCGGTCCTGCGTGTTCGGCGGCAGGGGCACGGTGTCGGTCCTTCCGTCGTGCGCGAGCTTGAGGCTCTTCGCCTTCCAGTCGAAATCGGCCCGCACGCGACGCGGGTCGGCTTCGCTGCGCGCGCCCTCGAAGTGCAGCGGGCGCAGCCCTGTCGCCGTGAGCTGCCCGCTGCTCACGAAGCGCAGCGGGTGGCGCTCGAACAGCGCCAGAATACCGACGGCGCTGCTCTCGCTCACGATGCGGTAGCTTCCGTCGCGCGCCTCGAACGTCTCCTTCATTACCGCAACGTGCCATCCGTTGCGCAGCACGTCGTAGGACGCGCTCACCTGCTGTGGCGCCGCGGCCCGCAGCCCGGGGCTCGCGAGGGCGAGGACGAGAAAGACGAGAGCGTGGCGCGGTTTCATGACCCTATTTTTCCACGGCAGGCGAGAGCAACACCTGCTCGCGCGGGCGGGCGGCATCGATCACGACCTTGCCCGCGGCGAGCCTCATGCGGCCTTCGCAGAACCAGCGTACCGCTTGCGGGTACACGCGGTGCTCCTCGCGCAGCACGCGGGCGGCGAGCGCTTCCTCGGTGTCGCCGGGGAACACCGGCACCGCTGCCTGCACGATGATCGGCCCGTCGTCGAGCCCCGGGTTCACGAAGTGCACCGTACAGCCGTGGATGCGCACGCCCGCCTCGAGCGCGCGCCGGTGCGTGTGCAGCCCGGGAAAAGAGGGTAGCAGGGAGGGATGGATGTTCATCAGCCGCCCGGCGTAGCGCGCGACAAATTCCGGCCCGAGGATGCGCATGAACCCGGCCAGCGCCACGAGATCGGGCGCGTGCTTCTCGATTTCGGCGGCGAGGGCCGCATCGAACGCGGCCCGGTCGCCATGGCGCCGGTGGTCCACCACCGCGGTTGGGATGCCGCGCCGCGCGGCGATGGCCAGTCCCGGCGCATCCGGGCTGTTGCTCACGACCGCGGCGACCCGCGCCGGCAGCTTCGCATCGAGGATCGCCTCCATGTTGCTGCCGCGTCCGGAGATCAGGATGACGAGGGTCTTGTCGGCCATCAGGAACCGTGATGGGTGACGGGTGATGAGTGATGAGTGGTCAAGAGCTCGTTCAAAGTTCCAGGTTCAAAGTTCAAAGTTCCAGGTCCGATGTTGCGCGGGATGTCCCGGTCCGGCGACGTTGAACCTTGAACCTTGAACATTGAACATTGAACGTTGAACCTTGAACGTCGAGCGTCGTTAGACGATCGTCGTCTGCGGCGCGTTCGCCGCGCGGCGCTCGATGCGGCCGATGCGCCATACCGTTTCCCCCGCGGCCTCGAGCGCCTTGACCGCCGCGGCCTCGTCCTTGGGGCTCACCACCGCGACCATGCCGATGCCGCAGTTGAAAACGCGGAAGAGTTCGGCGTCCGCGATGTTGCCTTGCTCCTTCAACCACGCGAACAGCGGCGGCATCGGCCAGGCCGCGCGCTCGATGCGCGCCGCAAGCGCCTCGGCGAGCACGCGCGGGACGTTGTCCACGAGCCCGCCGCCCGTGATGTGGGCGAGCCCCTTGACGCTCACCGTCTCGAGCAGCTTCAGCACCGGCTTCACGTAGATGCGCGTCGGCGCGAGGATCAGATCGCTTAACGTCTTGCCGGAGAGTTTCGCCGACAGGTCTATGCCCTTGACCGCGATGATCTTGCGGATCAGGGAGTAGCCGTTGGAATGCGCGCCGCTCGAGGCAAGGCCCAGCACCGTGTCCCCCGCGGAGACCCCAGAGCCGTCCACGATGCGGCTCTTCTCGACGATGCCCACGGCGAAGCCGGCGAGATCGTACTCCCCGGTCGGATACATGCCCGGCATCTCCGCGGTCTCGCCGCCGATCAGCGCGCACCCGGCCTGCTCGCAGCCCGCCGCGATGCCCTTGATGACCTCGGTCGCGGCCGCGACATCGAGCTTGCCGCACGCGAAATAGTCGAGAAAGAAAAGCGGCTCGGCGCCGTGCGTGAGGATGTCGTTGACGCTCATCGCCACCAGATCGACGCCGATCGTCGAGTGCCGGTTGAGCTCGAAAGCGAGCTTGAGCTTGGTGCCGACGCCGTCGGTGCCCGCCACCAGGACGGGCTCGCGGTAGCGTCCGCGCGCGATCTCGAACATCGCGCCGAAGCCGCCGATGCCCGCGAGCACGCCCTCGCGCAGGGTCTTCCTGGCGAACGGCTTGATGTTCTCGACGAGCTCGTCGCCGGCGTCGATGTCCACGCCGGCGTCGCGGTAGGTGAGCGATTGCGAGGGGTCGGGCTGGCTCAACGGAGGCACCTCGAGCCACGGATGCGAAGCGGGCGGGATCGGGAGGCCATGCCGGGATTTACGTTAAGATAGCGCCTTGTCCGAGGCATTCGGCTGGAAAGAGCTCCCCGCGCGTTGTGCACTCCCGCGGCGAGCGCAAATTCTACCGTAAATGAAGCCCGTCCGTTTCGAGTCACATGCGCGGCGCGGGCGCCTCGCTCCCGCCGCGCGATGAGGCAGCTCGCATTCAATTTTTCCGGCTCGCCGCTGCCGACCCTCGAGAACTTCGTGGTCGGCAGGAACGGCGAGCTCGTGCGCCACTTGAAGGGCCTCGCGACGGGTACGGTCCAGGAGCGTTTCATCTACCTATGGGGCCGGCCGGGCAGCGGCCGCAGCCACCTGCTCAAGGCGGCGGTCGGCGATTTCCATCGCAGGGGCGCCAGCGCCGCCTATGTCGCCTGCGCGCCGGGCGTGGAGATCGGCGAGGGTCTCGAGCGCATGGACTGCGTCGCGCTCGACGGCGTCGAGCAGCTCGATGCCGACGCGCAAGTGGGCGCGTTCCGCCTCTACAACGTTCTTCGCGAGCATCACGGCGCGCTGCTTGCGGGAGGGGATGCGCCGCCGGTGCAGCTCACCCTGCGCGAGGATCTGGTGACGCGGCTCGGTTGGGGCCTCGTCTACCAGGTGCACGGCCTCACCGACGAGGAAAAGGCGCGGGCGCTCACCGAGTACGCGGCCGGACGCGGCTTCCGGCTTCCGCCCGAGGTGTGCGAGTACCTGCTCACGCGCCTGAAGCGCGAGATGCCCTACCTGCTCGCGGCGCTCGACGCGCTGGATCACTACTCGCTCGAGACACGGCGGCCCGTCACGGTGCCGCTGATGCGCGAATTGCTGGGTGCGCGGCGAGAGCGGGACCCCGAGGGCGGTGCGGCTGGCCGGTCATCAGCCTCGAAGGATGAAGGATAAAGTGATTTCCGCTGCTGTCGTAGTACTTCCTCCCGCTGCCGTAGTCCTTCTGCCTTCCGCCATCCGCCTTCTGCCTTGACGTTTATGTCCCGTCCGGTGGCCCTCTTCGCCTCATTCTGCGCACTGGCTGCGGCGAGCCTGTTCGGTGCCTTGTTGTTCGGCGCCTTTCCGATCTCGGCGACCCAGTTGCTCGACAGCATCGTGTTCCCGATCCCCGGTCTGGTGCATGACGTGATCTGGCAGTTGAGGGCCCCGCGCGCGGCTGCTGCGTTTGCCTGCGGGGGGCTGCTGGCGCTGGCGGGGGCGCTGCTGCAGGTGCTGCTGCGCAACCCGCTGGCGGACCCGTACGTGCTCGGCATCTCGAGCGGGGCGGCGCTGGGGGCGCTGATGGCGGTCGTCGCGGGCGCGGGCGCGGCGGTGATGAACGCCGCGGCCCTCGCCGGGGCGCTCGCCGCGCTCGCCGTGGTGTTCGCGGTCGGCGTGCGCGCCGGTGACTGGAACGTCTACCGCATCCTGCTCACCGGTGTCGTGCTGTCGGCGGGCCTTGCCGCGCTGGTGAGCCTCACCCTGGTGGTGGCGGCGCAAGGACAGCTGCGCGGCATGCTGTTCTGGCTGATGGGCGACCTCGCCTACGCGGGCAACCCGCTCGCCGCGTGGATCGTGCTGATCGTGGTGGGCGGCCTCGCCGTGGCGCATGCGGTGAAGCTCGATCTTCTCACGCTGGGGGATCTCAAGGCGCGGTCGCTGGGCGCGGCGGTAAAGCCGCTGCAGCTCGCTCTTTTCGCCGCCGCGGCGATCGCCACCGTGGCCGCTGTGCTGCTCGCGGGCAGCATCGGCTTCGTGGGCCTGATGGTGCCGCACGCGGTACGGCTGATGGGTGTCACGCACCACCGTATGCTGCTGCCGCTCGCGATCCTGCTCGGCGGCAGTTTCCTGACGCTCGCCGACACGGCGGCGCGCACGGTGCTTGCGCCCCAGCAGCTGCCGGTCGGCGTGCTCACCGCCATCGTGGGCGTGCCGGTGATGCTGTTCCTGCTGGGCAGGAAACGTGCTCAGCTGTAGCGCGCTCACGCTCGCAGCGCCCGGGCGCGTGCTCGCGCGCGGGCTCGACTTCACGGTGAGGCCCGGCGAAGTCTGGGCCGTGCTGGGCGCCAACGGCAGCGGCAAGACTACGCTGATCCACGCGCTGGGCGGGCTCGCCCCGGAACATGCGGGAACGGTGGCCCTCGACGGGGCGCCGCTTTCCTCGCTCGGGGCGCATGCGCGCGCGGCGCGGGTGGGTATCCTGCTACAGCAGGAAGACGCGGTGTTCTGGGGCAGCGTGCTCGACTACGTGCTGCTCGGGCGCTTTCCGCATGCCTCCGCGTGGCTCGGCTGGCAGGGCCCCGACGAGGAGGCCGCGCGCGCGGCACTGGCGGCGGTGGGGCTCGCGGAATACGCGGCGCGCGTCTACTCGACGCTCTCGGGCGGCGAGCGCCAGCGGGCGCGCGTCGCCCAGCTGCTCGCGCAGGACCCGCAGGTGCTGCTGCTCGACGAGCCGCTGCAGCACCTCGACCTGCGCCACCAGGTCGCGGTGCTCGAGCTCGTCGGCGCGCTGGCATCCGCGCGCGGACGATGCGTGCTGATGGTGCTGCACGACGCGTTGTGGCCCGCGCGGTTCTGCAGCCACGCTCTGCTGCTCCACGCCGGCGGCGTGGTCGAGCACGGCACGGCGCGCGAGATGCTCACCCGCGAGCGGCTGGAGCGGCTCTACAGCTGCCCGTTGCAGGAAATCGAGTCGAAGGGCGCGCGCTTCTTTGCTCCCGTATAATTACTTCCGCCCCAAATTCGAGCGGTCGCGCCGCCGGGCAAACGATGAACGGTGAACGGTGAGCGGTGAGCGGCAGACTCTGATACGGCGCAACGAAGCTACTGCGGACCGCTTACGGCTGACCGCTTACCGCTTACCGCTGATCGATGATTACCCGATTTCTCGGCCGGGTCTTCTCCGGCCGGCTGTTCCGGCCGCCGCAGCCGAAAATCATCCCGTTTAGCGAGCACGGCATCGCGCGCGACGCAATCAGCGCGTGCGCGCTGCGCGTCACCCAGACGCTGCAACGCCACGAGTTCTCGGCCTTCGTCGTCGGCGGCGCCGTGCGCGATCTCCTGCTCGGGCGCCGGCCCAAGGACTTCGACGTCGCGACCGATGCGACGCCCGAGGACGTGCGCGGGTTGTTCCGCCGCTCGCGCGTGATCGGGCGCCGGTTCCGGCTGGTGCACGTGATGTGCGGTCCGGAAACGGTCGAGGTGTCCACCTTCCGCGGCCCGAACGTGATGGAGGAAGGCGACGAGCGCGTGGCCGACGAGCACGGACGCATACTGCGTGACAACGTGTTCGGCAGCCAGGAGCAGGACGCCACGCGTCGCGACTTCTCCATCAATGCTCTCTTTTACGATCCGGCGTCCCAGGAGGTGTGGGACTATCACGACGGCGTGGCGGACCTCAAAAAGCGGCGGCTGCGCATGATCGGCGACGCGGAGGCGCGCTACCGCGAGGACCCGATCCGCATGCTGCGCGCGGTACGGCTCGCGGCGAGCCGCGGTCTCGAGATGGATGCGGCCACGCGCAAACCGATACGCCGCTTCGTGGATCTGCTCGCGCACGTGCCGCCGGCGCGCGTGCTCGACGAAATGCTCAAGCTGCTGCTCTCGGGCCACTCGGCGCAGTGCGTGGAGCAGCTGCGCGACGAGGGCCTGCACCGCGGCGTGCTGCCGCTGCTCGAGGCGACAATGGGCCAGCCGCTTGGCCAGCGCTTCGTGATGGCCGCGCTCCGGAGCACCGACGAGCGCATGCTCGCGGGCAAGCCGGTGTCGCCGGGATTTCTGTTTGCCGCGCTGCTCTGGCCCGAAGTGCTGGCGGCGTGGAGGGCGTTCGAGGAACAGGGCGAAAACTCGATCCCGGCGCTCTACCACGCGATGGAGCGCATCGTGGACGCGCAGCGCGAGAAGCTGGCGATCCCGCACCGCTTCACCGCGGACATGAAGGAGATCTGGGGACTGCAGCCCCGGCTGCTGCAGCGCTCGGGCAGGAGGCCCTACCGGCTGCTCGAGCACCCGCGGTTTCGCGCCGGCTACGACTTTCTGCTGCTGCGCTGCGCGAGCGGGGAGATGGCGCCCGAGATCGGGGAGTGGTGGACGCGCTTCCAGCATGCGGGCGAAGCCGAGCGCGCGGGGATGCTGGTGCAGGAAGGCGCGCCCGGGCGCCGCCGGCGCCGCAGGAAACGGCGCAGGCACGGTGGTGGTGGCGAGGGCGGGCAGCACGGTGGAGAGACGAAGGCAGAAGGCTGAAGGTCTTGATACCAGTCACCGGTCACCAGTCACCCGTCACCGCGTTCATTGCGCTCGGGAGCAACCTTCGCGATCCGCAGGCGCAGGTGCGTTCGGGGCTGCGCGCGCTCGCGCGGCTGCCACAGACGCGGCTCGTGCGCGAGTCCTCGCTGTACCGCAACCCGCCGGTGGGCTTTCGCGAGCAGCCCGATTTCGTGAACGCCGTGGCGCAGATCGAGACGCGGCTTGCGCCGCGGGCGCTGCTCGGGGAGTTGCTCGCGATCGAGCGCGCGCACGATCGGATCCGGGATTTCGCGAACGCGCCGCGTACGCTCGACCTCGACATCGTGCTCTATGGCGACCGGGTCGTGCACGAGCCCGGGCTCACCATTCCGCACGCGCGGATGGAGGAGCGCGCATTCGTGCTCGTGCCGCTCGCGGAAATCGCGCCCGCAGCGGTGGTGCCGGGACGCGGGCGCGTCGGCGATCTCGCCGCGAAGCTGGATGCCACCGGCCTGGTCAGGCTCCCGGACACGGTGAAGAGTGATGTGTAATGGGTAATGGGCCCGTGCACCGCTCTTTGTCGCCCGTCACTCGTCAGCGGGCGAATCTCAGCGTTCGCAGAACACTTTTTTGACGTGGACGTGACCGAGTCTCAGCGTTCGCAGAACAGTCATAGCTCGCCTTTAAACGGTTTGTCAGGTCGCTGGTAGGGGATGGTGCTTAGCA
>VGID01000048.1 GCA_016868035.1 Betaproteobacteria bacterium | reverse complement strand
AGAGCGTGTTATGAAGTTCGAACGCGGCGTACGTAAATTCAACGAGTTAGGTGAAGCGCAACCGCCGAGTTCGCTCTTCGCGCAGCTGTCATATCAAGCACTTACGCAACTTCATAACAGGCTCTAGGCTGTTCAGACAGTTGAACAGGGCGGTTCGCATCGGGCTATTTCCCTGCAGCGGCGCAACCGGGGAACCGCAGCACAAAGGACGCCCATACAATCTAGTGGGATCGGGCGGAAGGGTTTGTGGCCGGGAAGAGCGGTGACCAGATAAGTTATCGCGGGCGTAAGTAGGCAAGACAAACTCAAGCGTAGCGCGGCTCCATTCAGGGGAGGAGTGCAACATGGATCGCCACGTCGCGGCCGTCGAGGCCGTTGCCGCAATTACCCGGAAAGCACGTCGTGCCCGGAAGGTCGTCTTCGTATCGGGAAATTTCAACGTCGTACACCCAGGCCATCTGAGGCTGCTCAACTTCGCGGCCGAGTGCGGCGATTTCCTGGTCGTGGGGGTAATCGAGGACGGTGCCAGCGACGCCGTGGTTCCGGAGCAACTCCGGCTCGAAGCGGTCAAGGCGATCGGTATCGTCGACTATGCGTTTATTCTGCGAATGCCGCCGGAGCAGTTCATTACGCTGCTGAAGCCGGCGATCGTCGTGAAAGGCAAGGAACATGAAGCCCTTGAAAACCCGGAACGCAAGGCGGTTGAAAGCTGTGGCGGCACGCTGCTGTTCAGCTCGGGCGAAGTGAAGTTCTCGTCTCTCGACCTCCTACAGAGAGAGTTGGTCGAAACGAACTTCTCAACAATAAAGAAGCCTGTTGATTACCTGCAGCGGCATTCGTTCTCGATGGGCGACCTCATCGGTCTTGTCCGCGAGTTCAGCAAGCTTAAGATCGTAGTGATTGGCGACCTGATCGTTGATGAATACGTCAATTGCCAGCCACTTGGAATGTCGCAAGAAGATCCGACAATCGTCGTCACGCCGATCCGCACGCACCGGTTTGTGGGTGGCGCCGGAATCGTCGCCGCGCATGCTTGCAGCCTCGGCGCTGAGGTGACCTACTTGTACGTGTCCGGTGACGATACGATCAACCAGTTTGCTCGGGAGATGCTCGACAGATTCGGTGTAGTAAGCGATTCTGTCGTCGACACCAGCCGTCCAACAACACTCAAGCAACGTTTTCGCTCGCAAGACAAGACTTTGTTACGAGTAAGCCATCTCCGGCAACACGATATTCCTAATGAAGTCGGAATCGCTTTTCTTGAGAAGGCGTTCAGAGCACTGGAGCGCGCGGACCTGCTGATTTTTTCAGACTTTAATTACGGTTGTCTACCACAAGATGTGCTGGAGCGATTAATTGCCTTCTGCCAAGAGCGAAATATCATGATGGTAGCGGACAGCCAGTCGTCATCACAGGTGGGCGACGTCTCTAGGTTTCACGGCATGCGGCTGCTCACGCCGACCGAACGCGAGGCGCGGCTTGCGGTCCGCGATTTCAGTTCCGGTCTCGTCGTGCTGGCCGAATCATTGCACAAGAAGGCTAATGCGAGGCAAATTATTCTCACTCTGGGGAACGAAGGCCTGTTGGTTCACGCACCCGATAGAAACGGTGACGATTTCGTGACTGACCGTTTGCCTGCATTCAACACCGCACCTAAAGACGTTGCCGGGGCGGGCGATTCGTTGCTTACCTGCGCGTCAATGACGCTCGCCGTAGGCGGGAACATTTGGCAAAGCGCATATCTGGGTTCTGTGGCCGCGGCCTGCCAAGTTGGCAGAGTCGGTAACACTCCGCTCACCAGTCGGGACCTCATCACCGAGTTGTCGCTTTGAGAGCATTGCTGCTCGCAGCAGGCTACGGCACGCGGCTGCGACCACTAACCGACAATATACCGAAATGCCTTGTTTCGATTCGAGGGCGGTCGCTGCTCGACTACTGGCTGGAGCTTCTTCTCACAGGAGGCATCGAGTCAATTCTTGTAAATACCCATTATTTCCCCGAAAAAGTTTCTGACTTTGTCGGTGCCTCGCGCTGGAAAGATCGGGTGACGCTCATGCACGAGGAGGTTCTCCTCGGCACCGGGGGTACCATTTTGCACAATCGGAAATTCTTTCGCGACGAGGCATTTCTTGTCGCACACGCTGATAACCTGACAAGATTTGACGTGCGCGCGTTCATTGCTCGACACGCCAGCAGGCCACCCGAAGTCGTTGTGACGATGATGACGTTTGCGACTGATGCGCCCCAAAGCTGTGGGATTGTGGTAGAGGACGATAAGGGTATTGTACGGGATTTCCACGAAAAATCGCCCAACCCCCCGGGAAATCGTGCCAACGCTGCGGTGTACGTTTTCGAGCCGGAAATTATCAAATTCCTCGAATCGCTTGGTAGATCAACCATTGACCTGAGCACCGAGGTACTCCCTCGCTACTTGGGGCGGATCCGCACCCACTTCAACACGATGTATCACCGCGATATCGGCACGCCGAATAGTCTGCGCAAAGCGGAACTGGAGTTTCCGCCGCTGTAGAAAGGGATTCGCGCGCCTTCACCGCGTTTGTTTCGGCAAATTTCCACCGCTTACCGCTCTCCCTTTCAGGCGCGTCGCCGGCGCGTCATATTGGCTCCCACAGCGCGTTCACCGGCGCGGCGATCATGCGCTCACCGAAGGGCACGGCCGCATCGCCGTCCTGAGGCGAAGGAGCAGCGTGCGGCCGGGTGTCCAGCTCGCCTCTCTCGTACGCTCGCCGACCAGGAACGTCTCGAGCAGCGGCCCGAGGTTTGAACGGTCGCGCGCAAGCGCTTCAGCGTCGAAACCTGCAAGGTGCGCCGCGAGTGCCGAATCCACGAGGTGGCGAATTTTCGACTACGATCTGGTGAATTTCCAAGGAGCCACCGCGTCGCGCGACACTGTCTGCCAAGCTTTCAATTGGCCGACGGCCAAGCTTTCAATCGGCCGGTCACGAAGGTTACGATTGGCCGACGCTGAAGGTTAAAATTGGCCTATATGCGCGACGGCCTTTATCCGCGCTACGCCGAGCCCCGGCTTCTGGAGGCGCTCGCCGATACGCCCGCGGTGCTGATCCATGGGCCGCGCCAGTCCGGCAAGACAACGCTCGCGCTGAAGGTCGCGAGAGCTGCTGGCTACGAGTACTACTCCTTCGACGATGGGAATATCTTACGGGCCGCGAGGGAAGACCCGACCGGTTTCGTCGCCGGGCTCCCGGCACGCGCCGCGCTCGACGAGGTTCAGCGCGTTCCCGGGCTGTTCTCGGCGCTGAAGCTGTCCATTGATGCAGCGCGACGACGGCGAGAACGCGCTGCCGTTCGGCGCCGGGATGTTTGCCGTGCCGGTGCGCGCGCTCTGGGAGCGTTGCTGAGATCGTGAACCGGAGCGATCTGTTGCTGCTTCGGGCCGTCAACGGTTTTCTGACTGACGATTGACGATTCACGGTCGCCGGGAGTGGTTGCGTGGCTGGAAGCGGTTCGTGATTTTGCATTGACATATCTCGTCAAGGCCGGTAAGTGGAACATTCCGTTCCGAGTGTCCAGGCGCCACCACCCACCGAGAGGGTCGCGATATTCGGGGCACACAGCCAGATCGCGCACTTTCTGCTCTCCGGGCTGGCGCGGCAGGGCCACCGCGTGCTCGCTTTGCACCGGCAGCGGCGACCCGATTCGGGGGGCGACGCGCCGGGAATCACGTGGAAGCGGTACTCTCCGGATAACCTGGCGGACGTGCTCCGTCCGGGGTCCGGGTTACAACGAGCGATTCACCTTGCGCCGCTCAACACGCTGCCGGACATCCTCCCCACCTTGGCAAATGCGGGCGTGCGGAGGCTGATCGCCTTCGGGTCTACATCCACCGCGTACAAGCAGGCCTCCGGGGACCACGCGGAACGCAACCTCATCACGCGGATCGCCGCCGCGGAACAGGATATCGCGGAGCGCTGCACGCGACTGGGGATCCAGTGGACGCTGTTCCGGCCCACGCTTACGTACGGCTGCGGCATGGACGGCAACGTAGCCTTCATCGCGCGCTTCATTCGCCGCTTCGGGTTTTTCCCGCTCGTGGGTGCGGGACCCGGCCTGCGCCAGCCGGTCCACGCGGAGGACCTGGCGCAGGCGTGCCTGCTCGCGCTCGCAAATTCGGCAACGTACTCGAAGAGCTACGACCTCAGCGGAGGCAGCACCCTCGCCTACCGCGAGATGGTCGCGGAAGTCTTCCGTGCGCTCGGCAGGAAGGCGCGCATGCCGGAAATCCCGCTATCTCTCTATCGCGCCGCACTCAATTGGCTCCGGCTGCTGCCCGGTTTGCGGAATCTTTCACCGGAGATGGCCGACCGCATGAACTTAGATCTGTGCTTCGATCACGCCGGCGCAACGCGGGACTTCGGCTACCGGCCGCGGCCCTTCACGCTCGACGAGCTCGCGCTGCGTGCTCGTAGTGATTGAGTGATTCAGTGACTGAGTCATTGAGTGAGCAGTGAGCGGGGAGCGGAGAGGCCCGGTGAATGGTGAACCGAAGAACCTTGGCCACGGAATCACACGGAAATACACGGACAAAAACTCAAATCGAAAAATTATTCAAGAACCTTCCGTAACCTTCCGTGTGGTTCCGTGGCTGAGACTGCGCGCAATCCACCTTGCGCCGCTCAATGCGCTTCCGGCACTGCTCCCGACCCTTACCCGCGTCCTTGCATAACCAAGCCGAACGAGGACTGGCCCCAAGGGAGGTTTCGCTCTTACAATACCCGCGCATGCACCCTACTCACCTTGCCGAGCTGGAGGACCTCAAGCGGACGCTGACGGAGGTATTTCGGCGTTTTCCGGAAATCGAAGCCGTTTTCCTCTTCGGCTCCACCGCGGAGGGGACGGCAAGAGCCGGAAGCGACCTGGATCTGGCGATCGTGCCGCGTCGCGCTTTTGGCAGCCGGCGCCTGGACCTGCTGGCAGCACTGGCAGAGGCGGGTTTCGATGCGGTGGACGTGGTTTCGCTCGACACCGAGGATGTCGTGCTTCGGTTCGAGGCCGTGCGCCCGAACCGGCTGGTCTACGCCCGCGAGAGTTTTGATCGCGGCGGGTACTATTCCAGGGCGTTGCGGGAGTACCTGGATTTCCTGCCTTTCCTCGAGGTGCAGCGCGCGGCCTTCAAGCGCAGGCTGGCCGGTGCTTAGGCCCGAGGTCGTCCGAAGGCGGCTTGAGAAGGTCGGCGAGTACTGCGCCATTCTCGAGCGGTTACGCCGGTACAGCCTCGATCAGTTCCGCGCCGACCCGGAACGGTACGGGAGCGCCGAACGGTTCCTGCAGCTTGCCATCGAAGCCCTCATGGACGCAGCGAGCCACGTCATCGCTGAACTGGAACTTGGCGTGGTGAATGCGGGGCGCGACATTCCCCGGCTGTTCCGCTCCCACGGTGACATTGACCAGGACCTCGAGCAACGATGGATCCGCATGATCGGATTCCGCAATATCCTCGTCCACGACTACCTCGAGGTGGACAGAGCCATCGTCCACGACGTACTACAGCGAAACCTGGAAGATCTGCGGTTGCTGCAGAAAAAGCTGGCGGAGTTTCTGTAGCCTCTTTTCAGCATCTCGGACTCTGCCCATGCGAGCCCGCCTCAGGATCGGGAGCAGGAAGTG
This sequence comes from Betaproteobacteria bacterium, assembly GCA_016868035.1. Taxonomy (GTDB): domain Bacteria; phylum Pseudomonadota; class Gammaproteobacteria; order Burkholderiales; family SG8-41; genus SG8-41. The sequence continues at coordinate 25,711 of VGID01000048.1, read as the reverse complement.
TCGGCTCCTCGTAATCTGGCACGCGTGCATGCGCGCCGGGCGCCGCCTGGCCGTTCGACATGCGGAAGCGGCGTGCTAGCAGCCTGTCGGACTTGCGTTTCGACAGGCTGCTAAACGCAAAACCGCCTGCGGATTTCCAATGAAACCCATGAGAAACCCAGGACCACGACCCCGTTTGGGCTCTAATAGGGCATCTGAGCAGGCTGGATATGAGGTTTTCACTGCCTTTCACTCCCGTTTTCATGCAGGCGGTTTTGGATAAGGAGTTTGTCCGACCTAAGTCCGACAAACTCCTAGGAGTCCTGATCCTGCGCGGCGACGGCATGCCGGGGCACCTGCTGCTCCGGCATTTCGCCCCGCGCCATGAAACTGAAGCCGCCAACCGTTTTTCGATGCCTGCCAGGTTCATTGGGTCGTGGCGTGAATGAGGCTTCCTAAAGCCGCCGTAGTCGCTTCGAGCGGCTTTAGCGGACGGTCGAAGCCGAGCCCGACCGTGGCTTTTGGAAAGGTCGCCCATGTATTCCTCCGCTGAGCAATCCCCTTCGGGCACGGCAAACGTCCTCGTATTCGGCGCCCGCAGCCAGGTCGGGTACCTCCTGCTGCCCGCGCTCGTGCGAAAAGGCCATCGCGTGCTCGCTCTGTATCGGCAGCACCGCAGCCGCTCCGGAGACGACGCGCCGGGAATCACGTGGAAGCGGTACTCCCCGGACAACCTGGCGGACGTGCTTCGGTCGGAATCCGGGTTACAACGAGCGATTCACCTTGCGCCGCTCAACGCGCTGCCGGAGCTTCTCCCGGCGTTGGCAGGCGCGGGCGTGTGCCGGTTGATAGCGTTCGGCTCGACGTCAACCGCGTACAAGCAGGCCTCCGGGGACCACGCGGAACGCGACCTCATCACACGGATCGCCGCCGCGGAACGGGAGCTCGCGGAGCGCTGCGCGCAACTGGGAATTCAATGGACGCTGTTCCGGCCGACGCTTACGTATGGCCGCGGCATGGACGGCAACGTTGCCTTCATCGCGCGTTTCATTCGCCGCTTCGGGTTCTTTCCGCTCGTGGGCGCCGGAACCGGATTGCGCCAGCCGGTCCACGCCGAGGATCTCTCGCAGGCGTGCCTGCTCGCGCTCGACAATTCGGGGACGCACGGAAAAACGTACGACCTCAGCGGCGGCAGCACGCTTGCCTACCGCGAGATGGTCGCTGAGATCTTCCGCGCCCTCGGCAGGAAGCCGCGCATGCCAGAAATTCCGCTCTCCGTCTACCGCGCGGCGCTAAAAACCGTGCGGCTGCTGCCCGGTTTGCGGTATCTTTCACCGGAGATGGCCGACCGCATGAACCGGGACCTGTGCTTCGACCACGCTGCGGCCACGCGGGATTTCGGCTACCGGCCGCGGCCCTTCACGCTCGACGAGCTTGCGCTGCGAGGACACGGTGACTAATTGATCGCGTAATCGGGGAATCGGGAATCGGTCAAAGTCCGTGGATCGTGAGACGTGAATCGTGAATCGGAAATCGCGTAAGTGGTGAACAGTGAACGGGGAAGCCCGTAAGACATGACACGCGAATCGCGAATGGCGCTTTGCACGGGGCGCGAAATTGTAATACAATCATCAGCGTATTGTCATACAGACTATCGCCATGCCAATTTCGGTTCGTCTGCCGCCGCGCGTCGAGCAGAAGCTCGCGGATTACTGCGTCTCGCACAAAGTCACGAAGAGCGAGGCGGTAAAGCGAGCGCTCGAGCACCTTTTCGATCAATCCGGCACCGCATCGAACGCCTACAAGGCAAGCGCCGCGTTTCGCGGCTGCGACAAGACGCCCGGCGACGTCGCGCGCCATTCCAAGCGCCTGCTGCGAGAGCGTTTCCGCAACAAAACCTCGCTTGGATAGGCTGCTGGTCGATACGGGGTTTCTCGTCGCCTACGGGCGCGCCGCCGACCCGTTGCACACCAAAGCCGGCGCCTTTCTGAGGAGTTTCACGGGCGCCTTGGTCACGGTCGCGCCGGTGATCGTGGAAACCTGCTTTTTCCTGGACATGCGGGCGAAGCAGCTCCTGCTGGAATGGGCACACGAGGGAAGCCTTGCCGTTGTTGACGTTCCGGTTGCCGCGTATCCGGACCTCTCGGCGACCCTCGGCAAGTACGCAAGCCGCAAAGTGGACCTGGCCGACGCCGCGCTGGTGTGGCTTGCCGGCGAGAGCGGGCTGCGCAGGATCCTGACGGTTGACCGCGGCGATTTTTCGCTTTTCCGTCTCAAGGGCGGAAGACGCTTCGAGCTGATCGACTGGATGTGACTGAAGATCGGGAATGGAATATGGGGAATGGGCAAGCCTAGTGATGAAATGACTGGGTGACTCAGTAACTGAGTAAGCGGTGGTCAGTAAACGGTAAAATGTTTGACACGCACGAGGACTGACATCATGCGTTAGCTTGCACGCCGAGCTGGGCCATGCGGCAAAGATGCAGGGGGTGAGCTTGAACCAGCATGTCCTCTACCTCTTGACCAAAGGTCACGGCGAACGCGGCAAACGTGCGGCTTGACCGGACGAAGCCATCGAATCCCTGATCGTCAGCCCATCGTGCGCCCACCAAAGACCGGCCATGGACGGTAATTCAAGATTTCACGGAACGGGCTACGACTGCGCACCGGACGGGACAAACGACTTTTGACGCTGCGCGAACAAGACTCCATGAGCCGCAAGTCGGTCTGCGTCGTGATCGTGAACTACAACGCGGGAGCGATGCTGGCCGAGTGCGTGCGCTCGGTCCTCGCCTCCACCGTTCCCGTGGAGGTCTTCGTCTCCGACAACGGGTCGCAGGACGACAGCATCGCATTCCTGCGCGCGGCGCTGGGAGCGCCGGTCCCCGTGACGGTAATCGAGAACCGCGAAAATCTCGGCTTCGCGAAGGGCTGTAACGTGGTACTGCCCCGGTGCCGCAGCGAATACGTGCTCTTTCTCAACCCCGATTGCGTGGTCGAGCCGGACACCCTCGGGGAAATGATCCGCGTCATGGACGCGCGCCCCGATGCCGGCATGGCGAGTTGTCTCGTGCTCAATCCCGACGGCACGGAGCAGGCCGGCTGCCGGCGCTTCGTGCCCACGCCGTGGCGCTCGATGGTGCGCGTGCTGCACCTGCACCGCGCGATCAAGCACCACCCGCGCTTCCGCTCGTTCATGATGACGGGGCTGCCGCTGCCGCCGGAGCCGGAACCGGTGGAAGCGATCTCCGGGGCGTTCATGTTCGTGCGCAGCGCGGCAATCAAGGCGGTGGGCGCGATGGACGAGCGCTACTTCCTGCACTGCGAGGACCTCGACTGGTGCATGCGCTTCCGCGCGGCGGGCTGGAAGATCCTGTTCGTCCCGAACGTCCGGATCACGCACTGGAAAGGAACGAGCGGCAGGACGCACCCCGCGCGGGTCGAGTACCACAAGCACCGGGGAATGATCCGTTTCTACAACAAGTTCTTCCGCCACCAGTACCCGGGACTCCTGATGGTCGCGGTGGTCGCGGCGGTGTGCGTGCGTTTCGTCCTGAAGGCGTCGTGGGTCACGTTGCGCCGGATGCCGGGCGGCACGCGCGCCGGGCGCCCGGCGGGGCGAGAGTTGCCGCCGGCGCGCCAGGCGCCGGCCACCCACGGGAGTGCCAGCGGCCAGCCTCGTCGTTGAGTGGCGCCAGCTGCCGTGAACCGGAAATCGTAAAACGGGAATCGGTCAGAATCCGTGAAACGTGGATCAGTCGGAATCCGAGAATCGTGAATCGGAAATCGTGACCTGCCAGGTTACGCGCCGGTAGCCGACGGTCACCCGAAGTCGCGTTCGATGCGGCTGCGGACGAGCTTGCGAACCCGAGAGTCGAGTCTTGTCGCCGAGAGCCGCTCGAGCAAGGTGGCTTCGACGGTCAGCTTGTGCCTCGCGAGCTCGCGGGTAAACGCGAGGTCTTTTTCACGCTCGGCGACGTATTTCGATATGGCGAGATCGTGCACTTCGAGGCACAGGCCTTCCACCCGCCGGTATTTTCGTTCTTGATTCGCACCAGCCGCCTCTCCCATCCCCGCGGGAGCACGGCGGTGCCTTTACCCACACCTTGGGCGTAATAGCCGAACTGCTCGTGGAAATGCGAACCTTCCCCGATCGCGCCGTCCACAAGCTCGGCGCGCTCGGGCCGGTTCCTCGGATACAGATCGGCTTCCATCGAGGCGCGCAGCGCGGCGGGAGCTTGCGGAAACTGGCCCAGGACGGACTGACTCCCGATGACGACGATCTGCCCGTCTTCCGCGATCGCCCCCGCTGCACGGATCAAGTGCTCAAGCTCGGAACGCGTCATAGATGCGCTTGCGCTCCTCCGCGGTGAGCACGCCGGCGAACGGGGAGGACTGCCTCAGCCGTGCCGCTCTTTCGCTCTGCTCGGTGATAAGCGCCGCAATTTGCCTCCACGGCCGCTTCAGGATGCGGCGCCACTCGGCGAGATGGCGCGGCGGCTCTTTTCCCGCGGCTTCACGCCACGCCTCGACGTTCTTGCGGGCGATACCGATGAGCGAGGGCTTCGAAGCGATCTTGCGGGCGATACACGCGTGCAGCGCCAGGCTGCGCGCCTCGAGCACGCGGTGCGTGGAGAAATACCCTCGGCCTTCCGATTCTGCGGGCGGTTCCCAACGCACCACGGGCCGCAGTCCCGCCGCCTTCTTGCGCGCGCGATAGCGGCGCATGCGCTGCGCGGCCGGCTGCGCCCGCCCGGTCGGGGGGCGTCCCCGGCGTTTACGGCGTGCGGCCATCCAACTTTTTGTAACACGTTACGATATTCGCGGCAAGCCGCGCGGACGCGCATGCGTTCGGCGGCTATGGAAAGGTGCTCTCAGGGAAACTCGGAATCCACGATCGCCGATAAAAGCAGATAACAGCAGCATGAAATTTGCTGTCGCGCTTGTCTTCAAGTCCGTGGCATCTGGCCAGGAAACATGACGGCGCCGACGAGCGCAGGTGGACGCCAGAGGAAACGTTAATGGGAAATAGGAAATGGGGAATGGCGGCGCGCCCAAAAGGGCCCTTTTCGATTCCCGATTCCCGATTCTCCATTTACCAACCGCCCGCTGTTGGGCGCCGTCCTGGCGCTTTTGGGTGATATCATTCGCCGTCCGTCACGCAACACCTTTCGAAACGACGATCGTGCAATACGCCTTGTGGGCCCCGCTGACCGCGTTCGCGGCGGCGCTCTGGATCATCTGGTGGCTCGCGCGAAGCCGGTACGCCTCCATCGCGGTGGATCATCCGGGCCCGCGCTCGCTGCACGATTCCCCCATGCCGCGCTTGGGCGGGCTCGGCCTTCACGCGGGCGTGCTGCTCGCCGTATTCGTGATCCGGCCCGATCTTCCCCCGGCGATCTGGGCGGGATTCGGGTTGCTGCTCGCGGTCTCGTGGCTCGAGGATGCGCGCGGCGTGGGAGTCGTCTGGCGGTTTGCGGCGCATCTCATCGCGGCCGGGTTCTTCGCGTACAGCGCGGTGCCGGGCGCGCACGGGGCGCTCGTCGCTGCGGTGGCAACGCTCGCGATCGCGTGGATGACGAACCTCTACAACTTCATGGACGGATCCGACGGGCTGGCGGGCGGCGCAGCCGTCATCGGGTTCACTTTCTACGGGATCGCGGCCTGGTTTGGCGGAAGCATGGAGTTCGCGCTGGTCAATTTCAGCATCGCCGCTGCCGCGGGCGCGTTCCTCTGCTTCAACTACCCTCCCGCGCGCGTGTTCATGGGGGACGCGGGCGCGGTGCCGCTCGGCTATCTCGCGGGCGCGATGGGCGCCATCGGCTGGGTGCAGAACGACTGGCGGTGGTGGTTTGCTCCTCTCGTCTTCTCGCCCCTGATCGCGGATACGAGCGTGACGCTCGCGCGGAGGCTCTTCCGGCTCGAGCGCGTCTGGGAGGCGCACCATGACCACTACTACCAGCGCCAGATCCGGCTCGGCTGGAGCCACGAGAAGACCGCCCTTGCGGAGTACGCGTTGATGCTCGCGAGCGGGCTGCTCGCCCTCGCGCTCCTTCCCGTCGCGCCGCCGCTGCAGCTGCTCGTGCTCGCCGGTGCGGCCGCGGGCTACCTCGCGCTCGCCGCGGTGCTGGAGCGCCACTGGCGCGCATCCGGGCGCGAGCGCGCCCCATGAATCGTGGCGGGACCGGCATCGGCGCGGGGCTTCGCATAGGAATAGGTGCAAGCGCACGCCGCCGCATGCCCCAACAAAGACCGCCCTCGCGATGGGCCGCCAGCGCATCCTGATCACGGGAGGAAGCGGGCTCCTTGCTCTGAACTGGGCGTGCTGCATGCGCTCGGAGCATGAAATCCATCTCGCGCAGCATGTGCGCCGGATAAATCTGCGCGGCGTTCAGGTCACCTCGCTCGCGCTGGACTCCGTCGAGACCATGTCGCGCCAGCTGGCGCGCATCCGGCCCGATCTCGTCGTGCACACGGCCGGTATGACAAGCGTGGACGAGTGCGAGCGCCATCCGGATATGGCGCACCACGCGAACGCCATCCTCGCCCGCAACGTCGCCGAGGTTTGCGCGCGCCTGGGCATACGGCTTATCCATATCTCCACCGACCACCTTTTCGACGGCAAAAATGGCCCCTACACCGAGGATGCCGTCCCGAAGCCATTAAACGCGTATGCGCGCACGAAGCTGCTCGCGGAACAGCGGGTCATGAAAGCGCACGCCGGCGCCCTCGTGATCCGGACGAACTTTTTCGGATGGGGACATGCGCTGCGCCGTTCGTTCAGCGACTGGATCTTGTACAGCCTGCGAGACGATCAAGCGCTCACGATGTTCGACGACGTGTTCTTCACCCCGATACTGGCCGACCGGCTGGCCGACGCCGCTCATCGCCTCGCAGATTTGGGAGCGAAGGGCGTATACAACGTCGCCGGCGAGGACAGGGTGTCGAAATACGAGTTCGCTTTGCGCCTGGCGAGAGCGTTTTCGCTTCCGGAAGTACTTGTTCAGCATGGTAGAATCGCCGCGTCGCGGCTGCTGGCCGAGCGTCCGCGCGACATGTCGCTCGACAGCACCGAGGCCCGCAAATTGCTGGGAGCGAACATGGGAGGCACGGCGGAGTTTTTTGACGCATTACGTCGCCAGGACGAAGGGGGGCGGCGCGAGGAGTTGCTCGCGGCGGTCTCGGAGTAATTGATGTCTTTCCTCGAAGGAAAATCGGTTCTCGTCACGGGCGCGACAGGTTCGTTCGGCAAGCGCTTTGTGAAAGCCGTGCTCGAGCACCATCGCCCTGCTCGACTCGTCGTCTTCAGCCGCGACGAGCTGAAGCAGTTCGAGATGCAGCAGTACCTCCAGGCACCGGTGCTGCGCTATTTTCTCGGCGACGTGCGGGACAAAGAGCGTCTCTATCGCGCGTTCGACGGCGTGGAGGTGGTGATCCACGCGGCAGCGATGAAGCAGGTTCCCGCCTCGGAATACAACCCGATGGAAGCGGTCAAGACCAACGTCATCGGCGCGGAGAACGTGATCAACGTCTGCATCGACCAGGAAGTGCAGCACGTAATCGCACTCTCCACCGACAAGGCGGTCAACCCCGTGAATCTCTACGGGGCGACGAAGCTCTGCGCCGACAAGCTCTTTGTCGCCGCGAACGGCCTCTCCGGCCGGCACCGCACGCGCTTTTCCGTGGTGCGCTACGGCAACGTCATCGGCTCGCGTGGCAGCGTCATCCCGTTCTTCATGCAGCAACGCAAGGCCGGAGTGCTGCCGATCACCGACCCGCGCATGACGCGGTTCTGGATCACGCTCGGGCAGGGCGTGCAGTTCGTGCTCGATTGCCTGGCGCGCATGCGGGGAGGAGAGATCTTCGTGCCCAAGATTCCCAGCATGAAGGTAACCGACGTCGCCAAGGTGGTCGCGCCGGAATGCAAGACGAAGATCATCGGCATCCGCCCCGGCGAGAAGCTCCACGAGGCCCTGATCGCGGCGGACGACGCGTACAACACCGTCGAGCACCCCGACCATTACGTGATTCAGCCCGCCGACGGATGGTGGGACCCCCGCGCTTACGTCGCCGCAACGGGCGGCAAGACGGTGCAGGAGGGTTTTCAATACAGCAGCGACCGTAATTCCGCCTGGATGATGCCGGACGAGCTCGCCGCAATTCTCAAGCACGAGCCGATCGAGCTCTGAGCGTCGTCGCACCTCGCTGCGCCCCGCCCGATAGTCATCCTACCCCGGCCGCGCCGGGCAGCTTGCCCGCCGCCCCGTTTCGCGGTCTAATAGCGTGTGTTCAACCGTTGAACGGACCCCCGTCCATGCTGTCGGACGAGTACCACTACAAGATACTGCGCCTGCTCGAGGCCAATCCCCAGATGAGCCAGCGTGACCTCGCGCGCGCGCTCGGCATCAGCCTCGGCAAGGCGAACTATTGCCTCCAGGCCCTGATCGAGCGCGGTCTGGTGAAGGCCAACAACTTCCGCAACAGCCAGAACAAGAAGGCGTACATGTACCTGCTCACGCGCCGGGGGATCACGGAAAAAGCCCGCGTTGCGGTGCGCTTCCTGCGGCACAAGATGAACGAGTACGAGGCGCTCCAACGCGAGATCGAGGCGCTGAAGCGCGAGGTGCAGCAATGAGCCGCGCGCTTCCTTACGGCCGCCACTACGTCGACGACGACGATATCCAGGCTGTGGTGGAGGTGCTGCGACACGGCTGGCTGACGCAGGGGCCCAAGATCGCAGAGTTCGAGCAGGCGATTGCTGACTATGTCGGCGCGAAATACGCGGTCGCAGTAAGCAACGGCACGGCCGCCCTCCATCTTGCATGTATCGCTGCGGATATCGGCAAAGGGGACGTGGTCGTCACGTCGCCGAACACTTTCGTGGCCAGCGCGAGCAGCGCGCTGTGTGTCGGGGCAACGCCGCAGTTTTCCGACATCGACGCCGAAACGCTCAACATGGATACGGCCGCCCTGGCAGCGCGCTGTACCGAGCTGGGCCGGGTCAGGGCCATCGTTCCGGTTCATTTCGGCGGTTTGCCGTGCGACATGCCCGAGATACGCAAGATAGCGGACGCGGCGCAGGCCGTGGTCATCGAAGACGCGGCGCATGCGCTCGGGGCGACCTACGCGGACGGGAGCCGCGTCGGCTGTTGCGCCTATTCTGAAATGACTGTGTTCTCCTTTCATCCGGTGAAGATCATGACCACCGGAGAAGGCGGGATCATCACCACGAACGAAGAAAAATTGTACCGTGGACTGCTGCGCCTTCGCAGCCACGGCATCACCAAGGGAAACGACCCGTACCTGCACCGCGACCTCGCCTATACCGATGGCGAGCCGAACATGTGGTACTACGAGATGCAGGAAGTCGGACTCAACTACCGCATTACCGACATCCAGTGCGCCTTGGGGATATCGCAGCTGAGGAAACTGCCCCGCTTTCTCGAGCGGCGCCGGGAACTGGCGTTACAGTATGACCGGATGTTCGTCGAGGTGCGCCACATCAGGCCGGGACAGCCGACCGGACGGGAGCGGAGCGCGCATCATCTCTACGTCGTGCGCATCGACTTCGACGCGATCGGGCGATCGCGCAACGCGTTCATGCGTGCGCTCAAGGAGAGCTCCATACTGAGCCAGGTGCACTACATCCCCGTCCACACCCATCCGTTCTTCCGGCGCAACGGCCATGAGCGGGACCGGTTTCCGGTCATGGAAGACTACTACGGGCAGGCATTGAGTCTTCCGCTTTTTTACGGTCTCAGCGACCAGGAACAACGCTACGTCGTCGGCCGCATCAAGGAGCTTCTCGGATGCGGCTAGGACTGGGCACCGTTCAATTCGGAATTCCCTACGGAATTTCGAACGTTCACGGCACGCCGAACGACGCGGAGCTCGCGAGCATACTTGAAGCCGCCGCGGCCGCAGGGATCAACCTCATAGACACGGCGCACGCGTACGGGGAATGCGAAAAGCGTCTCGGGCGCCTTCTTCCACGCGAACACGAATTTCGCATCGTCACCAAGACGGTGCCTGTGGGTACTCGGCGAATTACGGCCGACGACGCGATTCGAGTCCGAGACGGATTCTTCCAATCTCTCAGCGACCTGCGCCAGACGAGCGTCTATGGACTGCTCGTGCACCGGGCCGAAGACCTGCTTGCGGCGGAGGGCGGGCGCTTGATGGACGCTTTACTCGAACTCAAGGGGCGTCGCCTCGTGCACAAGATCGGCGTCTCCTTCTACGACCAGAACGAGCTGGACGCTGTCCTCGAGCGCTACTCGATCGATATTGCACAGGTTCCGGTAAACGTGCTGGATCAAAGGCTGGTCTCGAGCGGCGCGCTGGCGCGGATGAAATGCAAGACGATCGAGATACACGCGCGGTCCGTATTTCTTCAAGGACTGCTTCTAATGGAGCCGGACGGTCTCGATGCCTATTTCCAGCCCGCGCGTGGTGCGTTGCGGCGCTTCCGCGCGTTCGCCGAGGAATGCAGCCTCACGCCCGTGCAGGCGGCGATGCGGTTCGTCACCGGACTCGCCGAGGTAGACGCCGTGATTGTGGGTGTCACCAGGCGCGAGGAGCTCGAGGAGGTCGTGACTGCGTTCCGGGCTGCCGCCGGGACGAAAAACGAGTACACCAGTTTCGCACTGGACGACGACGCGATCCTCAACCCGGCACGGTGGCCACACTGAATCTCTTATGAGCCACGAACCGAATCCCCTGCTCATCATCGCAGAAGCCGCCCAAGGCTACGAGGGCGACGCCGGGCTTGCGCGCGCGCTCGTGCGCGCAGCAGCCGGAGCCGGAGCCGACGCAGTCAAGCTCCAGCTCGTGTATGCGGACGAGCTTTGTGCCCCGGGCTACAAACACCATGGCCTCTTTCGATCGCTGGAGATGCCCGACGAAGCGTGGTTCCGGCTCTCCGATTACGCGAACGAACGGAAGATAGCGCTCATGCTCGACGTGTTTGGATCGCGCAGCCTGGCGCTCGCCGCTCGCATCGGAGCGGCTGCCGTAAAGATCCACAGCACCGACATGTCAAACATCGGGCTGCTGCGGGAGGTGGACTCGTCGCCGGTACAAGTCGTGATGCTTTCTACGGGAGGCTGCTCGCGCGCGGAGATCGAGGAAGCTCTTGCATGCGTCGCCGCGAAACGCGTAGTGCTCCTGCACGGTTTCCAGGGGTATCCGACACCGCTCGAGGCCAACCAGCTCGGACGGTTCGACACGCTTCGGGCAATCGCGGCAAACGCTCCATTGAAGCGGGGCATGCGGCTGGGATTTGCAGACCACGTGCCGAGCGGCGATCCGCTGCGTTTTACCCTTGCGGCGGCGGCACTGGGAATGGGAGCGCGCGTTCTGGAGAAACACATCACGCTGGCGCACGCGATGAAGCTGGAAGATCACGAGTCCGCCCTCGGTCCCGATGAGTTCGCGCATTTCGTTTCCCAAATGCGGCAATGCATGGAAGCCCTGCCGGCCGGCGTGGAAGACGCCCAGGATTTCGGCATGCATGAAAGCGAACGGGCTTACCGGGCCAACACACGAAAACATGTCGTTGCACTGCGTCCCCTCAAGGCCGGAAGCGTCCTCGCCCCGGAAATGGTTGGGCTCAAGCGTACTGCCTCGGAGCGATTCATTTGTGACCCGCGCGAGGTCTACGGGAGGCGCCTCACGCGCGACATCGCGGCCGGCCACGCGATCATTCCCGAAATGCTCTCCGGAGAACAGCGTTGAGCGGGACTTCGCGCCGGCTGGTGGCGGCACTCGCCTGCCGCAATACAGGCTCCCGGTTGTACGGAAAGCCCCTTCAGAAACTGGTCGGGGACGTGACGATCCTCGACCAGATCATTTGCGCAATACGGAGATTCCCGGTCATCGAGCGGATCGTCCTCGGCATTTCCGAAGGCTCCGCCAATGCGCCCTTCGCGGACATTGCGCGACAGCACGGAGTTTCGTACCTGTATGGGGACCCTGAAGACGTGCTGTATCGCCTTGTGCAATGCGGGCGCCTCGAGCGTGGATCCGATGTCTTCCGCGTCACGACCGAATGCCCCTGGTTTGCCTACGACCTGCTCGTGCCGGCGTGGGAACAGCACGTCGCGAACAACAACGACATCACGGTCTGCGACCGCCTCCCCGAGGGTCTCCATTTCGAGATCTACCGGCTGGATGCGCTCGAGCGCTCTCACGAACGGGGTTCCGCGAAGGACCGGTCGGAGCTGTGCTCGAATTACGCGCGCACGCACCCGAAGGAATTCAAGATCGAGGTGCTGCATCCCCCCCGCGAGCTCCAGCGGCTGGACCTGCGCGTTACCGTGGATTACCCGGAGGATCTCGTCCTGTGCAGAGAGGTCGCGAAGGCGTTCTCGGAATCCATGCCGCTTGTCGCCGCGCGCGACATCGTGGCGTTCCTGGATTCGCGCCCGGACCTCAGAACACTCGTCGCGCCGTTCGTTGTTCCCGAACCACTGTGGAACGTACTCTGAAGAGACCTCTCGTGAATCGGATCACGAAATTCACCCGCTCGCGCGATTTCTCGCGCGCCATCCACGACGTCATTCCGGGGGGGGCGCATACCTACTCGAAGGGAGACGATCAGTTTCCCCTCAATGCGCCTGCCGCGATAACCCACGGACAGGGCGCGCGAGTCTGGGACCTCGACGGCAACGAGTATATCGACTGCAGCATGGGTCTCACCTCGGTAAGCATCGGGCATGGTTATGAGCCCGTGGCCAAGGCCGTCGCCGAAGCCGCATACCGCGGCACGAACTTCCAGCGGCCCGCCGCGCTGGAGCTCGAGGCTGCCCGTGTCTTTCTCGACACCGTGCAGTCGGGGGAGATGGTGAAGTTCGCGAAGAACGGCTCCACCGTCACGACCGCGGCCGTGAAGCTCGCGCGCGCCTATACGGGCCGGAACCGCATAGCCATCGCGAGGGATCACCCGTTTTTCAGCTATGACGACTGGTTCATCGCCGCGACGGAGTGCGACACGGGCATTCCGGTCCAGACAAAGGAATTGACGGTCGGTTTCTCGTACGACGACCTCGCATCCGTGGAGAGCCTCTTCGCGACGAAAAACCACGACATCGCCTGCGTCATCATGGAGCCGGTGAAGTTCACGCCGCCGAAGGAAGGATTCCTGGAGGGCGTGCGCGAGCTGTGCCGCGAGCATGGTGTGGTGTTCATCCTCGACGAGATGATCTGCGGATTCAAGTGGGCGCTCGGCGGCGCGCAGGAGCATTTCGGGATCAAGCCGGACCTCGCAACCTGGGGAAAGGGCATCGCGAACGGATTTTCCTCGTGCGCATTAACGGGGCGCGCGGAGATCATGGAGCTCGGCGGAATCCGCCGCTCCGGCGCCGACAAGGTCTTCCTGATCTCCACGACGCACGGAGCTGAAACCACCGGACTCGCCGCGATGCTCGCGACCATTGACGCGTTCGAGAAGCACGGGATGATACGGAGCAACTGGGAGCGAGGCGAGGCGCTGAAGGCCCGCCTGCAGCAAGTGATCGCCAAGCACGGCCTGCTTTCGTCGCTCGAAGTCGTGGGATATCCCTGCCTGTTCACCCTGATGTGCCGTGATCGCGACGGACGGCCCGACGACGCCTACCGCACCCTCATGATGCAGGAGATGATCTCGCGCGGTGTGCTGTTCCAGGGGCTCTTCTACACCACGTGGTCGCACCAGGAAGCGGAACTCGACCATATCTCTACGGCCTTCGATTCGTCGTGCGCTGTGTATCAGCAGGCCATACGCAACGGTAACTGCAACGGGCTACTGCAGGGGCCCGCTGCAAAGCCCGTATTCCGCAAGAAGATCTAGCGCTCGAACTGACGAAAACGGAAACTCCGAACGCGATGCAAATTGCCTTCAGGTGCGACGCTTCAGCCGCCATAGGCAGCGGGCACGTGATGCGGTGCCTTACGCTGGCATCCGCGCTGCGCCGTCGCGGCGCGGTGGTGCGGTTTCTCTGCCGTGAATTGCCCGAGGGACTCGCTTCGCGAATCGCGGCAGATTACAACTTCGAGCTGGGGCGCCTCCCGCCTCCTTCGGCGGAAGGCTTTCTGGACGCGGGTCCCGCCCTCGCGCACGCGCAGTGGTTGCCCGTGTCGCAACAGCGCGATGCGACAGACGTTCTGGAGTCTATGAACGGGCAAGCCTCCCCCGACTGGATGGTGGTGGATCATTACGCGCTGGACCGGCGCTGGGAGGCGCGGCTCCGGCCCTACGTGAGGCGAATCCTGGCAATCGACGACCTCGCCGATCGCTCGCACGATTGCGATATTCTGCTTGACCAGAACTTGTTTCTCTCGTCCGGGAATCGCTACGCCGGCCGCGTTCCGCCCGCATGCGGGGTCTTGCTTGGGCCCCGCTATGCGCTGCTTCGCCCGGAGTTCGCTGCGGCACGCGCGGCGCTTGCCGCGCGCAGCGGCGAATTACGACGGATCCTCGTGTTCTTCGGCAGCTTCGACCCGTCCAACCAGACACTCAAGGCACTCCGGGCAATTTCCGCCGCAGGTATCGGGGAGATCGGGGTGGACGTCGTGATCGGAGAGAACAGCCTGTACCGCTCGCAGATCGAAGATCACTGCCGGCGCACCCCTTCGCACAGCCTCCATATACAGGCCGAGGGCATGGCGGCGCTCATGGCGCGCGCCGACCTCGCGGTCGGGGCCGCCGGAGCAACCACATGGGAGCGCTGCTGTCTTGGGCTTCCCGCGCTGGTCATCACAATCGCGGAAAACCAGATCGAGATCGCACGGGGCTGCGACCGAGCGGGCGCCGTCAAGTATCTGGGCCATGGCGACGCGGTATTGGAGCACGACCTAGCGATCGCATTGCGGAACCTTGCCGGCAGCCCGAGTCGGCTGGCACAGATGTCTCGCCGTGCGATGGATCTCGTAGATGGGCTCGGCGCCGATCGGGTCTGCGACGGGTTACTGAATTAGGCATGCGTATCTCGATCCTCTGCTCGGACCCGCGGCATCCCGTCTTCCCGCATCTAAAGGAGTGGGCGGACAGCCACAAGGCCGCCCACGCCGTGGAACTTGTGCACGAGACCGGCCGGCTATCGGGCGGGGACATGCTGTTTCTGGTGTCTTGCTCGGAACTGGTGGATCGCGGCACTCGCGGAAAATTCCGCTACAGCCTAGTAATCCATGCGAGCGATCTGCCGGTGGGCCGTGGATGGTCACCGCATATATGGCAGGTGCTCGAAGGCAAGCGGCGGATCACGGTGACGCTCCTCGAAGCCGGGGACCAAATCGACGCGGGACCGATCTGGGCGCAGGAAGCATTCGAACTTGAAGGACATGAACTCGCGGACGAGATCAACAGCAAGCTGTTCGCCGTCGAACTCTCCCTGATGGATTTCGCCGTGAGCAATGCGGGGAGTGTCGCGCCGCAAGCGCAAAATCCCTCTTCGGCAACCTATTACCGGAAACGAACGCCCGAGGACAGCCGGCTGGACCCGGAGAGCACGCTCGCCGCCCAATTCGACCTGCTTCGTGTGGCCGATCCAGTTCGTTATCCCGCGTTTTTCGAGCATCGCGGCCACCGCTACATCGTGCGCATCGAAAAGCAAAGGACCCCGAAATGAGCGCTCCTTCGGTCGAGCGCCACATCGAGATCGGCGCGCGCCGGATCGGCCAACGATGCCCGCCATTTATCGTAGCGGAAATGTCGGGCAACCATAACCAGTCGCTGGACCGGGCTCTCGCGATCGTCGAGGCGGCCGCCCGCGCCGGTGCACACGCACTAAAGATCCAGACGTATACGGCGGATACGATGACGCTTGATCTCGAGGAGGGCGCGTTTTTCCTGTCGGACCCGAACAATCCCTGGCGCGGGAAGTCGCTGTACCAGCTGTATCAGGAAGCCCACACTCCCTGGGAGTGGCACCGCCCGATTTTCGACCGTTGCCGGCACCTTGGCATGGTGGGATTCAGCAGCCCGTTCGATGCGACCGCGGTGAATTTCCTCGAAACGCTTGAGGTGCCGTGTTACAAGATTGCTTCGTTCGAGAACACGGACATACCGCTCATCCGGAAGGTCGCGTCAACGGGAAAACCACTCATCATCTCGACCGGCATGGCAACCGAGGCGGAACTGGCGGAGACGGTGGAAGCCGCTCGCTCCGCTGGATGCAAGGATCTCATTCTCCTCAAATGCACGAGCACGTATCCGGCGAGTCCGGATAATACCAACATCGTCACCATCCCCGACCTTCAAAGCCGGTTCGGATGCCTTGCGGGCCTTTCGGACCATACGCTGGGGGTGGGAGTCGCGGTTGCGAGCGTCGCAATGGGCGCGGTTTTGATCGAGAAGCACTTCACGTTGCGGCGTGCCGACGGTGGCGTCGATTCCGGGTTTTCACTGGAGCCCGAAGAGATGCGCAGCCTCGTTCTCGAAACCGAAAAAGCGTGGCGCTCCCTCGGCTCGGTGCGTTATGGACCAACGGATGCCGAGAAACCATCCATGGTGTTTCGGCGTTCACTATACGTGGTGAAGAATCTCAAGGCGGGCGATATTTTCACTGCCGAGAGCGTGCGGGCGATCAGGCCCGGGTACGGATTGGCGCCGAAGCACCTGGATACCGTGCTCGGCAGGCGGGCCAGGCGCGACGTGCGGCGAGGCGAGCCCCTTTCGTGGGACCTGGTTGAATAAAGTATTTGGCCAATGATACTGACGCCGCGCTTCTTGCTACGCGCGTTGACACCCGCCGATGCCACGAAGCGGTACAGCAGTTGGCTCGACGAGGAAATGGCTTCGGACTTCATCGCCGGATCAAAGCGACCGCATGGCGTGGATGACCTGCGCGCCTACATCGAAGAAAAAACGGGCCGTGACGACGTCCTGTTTCTCGGGATATTCACCCGCGACACCAACGAGCATATCGGCAACATCAAATACGAACCGATCGACAGGGAGAAAAGCTACGCGGTGATGGGAATCCTGATCGGCGACGCCGCCTGGAGGGGACGCGGGGTTGCGGCGGAGGTCATAAGAACTTCCGGAATATGGCTGTGCGATCACTTTGGGATCAAGGACATCATCCTTGGAGTGTCACGCAAGAACCGGGCCGCGATAAAGGCATACGAAAAAGCGGGGTTCATCCCGGAAACCGAAGGCAGGCTCCGGACGGACCTGACCGAGAATCTCGCGATGGTCTGGCGCGTCGACACGGACAAAACAACGTGACCTCCCGTTTCGCGGCGGCCCCCCCTGGCGAGCGCACCGGCCGCACGAACACGGCGGCCGTTTCGACCGTTCCGAAGTGTGGGCCGTAGCGATCCCGGGAGAGTCGGGGTAATTCACAAGAAGGGCGGCGCAAATGACACGTTTCAGGGTGATATCGGGCTCCGGCATGGTTCGGCGGACGAAGCCGGTCCTCGAAATAGTAGCGAGCTTCCCCGATCTTCGCGTGGAGGCTGGCCCCTCGGTAACGCGCTTCACGACTGCGAAGGGGTCAGACGCCGTCGTCGCGGGATCCATAACGGGGCACCGCGATGCTGACGGCAGACTACATGCTTCAGGAGACGGGGGCGCCTTTCTTTCCTCCCTGGTGGATGCGAATGTGCCGGAGCATTGGAGTCGGCGGTTCGACGGCGATGCCGTCGTAATGTCCATCGGCCGGGAGGGCGCGCTGTCGCTTGCGGGCGATTCATTTTTCAAGCGGGACGTGTATGTACAGGAGGCACCCGACGGCGTCGCACTCGCCAGCGATCTGTCCCTCCTGCCCGACAACCCGGCGCGCGACGGATACGATACCGCGGCACTCGCGCACTCGATGACGTACTACGGCCATCGCCCCCCCAAGCGGCACACGATCTATCGCGCGGTGCGCCGTCTGGGGGTCGGAGAGTCGGCCACCGTGCGGTCCGGAAAACTCGAGATCAGGTGCGCGCCTTTTCAGCCGGTCATGTGCGAGGAGTATCCGGACAGTGCGCTCGACCGCTATGCCGGCGCGTTTCTCGACTACATAGCCGCAGCGGGCTCGCCGGAAGGAAACTTCGTACTTCTCTCCTCGGGCTGGGATTCATCTTCGATACTCGCCGCATTGGTACGCGTGTTCGGGCCCGAGAAAATCACGGCGGTGATCGGGCGGATGCTTTACTCGGAGCGCTCCGGGAATTGCAACCGGTTCGAAATCGAGCGCGCCCGGGCAATCGCGGAATTCTACGGGGTGAAGTTGCACATGGTGGACCTCGATTACGTCCATCCCGAACCCGAGTGGATGCACTCCGTACGCGAAACGTTTCGTGCGCACAACATCCAAAGCATCACGGGCCTCAATCATGCGCGACTGCTCCACGGCGCGGCGCAGGTCGGACCCGGGCTCCCGGTTTTCGCCGGGGAAACCAGCGACGGCGCGCACAATCTCGGCTTCAGCCAGTACGTGACCATTTTCCATCCAACGCAGGGGTTTCGCGAGTACAGCGACAAGATGGCCTGCTACTTATTCGGGCCGACGTTTCTCCGCGAGCTGTTAGCGGGGCGGCACGAAGACGACGCTGTGTACCGGTTTTTTCGCGATCGCAACCCGGACGCGCTCTTCGATGATCCCGCGCCCGACGGCCCGGCCCGGCTGCGCCAGATGTTGGTGAGCTTCTTCCTGCGCAACGGCCGCATGCCCCTGTGGTCGGGTCGAAACGTTCGAATGTTGACGCGCAACGGCGTGGACATTTACACGACACGGATGGCCGCGGAGTACTTCCAGGGCGTGGAAAGCACTCCCGCTGAAGCGATCTACTCCTGGTACCTCCACCTCTACAACAGTTTCCACTGGCAAGGATCCACGGTCTCAACGGTGCAGAAAATGGCCGACCTGTTCGGGATGCGCTCGCACAATCCTTATTGGGCGGCCGGCATCCAGGACTTCTTGCGGGCGATGCCGGAATCCTGGGGGCGCGGACTGGATTTGAATCCGACTAAGTATCCGCTCAAGCGCATGATGCGGGAGAAATTCGGACATCCGATGGACCTGCACGCGGGCCCCCATTCCTATACGTACGACGTGGATCCCACGTTCAACCACAGCCTCGAGATCCTGCACCATTCCGGCCTGACCGGTTATGCCAAGAAGATCCTTGCGCGCAAGCCCTACCACCAGGTCCTCTCGCGGGAGATGTTCGACATTCCGTACCTCGACGGCGTGGTGGACAAGTACCTCGGTGGCGAAGAACAGCGCGGCACTGCCCTCAACGATCTCGTATCCGTGTTCCTCCTCTGCCAGAGCGGCTGGTACGCGTGATGCTTTGCACCGCGGGACTCTCGTGGATCCGCGAACAGCGAGGTCGCGTCCGGCAGACGGGTGACGGAACTGTTTCGGGCCTGACCCGCGCCGGAGCGCCGACAGATACACGGCATCAGTGACTTCGCCCCCACCACAAAGCACGCGATACTCTTCCATCCCGCGCCACAGCAGCGCCGCCTGGTACCTCGCTTCCACTGCTGTCGGTTCGGCAACGCCACTGCTTACCCTGCCGATCATCACCCGCGTCCTGGAGCCGGAAGAATTCGGGGCATGGGTGCTCGCGTACGCGTACGGAGTATTCATCAGCGCGCTATCCAACTTCGGCATGGTTCTGGTGTATGAACGCAGTTTCTTCGCGACGCGAGACGCCGCAGAAAGTGCAGCACTCTTGTGGACAACGCTGGTCTTTGTGGCAGGACTGCTCACGAGCGCGCTCGTCTGCACGTGGATCTGGCGCGAGACATTGTCGGCGTGGATGATGCAAACGACGTCTTATTCGAGCTTGCTGTTCTGGACCAGCTGTGCCGTCGGCGTAAGCAACCTGAAAATCTACTTTCTCACGTATTTTCGCAACCGTGGCGAAGCGCGAAACTACGCGATCTTTTCCATCGACGAAGTGGTGCTCGGGGCAATAGGCTCCGTGCTGCTGGTCGCCTGGTTCAGGGTCGGCCCCGAGGGACTCGCCTGGGGGCCTCTTGCCGCAAGCACGATCGTGCTCTCGTTCTTGGTCGCGCATATCGTGCGGCGCCTTCCGGTCCGGCTCGGGGCAGCCCAACTGAAAGCTTCCCTGTGGCTCGGCCTGCCATTGCTGCCTCGAGTGTTTCTGGCCGTATTCGGGCAAGTTTTCGATAAATGGCTCGTCGGTCTCGTGGCCTCCACCGGCGGTGTGGCGGGTTACGCGATCGGGCAGCGGCTCGCGTACGTAGCGTTCACCATTTCAACAACCCTGGAGAACGTGTTTCAACCGCGCACCTACCGGCTCATGTTCGACGGCGGTGAATCCGGTGGCAAGGATATCGGAACGATGCTCACGCCATTTGCATATGCCACCGTTGGAGCGGCGCTCGCGGTCGGCCTGGCGGCGGAGGAAGTGATCGCGTTCTTGGCGCCGGAGTCCTATGCCGGAGCCGTCGCCGTGACGACCGTTCTCGTCCTCCATTTCGCGATCCTGTTCTTCGGAAAGCAGCCGCAACTCTTGTACGCAAAGAAGACCGGGGTGCTATCGGCGTTGAGCAGCCTCGGGGTATTGTTCAATGCAGCCGCAATGTGGTTTTTCGCGATGCGATACGGCGCAGTCGGGGCGGCGATTGGTACGGCCGTTTCCGGTTTCCTGATGACGAGTCTCTCAGTCAGGGTCAGTCAACGCTACTACCGCATCGAATACGAGCGAAAAATGCTCATGCTCCTGTACGCCTACCTCGTGCTTGCGCTCGCGGTAACCTACCTGTTGCAGGCAGCAGCCGAATATCCGGTCCGGTTCTCCGCCAAGTTCGTGTTTCTGGCTGCATACCTGTGGATCGGCCACGTCTTCAGGTGGTGGGCCCCCTTGATTCGCTATGCGCGGCGCGGCGGGTAGGAGCGCCAGCATGACAAGCGGCGCCCGGATATTCTGCGACGACCTGAACCTGCGGTCGGCGCTGGCGCTGGCGCGCGCGCGCGCCGCGGAAGCGCATGTACTCGACCCAGTCCCTTCGACGATGTGGTCCCGGTGTCTGCGCCTGCTTCTGACCGCATCCCGCTGCCGGGTGGTGGAAGCGGACTTTCATGCCGGGAGCATTAAGACGCAAGACGGCGAGTCGTTGTACTTAGCGACGCGCCGACACTCGTCCCACCTTGCGTTGCGTGCTGCGCGGTCCGTGGTGAGCAAGCACCCAGACCTTGCCGAGATCAACTCGAGGACCGGTCGCGACTTGATCGCGCTGCGAATTGCGCGCCAGATATTCACCTTGCTCGAGAGAAAAACGCTCCAGATTCTCGTCGCGGAAGCTCTCGCAAGTTCGGAAGCAGGCGCGACCCTTTATCTCAGCCTGCCCACGAATTTCGATCCCGCGATACTCGACGGTGTTTCCGCGAAGATCGCCGTTCGATATTACCGTAAACGCAGCCGCTGGCTGACGCGCGCGACATGGCTCGGCTGGGCGTTGATGCAGATGGGAGTCCAGATAATCTGGCGTTGGCGCGCAGCCCTGCGCTTTCGTGGCGCCTCTCGAATTGCCCCCCAATCACGGGCAGGCGTGCTCCTCGTCCAGGAAGACGAGGTCTCGCTCGATCGCTCGTACCGCACGCAGCCGCATTGGTTCGCCGAGGAGGAATCATCGCCGTTCGCCACGTACCTCCTGGGGGGAGGCCCCGCTCCGGCCGCCGCGCCTGACCGGATCCCGAACGGGCTGACCGTGCTCGATAAAAAGGCGCTGGGATGGATAGACCATGCTGCCAGGCCGGACGAACTCAGCAAGAGACTGGCCCGCGGAGGTCGTCGTTGCCTGCTGCGGGCACTCGCAGCCCGGACCGAATGGGACGCCGCGGCATGGGCGGTCGGTGCGCGCCTCCTCATCAGGGCGCGGCTGCTTGCCACGGCGTGCCGTTATCTGAACATTCGAGTGTTTCTTAGCGGCGAGCCGCACCTCTTCGATGCGGACGTGATGCATATTTTCAGCACGGAACTCGGAATGTCCACGGTCGCGTTTCAGTACTCAAACCTCGCATTCGGCAACGTCATTGCGGCGGCGGTGGCCGATTACATGCTGTTGTTCTCGCCAAGATATGCAGAAACGTGGACTTATTTTGGCATACGTCCCAAGCAGTTCGTCACATCCGGTTACGTTTATGACGGCGCGTTTCAACGCGTCCGGGACCGCGCTGCTCGATGGCGCTCCCAATTGGAGAATGCCGGAGCGCGATTTGTAATTTGCTATCTCGATGAGAACGTCGATCCCCCGAAATACGGCTTCATGGCGCCGCCGGACCTTGAGGCAGACATACGCGAACTCGCGAGGCTCGTGCTCGACAACCATGACATAGGCCTGGTATTCAAGAGCCAGTTTAGAAAGCATGCGCCGACCGTGCGTCTGGGTTCGGACCGTCTGCTTCGCGACGCAGTTGCGACTGGCCGGGTACTCGACCTATACGCCGGCATCCACCGCAATATCATCTTTCCCGCAGAAGCCGCTCTCGCATCAGACATCGCCATCGGTCATCCGATCGGAGGGACCGCGGCTCTCGAGACAGCGCTCGCCGGAACCCGGTGCCTGCTGGTCGACGACGGCCGGACCCGGACGGCGAACGACGAACTCTATGCCCGCGGGAAGGTGGTGTTTCCTTCGCTCCCGGAAGCGCTGGCGGCAATACGGAGATTTCGAAGACACGAAGCGGATTTTCGCGCGCTGGGGGACTGGAGCTCCTTTATCCATGAAATGGACCCGTTCAGGGACGGCATGTCGTCCCTTCGGCTGCGTCGCTTGCTCCAGGATCTCGTTCAGAAATCAGCTGCTGCGGAGTCACCACCACCTGGTGGAAGTTATCAGGACGCCGGCGGGAAAACCGTTGATGCCGTGCGGCCGCGAGAAGCCGGGGCGGGCATAACGCGCTAGCAGTGCATGGGCGCCGCGCCACAGCAGGTAAATGCCATGTTCCTCGTGGATGGACTACGCCGTGTTTACCGATATTTCTGGTTTCTGAAGCCATTCCGGCCGCCGCTTTCCGATGAAGATGAGCGCGCGCTTCGTGCATTGGGAGTGCTGAGACGCAAGCACCCTTTCCCGATCCTCTGCATTCCAGCGGACAAGCTGATCGACCATATCGGTATTCCCTACGCGAGCGCCGTGCACTATCACACCCGCGCGTTAGCCCATCCGGAGATTGGCGACCGGCTGCTAACCGAGCATTTCGCGCGGTTTCGCCCCGGGTCGCTCGGCGAAGTGCTGGTCGGCGCCGGGGCGCTGCGCGAAAAGCTTTCCGGATATCCCAAGTGGTATTTCGGGGGCGGAATGCCATGGTCCGTACCCGAGCGGTTTCGAACGGTTCAAAATGTGCCGGATTCCGGTGATTGCGCGCACTTCGGGCCGTGCACCGAGAGCTTTATCGCTTCCGAATGGAACCGCCTGCGTAGCGCGTTCGAATCGATTGCCAAGCATGGTTACAGACCCTTCGGCTACACGGACGGATTCATACGCGGCTTTATCATCCGAAACAATGCGAATTACAATTTTGTCGTTACGGCCGGAAAGCATCGTGCGGCGAGCGTTTGTCTCACGCAAAAAGACGTGCTCGTGCGCCTCGACTGGAACGAGCACCTGCCGGTCGTCTCATTGGAAGCCGCCGGGCGCCTGCCGTTGGTTGAGGCCGCGATCTACAGTGCGAGCATCGCCCAGGAATTGATTCAGTACTATTCGGAGATCAAAGTTTGACCGGAGTACGGCAGATTGCGCGCGACTGGATCCTGCGATACGGGCATCCAAAACTCATAAGCTTCTTGCGTGCGGCGCGCCGCTACTTGCATCTGGCGTACCGGATCGTTATCCCCACCCAACGCGGCGGCTGGCCAAGGATTCCAGCCGCCGACCACCGCGTTGCGGCGGCAATCTGGTTCAAGTTCTTGACGACGGACCAGTATTTCGGCCGCCTGCAGTTTTATCAAAGCTTCGAGCCCCTCGGCCTCGCCGGCCAACGTCCCACAGAGGAACGGGCCCGCCTCTACGGTTTCGACACGCTGATTGGCCCCGCCTCACGCGTACTGGACGTGGGTAGCAACATGGGGTGCATATCGCTTGAGGCGGCGCGGCGCGCCCGCGAAGTCATCGGTATCGAAATCAATGAGGACCTGCTCTGGATTGCGGAGAAATTGAGAAAACATGTGGGCGTCGCAAACGTGAGATTTTTGCGCATGTCCTTTGACCGGTTCGAAGATGTCGAAAGGTTCGACCTCATACTTGCGTCGGCGGTGCGTCGGTGGATCGGCATGCCCATAGATGCCTTCGCCGTCAGGATAAAAAGCCTTCTGAAACCGGGCGGCGTGCTCCTCTTCGAGAGCAACAACTACAGGGATCTTGCCGAGGAGTTTGAGGCAGAAGTTCAGGCGATCGTCGGGGCAGGTTTCGAAGCAGTCAATTCCGGCACCACCCATTTCGATGCCCTGCGGAAGTTTTACGCACTGCGGAGGATCACGTAACGTGAGAACAATCGACTCGCCGCTGCTGGAACATCACTTCGAGCGGTATCCCCTCACCCTCGTGGACGTTGGGGCAAGGGGCGGGTTACAGCCGAACTGGGCGCCGTTGCGCAAGCGATTGCGGCTGATCGGATTTGAACCCGACGAGGCGGAGTACGCCCGCCTTTCCGGGGCGCCGCAGCCGTTCCCCGCACTCTACATCAATGCGGCGGCCTATTCAGGCCCCGGCGAGCTTGCCTTGAACGTGGCGAGATCCCCCGGTGTGTCGTCAATTTTCGAGCCGAACCTCGCGTTTCTCAGAAACTTTCCGGAATCCGAGCGATTCGAGACGGTCGCCAGAACGACCGTCCCCGCCGATGCGCTAGACCGGGTGCTGCCGAAGCACGGCGTCGCGGACGTGGATTTCATCAAGATCGACACACAGGGCGCAGAGACTCCGATACTCGATGGCGCACGCGAGGTGCTTCGGCGATCCGTGATCGGGGTCGAGATAGAGGTGAACTATGCGCCGCTCTACATCGGACAATCCGTCTTCGGAGACGTCGATGACCGGCTCCGGAACGCGGGATTCCACCTTTTCGATTTGCGCCCGTGCTACTGGAAGCGGTCAGCCGGCGTGCGCCTAGGTGGCCCGAAAGGGCAACTGGTTTTCGCCGATGCGCTTTACCTGAAGACGCCGGGCGCGGTCGGTGAGCTGCTCAGAGAGATCGATGCGCACGAAGAACGCCAGGCGAAGCTGGTACGCGCACTCACAGTCTGCTTGCTGTATGGGTATGCGGATTTGGCGCTCGATTTGTTTCACGCGCATCGCGGACTGCTGGACGCGCAAGAGGACCGCACCGTGCACGAGCTTCTTACTTCGGGAACACACGTCTCGTACCGCATACCCCAATTTCGCGGTCGCGGCTGGCTGTCCAACCTCCTATTACGGCTTTCGCTGGCGCTTCGCCCTTCCGTTGGCGGTTGGGGAACCGGTGCAAGACACCTTGGTAACATCGACTAGCCGCTCGGTATCCACGGCAATTATCGAAGCACTTTAACGTTAACGCATTGGTCCGATGGCAAGTTAACAATAAACTTCTCCGGATTCGAATATTCTGTTATCCGCGAAAACTCAGTAAGCTTCCTTCTTGCCAACGAGGCATCTCGCCGAGGCGCATTTATCGACTATCTCGGCCTGACCGGCGTGAAAAAACTGATCCAGTTCGAGTGAGAGAAAATTCCGATTTTCTGACACTGGAAAGGATCAAGAAATGCCCAAAGGAGTGCGTTTAAAGCCCGAGCAGGTTGTGGCCAAACTTCG
>VGID01000047.1 GCA_016868035.1 Betaproteobacteria bacterium | reverse complement strand
ACCAAGGCGCTCGCGCACAAACTCGCGCGCGCCTGCTACCACACGTTGAAGCGTGGCGAGCCCTTTGACCTCGAGCGCTGCTTCGCCGGATGACAAATGGCCGGACATGGGCGAGCCCGAAATGGGGCCTGGCGATAAGCCATCAGTCTGAATGGACGCCCATGTCCTGCCGCCTCACGACTTGCGCATCGCCCACGCGACGAGCCCGACGGAGCCTGGCGTCGACTCCGACAGCCATCGATCTGCACGACTCAACCTTGGACGGCGCGTGCTACCAACGTTCTTCTGGGGCGGCCAGGCGCCGCCACGGCAGCGGGCGGCAGCCGGCTCGTATGCTTGATCCTGATGGGTGACTGGCGCGATGGGCAATCGCAGCCAATAGAACGAAGAAACGGATGTGTTGCGGACGTGAGGGCGGCAGTGGGATTCGAACTACCCTTATCGCATCAGCAGCGAGAACCTGTTTCGCTCACTTGACCTCGGCCGGCTAATGGGTGACCCTATTGAAACGCGCCGGCTTCGGGCTCCGCCAGCCGATCTACGCGTGCTCCAGCGCCTGGCGGAAATCACCGACGAGATCGTCGAAGTCCTCGATGCCGATCGACAGCCGGATCAGGGAGTCGGCGATGCCCATCTCCGCGCGACGCTCGGCTCCCATTTCCCAGTAGATGGTGTGCGCGATCGGTATCGCAAGCGTGCGGTTATCGCCCAGGTGGCTGGACGAGATCACCAGCTTCAGCCGGTTGAGGAAATCGAAGCAGTCGATACCGTCGGCGAGCTCCATGCTCATCAGCGCTCCGTAGGTCTTGAAGAGCTCGCCCGCGAGGCGATGCTGCGGGTGGTCGGGAAGGCCCGGGTAATACACCCGCGTCACCTTCGGATGCCCGGCGAGGAAACGCGCGAGCCGCAGCGCATTGTCCGAAGCCCGCTCCATCCGCAGCGCGAGCGTCTCGGCCCCGACCGCGAGCCGGTGCGCGACCTCGGCCGCAAGCGTGCTCCCCACGTCGCGTAGTCCTTTCTTGCGGATCTGCAGGATTCCCCACAAGGTGGCGTTCGCCGTCTTGTAGCTGTCGTAGATGTTGGGGAAGCGCGTCCAGTCGTAGAGTCCGGTGTCGGTTACGGCGCCGCCCAGCGCGTTCCCGTGGCCTCCGATGTACTTGGTGAGCGAATTGACCACCAGGCCCGCGTGCGTTTTCTTCGGCTGGAAGAGATACGGAGAGGTCATCGTGTTGTCGACCACGTAGAGCACGCCGCGCTCGGCGCAGAGCTCCCCGATGCGCGCGAGGTCCGCGATCTGGGTGCGCGGGTTGGCGATGGTCTCGACGAACACGAGCCGCGTGTCCGGGCGAAGCGCGTTCTTCACGTTCGCGACATCGGTCGCGTCGACGAGGCTGATTTCGCAGCCGAGCGTGTTGAACGTGCCGAAGAGGCTGTTGGTGTTGCCGAACAGGAACGAGCTCGAGACCACGTGATCGCCCGAACGCAGCAACGCGACGAACATGGCGGCAATCGCGGCCATGCCGGTGCTGAAGCACGCGGTGGCGATGCCGTCCTCCATCTTGGTGACCTTCGCCTCGAGCGCGGCCGTGGTCGGATTGCCCTGTCGGCCGTAGACGAAGCCCGCAGCTTCCCCCTTGAATACCCTCGCGAGCTCCCGCGCATCCGGGTAGCCGTACGCCACGGCGAGGTGCATCGGCTTGTGCACCGCGTAGTGCTCGATCGGCTGTTCGAGGTCCGAGTGCAGGATGGTCGTGGTAAAGCCCCGTTTCATGATCTGGCTCCGTGCGTACAACAAAAAAACCCGATCAGCTTTCGCGGACCGGGTTTCGTCTCGCTTTAGCTGAATTTGTAGCGCGCCCGCAAGCTGATCATCAAATCGGCGCGTTCGGGGCAAACTTACTCTGGCCCCGGAGGATTGTCAACCGCTCAGTCCACCAGCTCGAGACCGAGGTCGAGCTGCGTGCTCGCCGCGGCGGCATCGGCCATCTTGGCCTTCTCGCGGCGCCGCGTCTCCACCCCGGCGAGGTATTCCTGGGTCACGTCGCCGGTGATGTACATGCCGCTGAAGCACGAGGCCTCGAAGCTCGTGACCCTCGGGTTGACGCTGTGCACGTCCTCGATGAGCGCCTCGAGATTCTGGTAGATCAGCTCGTCGCAGCCGATCTCGCGGGCAACCTCGGATTCGCTGCGCCCGGCGGCGATCAATTCCTCCCGGGTCGGCATGTCGATGCCGTAGACGTTGGGAAAGCGTACCGGCGGCGCGGCGGAGGCGAAGAACACCTTGCGCGCCCCCGCCTCACGCGCCATCTGAACGATTTCCCGGCTGGTGTTGCCGCGCACGACGGAGTCGTCCACCAGCAGCACGTTCTTGCCCTTGAACTCCATCGCGATCGCGTTCAGCTTCTGCCGCACGGAGCGCTGGCGGATCCCCTGCCCCGGCATGATGAAGGTCCGGCCGATGTAGCGGTTCTTGATGAACCCCTCGCGGTACGGCAGCCCCAGATGCTTCGAGAGTTCCATCGCCGAGGGGCGGCTGGAGTCCGGGATCGGGATCACCACGTCGATGTCGAGGTTCCGGTACTGCCGCTGGATCTTCTCCGCCAGGCTCTCGCCCATCCTGAGCCGGGTCTCGTAGACCGATATGCCGTCGATCACCGAATCGGGGCGCGCGAGATACACGAACTCGAAGATGCACGGATTGAGCGAGGCGTTCTGCGCGCACTGCTGGCTGAAGAAGTTGCCGTCCTGGTCTATGAAGATCGCTTCCCCGGGCGCCACATCGCGCACCACCTGGAAGCCGAGCGCATCGAGCGCGACGCTCTCCGAGGCGACCATGTAATCGTAGCCCTCCTCGGTCTCGGAGCGCCCGAAGACGAGCGGCCGGATGCCGTACGGGTCGCGGAACGCCAGCAGCCCGTAGCCGGCGATCATCACGAGCACCGCGTAGGCGCCGCGGCAGCGCCGGTACACGCCCGACACGGCGGCGAAGATGGTGGCTGGGTCGAGCTTGTAATTGGTGGCCGATTCCTGCAACTCGTGCGCCAGCACGTTGAGCAGCACTTCGGAGTCCGAGTTGGTATTGACGTGCCGCAGATCCTGGCGGAAGAGCTCGGTCTTCAGCTGCTCGGTGTTGGTGAGGTTGCCGTTATGCCCCAGCACGATGCCGAACGGAGAGTTTACGTAAAAGGGCTGCGACTCGGCCGCCGACCACGCGGACCCGGCGGTCGGATACCGCGTGTGCGCGAGCCCGGAATTTCCCATCAGCGCGCGCATGTTGCGCGTGCGGAACACGTCGCGCACCATGCCGGGCCCCTTGTGCATGTGGAACGAGGGGCCCTCGGCGGTGACGATGCCCGCCGCATCCTGCCCGCGGTGCTGCAGCACCAGCAGCCCGTCGTAGAGCACCTGGTTCACCGGATGCTTAGAGACTACACCGACGATCCCGCACATCGTGTGCCCTCAGTCGTACGCGATTTTTTGCGAAAGGCCCGCAGGCAGCCAGACCTTGACCTCATGCGCCAGCGCCTCCAGCGGCTGGCTCAGCGCGGCGTTGCGCCAGACTTCCTTGCGCGGCAGCGAGGTGAGCCCGGCCAGCAGCACCAGGACCATCACCACCAGCATGCCGCGCGCGAGCCCGAACACGGCCCCGAGCGCACGGTCCTCGACTCCGAGGCCGGAGTGCTTCATGAGCTGCGAGGCGGCAAGCGAAACCAGGCTCATCATCAGCAGCACGACGAAGAAAGCGGCCACGAACCCCGCCAGCAGCCTCAACTCCGCGCCCTGTATCGCCGCGGGCATCAGCGCCGCGAGATCCTCGGCGAGCAGGTTCGCCGCCAGAAACGCCACGATCCACGCGGCGAGCGCCAGTACTTCGCGCACCAGGCCCCGCATCACGCTCAACAGGACCGACAAGGCGATCAGGACCAGAACGGTGTAATCGAAGGCCGTCATCGCTTCGCGATATTCCCTCCGAGGCCCATCGCTTTCAGCTGCTCTCGCGCCTTCTCCGCCGCCTCGCGTGTGGCGAACGGGCCGGCCCGCACGCGCGTCACGTCTCCCTTTGCGGTCTTCACCACCTCCGTGTAGGACTTGATGCCGCCGCCGGCAATCCGCGCCTGCATCTGCTTCGCCTTCTCCGCATCGGCGAGCGCGATCACCTGCACGACGTAAGGCATGCTCTCCGGCTTGGCGGGGGGCTTGGCGGGAGCCGGCGCGGCCTGCTTAACGGGCTCCGCCTTGGCCGGCGCCTTCGCCGCCTCCGGGGCCGGTGCCGGCTTGGGCGCCGCCGGCTTCGGCGCCGCCGTCGCCAGTTTCTCGGGCGCCGGCTTGGGCTGGGGCTTGCTCTGGGGGGCGGGTTTGGCCGGTGCCTTGGCTTCGGGCTTCGGAGCCAGCGGAGTCACCTTCGAATTGAAGGTGCCGGCATCGGGTGAAGGAATCCGGATGGCGACGTCCTGGCTGACCGGCTTGGGCTCGGAATCGAGCAACATGGGCAGCACGACTACGATGGCCGTGACGAGGACGATAGCCCCGACCAGGCGCCGCCTTGCGCGCCGCTTAAGCTGTAGCTCCTCGTCGCTGATCGCTCGCGCCATCTGCCGCCGTCGCTCTCCCCGCCCCTGTCTGCGCTAAGGCCCTGGAGTTTCCCGTTTTCCCGCCGTGGCAACGCCTGCCGCCGGCGCCGCACGCCCCGCAAGCACCGCGGCTACGGCGTAAAACGATCCGAACGCCAAAATTCTATCATTTTCCGCCGCCATATCACAGGCTTGCGTGTAGGCTTCCGCGACGCTGCGGCATTCGGTTACGCGCTCGACCCCCGCCGCCGTCAGCGCGGCGTGCAGCTCGCCCCCGCTGCGCCCGCGCGGCGTGCGGATGCCGCCAACGAACCAGTGGTGGATGTGCGCCTTCACCGCCTCGATGATCCCGGGGAGGTCCTTGTCGTTCAGCACGGAGAACACCGCCAGCGTGCGCCCCGCGCAGGGCATCGCCGAGAGGTTTGCGGCGAGCGCGCATGCGGCGTCCGGGTTGTGTGCGACATCCAGTACGACCGCAGGGCGCCCCGGCAGCACCTGGAAGCGCCCCGTGCTCTCGGCGAGCAGCAGCCCCGAGCGGATATCGTTCATCGCAACCGGCAGCTTTTCGCGCAGGCAACCGAGCGCGGTGATGGCGGCCGCCGCATTGGCGAGCTGGAAGGCGCCGCGCAGCGCGGGATGGGGCAACGTGCTGCGCTTGCCATCGGGTCCACGGTACTGCCAATGCGGACCCTGCGGCTGCGCGAAGAAATCGGCGCCGATGAGCAGCAGCGGCGCCCCGAGTTCCCGCGCATGGTCCACCAGCCGGGATGGAGGCTCCGGATCGGCGCAGATCGCCGGCCGCTTGCTGCGGAAGATCCCCGCCTTCTCGTAGCCGATTGCCTCGCGGTCCGCGCCCAGGAAATCCACGTGGTCGATGGCAATGCGCGTCACCACGGCGCAGTCCGTGTCGAACGCATTGACGGCATCGAGCCGTCCGCCGAGCCCCACCTCCAGCACCGCGGCGTCCAGTCCCTGCTCGACGAAGAGCCACATCGCGGCGAGCGTCCCGAACTCGAAATAGGTGAGCTGCACCTCCGCGCTCCGGCGCGCGCGCTCCACCGCCTCGAACGAACGCACGAGGTCCCGGTCTCCGGCCTCCACGCGCGCGATGCGCACCCGCTCGTTGTAGCGCAGCAGGTGCGGCGAGGTGTAGCAGCCCACCTTGTAGCCCGCGTGATGCAGGATCGCCTCCAGCATCGCGCACGCCGAGCCCTTGCCATTGGTCCCTCCCACCGTGATCAGCGGAAAAGCGGGCCGCAGACCGAGCGCCTCCCTGACGCGGGACACGCGCTCCAGGCCGAGCGCGATCGTCTTCGGGTGCAGGCGCTCGATGTACTCCAGCCACTGCCCGAGCGTTTCGGGATTCGGGTTCAAGGTTCAAATTTCAAGGTTCAAAGTTCAAGGTTCGAAAGGTGAATACCTTTCCCAGGAACGCCAAACCTGGAACGTACCCGGAACCCGGGACCTGGAACGCGGAACCCGGAACTCTCAAGTTGCCGGAGGCAACTTGAGCAGCATCGTGAGCAGGGCGGCAAGCTTGTCGCGCATCTCACGGCGGTCCACGATCAGATCGATTGCCCCGTGCTTGAGCAGGAACTCCGAGCGCTGGAAGCCTTCGGGCAGCGTCTCGCGCACGGTCTGCTCGATCACGCGCGGCCCGGCGAAACCGATCAGCGCTCCCGGTTCCGCAACGACGATGTCGCCAATCATGGCGAAGCTCGCGGAGACACCGCCCATGGTGGGATCGGTCAGCACCGGTATGAAAGGCAGCCGCTCCCGGCCAAGCTGGGTGAGCGCGGCGCAGGTCTTCGCCATCTGCATCAGCGAGAGCAGCCCCTCCTGCATGCGCGCGCCGCCGCTCGCGGTGACGCAGACGTAAGGCAGCCTCTGCTCGAGGCACACCTGCACGCCGCGCACGAAGCGTTCCCCCACCACCGAGCCCATGGAGCCGCCGAGGAACCGGAACTCGAACGCCGCCGCGACCAGCGGAATGGTCTTGATGCTGCCCTGCATGATCACCGCGGCATCTTCTTCCGCCGTCTCGCGCTGCGCTTCTTCCAGCCGCTCGGTATAACGGCGGCTGTCCTTGAACTTGAGGGTGTCCACCGGCACCACCTCGGCGCCGATCTCGTAGCGTCCCTCGCGGTCGAGCAGGTAATCGAGGCGTTCGCGCGCCGAGATGCGGTTGTGGTAGGCGCACTTGGGACAGACGTAGAGGTTCTTCTCGAGGTCCGTGCGGTAGAGCACCGCCTCGCACGACTCGCACTTGCTCCACAGGCCCTCGGGAACGACCTTCTTCGCGCCGCCGACGTCGCGCTTGATCTTCGGAGGCAGCAGCTTTTGCAGCCAGCTCATAAGGCCGCCTCCGGCGCCATATTGGTCACGTGAGCCTCACCTTTCCGGCGGCCTTCACGATTCATGTCCCTGCAACCCGGCCGCGCACATCATCCAGTCCTCGCTCTCGCCTTGTCCGCAGAACGGCCGTCGAGCGCTTCCCGGATCGGCGCCATAAAACGTCGCGCGCATTCCGCGACGTCGTCCCGCGGAGATTTTTCAATTTCCTGTATCAAGGCACTTCCGATCACCACCCCGTCGCATGATGCCGCGAGCGCCTTGGCGCTCGCCGCGTCGCGGATGCCGAAGCCCACGCCCAGCGGCAGCTGCGTGAACTTCCGGATGTGCTGCATGCGCGCTCCGACGTCGGCAAGGTCGATGTTCGCGGCGCCCGTCACCCCCTTGAGAGAGACATAGTAGAGGTAGCCGCGGCCGAGCTGCGCGATTTCCTTCAGGCGCGCGTCGCGCGTGGTGGGCGAGAGCAGGAATATCGTGTCGAGCCCGCGCGCGTCGAGCACCTCGACCAGGTGCCGCGCTTCCTCCGGAGGATAGTCCACCACCAGCGCTCCGTCGCCACCGGCGGCCTTCACGGCATCGGCGAAACGCTCGACACCCATCGCCTCGATCGGATTGGCATAGCCGAACACCACAACCGGCGTCGTCTTGTCGGTTGCGCGGAATTCCGCGACGAAGCCCAGCACGTCCTTGAGCGACACGCCCTGCCTGAGCGCCCGCTCGCTCGAGCGCTGGATCACGGGGCCGTCGGCCATCGGATCGGAAAACGGCACGCCGAGCTCGATTACGTCGGCCCCCGCCTCGACCAGCGCGTGCATCACCGCGATCGTCGTCGCGGGGTCGGGATCGCCGGCCGTGATGAAAGGGATCAGCGCCTTGCGGCCCTGATTCCTTAATGCTTCGAAAGCGGCGGCGATGCGCGACATCAGCTCGAAGGGAAAGGAGAGAAGAGAGAGGAGAAAGGAGTCACCCCGCAACAACCCCTGCCGCTCGAGGTTTGCCGCCTCTCGCCTCTCTCCTCTCGCCTCTCTGGTGTGGCAATGGGCATACCGGTCACAGCTTGATGCCGGTCTTCTCGGCGACGGTGTGCATGTCCTTGTCGCCGCGTCCCGACAGGTTGACGAGCAGGATGTTGTCCGTTTTCATGCGCGGGGCCATCTTCGCGGCATAGGCCAGAGCGTGCGCCGACTCCAGCGCCGGCATGATGCCTTCGAGCCGGCACAGATCGTTGAATGCCTGGAGCGCGTCCTCGTCGGTGACCGCCACGTACTCGGCGCGCCCGCTGTCCTTCAACCACGCGTGCTCCGGCCCGACGCCGGGATAGTCGAGGCCCGCCGAGACCGAGTGCGTCTCGATGATCTGGCCGTTCTCGTCCTGCAGCAGGTAGGTGCGGTTTCCGTGCAGCACGCCGGGCTTGCCGGTGCACAGCGTCGCCGCGTGCTTGCCGCTTTCCAGCCCGTGGCCCGCGGCCTCCACGCCAACCAGGCGCACTTTCTCGTCGGCGATGTACGGGTAGAAGATGCCCATCGCGTTGGAGCCGCCGCCCACGCAAGCCAGGATCGCATCGGGCTGGCGCCCGGCGAGCTCGGGCATCTGCTCCCTCGCCTCGCGCCCGATCACGCTCTGGAAATCGCGCACCATCATCGGATAGGGATGGGGGCCCGCGACGGTGCCGATGATGTAGAAGGTATTCTCGATGTTGGTCACCCAGTCGCGCATCGCCTCGTTCAGCGCGTCCTTCAGCGTCTTCGATCCGCTCTCCACCGGGACCACGGTGGCGCCCAGCAGCTTCATGCGGTAGACGTTCTGCGCCTGGCGCCGGATGTCCTCCGAGCCCATGTACACCACGCACTGCATGCCGAAGCGCGCGGCGATCGTCGCGGCCGCGACCCCGTGCATGCCGGCCCCGGTCTCGGCGATCACGCGCGGCTTGCCCATCCGGCGCGCGAGCAGGGCCTGTCCGATCACGTTGTTGATCTTGTGCGCGCCGGTATGGTTGAGATCCTCGCGCTTGAGATAGACTTGCGCGCCGCCGAAATGCGCGGACCAGCGCTTTGCGTGGTAGACGGGGCTCGGGCGCCCGACGTAATGCTTGAGATCGGCCGCGAACTCGGCGAGAAATTCGGGATCCTTCTGATAGCGCGCGTAGGCCGATCTCAACTCGTCGAGCGCGTGGATCAGCGTCTCGGCGACGAACACGCCCCCGTACGGCCCGAAGTGGCCGCCCGGGTCGGGCAGGTCATACATCCGCATTGCGTACTCCAGTTATGAACGCGGCGATCTTGGCCGCGTCCTTGATCCCTTTGGCGGACTCGACGCCGCTCGAAACGTCCACGGCGCACGGCCGGACCCGCCGCACCGCGTCTCCGACATTCTCTCCGGTGAGCCCGCCTGAAAGGATCACCGGCAGCGGCAGCCCGCGCGGAACGAGATCCCAGTCGAAAGAGACGCCGCTTCCGCCCTGCAGCCCCTCGACGTAGGCATCCAGCAGGAGCGCCTTCGCATCGTGATAATCCCGCGAATATTCTAGCAAATCCACCCCCGCTCTCATGCGCACGGCCTTGACGTATGGCCGCCCGAACTCGCGGCAGTAGTCCGGCGGCTCCGAGCCGTGAAACTGCAGCAGCTGGACCGGCGCCTGCGCGAGCGTCTTGCGCACCTCGTCCGCGGGCGCGTCCACGAACAGCCCCACCGTGGTGATGAACGGCGGCAGCGCGCGGATGATCGCGCCCGCCGCGGCCGGAGTGATGTAGCGCGGACTGTCCGCAAAAAAGACGAGCCCGATCGCGTGCGCCCCGGCGCGCAACGCGGCGAACGCGTCTTCGAGCCGGGTAATGCCGCAGATTTTTATCGCGGTGGCCATTTCGAGCGAACGGGAAATTCCGATTCCCTATTTCCCATTTCCTATTTCCGATTCCCCGTCCCCGATTCCGGCGAATGTCCGCGGCTGCGGCGAGGGCAGGCCCCAGCGCGGCTCGTACGTCACCTGCGCGAGATAGAGCCCGGCCGCCTCGAAGGTCGGCGCGGCCGCATTGCGGTCGCGCCCCGCGAGCACCTCACCCAGCCATTCCGGAGGATACCGGCCTTTCCCGACGTAGATCAGGCATCCCACGATGTTGCGCACCATGTGGTGCAGAAACGCGTTGGCGCAGAGCTCGAACACCACGTACTCGCCGCGGCGCTCGATCCCGATCCGGGAGATCCGCCGTACCGGCGTGCGCGCCTGGCACTCCGCGCTGCGAAAGGCGCTGAAATCGTGCTCCCCCACGAGCAGCTGCGCGGCCGAGCGCATGCGACCGAGGTCGAGCGGCAGGTGAAACCAGCCCACGCGCGCGGCTTCCGCTGCCGGCCGCACCGGATGGTTGAGCAGCACGTAGCGGTAGCAGCGGCTGACAGCCGCGTAGCGCGCGTGAAATTCGTGGGCGACTTCGCGCGACCAGATCACCGCGCAGCCCTCGGGCAGCAACGAGTTCACGCCGCGCACCCAGGCCGATTCCGGGCGCGCCGCTGCCGTGTCGAAATGCGCGACCTGGGCAAGCGCGTGGACGCCGGCGTCCGTGCGCCCGGCGCAGGTCGTGCCGACGCGCTCGCCCGCGATCTCGCGCAATGCCCGCTCGAGCGCGTCCTGCACCCCGCAGCCGGAAGGCTGCGTCTGCCAGCC
Organism: Betaproteobacteria bacterium; assembly: GCA_016868035.1. Taxonomy (GTDB): domain Bacteria; phylum Pseudomonadota; class Gammaproteobacteria; order Burkholderiales; family SG8-41; genus SG8-41. The sequence continues at coordinate 20,814 of VGID01000047.1, read as the reverse complement.
GCAGAAGCGGCTGCCGTCGTATTCCATTCCCAACGCAATTCTCATCGCCCGAGATCATCATGAAGAATGGAAGAAGAAAAATCCTGCGCTGAACTGCCCCCGGCCACCGCAGAAAAACAAAAACCGCGGCAGCGCCACGCTGCCGCGGTTCGATCCGTTCCCGGTCGCCCGGTTAGCCCAGCTTCTCCAGCAGAACCTTCGCCTGCTTCTTCTGCTCGGCGTCGCCTTCCGTGATCACTTCCTGCAGGATTTCCTTCGCCCCGCTCTGGTCGCCCATTTCCTGGTACGCCTTGGCCAGATCGAACTTGGTCTGCACGTCATGCCAGTGGCTGTCCTTCCCGGCGCCGGCGGCCGCTTTGTCGCCCGGCTTGCCTTCGAGATCGAGATTGATGTCGCCCGCGTCGAGCTTGAAATCGACCCCGCCCGCGTGTCTCGACGCGACGGTCGTCGGCTCGTCGTCGGGGCCCGGCTCGTCCACCTTCGGCAGCTCGATCTGGAAATCGATCGCGTTCGGGTCGACGCCCTTCGCCAGCGCGTCGAGCGTACCGCCAGCCCGGGTGGGCTGGTCGCCGGATTCCGGCAGATCCAGCACGAAATCGGGCTCGGCGCGAGCGGCGGACTTCGCCTTCTCCTTGCGCGCTTCGTCGGCCAGGCCCTGCAGCGCTCCCGGCCCCAGCACCTCGGTCTCGGTCTCCTTCGCCGCGCTCGCGTCGAGCTCGATGTCGGTCGTGGTGAGGCCCGCCGCTGCGACGCCGAGATCGAAATCGAGGTCGGTGCCGGTGATCGGGCCGCCGGTCAGCGGTGCCGCGGCGGGCGCGCCCTTGCCCGCCTCGTAGAGCGGGTTCACGGGATCGAGCGAGTAGCCCATCGCCGCCACCTTGAGCCAGTTCTCACCGGACCCGCCGGTGAGGCGGTTGAACTCGGCCGCCTGCCTGCCGAATGCGTTCTTGTCCTTGCGCGCGGCGTAGATCTCGAGCAGCTTCAGATGCGCATCCTGGCGGCTGCGGTTCTTCGCGAGCGCCTCCTTCAGGATCTCCTCGGCCTGCCCGTCCCGACCGTAGGCGATATAGACCTCGGCCTCGGCCAGCGGATCCACCTCCTCGGACACCACCTCCGCCATCGCGGCGCTCGCATCCGGGGCCGCGTCCGCCTCGGCGGCGTGAGCGCCCGCGGCGGGAGCGGCTGCGGCGACTTCCGGACGAAACTTCGGCGCTTCCGGCTCTGCCATGCCGCCCGCCTCCACACTGGTGCGGCGGCGGCGCGCGACCAACAGGCCAAGGCCCAGCAACAGCACCCCACCGCCGGCGGCGAGATACAACGGCTCCTCCAGTATCTGATCGAGCAGGCTCGGTGGGGGCGGCGGCGGGGGCGGTGGTTGCACGACCTTCGGCTTGGGCTTGGGCTCTTCCGCAGCCTTCACCTCCGGCTTTTCCGCCGGCGCTACTTCGGGCTTCGGTGCCGGCGCGGCTTCGGGTTTCGGCGCCGGTGCCGCTTCAGGCTTGGCCACGGCGACCGCTTCGGGTTTGGGCGCGGGCGCCGGCTCGGGCGTCGTGACGGCGACCGCTTCGGGCTTGGGCTTGGCTGCCTGCTGCTGGGCCGCGGCGAGGGCCGGGCTCTTCAGCTCGACCAGCCTCTGCATGTCCTTGATCGTCTTCTCGAGCTGGGCAATGCGCTCGTTCGCCTCGTTGAGGGCTTTCTCGCGAGCAATGACCTCCTCTTCGAGGGCGCGCACACGCTCCGCCGTGCTGCGCGGCTTGCCTGCCCCCGGCGCGGCGCCGGGCGGCTCGCCCTTGGAAAGCCGCACGACGTCTTTCGGCCCCGCGGCGGCAGCCTTGTCCTCGACCCGGGCGGTGATGCGCCCGCTCACGGTCGCGCGCCCTTCGGCCGGAACGAGGCCTGCGGTATCGGCGAGTTTCTGGCGATAGCCGTTCCAGTCCGCGACCTGGGTGCGGTATTCCTGGACGGCTTCGGTCCGCGGTATGGCGGCGATTTCTTCCCTGTCGGGCACGCGCAGGACCTTGCCGGCGCGCACCAGGTTGAGGTTCTTCCGAATGAACGCGTCAGGATTGCTGCGGTAGAGCCCGACCAGCATCTGCTCGAGCGTGACTCCGTCCGGCATCACGCTTCTCGCGATCCTGCCGAGCGTCTCGCCGCGCTCGATCGGACCGTATTCCTTCGCGCCGGCCCTCGGCCCTGTGGGCGCGGGTACCGCGCGCGGCACACGGGCAAGAGCGGCGGGACGCTCGATCGCCGGCGCGACCGCCACCGGCGGCTGCGGCGCTGGACGCGTTTCGGGCAAAGCCGCGGCGGGCGGTGCGGCAGGCACGGGGCCCACGCCCGGCGGGTCGAGCAGCGCCGTGTATTCACGGATCACGCGACCCGAGGACCAGATCAATTCGACCAGCAAGTCGATGAAGGGCTCGTTGATCGGGTTATGGGAGGTGACCCGGATAAAAGGCTGGCCGTTGGGGCGCTTCTCGATGTTCAGGCGCAGCCCCGCGACCGCCGCGGTGTACTGGAGGTTGGCCTGCCGGTACGCATCCGCAGAGGCCAGGCGCGCATTGAGGGTGGCAAGTTCGTCCTTCGCCACCGATACGAGGTCGATCTCCACGTTGAGTGGATGGCCCAGCGCCGAGATGACGGTGAGCCGGCCCAGACCGGCCGCGTGGGCGGCACCGGGCGCGAGCGCCACGAGCACCACGAGCGCCACCAGAAATGTCTTCGCAACGAAATCGCGCACCAACCGCCCTCCCCGGATTTTGAGGGACAATTAGGCTAACATCAAATAGTTAGCGTTGCAAGCTCAGATTTGGCTTAACTGTCCTTACTGATCCGACTATTTATAATCAAATTTCAGCGGGATAGAGCGCCCCGTGACAAAAGCCGCAGTCCATGACGACGTAATATGCCGCCGGCAACAAATCCGCCCCCGCCGGGCTAGGCGCCGACCGTGGCGCGCTTCGCAACTGGCGCCGCCGCTGACACGCCGAGGAGGATACGCAGCATCCGCCGCAGCGGCTCCGCGGCACCCCACAGCAGCTGGTCGCCGACGGTAAACGCGGCGAGATACTCGCCGCCCATCGGGAGCTTGCGCAGCCGCCCGATCGGGATCGCCATCGTCCCGGAAACCGCGGCCGGGGTGAGCTCGCGCAGGCTCGCCTCGCGCTGGTTCGGCACCACCTTCACCCACGCGTGGGCCGAGGAAATCAACGTTTCGACCTCCTTCAGCGGCACGTCGCGCCGGAGCTTGATGGTGAGCGCCTGGCTGTGGCAGCGCATCGCGCCGACCCGCACGCAGATGCCGTCCACCGGAACCGGGCGCGCGCCCCGGCCGAGGATCTTGTTTGCCTCGGCCATTCCCTTCCATTCCTCGCGGCTCTGGCCGTTGCCGAGATCCTTGTCGATCCACGGCAGCAGGCTCCCCGCGAGCGCCTGGCCGAAGTGCTCCGCGGGCAGGCTTTCGCTGCGGATCGCCTCCGATACTGCGCGGTCGATGTCGAGCACCGCGGAGCCTGGATCGTCCGCGAGTTCCCGCGCCGCGCCGTGGAGCTTGCCCATCTGCTGCACGAGCTCGCGCATGTGCTGCGCACCCGCACCAGACGCGGCCTGGTAGGTCATGGCCGTGATCCATTCGACGACGTCCGCCTTGAAGAGCCCCGCCGTCGCCATCAGCATCAGGCTCACCGTGCAGTTGCCGCCGATGTAGTTCTTCACGCCCGCCGCGAGCGCGCTTTCGATCACGGGCTGGTTGACCGGGTCGAGGATGATCGCGGCGTCCTTTTCCATGCGCAGCGCGGACGCGGCATCGATCCAGTAGCCGGTCCAGCCCGCGGCGCGCAGCTTGGGATGGATCTCGCTGGTGTAGTCGCCACCCTGGCAGGAGATCAGGATGTCCGCTTCGGCGAGCGCCTTCAGGTCGCGCGCATCCTTCACCGGCGGCACCGCCCTGCCGATGTCGGGCGCCCGCACGCCGGCTTTCGTGGTCGAGAAGAACACCGGCTCGATCAGCTCGAAGTCGCGCTCGGCGCGCATGCGCTCCACCAGCACGGAACCCACCATGCCGCGCCAACCGATCAATCCGACTCGCTTCATCCCTTCACCCTTCATCCTTCGCTCTTCACGACCGCAGCGCAGCCACGACGGCGTCGCCCATCTCCGCGGTGCCGACCTTGCGCGCGCCCGGCTCGTGGATGTCCGCCGTGCGCCAGCCTTCCGCCAGCACGCGCTTTACCGCTTTCTCGACGCGTGCCGCCGCCACGTCCTGGTTGAACGTGTAACGCAGCATCATCGCCGCGGACAGGATCGTGGCCAGCGGATTGGCCGCGTTCTTTCCCGCGATGTCGGGCGCGGAGCCGTGCGCCGGCTCGTAGAGCCCCTTGCCCCGCTCGTCGAGCGAGGCCGAGGGCAGCATGCCGATCGAGCCGGTCAGCATCGAGGCCTCATCCGAGAGGATATCGCCAAACATGTTCCCGGTCACGATCACGTCGAACTGCTTGGGCGCGCGCACGAGCTGCATCGCGGCATTATCCACGTACATGTGCGCGAGCGCGACCTGCGGGTACCTGCGCCCGACCTCGGTGACGACCTCGCGCCAGAACCGGCTCGTCTCGAGCACATTCTCCTTGTCCACCGAGGTGAGGCGCTTTCCGCGCTTCATCGCGGCCGCGAAGCCGACCTCGGCAATGCGGCGGATTTCGGGCTCCGAATAGAGCATCGTGTCGTAGCCTTCGCGCTCGTTGCGCGCGTTCTGCCGCCGCCCGCGCGGCTCGCCAAAGTAGATGTCGCCGGTCAGCTCCCGCACGATCATGACGTCGAGCCCGGACACGATCTCCGGCTTCAGGCTCGAGGCGCCGACAAGCTCCGGGAACATCAGCGCGGGACGCAGGTTCGCGAAGAGGCCGAGCTCCCTGCGGATGCGCAGGATGCCCTGCTCCGGGCGCTGCGCGCGCGGCAGCGCATCGTACTTCGGGCCGCCCACCGCGCCGCACAGCACGGCGTCGGCCGCGCGCGCGAGCATTAGCGTCGGCTCGGGCAGCGGATCGCCGTGCGCGTCGCAGCCCGCGCCGCCGAACGGCGCCTCCTCCAGCTCGAGCTTCAGGCCGTCGGAGCCGAGCGCCTTCAGCACCTTGACCGCCTGCGCGACGATCTCCGGGCCGATCCCGTCACCGGGGAGGATTGCGATCTTCATCGCTCGGGATTGAGGACTGAGGATTGAGGATTGAGCAAGCGCCGGGTCATCGTTTATTCAGGGACTTTCTCAGGCCGCTCAGCATTTTTCCGATCTGGTCCGTTTGCGCAAGCAACGAGGCCGACTTGTTCCTGTCGACGTATTTCCGGCGTTCCGCGATGAGAATCAGCGTCTCGACTTCCATCAACGAGCCGAATGCGATCGACAAATGATTGAGAAATGCCTGCGTGGATTTCCTGCCATGGCCTTCGGCGATGTTCGAGGGGACTGAAACCGCCGCCCGCTGCAACTGGCTGGAGATCCCAAAGCGCTCGGATGGGGGAAACCCGCTGGATACCTCGTAGAGTTCATCAACAAGCTCGAGGGATTTCTGCCAGACTTTGAGCTCGCTGTATTTCACGCCCGGCCCTCAATCCCCAATGCTCAGCCCTATCCCGCAATCCTCAATCCTCAGTCCTCAATCCCCAGTCCTCAATCCTCAGTCCTCAATCCTGCGCCTAGAACAGCCACGGCTGTTCACCGCGGTGCTTGGTCTCGAACGCCTTGATCTGGTCGGCGTGCCGTAGCGTCAACCCGATCTCGTCGAGGCCGTTGAGCAGGCATTGCTTGTGAAACGAGTCGATGTCGAACTTGTGGCTCTCGCCTCCCGGCGTGCTCACGGTCTGTTTCTCGAGATCCACCGCGAGCCGGTAGCCTTCCTGCGCGGCGACCTCGCGGAACAGCCGGTCCACGACCTCCATTGGGAGCGTGATCACGAGCAACCCGTTCTTCAAGCTGTTGTTGTAGAAGATGTCGGCGAAGCTCGGCGCGATCACCGCCTGGAAGCCGTACTGGAGCAGCGCCCACGGCGCGTGCTCGCGCGAGGAGCCGCAGCCGAAATTTTCGCGCGCGAGCAGCACGGTCGCGCCGCGGTAGCGCGGCTGGTTGAGCACGAAATCCTTATTGAGCGGCCGCTTCGAGCAGTCCATCCCCGGCTCGCCGTGGTCGGCGTAGCGCCACGCGTCGAAGAGGTTCGGCCCGAAGCCGGTCTTCTTGATCGACTTCAGGAACTGCTTGGGAATGATCGCGTCGGTGTCCACGTTGGCGCGGTCCATCGGCGCCACCAGCCCCTCGCGTCGGACAAATTTTTCCATGTCAGCCTCTATGCAACCGCCGATAAACGCCGATCAACACCGATACGATTCGTGAAACGTGAATCGTGAAACGAAAAAGCACCGGTTCGATCGGAGAAACCCGCACAACGATTTTTCCCATTACCCATTACCAATTACCCATTACCGGTTTCAATTGAATTTCCGCACGTCCACGAAATGCCCCGCGATCGCGGCCGCCGCCGCCATCGCCGGGCTCACGAGATGCGTGCGCCCGCCCGCGCCCTGCCGCCCCTCGAAATTGCGGTTCGAGGTCGAGGCGCAGCGCTCGCCCGGCGAGAGCTGGTCGTCGTTCATTCCCAGGCACATCGAGCAGCCCGGCTCGCGCCATTCGAACCCCGCGGCGGTGAAAACCTTGTCCAGTCCTTCCTTCTCGGCCTGCCGCTTCACCAGCCCGGAGCCGGGCACCACCATCGCGAGCTTGATGTTGGAAGCGACGCGCTTGCCCTTCACCAACTCGGCCGCCAGCCGCAGGTCCTCGATGCGCGAGTTGGTGCACGAGCCGATGAACACTTTGTCGAGCTCGATCTCGGTGATTGGAGTGTTGGGCTTCAGGTTCATGTAATGGAGCGCGCGCTCCATCCACTCGCGCCGCACCGGGTCCTTCTCCTTCGCCGGGTCGGGGACTTTTCCGTCCACGGCGGTCACCATCTGCGGCGAAGTGCCCCACGTGACCTGGGGCCGGATCGCGGCCGCGTCGAGCGTCACCACGCGGTCGAAGCTTGCGCCCGGATCGGAGACGAGCGTGCGCCAGTACGCGACCGCCTTCTCCCACATCGCGCCCTTCGGCGCGAACGGACGGCCTTTCACGTACTCGATCGTGGTGTCGTCCACTGCGACCATTCCGGCGCGCGCGCCCGCCTCGATGGACATGTTGCAGATCGTCATGCGCCCTTCCATCGAGAGCGCGCGGATCGCGCTGCCCGCGTACTCGATCGCGTAGCCGGTGCCGCCGGCCGCGCTGATCTTTCCGATCACCGCGAGAATGATGTCCTTGGCGGTCAACCCGCGCCCGAGCTTGCCCTCGACCACGATCTGCATGCGCTTCGCCTTCTTCATCACCATGCATTGAGTGGCGAGCACGTGCTCGACCTCGGTAGTGCCGATGCCGAAAGCGAGGCAGCCGAAGGCGCCGTGGGTGCTCGTGTGCGAGTCGCCGCACACCACCGTCATGCCCGGCAGCGTCGCGCCCTGCTCGGGCCCGATCACGTGCACGATGCCTTGCTGCTGGTCGAGGAACGGGAAGTAGGCCTTCGCGCCGAATTCCTTGATGTTGGCATCGAGCGTCTCGACCTGCAGCCGCGAGATCGGGTCCTTGATGCCCTTGTCCCAGTCCTTGGTGGGCGTGTTGTGATCGGCCGTGGCGACGACCGACTCGACGCGCCACTGCTTGCGGCCGGCGAGCTTCAGGCCCTCGTACGCCTGCGCGCTCGTCACCTCGTGCACGAGGTGGCGGTCGATGTAGATCAGCGCCGTGCCGTCGTCGGCCTGGTGGACGAGGTGGCTGTCCCAGAGCTTGTCGTAGAGCGTGCGTGCGGTCATCGTCGTCGAGCCGAAAAAAAGACAGTAATTATACTGAATCAGTGGCTTACCGCGCCAGATCTTGGTGGCCTTCGGCTGCGACCCCCGTCTATTTGACAATCGTTCTTGTGCTACTTGGCGCCATGGCGGTTCGATCCTGATTCCGCTTCTCTCCGCGTCTCCGCGGTTCAATTTGAGCCTTGATCTTATCGGCGTCCATCGGCGGCTGATATTTCTTGATTTTTCCGGCGCTAAGCCGTACGGCCGCTGCCCGGCGCGGCGCGCCACGCGAGTATCCCGCCCGTCAGCGCGCAGAACGCGGCGAGCGTGAACGTCCACTGCGCGCCCACCGCGCCCCACAGGTAGCCGCTCGCGAGCGCGCCGAGGCCGCCGCCGAGCCCGAAGCTGAGACTCCCGTAGATCGCCTGCCCGCGCGTCTGGTGCCGGCCGCGGAAGAGCCGGTGCACCATCGCGATCGCCGCGGCGTGGAACGAGCCGAAGCTCGCCGCATGCATCGACTGCGCGAGAAGCAGCAACGCAAGGCTATCGGCGCCCCAGCCGATCAACAGAAAGCGCGCCACCGCCAGCGCGAAGCTCGCGATCAGGATCGCGCGCAGGCTGAATGCGCGCACGAGGTACGGCATCCAGACGAAGATGCCGATCTCGCAGATCACCCCGAGCGCCCACAGCCAGCCGGTCACCGCCTTGCTGTAGCCGTGTGCGACGACGTGGATCGAGTAGAAGGTGTAGTACGGTCCATGCGCCGCGGCCATCAGGGCGCACGCGGCAATCAGCGCGACGACCTCCGGGCGCTTGACGATGTGCCAGATCGGCAGCGCGTCGCTGGCGTGCGCGGCCGCCCGCGCCTCGGGAAGCAACCAGCAGTACGCGAGCATGCCCGCGAGCATCCCGGCCACGATCCACAGCAGCGCCGACACGGGAAACCAGTCGAGCGCATGGCCCACGGCGACCACCGCGACGATGTAGCCGAGCGAGCCCCACACGCGCACCGGCCCGTAGCGGCCGGTGTCCTCGCCCAGGTGCTCGAGCGTATTCGCATCCACCAGAGGAAGCGCGGCGGCGAGGAAAAAGCTCGTCGCGAGCAGCACCGCGAACAGCCAGGCAAAGCCGGTGCCGGCGAACACGCCCGCATAGCATACGAGCCCCGCTGCGGTGGTGGCGCGCACGAGCCCCATGCGGCGCCCGCCCGTGTCGGCGAGCCAACCCCACAAATGCGGGGCGAGAATGCGCCCGACCGCGGGTAGCGCCATCAGCACGCCGATCTCGAAGGCCGAGTGCCCGGCCGCGAGGAGATAGAGGCTGAAGAACGGCGCGAACGCGCCGAGATACGCGAAATAGAAAAAGTAGAACCCGGCGAAGCGCCGGTACGGCAGGCCCTGCGTCACCCCCAGCCCCTCGCGCTCATCTCATGAATACCGGGAATCGGCCGCAGATGAGAGGGCACGGGACAACGCCAGCTAGGGAAAGGTGAGCGGTACGCAGTGAGCAGTGGGCAGGGAACTTCGTAAAAAAACTCGGTCCAATTTTACCGCTTACCGCTAACCGATTTTTCTCACGCCTCGTCGGGATCGGGATTCTCGACCGCGGCGGCCGCTTTCCCCTTCGCAATCACGTCCGCGGGCGCCTGCGCGGGAATCCGTGGCGTCTCGCAAGCCACATCCGCGTTCTGTGCGCGGTGGCGCAGCGCATGGTCCATCAGCGTCAGCGCCATCATCGCCTCGCAGATCGGCGTCGCGCGGATGCCCACGCACGGATCGTGCCGGCCATGCGTCTCGATGAGCGTCGCCTTGCCCGCCGTGTCGATCGTGCGCCGCGGCAGCCGGATGCTCGAAGTGGGCTTCACCGCGACGTTGACCAAGATGTCCTGCCCGGTCGAGATGCCGCCCAGGATGCCGCCCGCGTTGTTGGTGAGAAATCCCTGCGGCGCAATCTCGTCGGAGTGCTCGGTGCCTTTCTGCGTAACGGAGCGGAAGCCCGCGCCGATCTCGACGCCTTTCACCGCGTTGATGCTCATCATGTTGTAGGCGAGCTCGGCGTCGAGCTTGTCGTAAACCGGCGCGCCCCACCCCGCCGGCACGCCCGAAGCGACCGTGGTGATCAGCGCGCCGCACGAGTCGCCGGACTTCCGGAGCTGGTCCATGAACTCCTCCAGCCGCGCGACGTAGCTCTCGTCCGCGACGAAGAACGGGTTCGCGTGCACGGCGTCCCACGACTGGAAGGGCACGGCGATCGGCCCGAGCTGCGCGAGGAAGCCGCGGACCTCGACGTGATATTTTTCGCGCAGCCACTTCTTCGCGATCGCCGCCGCCGCGACCCGCACCGCGGTCTCGCGCGCGCTCTGGCGCCCGCCGCCGCGGTAGTCGCGGATGCCGTACTTCTGCAGATAGGTGTAGTCGGCATGCCCCGGGCGGAACATGTCCTTGATCTTCGAGTAGTCCTTGCTCCGCGCGTCCACGTTGCGGATCAAGAGCGCGATCGGCGTGCCGGTCGTCCTGCCCTCGAACACGCCGGAGAGGATTTCCACGATATCCTCCTCGCGCCGTTGCGTCACGTGGCGCGAGGTGCCGGGCTTGCGCCGGTCGAGCTCGGGCTGGATGTCGGCTTCCGAGAGCGCCATCCCGGGCGGGCATCCATCCACGACGCAGCCGATCGCGGGCCCATGGCTCTCGCCGAACGAGGTCACGCAGAAAAGCCGCCCCAACGTGTTCCCGGACATGGAAAAACGCCAAGAAATTCAAGGGCGAGTTTAGCACACGCGCGGCGGCTCCCGCCTTGCGCGTGTTCCGGGTTCCGAGTTCCGGGTTCAAGGATCAACGTTCAACGTTCGGCGTGCTGAAGGAAGGGGCACGACCTTGAACCTTGAACGTTGAACTGCGAGCGGGGCGAAGCCCTGTGCCGGGTCACGATCAACGAGCAACGCGGGCGTTTTCTTGGGGCCCCTGAGAGCCGCCGAGCAGCGCAGACCAGGCAAGGGGTGCGGCTGTGACACGTTAGCCGCAGGCCCGTTTGCGGGAACAGCCGCATGGCGCCGGTAGGGTAATGTTTCCGTTGGCCATCATGTGTCAGTTCAGGCCTGTGTCTCGCGTGCGATTCCGGCGCCTCGGCGAGCACTGTCGAGCTGTGACGCTCGCGTACTATGCGGGGAGAATCCGCTTCGACAACGTGTGAAAGTGTCGCGATGGTTCGCGAGTTGCGCAGACCGCCGGACGGGTCGAGCAGCGCAGGGGAACAGAAAATCCGGGGCAGACCCACGTCCCGGGTCTGTGCCCATTTTCTGCGGCGAACCGGGGCGCCCTTTTCTTTCGTGCCTTTCTTTTGGGCGAGCAAAAGAAAGGCACCAGGCCCCGCGAGGGAACTGTACGGTTTATGTGGAAATACGACGCGGTCGGATTACGACCGATGCCTGACGCGGCTCGCCCCGCGAACGGGGCGAAGGAGATCAGCGGCAGGTGGGAAGCTGCCGGACGTCCCGCTCGTTGTGCTGCGTGGCCGCGATCACGCCCTGCTCCAGGGCGGCGAGGTTGGGGCGTGCTCCCGAACTTGCGCTGCCTTCGCCCGATGCGGACCCGTTCGCCACGCCCCCGCTCACCGCGGATCCCGCATCCCCGGAGGCGGGCGCGGATGTAGCTCGGGGCATGGCTGGGCTGGAACCATTCGAGCGGGAATTGGAAGCTCCGAGTCCGGGAGGGCTCACCATCGCGCCGCCGCTCGGCGAGCGGTTTTGCGTGACGGGCGTCGCGCCTGCGGGCACCGCGGCCGGCAATGCCACGACCGGCGTGTTCGAGCTGACGAAGCCCGCACTCGCGCCGATGCCGGGCACCTGAATGCCCGGCCCGCCGGGGCCGCCTTTCCAAGGCGAACCGCCGGCAGCCGCAACGCCAGTTGCGAACAGCAACCCGAAAGAACACCACGTGATGGCGAGCCGCTGGTTCATGAGCGTGGACCGTGCATCCCCCCGTTGACTGCCGACGACCAGCCTACGCCCGCCGCCGCGCCGCACGGGAGGGGAAAAGTCACGGAACCGGAATCAAGCGCCGGCCTCCGCTCGCCTACCGTGGGTTAAGTCACGAACCACCGGCTCCCCACCCATTACCCATTACCGGCGGTATCTCAGCGCTTCCGGCCGGCCATCGCTTTCAGAAACGCCACGCCCCACGCGACGCCGAAGCCGGTGACGTCCGTGGCGACCGCGCCGAGCCCGCCTTTGCAGCTCGAGCCGGAGAGGTCCATGTGGATCCAGGGCACGTCGCCGACGAAGCGGCTCAGGAAGCGCGTGGCGAGGATGTGGTCGGCCGCCCCTTCCATCGAGCACTGCTTGACGTCCGCGATCTTGCTCTCGAGCGCCTCGTCGTAGTCCGCATCCAGCGGAAACGCGCACACGCGCTCGCCGCTCGCCTCGCCCGCGGCAAGCGCCTGGCGCGCGAGCGCGGGACTGGTCGCGAAGATGCCGCTGTAGCGGTCGCCGAGCGCGGTGTGCATGCTGCCGGTGAGCGTGGCGAAGTCCACGATCAGGGAGGGCTTCGCGCGCGCGGCCAGGGTAAGCGTGTCGGCGAGCACCATACGGCCCTCGGCGTCCGTGTGCACGACCTCGATGGTGGTGCCATTCAGCGCCGTGACGACGTCGTTCTGCTTGTACGCGCGCGGGCTCAAATGGTTCTGCGCGATCGCCATCCAGCAGTCGACGGCGACGGGCAGCTTGAGTTCGGCCGCGGCGAGCAGGATGCCGAGCGCCACCGCAGAGCCGTTCATGTCCTCGTGCATGCCCTGCATGAAACGGGCGGGCTTGAGGTTGTGCCCCCCGGTGTCGAAGCAGATGCCCTTGCCCACCAGCGCAACGTTCCTGCGTGCCCCTTTCGGGCGGTAGCGCAGGTGCACGATCGCCGCATCCTCCTCGCTGCTGCCCTGCGCCACGGCGACGAAAGCGCCCGCGCCCATCTTGCGCAGCCCCTTCATGTCGTGCTCCGCATGCTGCCAGCCGCGCTGCCGGGCGAGCGCCTTCACCCGCGCCCGGTAATTGCCCGGCGTCAACTCGTTGGGCGGCAGCACCGTCAGATCGCGGCACAGCAGGTTGCCTTGCGCGATTGCCCGCTCCGCCGCGTGGCCTTCCGGCACGCGGTGGCCGAAGAGCCGGATCGCGGTGAGCACCGCGCTGTCGGGCTCCTTCTTGCGCTCGGGCAGCGGCGTGCCGTTCACCCACGCGGTGTAGGCCGCGAGCGCCGCCGCGCGCCGCCGCTGCGCCGCGGTGCCGAAAACGCCGATCGAGACCGATTCCGGCTTCTCGGCGAGGACGAGCTGCAGGCCCTTGCGCAGCGCGGTGTACTGCTCAAATCGCGGCCGGGCGGAGTCGAGCATCACCCAGGCGGCGAGCGTGCCACCCGGAAGGTCTGTCGCGACAGGGGTTTTGGCGAGCTCCTCCGGCTTCTTCTTGCGCCGCGCGAGCGCCGCCCGCAGCGCATCGAGGCACGGCACGCCGCGCAGGGCCTCGAGCTTCGCGACCTTGGGCAGCACCAGCAGTGCGTGCTGCGCGCGCCCGAGGTCATCATCGGACAGCAGCACGGAATTCTGTTCCAATCGAGCGAGCATCGTTGAGCTTCCGGGCGAATGAGTCGCTCGCGGATTATAACCAAGCCGGTGGCGGCACCCGTGCAGCGTCGCGCGGAGGCGCCTACAATGGATGCGCCTCCGCCCGCCCTCCGGGATCAACGACATGCATCTGCCCACGGAATTCCTGCTCCGCGCGGGGCCGCGCCGCGCCGGAAAGCGCCGCGCAGCAAGGCCGCACAAGCAATGGCCGGCCCTGCTGCTCGCGCTGGCCCTTGCGCCGTCCACGGGCGCGACGGCGGAGGAGCTCATCACCCTCAAGACGCGCGATACGGCGACGCAGAGCTACCTGCTCGCCGCCCCGGGGCCGGGGAAGACGCTCGCGCTCGCCGTGCTGTTTTCGGGCGGCGACGGCAAGCTTGACCTGCCCGCGTGGCGCGGAAACACCCTCCGGGAGCGGGGCAATTTCCTGGTGCGCTCGCGCCAGCTTTTCGTGGACCGCGGGGTCGCGACGGCCGTGGTGGGCGCTCCCACGGATCACGCCGACGGCATGCCCAATTCGTTCCGCAAGCACGAAATGCACGCGCAGGACGTGCAGGCCGTGATCGGCGATCTCAAGAGGCGGTTCGCCGGTGCCCCGGTGTTCCTGATCGGCACGAGCATGGGCACGGTATCCGCCGCCTACGTCGGCCGGGCGCTGGCGGCCCAGCTGGCTGGCGTCGCGCTGACGGCGAGCGCGTTCGTCGCCAGCGGCCGGCGTTCGGCGCACGGCGACAGCAACCTGGCCGGATTCGACTTCGACTCGATCAAGGCGCCGCTCATCTTCGTCCACCACTCCGAGGATGGGTGCGGGACAACGCCGTACGCCGAGGCGCGCCGCCATTCCGGGCGCCACCCCCTGATCTCGGTAACGGGCGGCCACCCGCCGCACACCGGGCCATGCGAGGCGCTGAGCGCGCACGGCTTCCTCGGGCGCGAGGAGCCCACCGTGGACGCCATCGTGAACTGGATGCTGAAGAAGCCGTACCCGAAGGAAATCAAATAAAATCACCGCTATGAGCACCGCGCCCCCGGGTCTCGATCCTCAATCCTCAGTCCTCGATCCTCAATCCTCAGTCTTCAATCCTGATCTGACATGCGCCAATATCTCGATTTGATGCGCCGCATCCTGGAGCACGGTGCGCGCAAGAACGACCGCACGGGCACCGGCACGCTGTCCATCTTCGGCGCGCAGATGCGCTTCGACCTCAATGCGGGCTTCCCCCTGCTCACCACGAAGAAGGTGCACCTCAAATCCATCATCCACGAGCTGATCTGGTTCCTCAAGGGCGACACCAACGTCCGGTACCTGAAGGACAACGGCGTCACGATCTGGAACGAATGGGCGGACGCGAACGGCGAGCTGGGACCGGTCTACGGCTACCAGTGGCGCTCGTGGCCGGCGCCCGACGGCCGCCATATAGACCAGATCACGCAGGTGATCGAGCAGATCCGCAAGAACCCCGACTCGCGGCGCATGATCGTCTCGGCGTGGAACGTCGCAGACCTCGACCGGATGGCGCTGATGCCGTGCCACGCGTTCTTCCAGTTCTACGTCGCGCAGGGCCGGCTCTCCTGCCAGCTCTACCAGCGCAGCGCCGATTTCTTCCTCGGCGTGCCGTTCAACATCGCGTCCTACTCGCTGCTCACGATGATGGTCGCGCAGGTCACCGGCCTGCGGCTCGGCGAATTCGTGCACACCTTTGGCGACACCCACCTCTATCTCAACCACCTCGACCAGGCGCGCGAGCAGCTTGCGCGCGAGCCTCGCTCGCTGCCGCGCATGAAGCTCAACCCGGCGGTGAAGGGCATCTTCGACTTCCGGTACGAGGACTTCACGCTCGAAAACTATGATCCTCATCCGGCAATCAAGGCGCCGATTGCCGTATAGGATCGAGGATTGAGGATTGAGGACTGAGGATCGGGGATTGAGGAGTGAGGATCGGGGATTGAGGAATGAGGATTGAGAGTGCGGAACCCCGAGCCTGACGGCCTGCAGAAATTGAAGCGATCGATTGCCCGGTACTCGGGCCTGGTGCCTCGAGCCGGGAAGTAGGATGGCGGCTCGATCCTCAATCCTCAATCCTCATTCCCGCCTATCGGTCATCGTGGCGATGGCGAAGAACCGCGTGATCGGAGCGCAGGGCGCGATCCCCTGGCGCCTGCCCGCCGAGCTGCGCCTGTTCAGGACCCATACCGTGGGCCACCACCTCGTCATGGGGCGCAAGACCTACGAATCCATCGGGCGGCTGCTGCCCGGGCGCACCACGGTGGTCGTCACGCGCCAGAGGGGCTACCGCGTGCCCGGCGCGCTCGTCGCGCACTCGCTCGACGAGGCGATCGCCGCCTGCCGCAACGACCGCGAGATCTTCGTGATCGGGGGCGCCGAGCTCTACGCCCAAGCGCTGCCGCGCGCAGGCCGGATCTACCTCACCACCGTGGATGCCGAGGTCGCGGGCGACACCTACATGCCGGAGTTCGATCTCGGGGCCTGGCGCGAGGTCTCCTCGCTCGAGTACCCCGCCGACGCGCACCATGCCTATCCGTTCCGGTTCGCGATCTATGAGCGCGCGGCGCACTAGCGCGCGAATCGCCTGCGCCCTCATCGCGGCCGGCTCGATCGCGCTCGCGCAGGCCCAGGAGCGCATCAACGTCGAGGACCTCAGGGTCCGCGCCGAGTCCGGCGAGCGGGGGGCGACGCGCGAGCTTGCCGAGGCCTACTACCTGGGGCGCGGCGGGGTCCCGCAGGACTTCAAGGAAGCGTTCCGCTGGTATCTCAGGCTCGCGCGCCAGGGCGATGCGAGAGCGCAAACGAGCGTGGGACTCATGTATGCCCGCGGCTACGGGGTGGAGAAGAGCGTCGCCTCCGCGCAGAAGTGGTGGAGCTACGCCGCGGCCCAGAACGAGGCGGGAGCGCAATTCAACCTCGGGATGATGTATTCGGGCGTGGAAGGCGTGGCTCCCGATTACCCGCAGGCGGTGCACTGGTACACCCAGGCGGCGAACCGCGGCCACGTGCAGGCCCAGCACAACCTCGGCATGCTCTACCACGAAGGCAAGGGAGTCGCGCGCGACCCGGTGCGCGCCTACTTCTGGGTCGGGGTCGCCGCGCTGCAGGGAGACGATGTCGCGCGCGGCATGCTCGAAGCGCTCCGGTCCGGCATGAGCATGGAGCAGATCCGGGCCGCGGAGCGCCAGTCGGCGGAGTGGGCGAAGAAGCCGGGGAAGCCGCCGAGGTAGGCGGATTGCGCAGGTTGCAGGGCCTGAGCGGCGCTCCCGCCGCTCAGATCACGCGCACGTCGGGCAGCGGAAAGCCGTTGAAGTTGCTGGCGTAGGCCGTGGTGTAGGCGCCGGCGTTCGCGATGTAGATGAAGTCGCCTTCCCGCATGTCCTCGGGATAGAGCTCATCGCGCATGCATACGTCCACCGAGTCGCAGGTCGGCCCGGCGACGTTCCAGGGTATCAGCTTGCCCTTGCGGTCGGTGAGCACGTCGTAGCGCAGCCCCTCGGTCGTCTCGAGCACCCCGCCGAACACCCCGGCGTCCCAGTACATCCAGCGCTTGCCCGCGCGGGTCGCGGTGCCCACCACACGGCACACGAAGTAGCCGGAGTCCGACACGAGGTAGCGGCCGGGCTCGGCCATCACGCGCACGCTCTGGGGCACGTCGCGCAGCGCATGGTTGACCACCTCGGCGATCTTCTCGACCGAGGGGATCGGCTTCACATGGCGCACCGGGTAGCCCCCGCCGATGTTGAGCAGCCGGGGCTTCAAGCCCGCCAGCCGCATCTTCTTGAACACGCGCTTGGCGCCGAGGATGCCGGCGCGCCAGTTCTCCGGGTTGCGGCACTGGGAACCGACGTGGAAGGTCACGCCCGCGAGATCGGCCTTGAGCGCGACCGCCTCGGCGACGATGGCGTCCACCTCCGGTCCCTTCATGCCGAACTTGCCCGCGAGCGGCCAGTCGCTGCCCACGTTCGGGGCCTCGATGCGCACGTAGAGCTTGGCGTCGGGCTTGATGCTGTGGATCTTGCGCAGCTCCTCGACGCTGTCCAGCACGAACCATTCGACGCCCTTGGCCGCGGCGTACTCGACATAGGCCCTCGACTTCATCGGGTTGCTGTAATAGACCTCGGCGGCCAGGACGCCGAGCCCGAGCAGCACGTCGAGCTCCGCGATCGAGGCGATCTCGAAGCCCACGCCCTCCTCGATCATGGTCTTCAGGACCCGCGGGTCGGGGTTGGCCTTGACCGCGTAGTGCGGGTGCACGCGCGGCATAGCGGCCTTGAAGCGGCGGGCCTTGGCTCGGATGATGCTGGTGTCGACGAGCAGGAACGGCTTGCTATATCCCTGCTTGAGCGCATCCTTGACGTGGCTGAAGTCCAGGCGGACTTCGGGATGCGTGTCGAAGAGGTGGGACGGTTCGGTTTCGGGCGGGTTTTGCGGTTTTCTGAAGGCGACAGGGCGCACGGCCATCAATGTTCTCCTTGTGACCTAGGTTTCCGGTACGTCAACCGCAACCACATCTGCCGTCTGGCAGCGCTGCCTTGCCATTGTCATGTTCCCCTCCGTCCAATCTCCGGTTCGCGGCTCAAAATCGCGAAACTTCCGCGAATTATAGAAGTACCGCGACGAGAAGCAAGAGTTTTTTCGGGTTCGGGCAAAAAAATTTCCGGCCGGTGTGCCGCGCGCGCGACAGCGGCGACGCGCCCGGAGCGAGCGCGGAGGCGCGCGAGCGCCGGCAGGACGCGACGCGAAGCGCCGGCGCGGAGCGCGGCGAAGGCTCGCCCGGCGCGGGCGCCGGCGGTGCGCCGCGCGGCGGCATCGCCGCACCGGGCGTTGCGTTGACGCAAGCATGAACAGCACGGTTCGGCGCGCGCGAAACCGTCTGCGGCACAGCTCGCCAGTCCGGGAGGGTCTGGTTGCCGTGCTCGCGATATTGCCGAGCGGACGACCCGATCCGGGCCTAGAGCAAGCATCACACGGGTACCGCCGCCCCGGTTAGACGCCACGCGTTCGACCGGCCAGCGTCGCGCCGGCCATTTGAGGGAGGGATCAGCGGCTGTACAGCGGACACCGGGCGTTGAGCGACAGCCTGGCTGTGCGCTCGAAGGGCCGCGGCCTCTGAACGGATATCGCGGGTTCTGGATGCACTTACATCGGCCGCCTGCGCGTCTACGCGGTCGCACCCGCAAGCGGGCACCTGCTCCACGCTCCGGCGCGCTAGATAAACCAGCGCCCTGGCGTCCGGTTCATCAGACCTTCGGCGGAGTGACCCCCGTCTGCCCCTGGTACTTGCCGCCCCGGTCCTTGTACGAGACCTCGCACACGTCCTCGGGCGCGCACTCGAGGAAGATCACCTGCGCCACCCCTTCGTTGGCGTAGATCTTGGCGGGCAGCGGCGTGGTGTTGGAGAACTCGAGGGTCACGTAGCCCTCCCATTCCGGCTCGAGGGGCGTGACGTTCACGATGATGCCGCACCGGGCGTAGGTGGAGTTATGCACGATGATGCCGTTCGCGAGGAAGTTATGCAGCCCCGGAACGCTCAGGTCGAATACTTCCTGCTCTCCGGCGGATTCGATCGACTCGACCACGTCCCAAACGGGGCCTTCGGCCAGACCCGAATCCTCATCGTCGTTGGTCGCTCGGGCAACCGCAGCCGCCGTCGCGAGGGATACGGATCGCCCGGGATGGACCCTGTGGACGCCCGCAGCGCTCAGGGTAATTTCGGCCCCGTCTACCGCCGTTCTCACCAAGCGCCACGCTTCGCGAGGCAATGTATCGAAGTTACTGCGCCGGCGAGTCGGCTCTGGTCCAAGCGCCGGCAGAATCTCGTTTTCGAGCCGACGCTGCTTTACCGATCCCGGCCAAAAGCCGATCTCGCGGGCGAACTTCGAGATCTGCTCCCGATCGGTGATTTGTATCGAGAAAGCCATGGTACCGATGTGCGTCCGTTTCTCGCGGATAAGGGAGAAGACGCCGAACCGCAACAACAGGTGGTGGACGTCCTCGATGAGACGACGCGACTTCGAGTAGTACTCGATGAAAAAAGAGTCCTCGGACCGGTACACCCCGCCATCACCGGAAAACAGCGCGCGCAGGAAGCATTGGACTGCCGGACGCGGGGCCTTAAAAACGACCTGCGGGACGAACTTGCTTCCTGCGGTCACATTCAAGCCATGCCCTTTAAGCCACAGGGTGGCGCGGTTTGGGATCATTGCACCTCCGCGGCCGGGCCTGTTGACCAGGCGATAGCCGTCTACTGGTCGGGGGGTAACGCTTCCCAAGGCGCCGCGGCTGACGCATTCCTCCAGCTGCCGGACAAGCACTGGATCGCTGCTGGTGAAAGCCGGGCTGTGACCGGGCGTATCGCACTGGCCTTCGGAGATCATGAGCCCGAGAAGTGCGGCCTCCCACTCTGGAAGAGGCGACTTACCAAATACCGGGACCTCGCGTGCCACAGCGATGCGATCCCCAGGCTTCAGCTCGCCAAGCTTCGTCCAGCCATGAAGCTGTCTGAACGGATGGTTTGCCGTCGCTTTAATTCGCAGGCCTACCTTCGTCTTCAGTTCAAAAACCGGCTTCCGGCCTTGAGGAATGAAGGAGGAGACCCTGGCCGGTCGCAAACGCCAATCCCGGAGCCCGATTGTCGTTTTCGCCCATCCCATCTCGGTAATAGGCACGTAGGCTCCGGTATCGGCATCAACGACGCGGGTGTCACCGGTTACGCACTTCCCGAGGCAAGCCACGAGCACGTTGCGCGGGATGCGGAAGTATTCGACCGTGCGGGTGAGCGCGAAGGAGTTGGGCGGGATGATGCAGAAGTCGCCCTTCACGTCCACGAACGACTTGTCGTCAAAGTTCTTGGGGTCGACGATCGTGCTGTTGATGTTGGTGAAGAGCTTGAACTCGTTCGAGCAGCGGATATCGTAGCCGTAGCTCGAGGTGCCGTAGGACACCACCTTGCGGCCGTTCACTTCCTTGATCTGGCTCGGCTCGAAGGGCTCGATCATCCGGCGCTCGAGCGCCATGCGCCGGATCCAGCGGTCTGATTTTATGGACATTTCAGGATTGAGGATCGGGGATTGAGGATTGAGGGCCTAGCAACCGGAACGGTACAGCGCGCCCGTGGAGATTATACAAGCGGAGGGAATGACTTCCGCGGCTACCCCAGGGAAATTTTGTTGCTCAATGCTCAGTCCTCAATCCTCAGTCCTCAGTCCTCAATGGGCGAATCTCAGCGTTCGCAGAACACTTTTTTGACGTGGACGTGACCGAGTCTCAGCGTTCGCAGAACAGTCATAGCTCGCCTTTAAACGGTTTGTCAGGTCGCTGGTAGGGGATGGTGCTTAGCA
>VGID01000046.1 GCA_016868035.1 Betaproteobacteria bacterium | reverse complement strand
CGTTCATCGCGGCACAGGCCCTGAATGTCTTCTGGACGCTGCTGCTGGCCTACCTGCTCTTCGGCGGGTACCTCTTCCCCGTGCCCGATATCAAGTAGGCATCCGGGGTGCGCAACCGCCCGGCTCGTCCGGGCGGAGCCGCCCGCCGGGTTTCGGAATCGCGGGCCCCGCGGAAACGCGGGGCCTTTTTTTCGCTCTGGCCCGGTGCTCGGGATCGGCGTACGATTAGGCGATGGCAGGGCCACTGGTGGGCTGGTTCAGAAACCGCGAACCCGCACGGCCGTTCGAGGCGTTCCAGATCGAGGTCACCTCGCGCTGCAACATCCGCTGCGTCATGTGTCCCGTGACCGTCTTCGCCGACTGGTGGCCGAGCGTGGACCTCTCTTGGGAGAGCTTCGAGCGGATCGCCGCCGCGTTCGGGAAGACGAAGTGGGTCTATCTGCAAGGTTGGGGCGAACCGCTGCTCCACCGCCGCCTCTTCGACATGATCGCGCTCGCCAAGAGCGCCGGCTGCCGCGTCGGCTTCACCACCAACGCCACGCGCCTCACCGGCAGCACCAGCGGGCGCCTTCTGGACCTTGGCCTCGACGTGCTGGCGGTGTCCATCGCAGGTGCCACGGCGAGCACCCACGAAGCGATCCGCCCGGGTTCGAACTTCGAGCGGCTGCTCGAAAACGTCCGCCGCTGCCTCGCACTGCGGGCGCAGAGAAAGAGCACGACGCCCAAAGTGGAGCTGCTCTTTCTCATGACGCGGACCAACCTCGCGGAACTTCCCGACGTGGTGAAACTGGCATCTCGAATCGGAGCCGATGAGCTGGTCGCCACCAATCTGGACTACGCGATCACCACCGGGCTGGAAGATCTGAAGGCCTACTCGCTCTCCCCCCAGGCACGGGCGGCCCGTGAGTTCCTTGACCAGGCAAAGCACGAAGCCCGGCGGGCCCGGATCTCCTTCCGTCCCTATCCGCTGCAACCGCGGGACGTGGCCGTCTGCGATTTGAACCCGCTGAAGATCCTTTTCATATCGGCCGACGGTTGGGTCTCGCCTTGCGTCTACACGTCGGTAACCGGGCAGCAGGAAATTCCGCGTGTATTCGACGGTGAACCGGTCTCGATTCCGTCCGTGCGATTCGGAAACGTCAACGATCAGCCGCTGATGGAGATCTGGGAGAACCCGGCCTACCATGATTTCCGCGCGCAATTCTCGCAACGGCTTCTGGGCGTGGCGAAGATGGCCGTCGGCGGCACGACGCGCGCCGCCGCTTCAGAGCAGCTGCCGCCCGCCCCGGAAGCGTGCCGCACGTGTCCCAAGCTCTACGGTCTCTAAGTGCTCAGCGCAGCCGAACAGGACTTCGTCTCCGGCCACGCCTACGTACCCGAACATCTCCCCGGCTATGTCAGCGCGATCTTTTCCGCCGAGCCGTACCTCATGGACGATTACCTCTGCTACCGGGGCGAACGCTCGATCGTACTGGTCGGCTATCCGCTGGCATCCCGGTTCGAGGAGCCCGCTCTGCAGGCGGTGCTCGAGGCGGCCGTATCCCGATTCCGGCCCGATTCGGTGGCGGTTACGGCGCCTTCGGTTTCCATGCTGGGCGAGAGCTGCCGCACGCGCGGGTCTGATCGATATTACCGGCTGGACCTCTCGGAGTTCCCGCCGCACCGCAATGCCGAACAGATGGTCCGCCGGGCATCCCGCGAGCTTCACATCGAGGACAGCGGCCGCATCGGGGAAGAGCACACCCGCCTGATCGCCGAATTCCTCGACTCCCGCCAGCCCGGCGATGAAGCGGGACAGATCATCCAGAAAATACCGCTCTATCTCTCATCGATGCCAACGGCGCGCCTGTTCAGTGCACGGGACCGCACCGGCCGCCTGGTCGCCTTCGATGTGGCTGAATTCGGGGCCGCGCATTACGCCTTCTACCAGTTCAATATCCGCTCCCGCGATCGCCATGTTCCGGGAGCCTCGGACTTGCTGCTCCACCACGTGATCCATGTCGCGCAAGAGCTGCAAAAACGCTATGTCAATCTCGGCCTTGGAGTCGACGAAGGGATCACGCACTTCAAGACGAAGTGGGGCGCGAGCCCGTTTCTTGATTACGAGTACTGCCGCTATTCGACCCGCCGGCCGGGAATTCTCGACGCGCTACTGCAAAAACCGTGATCTCCGCGCGCGAGGAAAACGACGCACTCGAGAACGCATACGTGCCCGAGCACACCGTTTCCATGATGAAGCTGATCTCCGGAGGCGAGCCGTTCCTCACCGACGGGTATCTTTCCTTCGTGGCCGGCAACTGGGCGATCGTCGTCGGCTACCCGCTGCACGGCACCTTCCGAAGCGGGCATTTTTCCCGTCTGATCGAGGACACCATCGAACGGCTCCGCCCCGATGCGCTTTGGTTCATCGCACCGGAGCCGGTTTCCTCCCTGGCCAGGCTCTGCCACGAGCGCGAAAGCGACGACTACTACACGCTCACGCTCGAGGGATTCGAGGCGAAGGGCGATCTGCGCTCCGCCGTCGCCCGCGCCTCGCGGAGACTGCAGGTAAGCAACGAGAAGGCGATCAGCACGGCCCACCAGGAGCTCGTTTCCGAATTCCTGGACAGGGAGAAGCCGGCGCCCCGGTTACGGCAGCTCTTTCTCAAAATGCCCGACTACGTGCCGCACTCGGATACCGCGAGGGTACTCACCGCAAGGGACCAAGACGGAAACGTGTGCGGCTTCTTCGTCGTGGAACTTGCCGCGGCGAACTTCGCGACCTACGTAGTGGGCTGCCGCTCCGGAAGGCATCGCGTTGCGGGCGCCTCCGATCTTTTGTTCTTCGAGATGGTCAATCTCGCGCGGGCGCACGGGAAACGCTACATCCATCTGGGACTCGGGGTGAACGAGGGCATCCGCAGATTCAAGAAAAAGTGGGGGGGCGTTCCCTCGCGGCGCTACGAGTTTTTCGGGCGTAGCCGCGCCGGTCCACCCTTTTTCGAGGCACTCGCGTCGAAGCTATGAACGTGCTGACCCGCCTGCACCGGCTTTTCACGAAAGAGCGGGAAATCCGGATGATATGGGAGGTCGAGAAAGGGGACAGAACGTCGTTCCTTGTCGGCACCTCTCATTTCTTCCCCTACCGCTTCACGGACTCGCTGCGCCGCCACATCGGGAGCGCGCACACGGTGTTGCTCGAGGGCCCGCTCGACGAACGCGCCATGCGCGCCGTCGTCGAGTCCGGGACGGGAAAGGGATCCCACCCGTCGCTCTACGACGCCCTGGACGCGCCAACCATCGAGAAAATCGGCGCTGCGCTCGCGGAGCCGACCGCTCCGGCGAGCGCATCGCGCCTGTACTGGGACATTCTGGGCGGCGGCCCCCAGGACTCGCTGCGCTCCGAGATCGGCGGGCTGAAGCCGTGGATGGCCTTCTATCACATCTGGACGCACTATCGCACGCGAGACGGCTGGGTCTACACGATGGATCTCGACGCCGCGAACATCGCCCGCGAAATGGGAAAAGAGGTGCGTTTCCTGGAACGGATCGAGGAACAGATCGAGGCGCTGAACCGGATCCCGCTCGAGCGCATTGTGGGCTTCCTGAAGAACGTGGACTGGTACCGCTACCGCAGGGACTTTGTGCGCCACTACCTCGCCGGAGACCTCGAGCGCCTGATGGCGACGGCAAGCGTGTTCCCGACTTTCTGCGAACCCATCATAGACAGACGCGATCCCGTGCTCCACGATCGGATGGGCCCGTTTCTGGAGAAAGGGAACGCCATCGCGTTTGTCGGGATCACGCACTGTCGGGGCATCATCTCCCGGCTGCGCGCGCAACGGTATGCGGTGAAGGCGGCGACCGGGCACTGAGCGCAACGGCTCCCGCGCCTTGGCTGAGGGCTGGCCGTGTATTCGTTGGAGCCGGACAAACGCCCAACGATCCTGGCTTTCCCGGCGCCGAACCCGGACGGCGCCGGAGAGCAGCGCCACCCACCGATGCGGCATACGTTTGATAGAATCGCGAGTAAATTGGTTCGAGCCGGCATCATCCGTTTCCTGCATCGCGGCCGAACGAAAAACCTGCCGGGCATTCACGCCTACGGGCAGATGAAAAACGCGCCGTAACAGACGAATCCGACGCAGAGTCAGGAGGTCAGCATGTCTCAGCGCCAACGTACGATGACCGTGGCGGAATACATGTTGCCGATCGAGCGCTTCCCGCATCTGGACGCGCGCTCCACGATACGCGCCGCTATCTCGACCATCCGCTCCGGCTTCACCGCGGCCGGCACGTTTGGATTCCGCAACGCGCTGGTGGTGGACGACCAGGGCGCGCTGGTGGGAACGGTTTCGATGCCGGTGGTGCTGCGAGGTTTAGCACCGGTGGCGCTGCGCAAGCCGATGAAGGATATTCAGTGGTCCTTCACCTCCGACCGCACCGGTCCCGAGGAGCTGTTCTGGGACCGGGTGCTCGCCGGCGAGGCGGGCGAAGCCGCGGAGCAGCCGGTGGGCGAGGTGGCGCGGCCAGTGCCAGCCACCGTTTCCCCGCGCGACTCGCTGTCCCGCGCGCTGACCCTCATTCTCGTTCACGAGGTACCTCTGCTTCCGGTGGTAGATGAAGGGCGCGTCGTCGGCGTCATCCGGCTGGTGGACATCTTCAATCTGGTGGCCGGCGTCATCGGGAACCCGAAGCGGGACTGACGTGAGCGACGACTCCCAACGTACCGTCATCGCCGCGCCGAGCGTGGCCATCGACTGGGGCCGCTGGGCCGCCCTGTCGGGCGGGCTGGCGCTGTTCCTATCCGTCTATTTCGCCGCTACGCCGGCGCCCGCGCTGGACCCGACGGGCAAGGCCTTTCCGCTCAGCCCCGAAGGCCAGGCGGCGCTCGCCCTGTTCCTGCTCGCGGCGACCTGGTGGGTGTTCGCGCCGGTGCCGATCGGGGTGACAGCGATCGCCATCGGCGTATTCCAGGCCCTGTTCCAGATCCGGACGGCGAAGGCGGCGTTTTCCGACTTCATGGACCCGGCGGTCTGGTTCATCTTCGGATCCATGGTGATCGGCGCTGCGTTCACCAAGACCGGGCTCACCCGGCGGCTCGCCTACAAGATGCTCACTCTCATCGGCGAGCGCACCGCCACCATCTACCTGGGCTGCTTCGTGGTCACGGCGCTGCTCACCCACATCATGGCGCATACCGCGGTCGCAGCCACCCTTTACCCGGTGCTGCTCGCCATCTATTCCCTCTACGATGCCTCGAGCCGCCCCACCCGCTTCGGCAAGGGCCTGTTCATCGGCATGGCGTTCGCCGCCGGCGCCGGCAGCATCGTCACCCTGCTCGGGTCCGCCCGCGGCATCGTGGGCGTCACGTTCTTCCGGGACATCGTCGGCGAGCGCGTGGGCTTCTTCGAAATCCCGTGGTACCTCGGCCCGGTGGGCTGGCTCATGGTGATCGTCATCTGGTGGCTCATGCTGGCGATGTTCAGGCCGGAGCGCAGCACCGTGCCCGGCCTCACGGAGACGTCCCGGCGCCTCTACGCCGAGCTGGGCGGGGTGACCCGCCGGGAACTCCTGGCCGCGGCGATCGTGCTCGGCACGCTCCTGGTGCTCGCCTTGCAGGTGTTCGTGCCGGCGCTGGAGCCCTTGAGCCGGCCCGCGATCCTGCTGGTCGCGACGCTGCTGTTTTTCATCTTCGGCGTCCTCGATCTCGGAGACCTGGAGGAGATTCCCTGGAACATCATCCTGCTATTCGGCGGCGCCATGAGCATCGGCTTCTGCCTGTGGGAGACCGGCGCGGCGGAATGGCTGGCGGTAAAGTGGCTGAGCCCGTTCCAGGGTGGACACTGGTTCATGTTCCTGATGGCGCTGGCCGTGTTCGTTCTGGTCGTCACCAACATCATCATGAACGTGGCCGCCATCGCCATCTCGCTGCCGGTGTCGCTGGTGATCGCGGGCTATCTGGGCGTCGCGCCCGAAGTGGTGCTCTACGTCGCGCTCGCCACCGCCGGCATGCCGTTCCTGTTCCTGGTCGGGGCAGCGCCCAACGCCATCGCCTACCAATCCGGCCAATTCACCGCGATGGAATTTCTCAAGGCG
The DNA here is from genome assembly GCA_016868035.1 of Betaproteobacteria bacterium. Lineage (GTDB taxonomy): Bacteria > Pseudomonadota > Gammaproteobacteria > Burkholderiales > SG8-41 > SG8-41. Next base: position 26,084 of record VGID01000046.1, on the reverse strand, counting down.
GGCATTCCGGCGAGCGCGCTGCTGCTCGCCGTGCTGGCGCTCGCGATCCTTGGTCTATGGCCCCTGCTGGGCATGCCGACCCTCAAGGGTATCGGCTCATGAGCCACCGCCGGCTGAGGCACGGCGCGGGTTTCCCTAATTCAACATGTAAGACTCAACATTGCTTTCTACGCGGCCGCGCTCGCCTGCTTCGATGCGGTGCGCGAGCCGACTGTCGGATAGGGATAGAGCATGTTGAGCGCGATGCTCTGGTTGGCCGTCTGCACGATGCGCACGTGCTCGCGTTTGAGCTCCCGGGCGTGCCGGCAACCGCACGCGTGCGCGATCATGTCGATCTCGCGATTCATGTTGCGCGCATAGCTGGCGACACGAACGAATTTTTCCTCCACGACCAGGCCGCGCTGCAGGCGCTTGTTGTGGGTCGTGACGCCGGTGGGACAGGTGTTGGTATGGCAGCGCAGCGCCTGGATGCAGCCCAGCGCAAACATGAAGCCGCGGGCGGTGTTGACGAAGTCGGCTCCGACGCAGAGCGCCCACGCCGCGCGGGCGGACGTGACGAGCTTGCCCGCCGCCACCACGCGCACGCGGCTTTTGAGGTCCGCCTGCAGGAGCGAGTCCACGACGCGTGGAAGCGCTTCCGCGATCGGCAGCGCCATGTGGTCCATGAGCGTCTGCGGCGCGGCACCGCTGCCGCCCTCCCCGCCGTCGATCACGAAAAAGTCCGGCGCGTACTCCCTGCCCCGGCGCAGCACGGTTTCACACAGCTCGTTGATGAACTCCCAGCCGCCGATCGCCGTCTTCACTCCGACCGGCCGGCCGGTGAGGTCCCGGATATAGGCGATCTTGTCGAGCAACTCGCCCACGTTGGCGATGTCGTAATGCCGGTTGGGGCTGATCGAGCCCTTGCTCGCCGGTATCCCACGGATGCGCGCGATCTCCTCGGTGACCTTCTCGCCTGGCAGCACCCCGCCCTTGCCCGGCTTGGCACCCTGCGAGAGCTTGATCTCGAATGCCTTCACCATCCGCGCGAGCTCCTTCGCCTTTTCCGGCGAGAAGCTGCCGTCGAGATTGCGGATGCCGTACTTGGCGGTGCCGATCTGCATGACGATGTCGCACTCGCCCTCCAGGTGATAGGACGAGAGCCCGCCTTCGCCGGTATCGAGCCAGCATCCCGCGAGGTTCGCGCCGCGGGAGAGCGAGCGCACCGCCGGCGCGGAGATCGCGCCGTAGCTCATACCGCTCACGTTGACGATCGAGCGCGCCTCGAACGGATGCTTGCAGTAGCCCTCGCCGATGACGAGCGAGGGCGTGGGCAGGCGGTCTTCCTCCAGCACCGGAAAAGCGTCGTTCACGAAAATGATCGAGCCCGGCTCGCGCAGGTCGTTGGTCGAGCCGAAGCCGATGATCCCGCCCTCGTCCTTCGCCACGCGATAGACCCACCCGCGCGTGGCCCGGTTGAACGGCATCTCGTCGCGGTCCCCTGCGAAAAAATACTGCCGGAAATACTCGCCGAGGTCCTCGAAGTAGAAGCGCAGCCGACCGACGACCGGATAATTGCGCAGGACGGTGTGCTTCTTCTGCGTGACGTCGTGGACGATGAGCGCGATCAGCCCGCCGACCAGAACGAATCCCAGGACCGTTCCGATCCCGTAAGACACCACGCTCAACATGCCCTCCATACCGCCCCCGCGCGTTTGCTAGAATCTGCCGACAACTATAGAGGAAATGCATGGACTTGGCATCGGAGATCGCGCGCAGCGTGGCGGCCGCGCTCGCCGAGGACGTCGGCGACGGCGATCTCACGGCCCCTCTCACATCTGCCGGGAACAACGCGCGAGCAACGGTGCTGTGCCGCGAGGAGACCGTGGTGTGCGGGCAGCCGTGGTTCGAGGCGTGCTTTCGCAGTCTCGACGCCGCGGTGGAAATACGTTGGGCCCTCGCCGAAGGCGCGCGGGCCGCGGCGGGAGCACAAGTGGCCACGCTGTCCGGAAAGGCGCGCGCTCTGCTCACCGGGGAGCGCGTTGCGCTCAATTTCCTGCAAACGCTCTCCGCGGTCGCGACCGCCACGCGCCGCTACGTACACGCGGTCGCGGGCACGCGCGCGAGAATTGTGGATACGCGCAAGACCCTCCCCGGGCTGCGCGCGGCGGAAAAATACGCGGTGCGCGTGGGCGGTGGCCTCAACCACCGGATGGGGCTCTATGACGCCATGCTGATCAAGGAGAACCACATCGCCGCCGCCGGCGGCGTCCGCGCCGCGCTCGCGGCCGCGAAGAGAGCGGCACCGGCCGGTATCTGGATACAGGTGGAGGTGGAGAACATCGGGCAGCTCAAGGAAGCGCTCGATGCCGGGGCCACCATGGTGTTGCTCGACAACATGAGCGTCGGCGATTTGCGCGAGGCGGTGCGCATCGCCGCCGGTCGCGCCGAGCTCGAAGCCTCCGGCGGCATCGCCCTGGAGAACGTGCGCGCGGTGGCGGAGACCGGCGTGGACCGCATCTCCATCGGCAGCCTCACGAAGGACATTCGGGCAGCGGATTTCTCGATGCGGTTCGAAGCCTAACCGCCGATGAACGCCGATACACGCCGATGTAGTAACTGCTAAATCACTTCAGCCACAGAGAATACAGAGAGTACAGAGAAAAAAGCGCCCAAAACTCGCTTCCCTCCGCTCGCATTCCCCAAAGGGAACGGCGGTGGGTACCAAGCCTTTTGGGTAAGAAAGGCTTCACGTCCCGCATGACCCCGCCGCGAAGCGGTCGGCGTCGATGCGGTGGTTATGCCCGACGCTGCCAAATGGTCGGGTTTCGGCGCCCGTGGAACACGGCGAGAACCACCAGCGCATCGGAACGGACGCGAAAATAAATCGCGAAAGGAAAGCGACGCGTGACTGTACGTCGAATATCACCGAATACGACAGGATAGCGCTGTGGTGCGGCCGCAGCACTCGCAATGGCCTGCTCAATCTCGCGGATGAATTCTTCGCCGAGACCAGCTGCTCTTTCGGCATACCAAGCGGCCGTATCCTCAAACTCACTTTTTGCAGCGCGCCGGAAAACGACGCGAAGCGTCATCGACTCAAGCGCGATCGAGCCGCTGCTTTGACCTCATCCCAAGGCACGACGTCTTCAGGAAACGAATTGTCATCCGCGACTCGGCGATCCAATTCAGCGCGTTGCTCGTCAGTCAGGGGAAACACCTTTGCGTCGGCGCAAATGGTCGCCCATATCTCCTCGACGAGAGCAAGCCGTTCATCGACATTAAGCCGATCGATGCCCAGGGTCTTGACGGAAACACTCATGGTCACCTCCGTCCAAAGTGCGAATTTAGCACGCGCGTTCTCTCGATGCCACGTCGGGTATAACGAATGAAAGGGACTTCCCCTACTCGATACGGCATTGGAGTGCCAAGATTGAGTGTCATTTGTTCAATCTACACGAGAAGGGAAGTCCTTATAGTGAAGTAGGTGACCTAAAAGCCGGTTTGCAAATCGGCATTCTGCTTCGGGCTTAATGGTTTATCAAGCCAAACAAGACCTTATCGAACAAAGCGGAATAAAAACTCCAGATGGCAGGACTGGATGCGAAAAAAAAAGGGCGCGACATCGCGTCCGTTTAATCATGTTGCATTCCTGATTGTTCTCTGTGCTCTCTGTGGCTTGTTGGTCTTGCCTTTGTCCGCGTTCATCGGCGGTTCCATAATTTTCGTTCTTCGCGCCTTTGCGTCTAGCGTTTGAGGTGCTCGCGGATCACGCGCTCGATCGCCGGTAGCTCCGCATCGACCGTGAGCGGCTTCGCGCTGTGAGCGATCGCGGTGTCGGGGTCCTTCAGCCCATGGCCGGTCAGGGTGACGACGATGCTGCTGCCCTCGCCTATTCTCCCCAGCTCGAGGTCCTTCAGGACCCCGGCGAGGCCGGTCGCGGACGCCGGCTCGCAGAATATCCCCTCGGACTCGGCGAGCAGCTTTTGCACGCGCAGGATTTCCTCGTCGCTGCACTCCGCGAACCACCCGCCGGATTCCTTCTGCGCCGCGAGCGCCTGTTGCCACGACACCGGGTTTCCGATCCGGATGGCGGTCGCCACCGTCTCCGGGCTCTCGACCGGGCGTCCGCGCACGATCGGCGCTGCGCCGGAAGCCTGGTAGCCCAGCATGATCGGGCGGCGCGTCGCGATCTTCGTCTTGCGGAACTCGCACTTGCCGGCGCAGAACGCGCACGCATCGGTGCTCTCGCATACCGCCTCCGAGTAGCCGATCCAGTGCGCGGTGATGTTGCCGGCGTTGCCTACCGGCAGCGCGTGGTAATCGGGCGCGTCGCCCAGCGCCTCGATTACCTCGAAGGCGATCGTCTTCTGCCCCTGCAACCGGTACGGATTGATGGAGTTCACGATATTGACCGGCGCGGTCTTCGCGACCTCCTGCACGAGGCGCATGCCGTCGTCGAAGTTGCCCCGGATCTGGATCACGACCGACCCGTGCATCATCGCCTGCGAGAGCTTCCCGAGCGCGATCTTGCCTTCCGGTATGAGCACGAAACACGCGATCCCCGCGCGTGCGGCGTATGCGGCGGCGGCGGCCGACGTGTTGCCGGTCGAAGCGCAGATGATCGCCCTCGCCCCCGCTGCCACCGCCTGGGTGACCGCCATCGTCATGCCGCGGTCCTTGAACGAGCCGGTCGGATTGAGCCCCTCGAACTTGGCGTAGATGCGCACGTTCCTGCGCAGCAGGCGCGGCAGGTTCTCGAGCTCCACGAGCGGGGTCGCTCCCTCGTTCAGCGACACCGCGCGCGTCTGCGGCGCGACCGGCAGGCGCTCGCGGTATTTGTCGATCACGCCGGTGTAGCGTTCCATGTTCAAAGTTCAAGGTTCAAGGTTCAATGTTTTCAGGATCGCCCCTGCCCCGCAGGCCGAAGGTTCGATGTTCGTGAACCCGGAACTTGGAACTCGGAACCTTGAACCCGGAACCGCTCGGCGTCAGCTGAGCTGTTCGAGGCGGATGCGCGTGATCTTGCCGATCACGACCGGCAGCCCCTCGATCCTGGTGATCGCCGCGTCCACGTTCTTCTCGCGGGTAAGATGGGTGAGCATGATGATGTCCACCTGATCCTCTCCCTCCTGCGGTTCTTTCTGCATCATCGCATCGATCGAAATCCGCAATTCTGCAAGGATGCGGGTGATGTCCGCGAGAACCCCGGGCTTGTCGAGCACCCGCATGCGCAGATAGTACGCGGTCTCGACCTCGCCCATCGGCAGAATCGGGATCGAGGACAGCCGGTCGGGCTGGAACGCAAGGTGCGGCACGCGGTGCTCCGGGTCCGCGGTCAGCGTCCGCGCGACGTCCACCAAGTCGGCGACGACGGCGGAGGCGGTCGGCTCGGCGCCCGCGCCCGCGCCATAATACATGGTCTGCCCCACCGCGTCGCCCTTCACGAGGATGCCGTTCATCACGCCCTCGACGTTCGCGAGCAGTCGCCGCGCCGGGACGAGCGTCGGGTGCACCCGCAGCTCGATGCCCTGCGCCTTGCGCTTGGTGATGCCCAGCAGCTTGATGCGGTATCCCATCTCCTCCGCGTAGCGGATGTCCTCCTGCGTGAGCCGGGAGATGCCTTCCGTGTAGCACGACTTGAACTGCATCGGGATTCCGAATCCGATGGCCGCCATGATCGTGAGCTTGTGCGCTGCGTCGATGCCCTCGATGTCGAAGGTGGGGTCGGCTTCGGCGTACCCGAGGCGCTGGGCCCGTTGCAGCGCCTCGGCGAAGCTTGCGCCCTTGTCGCGCATCTCGGACAGCACGTAGTTGCTGGTGCCGTTGATGATGCCGGCGATCCACTCGATCCGGTTCGCGCTGAGGCCTTCGCGCAGCGATTTGATGATGGGTATGCCTCCGCCCACCGCGGCCTCGAAGGCCACCATCACGTCCTTCTTCTGCGCGGCCGCGAAGATTTCGTTTCCATGCTGGGCGAGCAGCGCCTTGTTCGCGGTGACGATGTGCTTGCCGTTGGCGATCGCCTTGAGGATGAGGTCCTTGGCCGTCGCGGTGCCTCCGATCAACTCGACCACGATGTCGATGTCGGGACTGTTCACCAGTTCGTTTGCATCGCCCGTGACGCTCGCGCGCCCGCCGACGATGCGCCGCGCCTTCTCGAGTTCCTTGTCGGCCACCATGCGCATCATGATCGCGCAGCCCGCGCGGCGTTCAATCTCCTCCTGGTTGCGGCTGAGCACGGCGAAGGTGCCGCCGCCCACGATGCCGATGCCGAGCAGGCCCACGTTGATGGGGCGCAATCCGGGCTGTTCTTTCTTGCTCACAGCTTGCCGTCCTTCTTGAACATGTCCCTGATGCCGCGCAGCGCCTGCCGGCTTCGGGCCTCGTTCTCGATCAGGGCGAAGCGCACGTGCCCGTCCCCATAATGGCCGAAACCGATCCCGGGCGATACCGCGATCTTGGCGTCCGCCAGGAGCTTCTTCGAGAACTCCAGAGACCCCAACGCGCGATACGGCTCCGGAATCGGCGCCCACAGGTACAGCGTTGCCTTCGGCACCTCGACCGGCCAACCAAGCGCGTGCAATCCGCCTGCCAGCACGTCGCGCCGCCCCTGGTAGATGCGGCACACCGCTTCCACGCAGTCCTGCGGCCCCTCGAGCGCGATGATGGAGGCGACCTGGATCGGCGTGAACATTCCGTAGTCATGATAGCTCTTGATGCGTGCGAGCGCGGTGACGAGCTCGCGGTTGCCGACCATGAATCCCACCCGCCACCCCGCCATGTTGTAGCTCTTCGACATGGTGAAGAACTCCACGGCGATCTCGCGCGCGCCCGGCACCTGCAGGATCGACGGGGCCTGGTAGCCGTCGAACACGATGTCCGCGTAGGCGAGATCGTGCACGACGTAGATGTGATGCTCCCGGGCGAGCGCGACGAGCCGCTCGAAGAACGCCAGGTCCACGCACTGCGTGGTCGGGTTGCTCGGAAAGTTCACGATCAGCATCTTCGGCTTCGGGTAGGAATCCCGCAGCGCGCGCTCCAGCGGCTCGAAGAAATCCGCCCCGGGGAGCATGGGCACGTGGCGGATGTCGGCGCCGGAGATCACCGGGCCGTAGATGTGGATCGGATAGCTCGGATTGGGCACCAGGACGATGTCCCCGGTATCCAGCGTGGCGAGCGCGAGGTGCGCGATGCCTTCCTTGGAGCCGATCGTGACGATCGCCTCCGAATCCGGATCGAGCTCGACATCGTAGCGGGCCTTGTACCAGCCGCAGATGGCGCGTCGGAGCCGCGGTATGCCCTTCGACACCGAGTAGCCGTGGGTGTCCGGGCGCTGCACGCTCTCGATGAGCTTCTCGACGATGTGCCGCGGCGTCGGCTGGTCGGGGTTGCCCATGCTGAAGTCGATGATGTCCTCCCCGCGCCGGCGCGCCGCGAGCTTGAGCTCGCCCGTGACGTTGAACACGTACGGCGGGAGCCGCTTGATGCGCGGAAATTCTTCCATGCTCGACTCGATCTCAGCTCGGGGTCATGCCCGGTCAGGCGGCGCAAAAGCGTATAATTCTAGCGGAGCGACTAATCCACAGCAAATCAGAAGGTTATCCGTGAAGCTTCACCTGGCTTCCGCTGCTGGACGCAACCTGTTCTCGGGCTACGGCACGGGTTATGTCTCGGTCAACAACGTGCGCTACGCCTGCAGCGTGGTGGTGACGCCCGAGGCGGTGTCCGAATGGAAGGTCGGCGGCTTCGATGCGCTCACGGCCGCCGACTTCGGGCCCGTGGTGAACCTCGGTCCGGAGGTCGTGATCTTCGGGACCGGATCGGCGCAGCGTTTTCCCCGGTCGGAAATCGCGCGCCTGCTCGTGGAGCAGGGCATCGGGTTCGAGGTGATGGACAGCAGCGCCGCGTGCCGCACCTACAACATCCTCGCGGCCGAAGGGCGCAAGGTGGCGGCCGCGATCCTGATCGATTAGGCGGCGAGCGGCGGCACCGCGCGGCTGCGGCTCTGCAGCGCCTCGCGCACGTCCGCGCGCAGTTGCTCCTCGGTGAGCGACTTGGGCAGGAACCGGGCCACTTCCCCCTTGTTGACCGCATCGGCCATCATGTTGAAGTCGCTATAGGCGCTCGTGATCATGCGGATGGTCGCGGGGTGCAGGGCCTTCACCCGCTGCAGGAACTCGGTGCCGCGCATGCCCGGCATGCTCTGGTCCGTGATGATCACGTCGACCCGATGGATGCCGAGCAGATTCAGCGCCTCGTGCGCGCTGCGCGCGCTCAGGATCTGATAGCCGTCGGGTGTGAGCCCGCGCCGCAGCAGCGTGAGGGCGTCGTCGTCGTCGTCCACCAGCAGTATTGTCGGCGCATTCGATACCGCGGCCTGAGACGGGCGCTGCATGCGGCGGTCCTCCCGCAGCAACCGGCCGCACTCCTGCACTTCCAGCGGGCGGGAGAAGAAATAGCCCTGGATCTCGTCGCAGCCGTATTCCGCGAGAAACGCGAGCTGCTCCCCGGTTTCCACGCCCTCTGCGATCACTTTCAGTCCCAGGCTGTGCGCCATCGAGATCACGGCGCGCGTGATCGTCGCGTCATCGCCGTCGGTGGTGATGTCGCGCACGAATGAACGGTCGATCTTGAGCGAATCGAGCGGGAAGCGCTTCAGATATCCCAGGCTCGAGTAGCCGGTCCCGAAGTCGTCGATCGAGAGCCCGACCCCGACGCGCTTGAGGAATTCGAGCGTGCGCACCGCTTCCTCGGTGTTCACCATAAGAGAGCTCTCGGTGATCTCGAGATCGATCAACGCGGGATCCACCCGATGCTCATCGAGGATACGGCTGATGGTGGCTCCAAATTCCTTTGCGGAGAACTGCCTTGCCGAGAGGTTGACGGCGACCGGCATCGCCTTCATTCCGGCGCTCTCCCATTCCTTGATCTGGGCGCATACAGCCCGGAGCACCCAGTCGCCGACGGGCACGATGAGACCGGTGTCCTCCAGCACCGACATGAACTCGCCCGGGGAAACCAGCCCGCGCTCGGGATGCCGCCAGCGCAGCAGCGCCTCCACGCCCACGATCTCGCCGCGCACGACACTGGCCTTCGGCTGGTAGTGGAGCAGAAATTCGTTACGTTCGAGGGCGCGCCGCAGGCTGCCTTCCATGCTGAGAGTTTCCAGCGCCCGGGCGTTCATCTCGGGCATGTAGAACTGGTAGCAGTCCCGCCCGATCTCCTTCGCGCGGTACATCGCCGTGTCCGCGTTCCGGGTGAGCGCGTCCTGCTCCGTGCTGTCGGTGGGATAGATCGTGATGCCGATGCTCGCCGTGACGTAGACCTCCGCGCCCTCCAGCCGGAAAGGCTGCTTGAAGCTTGCGAGGATTTTCTGCGCGACGAGGTTCGCGTCCTGCGCGCCCGCGAGGTTCGTGAGCACGACCGCGAACTCGTCTCCGCCGAGGCGTCCCACCGTGTCGCCCGAGCGCACCGTCTCGGAAAGGCGCTCCGAGACCTGCTGCAGCAGCTTGTCCCCCACCGCATGGCCGAGCGTGTCGTTCACGTTCTTGAAGCGGTCTACGTCGATGAACATCACTCCCACGGACCACTGGCTGCGCTTCGCCTGCGCGAGCGCCTGTTTCAGCCGGTCGTAGAACAGCACGCGGTTGGGCAGGCTGGTGAGCACGTCGTAGTGCGCAAGATGCATGAGCCGCTCCTCCGCAAGCTTGCGCTCCGTGATGTCCTCCGCGATGCCCGCAACGCGGTAGACGTTGCCCGCCGCGTCGCGCACCGGGAATGCCCGGTCGTGTATCCAGCGGATGGTGCCGTCGGCTCGTACGATGCGATACGTCTCGTCGTAACCCCCTTGCGCTGCGGCCTTGCGCGCAGCATGGATGCGGTAACGGTCCTGCGCGTGCACCGAGCGGATCAGCACCCGGGGGCTCTCCAGGATCTCTTCCAGAGACCGCCCGAACAGCGTTCGTGCGGCGGGGCTGAGATAGAGCGTCTTTTTCTGCGCGATGTCCGTGATCCAGAATGCCTGCGGGATGTTGTTCGCAAGCTGCCGGAACTGCTCCTCGCTCTCCTGCAAAGCGGCTTCCGTGCGCTTGCGCTCGGAGATGTCGCGGAAGATCGCCGATACCCCGACGAGCGTTCCCGCCGCATCGCGAACCGGTGACACGCTGATCTGGACCTCCACCCGCCTCCCGTCTTTCGCGTAGCGCACCGTCTCGAACGCCGGCACTACCTCCCCGCGCAGCAAGGCGTCCGTGTTGCGCCGCGACTCATGCGCGTATTCCGGCGGGGCCAGCATGGAGATCGACCGTCCGATCATCTCCGCCGCCGTGTAACCGAGCATGCGCTCGGCGCCTGCATTCCACGAGAGGATCGTACCGTCGAGCGCGTGGCTCACGATCGCGTCATCGGAAGTCTCCACGATCGCCGCCAGCCGCGCGCGTTCCGCCTCGGCGCGCCTGCGCTCGATGAACTGACCGATCTGCCTGCCGATCGAGCCCGTGATCTGCAGCAGCATCTCGTCCGGCTGCCGCAGGTCGCGGCCGAAGAACTCCATCACCCCGAGCACGTTGCCTCCGGCGAGGATCGGAAACGAATAGGCGCTGCGCAGCCCGAGCTCGAGCGCGCGCTCCCTGCGATTCAACGTTGTTTCGCGCTCGATGTCCACGATCCAGGTCGGGACCTTCTCGACCCATGCGCGCCGGAGCAGCCCACCGGGCTTCAGCGACCGGAGACGGACCCAGGCCCCCTCGCTCGCGGGCACGACGTCCATTGGAACATCGCTCCAGTAGTCGCGGCGCACCAGCGTGCCCTCGGTCTCGCTCCAGTTCCAGTATGCGCCGTAGGCCCAGTCCATCGCCTCCCCGATGGTGCGCAGGAGCCGCGGCACCGCCTCTTCGAGCATTACCGACTCCGCGAGCACGCTGCTCACCGCGTGCTCCACGGCGCGGCGGCGCTCCGAACGCATGCGCTCCGTGATGTCGCGGCTGACACCGATGGTACCGATGATGCGGCCCGAGGAATCCCGCATCGGCACCTTGGTGGTCGAGGACCATCGGGTCTCGCTGTGCGTGCCGTCCGGCATTCTCACGATGACCCTCTGCTCCTCATTGTGCAGCGGCGTTCCCTCCTCCACGATGGCGGCGTCCTGCGCGGCCATCCTTGCAGCAATCTCGGGCGGGAACACGTCGAAAACCGTCTTGCCGACGATCTCCTCATCGGTGATCCCGCGGACCCGGAGCCAGGCCCGGTTGCCGAGCCGGAAGCGCCCGTCCCGGTCCTTCACGTAGATGTAATCGGGCAGGGTATCGATGATCGTGCGCAGCAGCGCCCGCTCGCGCGCGATCGCTTCTTCCGCCCGCTTGCGGTCGGCAACATCGGAATAGACCACCGCCAACCCGATAACGTCACCCGCGCGGTTGCGGATCGGCGAGGCGCTGATCGAAACCTGTACGCGCTGCCCGTCCTTGTCGAGCCGCTCGGTGTCGAAAGGCGCGACCTGCCCTCCGGCAAGAACGGTCGAACGGCCCTGCTCGAACTCGTGATGCCGCTCCTGCGGCACGAGGATGCTCGCGCTGCGTCCGGCCACCTCCTTCGCGCGGTAGCCGAAAAGGCGCTCGGCGCCCGCGTTCCACGTGAGGATCGTGCCGTCGGGCGCGGTACTCATCATCGCGTCCTGCGAGCACTCCACAATCGAGGCGAGCTGCGCGAGCTCCGCCATCGCGCGGCTGCGCTCGATCAGGCGGGCGAGCTGCGCGCCCACGCTCGTGACCGCCTCGAGCAGAAGCGAGTCGGGCTCGCGCGGTTCCGGGGCGAAGAATTCGAGGAACGCCGCGACCTCGCCGCCCACGATCACCGGGAACGCAAAGGCCGAGCGCAGGCCGCACCCGGATGCTACCGACATCCGGCCAAAGCCCACCGCGGACGCGATGTCGTTGAGCCATACCGGCTTCTTCTCCTGCAGCACGACGCTGATGAAGCGCCCGCCCACCGAGAAGTAGCGCGCGTCCAGCGAGGCGCGCATCAGCGCGTCGTAACGGTCGGGATGTTTCGCGTGCCACAGCGAGTGCTCGGGGAAGCGGTCGCCTTCGCCCGGACCGTAGATGCCGAGCCGGCCGACGGGCCAGGCCCCATGCTCGCAGATCCGTTCGAGGCAGGTGCGCATCGCCGCCTCCGGAGAGGTGGCCTCGTTTGCCGCACGCGCCAGAGACTCCAGAAGTTGCGCGATCTCGGTCTTGCGCTGCAGCTCTTCGTCGGCGCGCCTGCGCTCGGTGATGTCCTCGACCACACGGATGAAGTACTTCGGTCTGCCGTCCGGCTCGCGCACCAGCGACACCGTGCGCTTGCCCCAGATCACGCGCCCGTCCCTGCAAATGTAGCGTTTGACGAAGTTATAGGTGCCGATCTCGCCCGCGAGGAGCTGGTCCTCGAGATGCAGATCCTTGTCCGCGTCCTCCGGGTGGTGGATCTGCAGGGGCGTCATGCCCATCAACTCTTCCCGGCTGTAGCCGACCATCTCGCAGAACCTGCGGTTCACCATCAGGAATCGCCGGTCGAGCGACGTGTGCATGATGCCCACCGCGGCCTGGTCGAAGGTGGCCTGGAAGCGCTCTTCCGCTTCCTTGCGTTCGGTAATGTCCTCCACGACGCTGATGACGTAGCTGGGATTGCCCTCGTGATCGCGGGCGATGGACATCGTCCTGCGTGCCCACATGATGGTGCCGTCCTTGCGTATGAAGCGCTTCTCCCCCGCGACCGCGCTCGCCCCTCCCTTCACGAGCCCCATCCGGAGTCGCGTCCCTTCCCCGAAATCATCGGGATGGGTGATGGCCCGGAGAGGTTTGCCGATGAGCTCGTCCCTCGCGTAGCGAATCATTTCGCAGAACTTCTGGTTGACGTCCACGAGCACCCCGTCGAGGTCCACGCGCGAGATGCCCACCGCCGCCTGGTCGAAGATGTCCCGGAAGCGCCGTTCGCTCTCCCGCAGCCCTGTTTCCGCATCGATGCTGGCCGTGACGTTCTTCGCGACTCCGCGATACCCCGTGAACTCGCCAAGCGCATCGAACACAGGGTCCCCGCTCACTGAAACGTAGTTCGTCTTCCCGTCCTCGCCAATGCGCTCAAGCAGAAGATCGCGGAACGGCTGCCGCGCGGCAAGCACCGCCTTATGGGCCTCCCATGTGGTGTTGACAGCGCGGGTCCTCGGGAGCTCCCAACGCGTCTTGCCGGTATGGTCGGCCGCGGAAATCCCGGCGTGGGACTTTACAGTGGTGGATACCGAGACGAATCTCAGCTCGGCATCCTGCTCCCACGACCAGTCGGACGAGAGTTCCGTCAGCACGCGGAACCGCTCTTCGCTCTTTCGCAGGGCGGCCTCCGCATCGTCGCGCGCCTTGCGCGTGCGCAAGGTGGATATCCCGAAACTGATGTCGGCGGCAAGCGTGGTAAGCAGCGCGATTTCTTCGTCGTCGAACGCGTCGGCTTCGCCCGCGTGCATCACGAGCACCCCCAGCGCGTTGTTTTCCGCCAGCAGTGGCAGCGCGATCGAAGACTGGAACCCATACCGCAGGGCGCGCGCGCGGCGCCACGCGTTTTCCGGACGCGTATCGCCCAGCAGGTCCCTGGCGATGACGGTTTGGCACGACGCAAAGGCGTTGCTCCCGACACCGCGGTGCACCACTTCGTGCCCGGATTCCGGTGCGGAAACCAACGGAAGGTATTCACCGAACCCCGCCTGCGCAGCCGCCGCGAGCGGCCGCTCCGCATCCCCGGTCGCCAGCTCGATCCATCCCTGCCGGTAGCCGCCGGTCTCGACGATGATGCGGCACATTGCCTGCATCAGCCCGGACTCGCTCTCCGCGCGTACCAGCGCGTGCGTGCCCTCGGCGAGAACGCGACGCGCACGCGCTGCGCGCTCGAGGCGCGCTTCGGTGCGCTTGCGCTCGGTCACGTCCTCGAACACCTGGACCAGGTACGGGGCGCCGCTCACCGTCTCGCGCGCGAGCGTCACGGTGCGGTTTACCCAGATCACATCCCCGTTCTTGCGCACGTAGCGCTTTTCTCCCTGGAAATAGGGCCGCACGGAGGCGACCACCTCCCGTCGCAACTGGTCCTGCGTGCCGCGGTCCTCGGGAAAGGAAAGGTCGCCCGTGGCGAGCTCGAGCAGCTCTTCGCGCCGGTAGCCCAGCATCTCGCACAGCTTCCTGTTGACCTCGCGGATGGCTCCCTCGGTCGTGGTATGCGCGATGCCCACCGCAGCCTGGTCGAAGGTTGCCCGGAAACGCCCTTCCGCATCCTTGCGGTGCGTGATGTCGAGCACGTGCACCACACGGTAGAGCGGCGCACCGTCGTTGCCCCGCACCAGCGAGCCGGTCACCTGGACCCAGACCGCATGGCCGTACTTGTGCAGGTAGCGTTTGTCGCGCTGCGAGCTGGCGAGCTTGCCGGCGAGCAGCTGCTGCAGCGCCTCCACGTCGCCGGGCACGTCGTCCGGGTGCGTGATGGCGTGACACTCGGTCCCACGCAGCTCGGAGTCCGTGTATCCGGTAATTTCGCAGAATGCCTGGTTCACCCGGAGCCACCGCCCGTCCAGCGTCGTCAACGCCATGCCGACGGCGGCGCGATCGAAGGCGTTCCCGAACTCGTGCCCGTCGCGGCTGAGTTTCCGCTCGGCTGCCTGCGCCCGGCTACGCACCTCGCTCATCTTGAGGACCGAGCTTACTGCGGCACCGAGCCGGTTCAGGCGGTCCTTTGACAGCACGTCGCTCGCGCCCAGGCGTGCTGCCTGGCTCTTGAGCTCGCGATTCATCCTGCCCGAGACGAGGATGAAGGGAAGATCGGGATAGCTTTCGCGAGTGAGCTCCAGCGCGCGGATCCCGCTGAAGCTCGGCAGCTCGTAGTCCGAAAGGACAAGGTCCGGCTGCGCGACGAGCTCCGAGCGGAATCCCGCCTCGGAATTGACGCGGCGCAGCGCGAACGTGAATCCCGCGCCGGTCAATGTCCGCTCGATCAACGCGGCATCTTCGTCGGAATCCTCGACCAGAAGTATCCTCAGCGCGCTGCGCGCATCGTCCCGAGGTGCTCCGCTATCCATTCCTCGCTCCTGTGAGCTGGCTGCAACGCCGATTGCGACGCACGGCGGCTCCTATGCGTAGTGTTGCGGCCGCGGCTCGTTGAGCTGCAGCCAGTACTGGCTGATCTGACCGATCGCCGCATGGAATTTCTCGTAATTCACCGGCTTCACGATGTAGCTGTTCGCTCCGAGCTCGTAGCTCCGCTCCACGTCCGGGCTCTCGCGCGACGAGGTCAGGACCACCACCGGTGTCGCGCGTGTGCGCACATCGTTCCTCATCTGGCGAAGCACCTCGAGCCCGTCCACGCGGGGCAGCTTGAGATCCAGCAACACGACCGTCGGATCGCTGTCTCCGCGTCGCTGCGCATGGCTGCCCCGGCACAGCAGAAAATCGAGCGCCTCCGCGCCGTCGCGCGCGAGCTGGACGCGGCTGCCCGGGCGATGCGCGCGCAACGCCTGCAGCGTCAACTCCACGGCGTCGGGATCATCCTCGACCAGCAAGATCCCAGCGGGCGGTACGCCCTGTTGGTTCACTCGGCCCCCATTGAAATACTGCAACCCGTTGCCTGCAAGGGATAAATGCCGGTTTCCAGGGGTGCTGCACCCCTGGGTTTCGCAGGCCAGTTTGCTACCCCGGGATCCGATGTTAGGCGGGGGGCGTCGCGTTCCCTATCAGGCATTCCCCTAGAAACGGGCAGGAAAATACTGAAACGAGCGGGAGCGGCGCTGTAAGCGCAGCCTGTCGGCCGCGCCGGTTTCCAGGAACTACTGAGAAATGAAAGAGTTAGGAACGTCCGAGGGGTGGGCCCCTGTCACCGCGCAGGCCCTAACCGGCGCTGATCAAGCCGTGGCGTATGGCATAGCGCACGAGGCCTGCCACGTCGCGGATACCGAGGCGCTCCATCAGCTGTTGGCGGTGGCTTTCCACCGTCTTGACGCTGAGCTTCAACCGACGCGCGATTTCCTTGGTGCTGCTGCCCTCGGCGATGAGCTGCAAGACCTCCCGCTGGCGCGCGGTGAGAACTGCGAGCGGCTCGTGCTCGCCACCGACGCGCTGCATGTAATCCTCGACAACCTGCCTGGATATCGGCGGGCTGAGATAGGTCTCGCCACGCGCCACCGCCTGGAGCGCAAGCTCCAGCTCGAGCGGCGCGGAGTCCTTGAGCAGATAGCCCGACGCGCCCGCACGCAACGCCTGGAGCACGTACTCCTCCGTCGCATGCATGGACAGGATCATCACGCGCACGCGCGGATGCTGTTTCTTCACCTGCAGCGTCGCTTCCAGTCCGTTCATGCCGGACATGCTGATGTCCATCAGCACGACGTCGGGATGGTGGGCTCGAGCCAGGTCGAGCACCTCCCGCCCGTCCTGCGCTTCGGCCACGACCTCGACGTCCTTCATCTGGCCGATCAGCGAGCGCAGCCCGGCGCGCACCAGCCGGTGATCGTCAGCGAGCAGGATGCGCAACCGCTTCATCGTGCCGTCCGCTCACCGCGCGACCCGGGCGGGTTCGTCGAACCACGCGTGTACCTCGGCGCCATTTCCGGGCGTGGACCGGAATTCGGCGCGCCCGCCTGCAAGCGTCGCGCGCTCTTCCATGCTCAACAGGCCCAGGCTCCCGCCATCAATGGCCTTGTTGCGCGCCCGCCCGACATCGAAGCCCGCGCCGTTATCGCGGACATACAGGTGCACCACCGGCCCTTCACACGCCAGCCGGACCGAGATCTCGCCCGGCCGCCCATGGCGCAGGGCATTCGTGACCGCCTCCTGCGCGATGCGAAAACACGCGGTTTCGATGTCGGGGCGGAACCGCGCGGGAAGGCCGTCGGAGTCGAAGTGGATCGCCACCCCTGCGATGCGCGCCTGGCGGTCGAGGTACCAGCGCAGCGCAGCGGGAAGCCCCAAATCATCGAGCTGCGCGGGCCGCAGCTTCAGCGAGAGATTTCGCGCTTGTGCGAGCACGTCGTCCACGATTTCGATGCTGTCCTCGATCCGCTGCGCGCCAGCGCCCGCGCGCAAGTGCGGCAGCAGTGCCTGCAGGTTGATCTTCACCGCGGTGAGCGCCTGCCCGATCTCATCGTGCAGTTCCCGCGCGAGCTGGCGGCGCTCGGTTTCCTGGATTTCCAGCACCCGGCTCGAAAGCGCCCGCAGCCTCAAGTTCGCTTCCCGCAGCGCCTGCTCCGAAGCGCGCTTGCTCCGGCGCACTTCGGCGTCCTGCAGCTCGCGGCGCACGGCGGGCACGAGGCGCCCGAGCGCCGACTTCATGAGGTAGTCGTGTGCACCCGCCTTCATCGCCGCCACGGCGGTCTCCTCCCCGATCGCGCCGGACACAACGATGAAAGGGATGTCGAGTCCGCTCGCCGTCAGGAGCTCGAGGGCGGCCGTGCCGCTGAACGAGGGCATCGCGTAGTCGGCGATGACCAGATCCCACGGCTGCGCGGTGAGCGCGAGCTCCATTGCGCGCGCCGTATCCACCCGCTGATGGGCCGGCGCATAGCCGCCCTGCGCGAGCTCGCGCACCAGGAGGGCCGCGTCGTCCTCCTTGTCCTCGACGATCAAAACGCGCAACGGAACCGCCATCACATGCGTACTCCCGGCACCGCCACGGTCTCCAAGGGCCCCTTCCTCCGCCCGCAGGCGCTACGACGCCTCGCTCCGTGCGCACCCGAGGGTTCAACCATCGGTATCCGATACTGCATCCGCGTGCGCCCGTTGTTTCCCGGCACGGCCCAAGGTGAAAAAAAACGTCGCCCCGCGATCTACCGCGCCTTCCGCCCACACGTCGCCGCCGTGACGCCGCACGATGCGCTGTACCGTCGCGAGCCCGACTCCGGTGCCCGGAAATTCGGATTCGCTGTGCAGCCGCTGGAAGGCTCCGAACAGCTTGTCGGCATACGCCATATCGAAGCCCACGCCGTTGTCGCGCACGAAATAGACCTGCCGCCCCTCGCGTCGCACGGTACCGAACTCTATTCTGGACTTGGCGGCCCGTCCCGTAAACTTCCATGCGTTGTAGAGAAGATTCTGCAGCGCCACGCGCAGCAGGCTGAGGTCCGCTTTCGCCCGGATCCCGGTCTGGATCTCGAACTCGACCTCGCGCTCGGGATCGTCCGTCTGCAACTCCGCCGCGATCTCCCGGGCAACCGTGCTCACGTTGACGTTTTCCTGGCGCATCTCGCTGCGCGTGATGCGTGAGAGCGTGAGCAGGTCGTCGATCAGGTTGCCCATGCGCAGCGTCGCATTGCGCACCCGCCGCAGGTAATCCTTGCCGGTATCGTCGAGACGGTCGCGGTAGTCCTCGAGCAGGGCCCGGCTGAAGCCGTCGATGCTCCGGAGCGGCGCGCGCAGGTCGTGCGACACGGAATATGCGAACGATTCGAGCTCCTTGTTGGCGACCTCCAGCTCGGCGGTGCGCTCCCGGACGCGCTCCTCCAGCTCCGCGTTGAGCCGTCGTATCGCTTCGGTAGCCACGCGCACCTCCGTCACTTCGCGGTCGATTCCGATCACGCCGATCACCGCACCCCCCGCATCGCGCAATGGAACCTTGTCGGTGAGGTACCACCGCACGTCGTCGTCGGACTCGACCCTGGACTGCTCCCGGCCGAGGATCGGTTCGCCGGAATGCATGACCGCTTCGTCCTCCGCGTCGAACGCCGCTGCCGACTCGCGCGGATAGAATTCGTAGACCGTCTTGCCGACGACGCCCTCGTGAGTTTCGAGGCCGCGGGCTTTCAGCGAAGCTGCGTTGACCAGCAAGTAGCGCCGTGCCCGATTCTTGACGTAGATCTGATCCGGCAGGGTGTCGATGACGGATCGCAGCAGGTTGCGCTCGGTTGCCAACGCCTCCGCCGCCTTGCGTTGCCCGGTTACATCGTGGATCGTCGTGATGCCGCAACGTTCGCCGGCGTAGTGAAACGGCGCGCCTGAAGTCTCCCCGTACACGACCGCGCCGTCGACACGGCGGAATTTCCTGACTTCCGGCGGCGTCACCATCCCCGCGTCACGGATTGTTTCCCACCGCTGTTTCGAGCGCTCGCGCTCCTCCGGGTCGATCAGGGTGAAGTAGACCCTGCCCACGAGGTCTGCGGCCGAGGGCGCGGCGAAGAATCTCACGGCGGCCGGGTTGGCGAAGATCACGTGCTCCGCGCGGCGCAACAGGATCGGGCTCGGGGACATTTCGATGACCCGGCGATAGCGCTCCTCGCTCTCGCGCTGCTCGTGTTGCGCCCGCTTGCGCTCCGATATGTCCTGGTTGGTGCCGGCGAGCCGAAGCGCGCGGCCGTCGGGCCCGCGCTCCACGACCTCGCCCTGGCTTCGGATCCAGCGCCAATCCCCCGACACCGTGCGCACGCGATGTTCGAAGTCATACAGCGGGATCTCTCCCTTGAGCGCCTGGCGAAGATGGCTGTCGAGCGCGGAGACGTCATCCGGATGCACCTGGCGTGCGAGTTCCGGGAGCGTAGTCAGCGTGGGCTCCGCAGCACCACCCAGCATCACGCGCCAATGCTCGTCGAGATAGATCGTGCCCGACCGGAAATTCCAGTCCCACAGCGCAAGTTGCGATCCCTTCATCGCAAGCCTCAGGCGCTCCTCGCTCTCACGCAGCGCGGCCTCGGTGCGGCGGCGTTGCGTGACGTCCGTTGCATGGACGATCCGCAGCGTACGTTGCGGATGAGGCAGCGGGCTCGCCAGGATCTCGACGTCGATGATGTCGCCTTCCTTCGTGCGCTGACGGATGGCCCGCCTGACCACGGCCTGCGGACCCTGGTCGCGGATGGTATCGAGCGCGTTCGGAACATCCTCGGGCAAAAGCAGGTCCGTCACCGTCATCCGCGAAAAATCGCTCTTGGTGTACCCGTACTGGCGCGTGGCCGCCTCGTTGACCGCTACAAAGGCAAGTGTCTTGAAGTCGTACACCCACATCGAGCCCGGGTTCAGGTCGAAGAGATCGCGGTAGCGCTGCTCGCTCTCCTGCAGCGCGTGCTCGGCGCGGATTTGTTCGGTGATGTCCTTCACCACACCGAGGCGTGCCGGCCGACCCTGAAAAGTGAATCCGTGCGCCGTCACCTCGACTTCGATCGGCGTTCCGTCCTTCTTCACGTGGCGCCAGCGCCTGACAGTGGCCTCGTCTGCCCGGCGGTGCCGGGTAAATTCGATATAGGCTGCGCGGTCCTCCGCAAGGCGGAGGTCGAGGCCGGTCATGCGCAGAAACTCGTTTCGCGTGTATCCATAAAGCCGGACTGCCGCATCATTGACGGCAAGGAATCCGCCAGTCTCGGCGTTTCGCACCCACATCGGCATCGGGTTCGTTTCGAACAGGTCCCGGTACGTTGCTATTTTCTCGTGCGGGACGTCGCCGGCCCCTGCTCCGTGCGCATTGACCACCCAGCCTGTGTCGTCCCCGTGCAGGCGCGATCGCACCTTGCCCGCCCCCCCGTGCAACACCAGCGGCCACAGCACGCCCGCAGCGACCGCCGCGGTCAGTGCGATCGCCAGCAGTATCGTGGCCCGTAACCAGTGCAGCGGCGGCAGGACATTCCACACTTCGAGCAGATGCGACGCCCCGGAGAACAACGCAACGGCGGCGAACAGGCCGAATAACCACTTCACCGGCAGATCGCGCTGGCGCCGCGTCAGAACTAAAAGAGCGACGGCGATTGCGCAAAAGGCGATGCTGGCCGCCAGGCTCAGGAAGGGGAATACCCAGGGCAACCCTGTAGTGGAACCCGATCCGCCATCAGGCAGTACCGCACTGCCGAAAAAAATGGAATAAGACAGCGCCCCAGACATGAAGACCTCCCCAATAAGCGGCCTGACCGTGTGCTCAACTCCGCTTGCGACGGCAACCGGTCCTTCGCGAGCGCACGGCACGGAATCGCAGTCTATTTATTATCGGCCGCACCGTGGCCTGCCGCGCGCAATTCAAGCGAATTCTAGCTCCGTGCGGCACCCCGTCTGAAGCCCCGGCGGGGTGGTGACTTTTGTCACAGAGTTCGCGCCTCTGCGAACACGGCATTCACGTGCCGCCCATGGCCCGGACGAGCGCGGCGACGCTGCGGGCGAGCGCAGGCAGGTGGTATCCCCCCTCCAGAGCCGAAACGGTCCGGCCCGGGGCATGGCGGTCCGCGACCGCGCGGACGCGCTCTGTCACCCACGCGTAATCCGTTTCGACGCGGTCAAGCATCACCATGGCGTCGTCGCAGTGCGCATCGAAAACGGCCAGAAATGAAGATCATCTGCGGATGGAAGGCTTCCTGGCACCGACAACCACGATTGCTCGACAGCGTGGCGAAGTTCCTTGCTCACGCTATGGGCTTCGAGCGGAATACCGAACATGCGCTCCAACCGGCCGCTCACCCCGCTATAAGGATGGAAAGAATGCTGGAACGTGGACGCCATAGTTACTCGTACCATGTTCGCGCTTCATGCATTGTGCGCAACGACGACGATATTATGATCCTCTCCGCACGCTGTCCAAGGCGATCCGATTTCGATCCGCGCTCCCCGGTGCCGCTGCCGTCGATGCAACCCTACCCCGTCCACCTAGTCGAAGACGTACGGCTGGCCGGCGGCTACGCGATCATCATGCGACCGATCCGTCCGGAAGATGCCGCAAACGAGCAGGAGTTCGTGCGCATCGTAACGGCGCTCTAAGGGAGGCACATGGACCTACCGGATACGGGACGAAATGCCATGGTTGTGGCACACTCAGCGGATGGCGCCACGCAGTGGAAGATGACCCAGCGCATCGAAAAAGTCGTTGCCCAGGTGGGTAGCATCATACTCGGCAAGGAGCGCCAGATCCGGCTCGCCATCGCATGCCTGCTCGCGCGCGGCCACTTGCTGATCGAGGACATTCCGGGGGTAGGAAAGACCACGCTCGCGCACGCGCTCGCGACCTCTCTCGGACTCGGATTCCAGCGCATCCAGTTCACGAGCGACCTGCTCCCAGCCGACATCATCGGGGTGTCGATCTACAACCGCGACACCAACGGCTTTCAGTTCCATGCGGGGCCGATCTTCAACCAGGTCGTGCTCGCCGATGAGGTCAACCGCGCCACGCCCAAGGCGCAAAGCGCGCTGCTCGAGGCCATGGAGGAGCACCAGGTCACCACCGAAGGCGAGACGCGGCACCTGCCGCAACCCTTTTTCGTGATTGCCACCCAGAATCCCTCGTACCAGGTCGGCACCTTCCCGCTGCCCGAATCGCAACTCGACCGTTTCCTCATGCGCATCCATCTGGGCTACCCGGACGGCGACGCGGAGCGCGCGCTGCTGCAGGGGGAGGACCGGCGCGACCTGCTCGCCGAGCTCAAACCCAGCATGACCGCGCAGGAGCTGCTCGAGCTGCAGCACCGCGCGCAGCAGGTCCACGCCTCCAGCGCGCTGCTCGATTACGTTCAGGCGCTCGTCAATCACACGCGCCGCGTCTCCGATTACTTGAACGGACTCTCCCCGCGCGCTGCCCTTGCGCTGCTGCACGCCGCGCGGGCGTGGGCGCTGATGTCGAGCCGCGGGCACGTGATCCCGGAGGACGTGCAGGCGGTGCTGCCCGGGGTGGTCGGGCATCGCCTGGCTCCCACCAGCGAGGCCGGACGGCTGAACGGCGCTGACGTCGCCGCGCGCCTCATCAAGCAAGTGGCCATTCCCTAGGAGCGAGCATCGAGGATTGAGCGAAAATTGCTGCTTGAGCAAATCCCGTTGTAGAGCGCTCGCTCGATCCCAATTGCTCAATCCCCGATCCTCAATCCTCAATCCTCAATCCTCAATCCTCAATCCTCAATCCTCAATCCTCAATCCTCAATCCTCAGTCCTCAGTCCTCAGTCCTGATCATCGATGTACGCGGCGGTCAAGAATTCGATTTATCGCTGGCTGTTTCAGTTGCGCGGGCCCCAGACGGGCGCCATCGTGCTGGCGCAGCGGCGGGTGTTCATCCTGCCCACCCGCCAGGGGCTGACGTTCGCCGCGATGCTGATGCTGATGCTGCTCGGCTCGATCAACTACAACCTGAGCCTCGGATTCGTCCTGACCTTTCTCCTCGCGGCGATGGGCGTGAACGCGATGGTCCATACGTTCCGCAACCTCGCGAACTTGCGGATCACGGCGGGGCGCGCGCAAGCGGTCTTTGCCGGGGACATCGCGCATTTCACGGTCCATATCGAGAACGGCACTGCCATGCCCCGTTACAGCATCGGACTCACCCACGACAGGAAGGATGCCGTGTTCGTGGACGTGCCGGCGCGATCCAGCGCCGCTGCGGTCATCGGTCTGCCGGCTCCGCGGCGCGGGCTCCTGCGCCCCGGCAGGATGACGCTCTACACGCGCTACCCGCTCGGGCTGTTCCGCGCATGGGCGTACCTCGAGCTCGATATGCAGTGCATCGTCTATCCTCGCCCGGCCTACCCCGGCCTGGCGCTTCCGCCAGCGGAGTCGAGCGCGCGCCCGGGCGCCGAGCACGGCCGCGGGCAGGAAGATTTCTCCGGATTGCGCCAGTACCACCTTGGCGATTCGCCACGGCATATCGCGTGGAAGGTTGCGGCGCGCGATCGCGGCCTGCTCACAAAGCAGTTCAGCGGGCGCTCCGATACCGAGCTGTGGCTGGACTGGGCGCTGCTGCCGGCACACATGGGAACGGAGGAAAAGCTCTCGCAGCTCGCGCGCTGGGTGCTCGACGCGCACGCGGGCGGGCTTTCCTACGGCCTGCGCCTGCCGGGAAAAATCGTGGACATGGCGCTCGCGGAGGCGCAACGCGAGCGCTGCCTCGAGGCGCTCGCCCTTTACGACCGTGAGCAGTGAGCAGTGAGCAGTGAGCAGTGAGCAGTGGCTCGACGAGAACCATTTTGTTGAAGTTCTCCGGTCACCGTTCACCGCTCACCGTTCACCGGCTTTGAAATGACCGACCCGAAACAACCGCTCGCGCTACGCCACCTGCTGTGGCTGCTGCTCGCGCTCGCGATGGTTGCGGCGCCGCATGCCGCGCGCATGCCGTGGTGGATCACCGGGCTCGTCGCCATGCTCGCGACCTGGCGCATGTATCTCGGCTACGGGCGCCTCGCCCTGCCCAGCCGCTGGCTGCTGCTGCTGATCGTGATCACCGCCACCATCGGCGTGTACCTCAATTTTCGCACCATCTTCGGGCGCGACGCGGGCGTCGCGCTGCTCGTGGTCATGCTGGGGCTCAAGCTGCTCGAGACGCGCTCGCTGCGCGATGCGATGCTGCTCAGCTTCCTCGGATACTTCCTTGTCATCACCAACTTCCTCTACTCCCAGACCATACCCACCGGGCTCTACATGCTTGCGTGCGTCTGGGTGATCACCGCAGCCATGATCGGGCTGCACTTCACGCGAGACGAGCCGTCGTTCCACAACCAGCTCCGTACCGCCGGGCTGCTGCTCGCGCAGTCCACACCGCTCATGCTGGTGCTGTTCCTGCTCTTTCCGCGCGTCCCGGGGCCTCTGTGGGGGCTTCCGCACGACGCGTACACGGGGGTGAGCGGGCTTTCGGACACGATGACGCCGGGAAGCATCTCCAATCTCATCCTGCTCGATGCGGCCGCGTTCCGCGTGAAGTTCGATTCCGCGATTCCGCAGCCCAAGCAGCTCTACTGGCGCGGGCCGGTGCTCTGGGACTTCGACGGCCGCACCTGGTCCACGCCGCGTTTCCTGTACGGCGCGGCGCAGTTCACGAGCCATGGAGAGCCGGTCTCGTACGAGGTCACGCTCGAGCCGCACAACAAGCGCTGGATGTTCGCGCTCGACCTGCCCGCGACCGTGCCCGCGCGCTCCGTCACCAGCTCGGATTTCCAGATCCGTGCCGCCGACCCGGTGACCGCGCGCGTGCGCTACGACATGGTGTCCCACCTCGAGTTCAGCTATGGAATCTCCGAAAACCGCCTCGCGCTCAACCGCGCGCTGCAGCTGCCCGCCGGATTCAACCCGCGCGCGACAGCGTTTGCCCGCGCGCTGCGCGCGAAGCATCCCGACGACCGCGCGCTGATCAAGGAAGTGCTGGCGATGTTCCGCATCCAGAATTACCGCTACACGCTCTCCCCGCCGCTGCTCGGCGAGCATTCGGTGGACGAATTCCTGTTCGACACGCTCAGCGGCTTCTGCGAGCATTACTCTTCGGCATTTGCGGTGTTGATGCGCGCAGCCGGCATACCGGCGCGGGTGGTGACGGGCTATCAGGGCGGCGAGGTCAACCCGGTCGGCGACTATCTCATCGTGCGCCAGGCCGATGCTCATGCCTGGAACGAGGTCTGGCTCAGGGACCAGGGATGGGTGCGCGTGGATCCAACCGGGGCGGTGTCGCCGCTGCGGGTGGAAGCGGGTATCGCCGCCGCGGTGCCACGCACCGATCCGCTGCCGCTGATGGTGCGGGGGGATTTCCAGCTGCTGCGGCAGCTGCGCCTCACGTGGGACCTGGTAACGAACAGCTGGAACCAGTGGGTGCTCGGGTACACCCCCGAGCGCCAGCGCAGGCTGCTCACGAGCGTCGGCATGGACGACGTGACGTGGCGCGCCCTCGCGATCGTTCTCCTCTGGGCGACCGCGCTCACGGTGGCCGTGCTCTCGGCGCTGATGCTGCGCGGGCTGCGGTTGCGGGTGCGCGATCCCGTGAAGATCGCCTATTCTCGCTTCTGCGACAAGCTGCGACGCAAAGGACTGGCGCGCGACGCCGCGGAAGGGCCTTCGGACTACGCGCGCCGGATTGCACCGTTGCGCCCTGACCTCGCCCCGGCAATCGATGCCATCACCCGCCTCTACGTCGCGCTGCGCTACAGCGCCGAAGCGAGCGCCTCGGCGCTGCACGAACTCCGGCGGCGCGTGAAGCAATTCAGCGCCTGACACTTACTGCGGTAAGCGGTAAGCGGTAAGCGGTAAGCGGTAAGCGGTAAGCGGTAAGGAGGTAAGATCAAAAAGTGTGTAAATGAGGAAGGCGGCGTAGCCTTTCGGTTGGAAGCTTGACTTCAACCAACGCCCGGTTAGCGCCGGGGTGAAAGGAGACGCCACCCATGAAAGAGAAGACCACA
>VGID01000045.1 GCA_016868035.1 Betaproteobacteria bacterium | reverse complement strand
GCGGAGCCCACGCCTGGGATGCCGCCGCCGAGGTTGAGCAGCATGAGCCGGATGGCGCGGCCGATCGAGGCGTTGGCACGAAACCCCGGCCCGAAGCAGCCGTTGCCGCCGTGCAGACCGATCTTGCGCGCATAGGGGCCGTTCACGATCATGAGCGGCGCAACGCCGTGCATGGTGCCCTGCACGCCGTTGAGATTGAACTCTTCGCGCAGCATGAGCGCGAGCCCGCCGAGCACCACCGGCAGGTATTCGGGCTTGCAGCCCGCCATGAGCGCATGTATGGCGACATCGCGCACGGTGGCCGGCTCCATGGCGGGGGGCACGTTGCCGACGAGTTCCCCGGGATCGCGGCGGGTGGCGGCGAGCATGTGCTGTATGCGCTGCTCGGTGGGCGTGACCACCGGCAGACCGTCCGACCACGCCTTCTCCAGAAAAAATTCGAATTCGTCCATGGTTCGGCGCATCCAGACTCAAACTTGGTAGGTTCCGTGAACGGCACGGCTGCCGCCCCCCCAGCCATGACAGACTGCGGTAAGGGGTCCCCAGCCGCCTGCGACGATCAGATGCAGGTCGCGCGGGTCCTTGATCGCGGGCACGAAGCAGTCGTCGTCGTCGGGATCGACGTTGATCTTGAGCGCCCGCTCGCGCCGCCAGTTGCCGCCGTTCTTCAGGTCGCGCACCCTGCGGCCCGCCAGCTCGCACAACCGTTGATGCACGTCGGCGCGGCTCATGCCCGCCCGCGCGCAGATGGTTGCCTGCTCAGGGCCCAGCGCCACGACCATGTCGGAGCGCACATGCATGTTCCACGAACTCATCGCGGTCATCGAATCGGCTATGCCATTCAGCAGCCGTCCCGGTTCCTGGCTCACGTCGTCGTAACATAGCCGCGGACTCTCCACCATCGCGCAGGTGATCACGTCGGCATCCGGGGCGTAGCCGCGCGAGACTGCGAGCGTTTCCCAGGGACTTCTCTCCATGTTCTCGGTCAGGCAGGCGGTGTAGCGCAGCGGCGTGGAAAAGACCGTCGCGGAGCCCACGCCTGGGATGCCGCCGCCGAGGTTGAGCAGCATGAGCCGGATGGCGCGGCCGATCGAGGCGTTGGCACGAAACCCCGGCCCGAAGCAGCCGTTGCCGCCGTGCAGACCGATCTTGCGCGCATAGGGGCCGTTCACGATCATGAGCGGCGCAACGCCGTGCATGGTGCCCTGCACGCCGTTGAGATTGAACTCTTCGCGCAGCATGAGCGCGAGCCCGCCGAGCACCACCGGCAGGTATTCGGGCTTGCAGCCCGCCATGAGCGCATGTATGGCGACATCGCGCACGGTGGCCGGCTCCATGGCGGGGGGCACGTTGCCGACGAGTTCCCCGGGATCGCGGCGGGTGGCGGCGAGCATGTGCTGTATGCGCTGCTCGGTGGGCGTGACCACCGGCAGACCGTCCGACCACGCCTTCTCCAGAAAAAATTCGAATTCGTCGACAGCCCCGTCCGCTTTCATATGTCGGCTTGCTCAGTCCGCCTTGATGCCCGCCGCCTTAATCACCTTGGTCCAGCGCTCGATCTCGGACCGTATGAGGGTGGAAAACTGGGCGGGCGTGTTGGAAACCGGCTGGGTGCCGAGCTTGACGAAGAGTTGCGCCACCTTGGGATTGGCAATGGCGATGGCGATCTCCTTCTGCAGACGCTCCACGATCGCCGGCGGCGTGCCGGCAGGAGCGAGGATGCCGTACCACTGGGTGACTTCATAGCCGGGCATCATCTCGTTCATGGCCGGCAGATCCGGCATCGAGCGCTTGCCGCCGGTCGTGGCGAGCGCGCGCATCTTGCCGACACCGATGTGCGGCACCACCGAAGGGCCGGTGCCAAACATCATGGTCGTTTCGCCGGTCAGCACCGCGATGGCGGCGGGCCCGTTGCCCTTGTAGGGCACGTGCAGCAGCTTGACGCCGGCCATGAGATTGAACAATTCGCCGGCGAGATGGGGCGCGCCGAGGCTGCCGCTGGAGGCGTAGGTCAGCTGGCCGGGCCTCGACTTCGCCAGTGCGAGCAGGTCCTTGACGCTGCGGGTCGGCAGTGAGGGATGCACGGTCAGGATGTAATCGGATGTCGCGATCAGGCTCACCGGATTGAAGCCGCCAATCGGGTCGTAGGCGAGTTTCGCGCCCGAGGCCGGCAGTATCGCCAGCGGCGCGATATTGCCGAGCACGAGGTTGTAGCCGTCGGCAGACGACTTGGCGGCAAGCTCGGTGCCGATGCGGCCGCTGGCGCCGGCGCGGCTGTCCACGACGACCTGCTGGCCCATCTGGTCGCCGAGCGCCTGCGCGATGATGCGCGCCGTCGCGTCCGTGCCGCCGCCGGGCGGATAGGGCGAGATCAGGCGTATGGTTTTGGAGGGATACGATTGAGCCCAGGCTGCGGGCATGCCGGTCAGGCAGAGAACTGCAATTGCAAACACCGCTTTTGCTGTCTTCATGCTTCCTCCTCGACATGCAGTTGAAATTCGGTCGATCCTCCGGCCCCGGATGTTCCGCCTTCAGCCCTCAAGGTGATTCTCGGGTGGGGCGGTCCACACCTGAAACGCAGGCCGTGCCTTAAGTTCATCGTACCAGCGAGCAATGTTGGGCATCGAAGGACCCTCCAGCCCGAACAAATACCAACGGTGTACCCGGATACCGATTGGAATATCCCCGAACGTGAAGCGATCGCCGGCCATGTACCTGGTGCGGGCAAGCTGGTCTTCAGCGATCTGCAGGCGATGCACGAAAGTTCGTCTCGCATCATCCAGTGCACCCGAATCGCGCCGCTCGGCCGGCAGGCGAACGAGTTGCATCACCATCTCGTGCTGCGGCGGCAACAGTTCGTTGTTCTCCCAGTCGAGCCACCGGCTTGCCGAAGCGAAGGTCCGGGTGTCGTTTCCGTAGAGCAATTCCGGACCATACTGCATGGCGAGATAACGAACGATCGAGTTCGATTCCCAAAGCACGAAACCGTCGTCGTCTATCGTCGGCACGCGCCCGTTCGGATTCTTCGCGCGGTACTCCGGCGTGTTCACGATGCCGAACGGCTGGTTGCCCTTCGACACGTGCCCGCCGGGTCCCATGGTGGCGCTGGCGAGGATGAACTCGAACTCGAGCCCGATCTCGGCAAGTGTCCACAGCACTTTCTGCGTGCGGGCCGAGGTGGGGCGTCCCCAGAGTTTGAGCATGGCGCAATCCACTACAACTTGGTTGGCATCAGTTGGGCTTCGCGCCCGAGACTTCCACCACCTTCGCCCACTTGACCGCTTCTTCGCGCATGTGCGCCGTGAATTCCTGCGGCGTGCTGCTCATCGAAATCGAACCTTCCCCCGCGATGCGAGATCTTAGGTCCTGCAACTGCATCACGCGCCCAAGCTCCTCGTGCAGCCGGCCGATGATCTCCTGTGGCGTGCCGGCCGGCGCCAGCACTCCGTACCATTGGAACGCTGCGTAGCCGGGCAGGTTCTCGGCGATAGCCGGAATGTCCGGCAGCGCTGCCGAACGCTCGGGCAAAGTGATTGCCAGTGCGCGCAGGCGCTTGTTGTTCACGTGAGGCATCACCGCAGAAATCGGCGATATCATCACCGGCGCCTCGCCAATCAGCGCCCCGATCACGGCGGGACCCGTTCCCCCCGCGTACGGCACCTGCGTGAAGCTGACCTTCGCCATGTACTTGAAGAGTTCGGTATTGAGGTGCGACGAAGTGCCGTGCCCGCCGCCGTAATTGATCTTGCCGGGATTCGCTCTGCCGAGCGCAATCAGCTCCTTTACGGTCTTCACCGGCAGTGAGGGATGCACGACCAGGAGGCTCGGTTCTTTCACGAGCAGCGAGACCGGCCGGAAATCTTTCATCGGGTCTACCGGCTGCTGCGGGTAGAGCTTGAGCGACATCACGATGTTCGCCGCGGTAAAGAATAGGGTATGGCCGTCGGGGGGCGCCTTCGCCGCGATCTCCGCGCCGATGTATCCGCCGCCACCGCTCCGGTTGTCGATCAGTATCCGGGCGTTGCCGAGACGCTCGCCGAGACGGTTCATGATCAGGCGGGCATAAACGTCCGTGCCGCCGCCTGGCGCGAACGCCACCACGACGCGGATCGGCTTGGAAGGATAGCCCTGCGCCGCCGAGATGGCCGGGCCCATTGCGCACAGCATGCCGAACAGCGCCAGACTGCTTCTGCCGGTTCCGTACCGCATCGTCACCTCCGTTTGAAAGTTGCCGTTATGCCAGCTTGCGATAGATCCATTCGGCGAACGCGAAGAGGTCGCGGTCGCGGTTGCGCTTGCCCACGATGTAGGCGCCGACCGGCATGCCGGCCGGGCCCTTGAACGCGGGCACCGAGATCGCCGGTACGTAAATGCTGGTCCAGATCAGCGCGAGCGTCGTGACGCCGGTCGTGTTGAAGCCGACCGGCGCCTCGCCGGTCGAGCAGGCGGTGAGCAGGACGTCGAACGGCTCCATGACCGCCCCGATGCGGGCCCTGCAGCGCTCGGCGAGGTCGCGTGCCTCGAGGTAGCGCTCGAAGCCGCACCCGAGGCCGTCCTTGATGCGGCCGTTTCGCAGCGTGGTGCTGATCTTCTCCCAGTGATGCTCGATCTCCCACGCGAAATTGCGCGAGAACTCGAATCCCGAGATGAGCTTGTGCGCCTCCGGGATGCCGTCGAACTCCGGCGGCAACGTGAGATCGGTTACTTTTGCGCCGGCGCGGGCGAGGCGGGCGGCGGCTTCCTCGAACAGCGCCTGCGTGGAAGGCTCCAGCAGCGGCCACAGGTGCGTGCGGCAGAAGCCGATGCGGGGCGGTTGCACGCCTTTCGCTACCGGCACGGGCTCGATGTCCAGCAGCGCATCGCGATAGAGCGCGATGTCTTCGATCGAGCGCGCGATGAGACCGAGGGTGTCGAACGAGCCCGCCGCCTCCTTGATGCCCACGCAGCGCAGGTCGCCGTAGGTCGGGCGATAGCCGAATACCCCGCAGAAGCCCGCGGGGCGCACGGTGGAGCCGCTGGTCTGCGAGCCGATGGAGAGCGCGACCATGCGGTCCGCCACCGCCGCGGCGGAGCCGCTGGAGGACCCGCCGGGCGTGCGGGTGAGGTCGAGAGGGTTGCGGGTTCTCGCAGGGTGAACGTTCGCGAATTCCGTGGTGACCGACTTGCCCAGCAGGACGCCGCCCGCCTTGCGGCTCAGTGCCACGCACGAGGCGTCGGCGCGTGGGCGGTGCCCCGCGTAAATCGGCGAACCGTATTCGGTCGGCATGTCGGCGGTGTCGATGATGTCCTTGACCGAGAACGGCACGCCGATCAGCGCGCCCTTGCGATCCGAGCGGTCGCGCGCTTTCGCGTCAGCGATAGCCTGGTCGGGGTTGACGTACTGCCAGGCCTGCACGTCCCGTTCGCGCGCGGCGACGCGGTCGAGGCAGGCGCGCGTGATGGCCTCGCAGGTCGTCCTGCCTGAGCGTACGGCCGCCACCATCTCGGTGGCGGTGAGCTCGTTCAATGCGGTCATTGCGGAAACGCCTCCCTGTCGTGGTGACTGCGGCGGGTTCAGGTATTCGGCTCGAGCTCGGCCGCCGCCTCGGCGAGCAGCGCGTCGAACGACTCGGGCACGCGGATCTCGCGGCCGATGACGCGCGGGCAGCAGCCGGGCAGCCAGTACGCGTTGGTGGGATGCCCGCCGCCGGCGACGACCAGCACGAGGTTGTCGGGCTTCGACGCGACAGGCCACGGGTCCTGGCCGAGGCTCTCGGGCGCCTGGATCTCGATCCACTGGCGCGCGCCGGACCGGCGCAGCCGCTCCATCGGCACTTTCGAATGCTCCCAGAGGAATTCGCGGATCGAGGCCTTGGTCCACTTGAGCCCGGCCATCATCTGCGCGACGACCTGCGGGATCATCAGGACGCCGGGCGTGCCTTCGCGGTAGCCGACGAGGCCGCCCAGCTGCGCGCCGGCGAGCACGTCGGCGATGCGGTGCATGCCCTGCAGCGCGTCCTCCTCGGGCGTCTCCTTGATCGCGCTGCGCCGCTTGATGTTGGTCGCGCCGTTCGCGAAGACCAGCGACACCGAGTTCGTGCCGCGCGCGTAGCCGTGGCGCTCGGTGCCGTGCGGCAGCCAGCCCTCGGGCAGCCCGGCTTCGTCTTCCGCGAATACCGCGTTGGTGTAGCGCATCGCGCCGTACATCGCCATCGCGCCCACGCCGGGCAGGGCGCCGCCGAGGTTCTGCTGCATCAGCCGCAGCGCGCGCCCGATGGCGGCGCCCGCGGGATGCCGCGGGTCGGGGCCGAGGCAGCCGAAGCCGTCGTTCAACCGGATCCGGCGGCCGATCGGGCCGTTGACGATGATGACCGGGTAGACGCTGCCCGAGTCCGCCTGCAGCGCGTCGGCGTCGGAGTGCGGGTCGAGGAAGGCCTCGACCGCGGCGACGAGGACGGGCAGGTACTCGGGCCGCCCGCCCGCCATCGCGAGCGCGATCGCTGCGCCCTCGACCGTCGCCACGCCGCCGCGCGGGGGGAACTTGCCCAGCACGTGCGCGCGCGGCAGCACCGAGCCGCACAGGACCCAGTCCACGCGCCCGCGCGTCGCGGGCACCAGCGGCAAGCCGTCGCCCCACAGGCGCCGGGCGTAGGCGCGGTTCGCGGCGAGCGTCGCGTCTTCCTGCGGCGCGTGCTCGACGGCGAACGTGCGGCTCTCGCCGGGCTTGCCGCCCGCGCCGGCGGGGGCCCAGCGCGTCAGCCCGTCGTAGAACTCCTGCTTGCGCAGGCGGATGGGGTTCGTATCGCTGCCGGGCAGGAAGCTCTCGATGGGGAAGATCACCATCGCGGCGTCCGGCGCGAACCCGCGGCCCGACATCAGGTTGCGTATGACGCCCACGAAGTCCCTGCGCGCGATCATCACCGTCGGGATGCCCAGGGTTTCCAGATTAGCGGCTGCACGGCCGCATGCTGTGGCGCAGGACCCTCAAGCCGCGTTGCCGATGATGATGGCGTCCACGCCGCTCTCTTTCACGAGCTTCGCCGTGGCGGGCAGGCCGATGTGGTCGTTGCCCTTCGGAAAAGCATCGAGCGGCAGCACCTCGGTCCCCGGGAAATCCTTCTCGATCATCTCCTTGATGAGAGGCAGTGCGAAGTAGGCCTGCCACTGCTCGTTGGTGAGGAAGCCGATCCGCTTGCCGCAGATCGCGTCGAGCCGTGCGGCATGAAGCTGCCTGACCTCGATGCTGCCGGTGGGGTCGTGAAGTTCGAGCTTCGCCATGATGTCTCCTTGCCTGGTCTGCGCAGCGCAAAGCGCCGCGGTCACACCCTCATTTTCTTCCCGGTCTCGCGCAGCACGATGGATTTTAGCTCCCATGGCCCGAAGCCGCCAACCAGAACGAGCTGACCTTCATCGGGCGCACCATGTCCGGCGGCGCCGAAGCGAACTGCTTTGCGCGCGCGATCGAGTACGTGCGGCGCGGCGCGATCCGCCTCGATCCTGTCGTCACCCACAATCTCCCGCTCGCGGACTTCCAGCATGCGCTGGAGGTATCCCGGCGCCGGATCGAGCACGCGATCAAGGTCTCGATGACGCCGTGAGCACGCGGAAAACATTCCAATTGACCGTGCAATGGGCGGAGCTGCCGCACAGCCTGCTCTCGAAGACGGCCAACCGGATCATCAACGAAGTGCGCGGCGTGAACCGCGTGGTCTACGATATCTCGAGCAAGCCGCCGGCGACGATCGAGTGGGAGTAGGTTTCGCCATCTATCGGGATCTATCGCGGACTATCGGTTCGGGCTGCCGCAGGCGGCGAATTTATTGATTTGGATAGTGGATAGTAAACAGGCGCTCAGAGACCGAACTCGAGGTTTCAGGGACTATCGCCAACAAGCGGAAAAATTTGACGGTAAATCTGACGGTAAACTTTTGGCGGTCGGCCGGTGAATTTGGTGTAACGTCAGGCCGGTTGGAGCCGTGATGGTAAAAATGCGAGCAAAGCCAAGCATCCATGCGGGTTTATACGAAATCGTGCCGCGATGATCGACGGTAAACCCGCCGGGTTCTCATGCGCGCCTGTGCGGCGGGCCCCTTGAATTCATTCGTCGCGAATAGTAGCCCTGTTCACCTGGCTCTCTACCTCGCTGCAGGCGCGCATCAACTCGTCGAAAGTGAGGGCTTCACCTAGCAAAACCTGGTCCTCGCGCATGTCCGCGTAGTCATCGGCGAGGGCACGGAGCGCCTCGCCGGTGGGGACGAGATGCAGATGCCCCGTCACGGCCGGCATATAGTCAATGGTGCCTCCAGCGGCGTCCTTCTCAACGAAGAAGAAGGATTTGTGCTGGGCGACGACCAGCGCTACGGCACGGTCCGCAATGACAGCCTCGAAGTACTGGCTTTGCCCGAGCGCGGCCAAGTCGTGCCAATGGCGAGCGTATCGTTCGCTGCGTATCCGGCCTTGAGCACAGTAGACGTGCGCCGCAGTTGCTTTTTCCCAAAACGTCCGCGCCACGCCCATCACCGTAGGAAATGCGGTGGGAAATGACACATTTTCAATATGCCCATCCATGTCGCAGGCCACGGGCATCACCTGATGCGGTTCACCTGTGGCCCTCGCTCCGAATTCCAACACCACAACTGGAGAAACATAGCCGGTGCCATGTTTGAGCGCGGAATAATGGAGCAGCAGTTTCTCGTTTTCTGCGCCGCCGATTTCCAGTTTGGCTTCCATCCGCTCACGGGCCAGCGCACCCTCGATGATCGGACGCACGCTTCTTGCGATCCATTCCGGCAGACGCTCGCGCACCGCCTTGGTCCATTTGTTGGCCTGACTGCGGTTCGTCGGCAAAGTGCATTCTTTGCCGACCAGATCCGCGATCAACTTGCGGATGTCGTAGGTAAGGTCGATGTCCTCGGAGAACCGGTCGATCACCTTGTACGCTTTGGATAAGGACGTACCGCCTTTCAAGGTCAGATGAGCGGCCAATGGCGAATCGAAGAGAGCACCCAGCGTCCAGACGACCCACACATCCTTTTCAAGCAAGTGCGTCGGGCGATCCGTTTTCGCGCGAACCGTTTCAAGAACTTCGCGCTGATCGTCGCGGTTGAGCTTGAGGAAGGCTTCAGCCACGGGCTGTTTCTTCGCCGATTGCGCGCGCCATCCAGGAGGGCAGTATCGCTCGCGCAGATGCCAATGTACGCCATTCCGACGGCGGCAAAGTCCGGCGCAAGGCCGCCAGTGATCTGCCAGCATGTGTCGGCCCCATCCAAGCCAAGGCACGCACTGCCGCCCCAGCAGGGCTGGCGCCTAGGGCGAGCATCCAACGAGGCACATGTCTTATCAGTATTTCCGAGCGGCCAAGTTTCAGCTTCCGGGTTCGGCCGGAAGTCAGATAGACCTCGCGAATAGGTACCTGCTCGGTTAATCCCAGGGCGTTGGCAGCCGTAGCGCCATGGGGAACGACAATTTCCCCGCTTTGCGCAGCCAGCGCTTCCACGACCTTCTCGGGGGCAGGGGGGCGCGTGCCGAAACGGCTGGATACCGTGGTGACATAAGCCCCGCGTGCGACGCGCAGCAACTTGCCTTCCTTCGTTAGCCGGGAAAGGGCCTGATCAATGGCGGCCCGGCTGCCAAGATGTAGGAACTCTTTGGGCGAGAGCATTCCGCCCTCCGGCAGGGAGCGCGCATGCAGCAGGATGCTTTCGGGCAACGTGTTCACAGGATACCTCGAATGTCAGAAACATAGCATATATTCTGACATAACACCAGAGAAACGGTTCCCGCGCGGGGTGCTGATGATCGCCACCGGAGCACTTGACCGTGGGAATTCGTGATGGACGTGACGGTAAAAAATTAGTCGAAAAATTTCGGTGCAACAATAAGTTAAGCCGTTTGAGGGCGGCGAATTTTGACGTTTCTGAACCTGTAGGGCAGTGTTTTGACGGTAAAAAAATTGGCGAAATAATATTTAGAGACAATATGTTAGGTCTTTTGATGCCGGCGCTTTTTAGCGTCATTTCAAACCAAGGAATGGCTCGTTGATGTCGCCAGGCAGCATCACCGGGGCCGATAGATCTCGATAGATCCAGAAAGGTGGGCCATGTCGGGCTGTCGACTGTCCTCGATAGATGCCGAAAACTTTTTCCAGCTACCCGATGCGAATGACGGTAAATCTGCCGGTAAACTTGGTTGGCGCGGAAAACATCTCCTTGCGCAACAACGACTTGGGGATCTCGTTTACTATCGAGTGGGCGTAGGGGGCATTCGAAATCTATCGAATTGGATCGGGGACTATGGCTCCCACAGCAAGTTCACGTAGATCGAGCGGGTAATTCCCCCTATCTCATGACGCTGGCAGCCAGTGAGCGTCGGCATCGAAAGCGACGCCTAGACGCGACGCGAGAGCGTCAAGGTTCTTGTCCAGCGTCCACAGCCTGGCGCCCGGAGTGAGTCGTGCGGACGCGAGCAACGCCATGTCGATTGCGCCACAGCCGGAGTCGTGGAGCCGCTCTCTTTCGATCAGGGCGAGCGTCTCGTCGGTTGTCGCGACGACCGCCTGCTGCAGCTTCTTCAGATCGCCGATCGTGCGTTCGCGCGGGGCCGGTAACGTTCCGCACGCGAGTTCAATCACGATGAGCGGATGGCACAAGACCTGGCCGTTCGCCAACAACGATTGCAGCACCGGGTTGGCGCGCCGGAAATGCGCAACCCAGACTGAAGTATCCGCGAGGACCAGACTCACCGGCCCGTTTGCGCCGCGGGTCGCCGACGAGGAATGTTCTTCATCGCCGGAGCCTTGCCGCCTAAGGCGGCGAGCCGCTTGCCCGCCTGCACTCGCACGAAGGTCTTCACCGCTTCACGAAACAGATCGCTCTTCTCCATACCTGGATCCGCGACGTCCAACGCCTTCTGATAGAGCTCGTCTTCAATGGTGACCGTTGTTCTCATGGGAAGCCTCATCATCAAATGTGATGTATAATAGCATCAAATGAGGTGGGTGTGACGACAGGCGTCGGGGACGATGGTGTGTCGCTGATCGGCGGGTGTACACAGTTTGGCCCGCCTCTGTTAGACAAGCGATTGCGATTTCGGGGGGCGCGTCTGCTTTCGCTGGACGGGTGCCGATGCCGAAGACGTCGAGATCGTGGACTATCACTGACGGAGAACCGCTTCCTCGACGCGATCGAGACAGATCGCTCGATCGATCCGAAGTCGCTCAAGATCAACAGCAGCGTCGTCGAGCTTGTCGAACGCATCGCGCGGGCCTACGGCTTGAGACGATGGCGCGAGGCGTGACCGCGATGAGGCGCCATCTGCCGGAGGCCTGCACGACCGAATCTTCGACTCGGGTAGCGCTGGCGATCCCCGCAGCGCGATGTTTACTGCGCAGCAAATTTCGCCGTTTCGTCGAACGTGGTTGGGTATGCGGAGATGGCCTGCGGCATCCATCGATGCGTAGACACTTGTTTTCGTGCCTACACAAGAAGACGGCATAAGTCGACGAACCCTATGGACAACCTGGCTCAAGTCATCCTCCTGCTGGCCGTGGCCGTGGCGATCATGGTCGCCTTTCAGCGGCTGCATGTTCCGACGAGCCTCGGTTACCTGCTGGTCGGCCTGATCCTCGGGCCGCACACCGCCGGCCCGACTGTGAATGTTGCGGGATTCAAGGTGCTGGCCGAGTTCGGCGTGGTCTTCCTGCTGTTCTCGATCGGGCTCAATTACTCCCTGCCGCAGCTGCACGCGATGCGCCACCAGATTCTCGGTCTCGGCACCGCGCAGGTTGTGCTGACAACGGTCGTCGTGGCCGTGCTGCTGTGGCTGGCCGGGATAAGTGCCGTCGTGGCCTTCGTCATCGGCGCCGTATTTGCACAATCCTCGTCCACCATCATCGGCCGGCAGCTGGCCGAACAGGGCGAGGACGGCAGCCCGCATGGCCGGCTCGGTCTCGCCATTTCGGTCTTCCAGGATGTCACCGCCGTGCCATTTCTGATTCTGATTCCTGTGCTGGGCACAGCCACCGGCATGGACAAGCTGGCCGGCGAACTGGGCTGGGCCATGGCAAAGGCCGTGCTGGCGTTCGCATTCGTTTTTTACGCTGCGCGCTGGGCTTTGCGCCCGTTTTTCCACAGGGTCGCCGAGCGCCGCTCTGCCGAACTGTTCACCCTCACGGTGTTGCTGGTGGTGTTGGCAGCCGCGTGGACGACCAGCAGTCTGGGGCTGTCGCTGGCTTTTGGGGCGTTTCTGGCAGGCATGATGCTCGGGGAAACCGAGTTCCGGCATCAGGTGGAATCCAGCATCCGTCCGTTTCGCGATGTGCTGCTCGGCTTGTTTTTCGTCGGCATTGGCATGCTGATCGATCCGGCTTTACTTCCGCGCATCTGGCACTGGGCCATATTGGGCGCTCTGTTGTTGCTACTGACGAAGATCGTCGTCGTCGTCGGGATCGTGCGCGCGAGCGGCATCGATGCACTCGCTTCCTGGCGTACCGCCCTGCTCCTGGCAGTGGGTGGCGAGTTCGGCTTTGCCCTGCTTGCTATTGCGCTCGATGCCGGTGTTGTCGCACAGGAGACCGGTCAGATTGTGCTCAACGCCGTCCTGTTTTCCATGATCGGAGGCGTCTTGCTTATCCGCCACAACGACGTGATCGCGGCCCGGCTGGCCAAGCCTGCCGCCGAGGCTTCTCCGCTGGCGGACCAGCTTGCCGGCCTACCCTTGCCCCAGGTGCTGATCGGCGGCTACGGCCGAGTCGGTCACACCATTGCTGTTCTGCTCAAGTCCAGCGGCGTCGATTTCTTGGCTCTCGACACGGACCCGAAGCGGGTACAGCAAGGGCAGGCCGACGGGCACGCCGTTCTTTACGGCGACATCGCTGACCCGGAGCTGCTGACCGCGGTGCGGGCCGAGCGTGCCAGCCTGGCCATCGTCACCGTCAGCAGCCATGTCGTCGCGCTACGGGCGGTCGCTGCCTTACGCCAGCATTGCCCACAGGTTCCGGTGATCGCCCGCGCACGTGATCTCCAGGCCAGTTCGGCCCTGATGGGCGCAGGCGCGATGCACGCCTATCCCGAGGTGATCGAGTCCAGCCTGCGTCTCGGCGCGACCGCCTTGCGCGTGCTGCGCGTGCCCACGGTCGACATCGACCGGATGCTGCAGGACATCCGCGACTGGGACTACCAGCCCGTAGCCGAAAACGACGTGAAGGAGGATCCCAAATGACGACTGCCCGGATGATTCTCGTCGCCACCGACCTGTCCGCGCCGGCGCGCCATGCCGTGCAACGCGCCCTTCTTCTGGCCTCTTTTGCCGGCAGCGAAATTCACATACTCCACGCGCTGGAGCTGGATGCCCTCGACAGCTTGCGCGAGCTGCTCGGCGCGAACCTATCGCCGACCAAGGCAGCCCTCGAGGCCGACGCATGCGAACGGCTGGCGCAGCTGGCGACCGATGCCGCAGACCGCCAGGGCATCGCCGCGCAGACGCGGGTCGTTGCGGGAGCGCCGCTCGCGGTCATCGCTGGCGAGGCCGATGCGCTGGATGCCGGCCTTCTCGTGCTTGGCGCACGCGGCGAGTCCTTCCTGCGACACGCCATGCTCGGATCGACGGCGGCGCGTCTGTTGCGCAAGTCGGTGCGGCGCCCGGTACTCGTGGTCAAGCAACCGCCGCGCTAGGACTACCGCAACGTTCTGGTCGCGGTGGACTTCTCGCCAGCCTCGCGGGCGGCCATCCGTGAGGCGAGGCGATGGGCACCTGGGGCCGAGCTCGTCCTGCTGCATGCCTTCGAGTTGCCCTATGCGGGCAAGCTGACCTATGCCGGCGTCGAGGAGCAAGTCATTCGGCAGTACATCAGCGATGGCATCAGGACTCGGCGCGAGCGACTTCATGAACTCGCGGCGAGCGCGGGTCTTGCTTCGGGCAGCTATTTGGTGCGAGTAATACACGGCGACCCCTCCCAGCAGATCATCGCCATGGAGCAGGAATACGATGCCGACCTCATTGTCGTGGGCAAGCACGGCACGCACATCACCGAGGAACTGCTGCTCGGCAGCGTGACCAAGCATGTGCTGGCTGAGTCGCAATGCGATGTGCTGGTCATCGCGGACCCGCGTCCCGCTGACACTGATCTGCCATGAACGCGCTGGCGCTCGTCGGTGGTGTGGCCGGCGGCGTCGGCTTGTTGCTGCTTGACCTCGACCCGCTGCCGACCTACTGCTTCAATCGCGATGATATCGAGCGCGCCTACGAGGTTTCTGCTAACCAGCGCGATACCGTGCTCAAGGTCGCTATCACACCATGACGGTTCGCACGCGACTGCGCGGTGGCAGTGAGGCGCGGGGCGCCCGCCCGGCGCGCGATGCCGCGCTCTGGCTCGCCGCCTATCTGCTGATCATCTCCGCGCCCTTGCTGTTGCTGCTGCTCGGCGTGCATCGCGCGCCGGGCCGCGGCTTCGTTTGGGACTTCTCGATGGCGCTGGGCTATGCGGCGCTGGCGATGTTCGGCGTGCAGTTCGTGCTGACCGCGCGCTTCCGGCGTGCGACGGTGCCTTTCGGCATCGATATCGTCTACTACTTCCACCGCTACCTGGCACTGTGCGCGCTGGCGATCGTGCTGCTGCACGTGGGTCTGCTGATGTGGGAGCGCCCGCAAGCGCTCGGCCCCTCCGACCCGCGGCGCGCGACTGCGCACATGACGGCCGGCCGCGCGGCACTCGCGCTGCTGTGCGCGGTGGCCTTGCTGGCCCTGGTGCGACGGCGCTTCGCGCTGGAATATGACCGCTGGCGCATCACGCACGCGGCGATATCGGTGGCGGCGATGGCGCTTGCGCTATGGCATGTGTTCGCTCCCGTTTGGACGCTGGTCTACCTCATGATCGCGGTAGCGGGCTGGCGCGCGTGGCTGGCGCGAGAACTGGCCGGAGCGCGCGCCGCGATGGCCGTCTACGCGGTGCAGCTCGCGCTGAACCTGGGTTGGTCGTTGCTTTTCTTCGGCGGGCGCATGATCGGGGTCGCCTTCGCCGAAATCCTGCTGCTGCTCGGCGCTGTCGGCGTCAACGTCGTGCTGTTCTGGCGGATCGACCGCGCGGCCGGCTGGTTGCTCGTCCCGTACGCCGCGTGGGTCGCATTTGCCAGTGTTCTCAATCTGGCGCTGTGGCGCCTGAACTGACGTCGCGCCGGGCTTTGCCGAAAGCCGTGCGGTAACGGACCTGCGGGTATGCCGCTCCTTCGGTCTCTCGGACGGGTTGACGGTAAAAAAATGGTCGAAAAGCTTATGTGCGGCAACTACTTAAGTCATTTGATGCCAGCACCTTTTTTCGGGCAACTTCGAGCCGCAGGAGGGCTCGGTGACGTCCTTCACGAACGGCGCTGCGGCCGATAGATGTCGATACATCTCGAAAGGTCGCCCAATTGACAGGACCGATCGTCCTCGATAGATGTCGATAGATCGTGGAAGCTGTTATCGGGGATGCACGCGCGATCGACGGTAAGTCTGACGGTAAATCTTTTTCATGCAGAACGAAGCGCTCGCTGGAACAACGGCTTACCAGAGCCGTTGATGATCGAGTGGGAGTGAGGGGTCAAACCCGCTACACCTTGGCTAACTTAGCCAAGGTAGCGTATCATACGCAGTCGACAGGGAGATCACCATGGCGACGCAGGTCAACATGCTGGAAGCGAAGAATCAGCTCTCGAAGCTGGTGAAAGCGGTTGTGGCCGGAGAGGAGGTCGTCATCGCGAGCAATGGCGTACCGATGGTTCGGCTGGTTCCGGTGAAGGCGCGGCGCAAGCCGCGAAAGCCCGGCGGGTGGTCGAAGCTGCCGGCGCCCGCGCCCGACTGGGACGCGCCGGCGTTCAACCGACGGATTGCCGACGAGCTGGCGGGCAAGCGAGCGCGATGACCCGCTATCTCCTCGATACCCACGTGATCTATCGCTGGATGCGGGATGACCGGCGCCTCGGGCGCGAGCTGCGCCGGATCCTAGCCCAATCGGACTGCACGGTGAGCGCTGCGAGTCTGTGGGAGATGGTGATCAAGAATGCCCGCGGCAAGCTGCCGCTCCCCAAGGGATCGCTTGGCGATGCACTGGAGGCACAGGGATTCGCGGTGCTCGCAATCTCCGCGCGACACGTCGAGGCGACACGGCGATTCGATCAGGTAATCGCGGACCCGTTCGACCGGCTCCTGGTAGCGACGGCAGCCGAGGAGGGCATGCTGCTGCTGACGCAGGATGCAGGCATTCTGGAACTCGCCGCGCGCGCGAGACTTCCGATCGCAGAGGGCCCCACCTAGGATCAGGGAGCGACGCCGAAGACGTCGAGATCGTGGACTATCACTGACGGAGATCGACATGAGCAGGAAAGTGAAACCCGTGTCGCCCGGCGAAATGCTGGCAGAGGAGTTCCTGAAGCCGCTGGGCATGAGCAACTACCGGCTGGCGAAGGAGATCGGCGTGCCTGCACAGCGCATCGGCGAGATCCTCGCCGGCAAGCGCGCCATCACGGCGGACATTGATCTGCGGCTGTGCCGCTTCTTCGGGCTCTCGGATGGCTGGTGGCTGCGTCTGCAGGCGGATTACGATACCGAGGTTGCGAAAGCAAACCTTGCGAAGGTACTCGCGAAGATCAAGCCATGGAAGGAAACAGCGGAGCAGACTGCGGATG
The DNA here is from genome assembly GCA_016868035.1 of Betaproteobacteria bacterium. Taxonomy (GTDB): domain Bacteria; phylum Pseudomonadota; class Gammaproteobacteria; order Burkholderiales; family SG8-41; genus SG8-41. The sequence continues at coordinate 15,532 of VGID01000045.1, read as the reverse complement.
CACACTGATCCGCTGCGTGCGTGCGGCAGTGTCGTGACGGTAAAAAAACGCCCATAAAAATTCGATGCGACAACACGTTAAGGTATTTGATGCCGGCGTATTTTTGGGTCCGTCCCGAGCAAGAGAGTGGTTCTTGCACTCGAAGATTCGCATGCAGAGAAGCGATAGATCTCGATTCATCCCGAACGCTGGCCATTGTGGAAGCGCCGATTGTTCTCGATAGATGTCGATAGATGGTGAAAGTCGCGATGCGGGATGGCTGTCAAAATGACGGTAATTCTGTCGGTAAAATTGCGGCTCTGGGATGAGTTCTCCCAGGCCAAACAACGGCTTACCGAAGCCGGTGATGATTGAGTGGCATGAGCTATTAGGAATGAGGACTGAGGATTGAGTGAAGGGTAAGCGCCTTATCCTCTTCACGCTCAATCCTCAATGCTCAATCCTCAATCCTGTATGTCCGACGAAACCTTCATGCGCGAAGCGCTCGCGCTCGCGGAGCAGGCCGCCGTTGCGGGAGAGGTGCCGGTCGGGGCGGTGGTGGTTCGCGAGGGCGTGATCGTGGGACGCGGGTACAACCAGCCGGTCACGAGCGCCGATCCGACCGCGCACGCGGAGATCGTCGCGTTGCGCGACGCCGCCCGGCGCGTGGGCAACTACCGGCTCGGGGGTTGCATGCTCTACGTGACACTCGAGCCGTGCGCGATGTGCGCCGGTGCTATCCTGCACGCGCGCATCACGCGCGTCGTGTACGCGGCGAACGATCCCAAGACGGGCGCCTGCGGCAGCGTGGTGAACCTATTTGCGGAGCCCCGCTTGAATCATCACGCGCAAACGCAGGGCGGGGTGCTGGCGGATGCTGCCGGCCGGCTGCTGCAGGCGTTCTTTTCCGCCCGCCGCCGCGAACCGGACCATGCCTAGAATCCAGATCAAGATCAGCTCTCAAGAGCTTGATCTTTATTCAGATAATGGAGAGAAGATCAAACGCTATTTGATCTCGACTTCGAAGAACGGTCCAGGAGAGCGCAACGGCAGTTATTGCACGCCGCGGGGACGGCACGTCGTACGCGCCAAGGTCGGCGCAGGACAGCCGGTCAACACCGTATTCGTGGAGCGGCGGCCCACCGGTGAAATCTACAGCCCCGAGTTGGCCACGCAATTTCCGGGGCGGGACTGGATCCTGACTCGCATCCTGTGGCTCTCGGGCCTGGAAGTGGGTTTCAACCGGCTCGGGAACGTGGACACGATGCGGCGTTGCATCTACATCCACGGCAGTCCCGACTCGGTGCCGATGGGCCGGCCGGGCTCCATCGGTTGCGTGCGTATGCGCAATTCCGACATCCTGGAGTTGTTCGACCGGGTCACCGTCGGGACCAAAGTAGAAATCGTCGAGTAAGCAATAAGTTGACTCCTCATCCTCGCGTGACTTCTCGATGGGCTGCGCGCACCGCAGCACGCTCGGCGCCGCAATAGTTAGGTCGTGCCGAAAGGGCAATCGCTAGAGGTTGTAGCGTAGCCCTGATTGGATTGTGCATTGCGCCAAAATGGGCTAGATTGTGCGCCGCAACCACCGCACAAGCGGGAACACCAAGAAAGGCGGCGCATGAAGCTTCAGGACAAGGTCGCGATCATCACCGGCGCGGGCAGGGGTATCGGGCAGGCTACCGCCGTCAAGTTCGCCCGGGAAGGCGCCAAGGTCGTGGTCTGCGACCTCACCCCTGAATGGATCGAGGAAACCGTCCAGCTGTGCAAGGAAACGCGCGGTGATGCCTTCGGCTTCGTCGCCGACGTGCGCGACCTCGGGACGCTTGCGCAGATGGTCGAGGTCACCGTCGCGAAATGGGGCAGGGTGGATTGCCTGGTCAACAACGCCGGCATCGTGATGGACGCCCAGCTCAAGAACATGACCGACGAGCAATTTAACAATGTGATCGACATCAATCTGAAGGGCGTCTACAACTGCACCCGTGCGGTGGTGGACACGATGCTCAGGCAGCAGTCGGGCGTGATCCTCAACGCCTCTTCCATCGTCGGGCTCTACGGCAATTTCGGCCAGACCAACTACGCCGCAGCGAAGTTCGGCGTAATCGGCATGGTGAAGACCTGGGCGCGCGAGCTGGGACGCAAGGGCATCCGGGCGAACGCGGTGTGCCCGGGCTTCGTCGAGACCACGATCATCAACTCGATCCCGGACCGGGTCCTCGCCGCGCTCAAGGACAAGGTGCCGCTGGGGCGCCTCGCGCGCCCCGAAGAGGTTGCCAACGCGTTTGCATTCCTCGCCTCGGACGAGGCGAGCTACATCAACGGCGCGGTGATCGAGGTGAGCGGCGGCCTCACGCTCTAGCAGTTTGTTGAAAAATGCGCCGCGCTCACGAAAAACGTCATTCCCGCGGAGGGGGAATCCAGTAAGTCATTGATCTGTCATACACCGGATTTTCCAGGCTCCCGCCTACGCGGGAGCGACGATCGTTTTTCAACAAACTGCTAGCGGCGTGAGTGGTGAGTAGTGAGTGGTGGGTCGCCGCCTTTTTTTCCACTCACCATTTACCACTCACGAATCACTGTCTTTGGTGCTCGACGGCGAGCACCCGGATCTTCGTCTTTCCCACCCAGTCGAGCAGCGGCATGAGATCGGCGAGGCTCTCGCCCTCGACGATCTTGATGTGCGTCGCGTCCACCGCCGTCTGCGAGAACGTCGGATCCACCGGCAGCCAGCGCCCGCCGACGAGGCTCTCGTTCCAGCTGTGGTAGAGAAAACCCTGCAGCTCCTGTGAGTAAACCAGCCCGTTGACCACTCGGGTCGGTATCCCCGCCGCGCGCGCGAATGCGGCGTAGAGGTAGGCGTGGCCCTGGCACTCCGCTTTGCGCTTCTCCAGCACGTCGAGCGCGGAGAAGACATCGAGGGGCACTTTTTCGACGTTCACCCGCAGCCACTCGACGATGCGCGCGATTTGTTCCGTGCGCGACGCGCTTCCGCGAACGATCTCTCCGGCCGCGCTGCGAATCGACGGATCGTGGCTCTGCACGCTGATCGAGGGCCGCAGGTAGCGCGCATGGGCGGCATCCGCTGCAGCTTCGTCCCCGGTTGCGGCGCCGGCCGCGACGCGCCGCATTTCGCACGTGATGTTCCCCTGCGTGCGCTCGCAGCGCTGGGACCCGTCTGTGGGCGGCGGCTCGTCCACGCCCTGCAGCGCCACCTTGAGCGCGGTGACCTCACGCGGGCGCTCGATCGGCTGCTGGGGACGGATCAGGCTGAACTCGACCAGGCTCTCCTTCTTGTTGAGGCTCGCGAGCGCGACGTAGCGCCGGGCGGTGCCGGGCTCCTCGATCGCGGAGATCATAACGCCCTGCAGTGAGAGCTCGAACGCGGGCCTGCCTTGCTGGTCGATCCAGGTCGTGACGCGCTGGTTGCGCATGCTGGTCTCGATCCGGAACGCGTTGCCGGTGAAGAACTGGCTCTTCTCGTAGGCGACAACGCGCTGGGTGACGTCCGCGAGCGCCTGCACCTGGCCGCTGTAGACCTGATAGGTGTATTCGCGCCCGGGCGCGAGCCCGGTGACGACCGGGAGGAGCCCGATCGCGCTGGAGGGATAGAGCCTGCCCTGCACCGGGAGCCGCTGCTCGTTGGGCTTGCCGCCCGTCACGATCGTTGCGACCAGCCCGTCTTTTTCGCGCTTGCCGGCCAGCCGCAGCTCGCTGCCGTCGATGTGGTATTCATGCGCAAAATCCACCAGAGCGAGATCGTGCTCCACCGTGTCGCGCGCCTTCAGCGTGACCTTCTTCTCGATGCCGAGGAAACGCAGCACGAATGAAGCTTCCGAGTTGATCTCGTAGCGCGCGGGCTCGCCCGCGAGCGGCCGGATCGAGAAGCGCGAGAACCCGATCCGCTCGCCGTTGAAGACGATATGGGTCCAGTACTCGGAGAAGGGCAGCCGCGCGAGGTCGTACTGCAGCGGCGCGGCGGGCGGTGGACCCGCGTCGTGAAAATAGGTTCCGAGGCTAGCGCAGCCGGCGAGCAGGGCTGAGAGTGCCGCGGCCGCCAGCCGCAGCAGCATCCAGTCGCGCAACGGGCGCATCATGGAAAGAGCCTCCGGATCTTGTCCCGGTCGGGAGCGGTGACGACGCCTTTTTCCGTGACGAGGGCCGTCACGAGCGCCGCGGGTGTCACGTCGAACACGGGGTTGCGCACGCTCACGCCCTCGGGCGCCCAGCGCGTGCCTCCGTAGCCGGTAACCTCCTCGATGCCGCGCTCCTCGATCGGGATGTCCGCGCCGCTGGCGATGCTGAGGTCTATCGTCGAGAGCGGACAGGCGACGTAGAAGGGGATGCCGTGGCGCTGCGCGAGCACCGCCACGCTGTAGGTTCCGATCTTGTTGGCGACATCGCCATTGGCGGCCACCCGGTCCGCGCCCACGATCACGGCGTCGATCTCGCCGCGCCGCATGAGATGTCCGGCCGACACGTCGGCGATCAGGGTGACGGGAATGCCGTCCTGCGCGAGCTCCCACACGGTGAGGCGCGCGCCCTGCAGGAACGGGCGCGTTTCGTTGGCATAGACGCTCACCTTCTTGCCGCCGGTGATGGCGGAGCGGATCACCCCCAGCGCCGTGCCGTGGCCCGCGGTGGCGAGCGCTCCGGCATTGCAGTGCGTGAGCACACGCGCCCCGTCCGGGAGCAGCGCGGCGCCGTGCCCGCCCATCAGGCGATTCAGGCGCACGTCCTCCTCGCGCATGGCGTGCGCTTCCTCGAGCAGGGCAGACGCGACGGCGTCCTGGTCCGCGCCGTCGAGCCCGGCGAGCTTCTCGCGCAAGCGCCCGAGTGCCCAGAAGAGATTGACCGCCGTGGGGCGGCTCTGCGCGAGCGCCTCGAAGGCGCGCTCGAGCCCGGCGCGGAAGACCTCCGGCGCCGCGTCTTTCAGCCGTCGCGCCTCCAGTGCCACGCCGTACGCGGCGGCGCACCCGATCGCAGGCGCCCCGCGCACGACCATCGTACGGATGCCGTCGGCCACCGCTTGCGCGCTGTCAAAGGGAAGATAGGTGCACTGCGCGGGCAGCGCGCGCTGGTCGATCATCTCCAGGCGCCCGTTGCGCCAGCGCAGCGTTTCAAACGATGCCACGTTAAGGATCCGTGAACGGTAAACGGTGAGCGGTAAGCGGTGAAGGGAAAAGGCCGATGCCGCTGCTCCGCTTACTGCCCGCTGCTTACTGCTCACCGCTCACTGCTTAATGCTTACCTCTCACCGATTCTAGATTACCCGCTCGTTGCCTCCGTCCACCGGCACCTGCGCGCCGGTGGTCTTGGCGAAGGAGGGACCGCACATCTCGGCCGCGAGTTCCGCCACGTCGCGGCTGGTGACCTCGGTCCTGAGCACGTTGCTGGTGCGGTACTGCTCGACGGTGAGCCCGTAGTGGGCGGCGCGCTCCTTCAGCACTTCGTCCGTCCAGATCCCGGTGTCGTACACGGCGTTCGGATGCAGCACGTTCACCCGGATGCCGTCCGCGCCCCATTCGAGCGCGGCGACGCGCGCGAGCTGGTTCAGCGCGGCCTTGGATGCGGAATAGGCGGCTGCCCCCGGACCGGGCGCCGGCACGTTCTTCGAGCCCACGATGAGCACGCGCCCCGAGCGCAGCGCGAGCCTGAGCAGCCCGTGGCACTCGCGCAGGAACACGAGGTTGGCGTCGAGGTTCACCGCCATGACCTTGCGCCAGTCCGCGCTTCCGAGCGCGGCGATCTTCGTGCCACCGCCGAAGACGCCGGCGTTCAGGATCAGCATGTCGATACCGCCGAACGCGCGCACGCCGGCTTCGAGGGCAGCGACGACCTTCGCCTCTTCGGTAACGTCGCACCGCACGCCGAGAAAATCCACCCTCCGGTGCAGGGTCTCGATCGCCGGGCTCACGTCGAGGCCGATTACGGCGGCCCCGCGCGCGAGCAGCGCCTCCACGCAGGCGCGCCCGATTCCGGACGCCGCGCCGGTCACCAGCGCGACCTCGCCCGCGAACACCGGCGCACTCCCGGCCTTGCGCAGCTTGGCCTGCTCCAGGTCCCAGTACTCGACGTCGAAGATATGCCGCGCCTCGAGCGCCCTGTAGCCGCCGAGCAGGGTCGCGCGCTCGATCACCTCGGTCGTGTGCGCGTAGAGCTCGCCCACGATCGCCGCGTCCTTCGCGGTGCGCCCGAGCGCGCACAGCCCGAGATCCGGATCGAGCACGACGCGCGGCGCCGGGTCGAGCATCGTCTTCGTCTCCTTCGCGTGCGGGGCGTGCTGCTCGAAGTAGGCGCGGTAGTCGCGCGCGTAGGCCTCGACGTCGCGCCCGATCATGGGCACGCGCTTGGTGCGGATCGCATGGTCGGGCGTGGCGGGGCCCTGCGCGATGGCGCGGGCGTCCTTGCGGCGCGCGAATCCGACCGCGCGCGCCTCGCGGCTGCAGCTCATCACCATCGGGAAGCCGGAGACCGCGCAGATGCGCCGGCGCAGCGTGGCAAGCTCCATGCGCAGCGGCCCGCCCGCCGCGCCGTCGCGCGGCAGCGGCAGCGACCAGGCGCGCTGGCGCGCGAGGTAGTTCTCGGCAAGCTGCACGAGCGCGATCATGCGGTCATACGATTCCTTCGCGCTCTGGCCGAAGGAGAAGATGCCGTGGTTCATCAGCACCATGCCGATCGTGTCCGGGCCGGACTCGGCGGGAAACTTGAGCGCGCAGAGCTGCGCGAGGTCGAAGCCCGGCATGATGTAGGGGATGACCACGACGCGGTTGCCGTAGATCTCCCGCACCCGCGCCTCGCCGTTCGCGGTATTGGTGATCGCCAGCACCGCGTCGGCGTGGGTGTGGTCCACGTACTTGTGCGGCAGGACCGCGTGCAGGATGGTCTCCACAGAGGGCGCCGGGGCGGAGGCGCGCGTCATGTGCGTGACGAGCTCGTTCACCATCTGCGGGTCGGTGAGCGCCTCGAGCCGCGCGAGCTTGAGCAGGTGCGCCATGCGCACCGGGGAGAACCCCGCCTCCTCGATGAACTCGAGGTCCCAGCCGCTGCCTTTCACGTAGAGGATGTCCTCCTCCTCGCCGGTGAGGCTGCTCTCGCGGATCTTGACCGAGGTGTTGCCCCCGCCGTGGAGCACGAGCGACTTGTCGCGCCCGAGCAGGCGCGAGGTGTAGACGCGCAGCCCGAGCTCGCCCTTGAAGTTGGCCGCTTCGGAGTCGTTCCAGAGGTTTTTCATCGCACTGAAATCCGGGCTCTCATTTCATCACGATTGCCGGCGTTGAGCGGCAGAAAGTCCTTCCGTCCGTTCGAACGCACGCAGTCAAAGCGGCGCCTGGGGCGTCCGCCACTTCGACAGCGTAGCTCATTCTCATTTGCCCGAGGCAGTGGTTCATTGGTCGATACTGCTTATGGGCGCGTTGAGCGGCGGGGCTACCGTCCGCTCGAACGCGTGCAGTTAAAGCGGTGCTCGGGGCGTCCGCTTTAACGGTAATTATAATGTTCCCCGTGACCCTACAGCCTTCCTATACCGTCCGCGCGGCCGACTGGGACGCCGACCGGAAGGCGCTGCGGGCGATCCGCTACCAGGTGTTCGTCAAGGAGCAGGGGGTGCCGGAAGAGCTGGAATGGGACGATCTCGACGGGCGCTCGCATCACGTCGTCGCGCTCGCCCCCGACGGAGTCCCGATCGGCACCGGGCGCCTGCTGCCCGACGGCCATATCGGTCGCATGGCGGTGCTCAAGACCTGGCGCGGCCGGGGCGTGGGCAGCGCGGTGCTGAAGGCCCTGGTCGATTCGGCGCGCGCGAGCGGTTTCGCCCAGGTGCAGCTGCACGCGCAGACGCACGCGATCGGCTTCTATGCCCGCCACGGCTTCGCCGTCCAGGGCGGGGAGTTCATGGAGGCCGGGATCCCCCACGTGGTGATGTCGCGGCCGATCAAGGCGCAGGCGCGCTAACCGGGGATTCTCGCGTCTCCCGGGGCGCCGCGCGTATCGAGCTTGAAGCGGCGGGTTACCGTGTCTCCCGGCGCCCCTTGTGCGCCAAACGCGCGTTCCTCGAACATCACTTCCCCCGCGCGGTTCACGAGCAGCACGGTGCAGGCGCGCGTGCCGTAGCGCTCACCGGCAACGAAGGAAGGCGAGAGCTCGCGCTCGCGCTGGATGCCCACGCGCGTATCGGGCAGCTCGGCGTCCGGGGCGACCGTGCGATCGGCGAGGATGGCGAACAGGCTCCGCGTGAGCTCGCCTTCGCCCGCCCCGAGCAGCGCCGCGACGCGCTCCTTGCCGTGCGCGACCTTGGGCCACGGGGTATCGAGCAGATGGTTGCTCAGCCCGTGCACGCCGGCAGCGATTTTCGCGACGCCCGTACCGCGGTTCGAGTGCCAGTAAAGTTGCTCGGGCCCGCCCGCGATCAGCGTGTAGCCGCCGTACTTGGGGTCATGCCGCGCGGCCCGCTGCAGGTAGGCGCGGGGCTCTTCCGTCCCGCGCAGGAAACCCGCGACCAACTCGCCACGCGAGCGCGGTGCGTTCCTGGCGGATACCCCGTCGCGGTAGTTGGTCACGGCGGCGATGCGGCCCGAGAGGGTCAGCCCGAGCCAGGTGCCGCCCTGCTCGAGGTCGCGCCCGCCAAAAATGCGCGGCTCGTCGTTCCAGAAATCGGCGGCGGCGCTCGGCCGCGCGTACGCCTCGTCGCGGTTGCCGGCGAATACCAGTGGAAACTCGGGATGTGCGCGCCAGGCGAGGAGGATCAGGCACATAAACCGGTGAACGGTAGACGGTGAACGGTAAACGGTGACATGCAGAACGGCGCAGGCAAACAGCGCGGACTTTTCCGTTCACCGATCACTGTTCACCATTCACGGATTCTCGAAGCACTCGATGTGCCGCGGGGTACCGGACATCAGGCATTCCTGAATCTTGAGGCGCGCGACGGCCTCGGCGAGCTCCCATTCGAATTTCGCGTCGTCGGCAACGCCCTCGTAGACTTCCATCCACAGATTGGGCTCTCCGCGCTTCTTCATGAGCCGGCCCTGGACGCCCGTCGCCCGGCGCATCGCGCCGAGCAGCTCACGGACCCGGGACCCGCATTCGGCCGCCCGGTTCGCGTCCACGCGGTAATAGACGTAGTAGGAGAACATAGCCAACGATTCTAAACCCACTCGCGAGCGGGGGTCAGAGCGGGTAGGGGAGCAGCTGGCGCTGCAGGACCGGACCGTCGAGCGCCTTCCAGTGCACGTTGCCGCTCTCGGCGCTTGCAATCTGGATGACCGCGAGCACGTCGTGGCCGCCGTCGGGCGCCCGCGCGGCGTTGACGATCGTTCCGCTCGCCTGCTCGCCCAGGTCGGGGCTGTAGAGCTTGTCCCCGGGCCCGGGGCGCTCCTCACCCGCGACGTGGGCGAGGTACATGCGCTGCTTGACGCGCCCGAGATGGTGCGTGCGCGCGACGATCTCCTGGCCCGGGTAACAGCCCTTGGTGAAGCTCACGCCCCCGATCAGATCGAGGTTCACCATCTGCGGCACGAACTCCTCCTGCGTTGCGGTCGTGATGACCGGAATGCCGGCGCGGATCTCGAGCCATTCCCAGTACTCCGGATCGAGCGACCGTGCGCCGTGGGTCAGAGCCTCCACGATCGCGGGCGCTTTCTTCCGCGTCGCGACGATCTCGTAGCGGTCCGGCGGCAGGCGCAACACCATTGCATCGGGGACGATGGCGACCTCATGTATTGCCCGCGGCCCCCGGCCCGCCGCGTGCTGCACGAGTTCCGCTGCCGCGCCGGCGATCCCGATGCAAGTCCAGTCCGCGGAGGCGTCGGCAAGCGTGACCTTCGAGCGCAGCACGTAGGCGGCGAGCCGCTTGCGGATCGGCTCGACGAGGGGCAGGGGAAGCTGCAGGAAGAAATCCTCGCCGGAGCGCCACAGCAGGAAGCTCGCGAGCACACGGCCCTTTGCCGTGCAATAGGCCCCATAGGTGCTGCGGTCGGGCGCGAGCGCGTTCACCTCGCAACTCAGCTGGCCGTGCAGAAATGCGCGTGCGTCCGCGCCCGAAACACGGATCAGTCCCGCCCGGGTCAGGTCGCAAACGCGCAACTGCGGCTGGTTTTCGGAAGCGGAGCTGCTCATCGGGTGTGATGGTGTCGTCGCGGCGATTTCAAAGCTGCGCCGCCGCGCCGAATGGTATCCAAAAACCTCGCGCACGCAAAATCGTTACCGCGGCACTCGTCGAAGAGCGGAACGCTACTTCGCAGAGGCTTGCGCAGGCATCGCGGTGGGGAACGCGTGCGCGTTTCAAAAAAAGTTGCGCGCATTTCCGCGGTGAAATGCGTCACGCCGCCCGAAAGCTATCAGTTTGAGAGGTTTTTTGTGCTGTAATGCCATGATATGAAATAACAAATAGGCACTGTGGATAACTTTAGTTGAGGCACAATTCGACCTTAAACGTTCCGGCGGACGCCGGGACACGGCGCGCCGCGGAGACGGCTGCCGTCCGGAAAGACAGGGGGGCGTTTCTGGCAACCGAAGCACTGGTTTCCGCAGGAACGTTTGTCTGGGGGTTGCAGGGCATCTGCCACCTTCATCGTATTCCGTTTGCGCCCGACCTGGCGCTGCAGCAGTTTCCACCACCGTACAGCCTGCTCTCTTTGCAGCGTGCCGCGCAAGCGCTGGGGCTGAAGAGCGGGCTGCGCGCCGCAACACTCGAGCAGCTCCCGAAGTTGCCCACGCCCTACATCGCGGTGCTGGCCGGTGCTGGCGCGGACGGAGAAAGCGCCGGTGAGGCGCATGGGAACGAGGAGGGGCGCGCTGGCGCGTGCGGGCTTGCTCTCGTCGCCGGTTGCGACGGCGGCCGCGTCGTGTTTATTGAGGAGAACGGGCGTCAGGCTCTCACCGCGACGCTCGAGGAGTTCGGCAGACGTTACTCCGGACAGGTCCTGCTGTTCGTTCCCGAATCGCGTGGACCGGAAGGGGATGCGTCCACGCAAGGCACGCCGCGGTTCGGCTTCGGCTGGTTCGTCCCCGAGTTGCTGAAGCACCGCCGCGTCTGGCGCGACGTATTGATCGCCTCGGCCGCGATTCAGTTGATGGCGCTGGCAACGCCGATCTTCACCCAGGTCGTGATCGACAAGGTCATCGTGCATCGCACGTTCTCGACCCTGACGGTCATCGGCATCGCGCTTGCCGTGTTCCTCGCTTTTACGGCGGTGATGAGCTGGGTGCGCCAGTATCTCGTGCTGCACACCGGCAATCGCATTGACGCGGTGCTGGGAGCGCAGGTCTTCGAGCACCTGTTCCGGCTTCCTCCGCGCTACTTCGAGCACCGGGCGACCGGCGTGCTGGTTGCGAGGGTGCAGGGCGTGGAGACAATACGCGAATTTCTCTCCAGCGCGGCGGTGATGCTGGTCCTGGACGTGCCGTTTCTGCTGATCTTTCTCGCGATCATGCTCTACTACAGTGCCGGGCTCACGCTCATCACGGTCGCTGTGCTGGCAGCGATCGCGGCATTGAGCCTCGCCGTGACCCCTCTCTTGCGCGAGCGCCTCAACCGGCAGTTCCTGCTCGGCGCGCGCAATCAGGCCTTTCTCACCGAGTACGTGTCCGGCATGGAAACCGTCAAATCGCTCCAGATGGAGCCGCAGCTGCAGGCCCGCTACGGCGACTATCTGGCGGCCTACCTCAAGGCGGGGTTCGATACTCGGCGGCTTGCCAACTCCTACAACGTCGCCGCCGGAGCGCTGGAGCAGGCGATGATCGTGGCGATTCTTTGTATCGGCGCCTGGATGGTCATGGAGGCGCGGGACTTCACGATCGGCATGCTGGTTGCGTTCCAGATGTTTGCCGCGCGCCTCTCGCAGCCGATGCTGCACCTCGTGGGGCTGTGGCAGCAGTTCCAGCAGGCGAACATCGCGGTGAAGCGTCTCGCGGACATCATGAACGCGCCGGCCGAGCCGCACCGGCTCGTGCCGGCGCGGGCGGGCAGCGGCGAGGCGGCGATGGATATCCGTGGCTTGAGCTTCCGCTACGGGGAGACCCGGCCGTACCTGCTGCGTGATTTCAACCTTTCGATCAAGGCAGGCAGCTGCGTCGCCGTGATGGGTCCTTCGGGGAGCGGGAAGAGCACGCTGGCGAGATTGCTGCAGGGTTTCTACCTTCCCTGCGACGGTGCGATCCTGCTCGACGGCGCCGACATACGGCACCTGTCCGCGAACGAGCTCAGGCAGAACTTCGGCGTCGTGTTGCAGGAAACGGTGCTCTTCAGCGGCACGATCTACGACAACCTTCTGCTTGCCTGTCCGCACGCGACGTTCGAGCAAATCGTGCACGCGTGCCGTCTCGCCGAGATCCACGAAGACATCGAGCGCCTGCCCGAAGGCTACCAGACGGCCATCGGGGAGCACGGGGCGGGACTCTCCGGCGGGCAGAAGCAGCGCATCGCGATCGCCCGCGCGCTGCTCAAGCGCCCGCGGGTGCTGATCTTCGACGAGGCGACGAGCAGTCTCGATCCACCGACAGCGGAACGTTTCGCGGCAACAGTGAACCGCCTCCGGAGGCGGGTGACGATGATCTTCATCGCCCACCGTCTGCCGGACGGACTGCAGGTGGATGACGTGATCACGCTGGGTCGCGACGAGCGTGCGGAAACCGTGCCCGACGGGCGGAACCCGTCGAGTACAGCAACGAAGTAGAAACAACAGGAGCTGCCATGGCACGGATCCTCTGCGTATGGGAGTTGGGAGGCAACATCGGGCACGTCGCGAGCCTTGCCGTTCTCGCAAAGGCGCTCACGGCCCGCGGCCACGATGTGATCTGCGCGTTGCGCAGCCTGCAGCATGCCGATCAGTTCCTCGGGCACGAAGGCCTGCGTTTCGTGCAGGCGCCGCTCATGCGCGGAGACAGCACCGGTTCGCGCGAGGCGCCGCTCAATTACGCCGACATTCTCGAGCGCAGCGGATTCTGCGACCGCCCGGCGCTCACGACCGCGGTCAAGGCCTGGCGCGAGCTCTATCGTCTTGCGGCACCGGATGCGATCCTGTTTGCACATGCGCCGGCGGCGCTGCTTGCCGCGCGCGGCACTGAAGCCTACCGCGCGATCTTCGGCGTGGGCTTCTGCTCGCCACCGCGCACCGTGCCGTTGCCGAGCATGCGGCCCTGGCTCAACGTGCCGCGGGAGCGCCTCCTGCAGAGCGAGCAAAGGGTCGTAGACACCATGAACCAGGTCCTGCTCGAAACGGGCGGGTCCGGGCTGGAAAATCTGCGCGACCTGCTTTCCGTCGAGCAGGACTTCCTGTGCACTTTTTCCGAGCTGGATCATTACGAGGGGCGCAGCGCGGGGACCTACTGGGGCCCCATGGTGCCGGAAGAGCATGGGGCCGAGGTATCGTGGCCGCGCAGCGAGGCGGCAAGAATCTACGGCTATGTCCGGGCGAACACGCCGAACCTGGAAACCGTTCTTGCCCAGCTGCGGGAGACGGACCACGGCTATTGCTGGTTCATCCCGGGAATACGGGAAGAACTCGTGAAAAAGCTGCAAGGCGAGCGCTTCCGGTTCGTGCAGCGACCGCTCACGCTCGAGCAGATTGTCACCCAGTGCCATCTTGCGATCACCAACGGGGGGCACGGCACCACCGCGTCGCTGCTGCTTGGCGGCGTGCCGTTGTACATGTTTCCGCGGCACCTCGAGCAGTTTCTCGTCGCGCGCAACGTCACGCGGCTCGGGGCCGGACAGATCGCGGAGTCCGCCACCGAGGCGCCGGACTACGCTGCTGCCGTGCGGCAAATGATCGAGGAGAAGCAATACACGTCAAGCGCGCAGCAGTTCGCGGCGCGCTATCGCGATTTCAGCCCGGGCCGGCAGATCGCTTCCATGGTGGACCGGCTGATCTCGGCTGCGGACGGGTTTTCGGGCAGAGCGACGCAGCGCACGGGGACAGGGTAGGGAAAAGGGGAAACGGGTGCAGGTCTTGCCTCCGTAATGCGGTATCGGATCAAGGGGGTGCACTATGCCGCACGCGATTTCGGTCAGAGCGACGGAAGAGCCCCGCTACGTGATTCAGCGGGCGAAGCACGAGTCTTCGTGCTTTCTCGTCGGGGACGATTACCTCGTATATCTCGACTGCCTGAAGGAAGGAGCCGGGCGCTCGCGGTGCGCGATCCACGCCTACGCGCTCATGCCGGACGCCGTGCACCTGCTCGCGAGCCCGGAAAGCGAAGACGGGCTGGCCATGATGATGCGCTGCGTCGGCGGGCACTACATCGAATACGCGAAGTACATCCACCAGCGCAACGATCCGGTCTGGGGGAAATGGTCCATCTCCGGACTGAACGGCGGCGCGCGCGATCTGCTCACCTGTTATCGCCGGATCGAATTGCAACCCGTGACTGCGGGACTCGCCGCCAGCGCTGGCGAATACCCCTGGTCGAGCTATCGCTGGCACGCCGATGGCAGCGAGGATCCCGTCGTTCGCGACCACCGCGCGTACCTCAAGCTCGGCGCGAACGACGCCGAGCGGCGGGCCGCTTACCGCGCCTCCTTTTGCGAGCCGTCCGAACGGCTTTCCGGGAACCGGCACGTCACGGTGCCGCAGCGCAACCTTCCTTCGGATTTCCCGATAGGGGTGTTCGCTGGGGCGAAGGCCTAGCGTAGCCCGGACTATGGATCAAACCGGTCACGAATTCAGGTGGGCGGCGTGAGCGCGCTTTACCTGTTTTTTGTCGCGGCGGTATGGGTCTTCCTGACCTTATTGCTGTGGAGAACGTGGTGCCGCTGGCGGGTTAAGGAAGGCGGTAGCCCGCGCACGCGCGACGCGATCGCGCTCTTCATTGGTGCGTTATGGTTCGGCGCGTCCTTCTGGTACGCCGGTGGCCGGACGATCTACTACGACATGGAGGTGAATCGCCTGTGCAAGCAAGATGGAGGCGTGAAGGTTTACGAGCAGGTGAAGTTACCAGCGGAGAGGTTCGATAAGTGGGGAAACGTCGGTGTTCCGAACAAACGGCACGCTAAGCCATCCGATGATTATTACTTTGAAACCGAAATCCGGTATTTGCGGACCGGGAACCCGTCATTGCAAAGAGCAAGCACGGTGCTCGTGCGACGCAGCGATGGAAAGGTCTTGGGAGAGTCGGTCAGGTACGGCCGGGGTGGGGGAGATCTTCCAGGGCCGTGGCACGGGTCTTCGTTTAGTTGCCCCTCTATAGGCGAAGCCGAAGGGAGCCTTGAAACGTCGATATTCCTGATAGCGAAAAATCTAAAATGACTAAGGCCGCACTTTATTCTCAACAAGCCGAACTTGCTCTTGCAGCGTACGCCAATCTTAAGGTTGGGGTAGCACGCGCGGCTTATGAGGCGGCGCTGCGGGACGAGGGTCGCGGTATGTCCGTTGCACAGGCCGAACGCTTCGCCGAGCGTTGGCGAGTGGTCGACCAATACAACGATTCTGACCTGCGTTGAATCCTGATCCAGTTGCAGTGAGAGTTTTAAGTCTAGCGTAGAGCTAATGCAGGTTCAATCGCTGGTTCACCTCCTGGGGCGTTGGGATTGGTGGGAATAGGCTCTGATGCAACG
>VGID01000044.1 GCA_016868035.1 Betaproteobacteria bacterium | reverse complement strand
GCTCAACGCGCCGCATCTGATGAGGGATGTCTACGACGGAAAACTGTTCAAGGACGGAATCGCCGTGCGCACGAGGATCGAGCCGACAAGGAAAGCCGCCTGAATCTTTTTACACACCTATTGACAAGACCTCTGGAGAGCGCGGGCCGGGCGTATGTGACGGACTGCGCGTGGAAACAGTCTGTTACGGTTTCGCGAGGTGCACGGTGTGAAATTGTGCTCACGCCCGGACGGTTCCCCTGGCGGTTTCGCGCCGGGATGGCCAGGAGCCGATAACAGAATCAAGAAATATCAATCGCAGATAAACGCCGATACACGCCGACGAAAAAAGGGAAATGGACAGGATTTACAAGATTTCACAAGATTAACAGGATTAAAGCCGATCGAATAATCATGTAAATCCTGTTTTCATCCTGTTAATCCTGTCTATGTTGGTCTTGATCTTATCTGCGTCCATCCGCGTTCATCGGCGGTTTCGAGGTTTTTCGGGCGTTTTAATACGGGCTTTAGGAGCGCAGGGCGGGAAGGTCCTGGTACAGGGCAAGCGCCTCGGGATTGGCGAGCGCTTCGGCGTTCTTCACGGGCCGGCCGTGCACGACGTTGCGCACCGCGAGCTCGACGATCTTGCCGCTCTTGGTGCGGGGGATGTCCGCGACCTGGACGATCCTTGCCGGAACGTGGCGCGGCGAGGCGCGCTCGCGGATCCTGCGCTTGATCCTGTCGATGAGCGCATCGTCGAGCGCGAGGCCTTCGCGCAGGCGAACGAACAGCACTACCCGGGTGTCGGATGGGTGCTCCGGCGGCCAATCCTGGCCGATGACCAGGCTTTCCAGCACTTCGTCGTGCTGCTCGACCTGGCGATAGATCTCCGCGGTGCCGATGCGCACGCCACCGGGGTTGAGCACGGCATCCGAGCGCCCGTAGATGATCATGCCCCCGTGTCCGGTCAGCTCCACGTAATCCCCGTGGCACCACACGCCGGGAAATTTCTCGAAATAGGCGGCGCGGTATTTGGCTCCGTCGGGGTCGTTCCAGAAGCCGACCGGCATGGAGGGGAAAGGGGCCGTGCACACGAGCTCGCCTTTTTCCCCGCGCACGGCGTGCCCCGCATCGTCGAACACCTCGACCTTCATTCCCAGCCCGCGGCACTGGATCTCCCCGCGCCGCACCGGACCGGTCGGATTGCCGAGCACGAAGCACGAGACGATGTCGGTGCCGCCGGAGATCGAAGCGAGCTGAACGTCGCGCTTGATCTCGCGGTAGACGTAATCGAAGCTCTCGGGCGCGAGCGGGGAGCCGGTCGAGAGCACGCTCTTCAGCTCCGCGAGCTTGTGCGTCGCGCGCGGCGAGAGTCCGAGCTTGGCGATCGAGTCGATGTATTTGGCCGAGATGCCGAGGACATGGATGCCCGCGGCGTCGGCGAAATCGAACAGGATGCGCCCACCGGCGATGAGCGGCGAGCCGTCGTAGAGCGCGATGGCAGCGCGCGAGGCAAGCGCCGAAACGAGCCAGTTCCACATCATCCAGCCGCAGGTCGTGAAGTAGAACAGGCGCTCCCCGGGCTTCAGATCCGCGTGCAGCAGATGCTCCTTCAGGTGCTGGAGCAGCGTGCCCCCGGCGCCGTGCACGATGCACTTGGGCGCCCCGGTGGTGCCGGAAGAGTACAGGATGTAGAGCGGGTGATCGAAGGGCAGTTGCGGGAACCCGATGTCCTGTGCGCGGTACGGCGCCATGAACTCGTGCACATCGACGCAATTCGGAGTTCCGTCGACAACCGGATTGCGTTGCGTGTAGGGCACAACGACGATTTTTTCCAGTGACGGAAGGCTGCGGGCGATTTCCCTGAGACGATCGACGATGTCGATCGTCTTGCCGTTGTAGAAATAGCCGTCGGCGCCGAACAGGATTTTCGGCTCGATCTGCCCGAAGCGGTCGAGCACGCCCTGGACGCCGAAATCGGGAGAGCACGACGACCACACCGCACCGAGGCTCGTCGCGGCGAGCATCGCGATCACCGCGCCCGGCACGTTGGGCATGTACGCGGCAACCCGGTCGCCCGGCGCAACCCCGGCTGCGCGCAGCGCCTGCGCGAGGCGGGACACTTCCGCGTAGAGCTCCGCGTAGGTCACGCTGCTCGCCACGCGGTCCTCGCCCCGGAACAGGATCGCCGGCGCGTGGTCGCGGCGCCGCAGGAGGTTCTCGGCGAAGTTCAGCCGTGCCTCCGGGAACCAGCGCGCGCCCGGCATCCTGTGGCCGTCCACGAGGACCGATGCGCCGCGGCTCCCGGCGATCACTCCGCAAAACGACCACACCGACATCCAGAATTGCTCGGGCTCGGTGACCGACCACTGGTAGAGCTCGTCGTAATCCGACGCCGCGACTCCCCAGCGCATGCGCACGTGCCGCATGAACGCGGTGAGATTCGTGTTCGCCACGCGTTCGGGGGACGGCTGCCAGAGCGGCTGGTCCACAGGATCCGTGAGCAGTAAGCGGTCAGTGGTAAGCAGTAAGCGGTAAACGCGGGACCGTTAGCCGTGGCAAACGAGTGTCATGATCTTACTGCTTGCCGCTCACGGCTTACTGCTCACCCGCTTCCGGCCGGAGGAGCGGAAAGAGGATCACGTCGCGTATCGAGGGATTGTTGGTGAGCAGCATCACCAGGCGGTCCACGCCGATGCCGGCGCCCGAGGTCGGGGGCAGCCCGTATTCGAGCGCCCGGATGTAGTCCGCGTCGAAATGCATCGCCTCGGCGTCGCCCGCGTCCTTCTGGCGGGCCTGCTCGGTGAAGCGTGCCGCCTGGTCCTCGGGATCGTTCAGCTCCGAGAACCCGTTGGCGATCTCGCGCCCCGCGATGTAGAGCTCGAAGCGCTCCGCGACGTCGGGGTTCTTGTCGCTGCGGCGCGCGAGCGGCGAAACCTCGGCCGGGTAGTCGAGTATGAAGGTGGGCTGGATGAGCTTGTCCTCGACCTTGTTCTCGAAGAGCGTCAACTGCAGGCCTCCGATGCCGTCCGCGGGGCGGTAGGCGATATCGAGCTCCTTCAACTTCGCGACGAGCGCCGCGCGGTCGTCGAGCACCGCCTCCGGAATGTCCGGAAGGAACTGCCGGACGGCCTGGCGGATGGTTAGGCGCTGGTAGGGCTGGGCGAGATCGATCTCGTGGTCCTGATACGTGAACTTGGGGGTGCCCAGCACCGCTTGCGCGACGTTCAGCAGCATCTGCTCGATCGTGGACATCATGTACTCGTAGTCCGTGTAGGCCGTGTACAGCTCGAGCATCGTGAACTCGGGATTGTGCTTCGTGGAGATACCCTCGTTGCGGAAACTGCGGTTGATCTCGAACACTTTCTCCAGTCCGCCCACCACCAGGCGCTTGAGGTAGAGCTCGGGCGCGATGCGCAGGTAGAGCTTCATGTCGAGCGCGTTGTGATGCGTGAGAAACGGGCGGGCGGCGGCGCCGCCCGGGATCGGCTGCATCATCGGCGTCTCGACCTCGAGGAAGCGCTTGGAGAGGAGAAAGTTGCGCAGCGCCTGGACGATGCGCGAGCGCTGCACGAAGGTGAGCCGCGTGTCCTCGTTCACGATCAGGTCCACGTAGCGCTGCCGGTAGCGCAGCTCCTGGTCGGAGAGCCCGTGGAACTTCTCCGGCAGCGGGCGCAACGACTTGACGAGCAGCAGCAGCTCGCGCACGCGTACCGTGACCTCGTCGGTCTTGGTCTTGAACAGCACCCCGTTCACCGCGACGATGTCGCCGATGTCGTAGTGCTTGAACTCCTCGTGCTGCTCCTTGCCCGGGTAGCTGTCGGTGACGAAGATCTGGATCGAGCCGCTCATGTCCTGAAGGGTGGCGAAGGTGGCCTTGCCGAACATGCGCTTCGACATCAGGCGGCCCGCGACCTTCACCACCACGGGTTTCAGGTCGAGCGCGTCGCGGTCGGTTTTCTCGTGCCGCTCGGTGAGCTCCGCGGCGAGGTCCTGGCGCCAGAAGCCGTTGGGGAAGGCCACTCCCTTCTGGCGCAGGGCGTGGAGCTTCGCGCGGCGCTCGGCGATCAGGCGGTTCTCGTCCTGGGGGGGCGGCGTGGATTGTTCTTTCATGAGCGCTCCCTTTCTACAGTCCCTTCTTGAGGCTCGCCGTGATGAAGTCCTCGAGATCGCCGTCGAGCACCGCCTGGGTGTTCCCGATCTCGACGCCGGTGCGCAGGTCCTTGATGCGCGACTGGTCGAGCACGTAGGAGCGGATCTGGTGGCCCCAGCCGATATCGGTCTTGGCGTCTTCCAGCGCCTGCTTCTCCGCCTCGCGCTTCCTCAACTCGAGCTCGTAGAGCCGGGACTTGAGCATCGCCATCGCTTCCGCGCGGTTGCGGTGCTGCGAGCGGTCGCTCTGGCACTGCACGACGATGCCCGTCGGGATGTGGGTGACACGCACCGCCGAGTCGGTCTTGTTCACGTGCTGCCCGCCGGCCCCCGATGCGCGGAAGGTGTCCACGCGCAGGTCCGCCGGATTGACGGCGATCTCGATCGTCTCGTCCACTTCCGGGTAGGCGGACACGCTGGCGAACGAGGTATGGCGCCGGCTGTTGGCGTCGAACGGAGACTTGCGCACGAGCCGGTGCACGCCGGTCTCCGTGCGCAGGTGGCCGTAGGCATAGTCGCCGGCAACCTTGAGGGTGGCGCTCTTGATGCCCGCGACCTCCCCGGGAGATTCCTCGAGCAGCTCCACGCGGAAGCCCTTGCGCTCGCAGTAACGCGTGTACATGCGCTGGAGCATCCGGGCCCAGTCCTGCGCCTCGGTGCCGCCGGAACCGGCCTGGATGTCGAGGAAGCAATTGTTTGGATCGAGCGGATTGGCGAACATGCGGCGGAATTCCATCTCCGCCACCGTTTGTTCCAGCGCGCGGGCGTCGGCATCGATCGCGCGCAGGGTCGCGTCGTCCCGCTCGCTCCGCGCGATCTCGAACAGCTCGGCCGAATCGCGCGCCGCGCTCGTCGTCGCTTCCAGGCTCGAGACGACGGACTCGAGCGCCTTCTTTTCCTTGCCGAGCTCCTGGGAGCGCTTGCTGTCCGTCCAGACGCCGGGATCCTCCAGCGCCGTTCCTATGGCCGCGAGCCGGGTTTTTTTGCCCTCGAAGTCAAAGATACCTCCGCAGCTCGGCGGTGCGTGCCTCCACGTCCTGCAGGCGCTTGGCAATGGCGTTGATCTGTTCGGCTTCCATGGTGCGTCGCGGAAAAGGAACGATTATACATCCGCGAGCTTCAAGCCGACGCAGGCTGCCAGCTGCTCAGCATGAGCTGCGCGGCACGCGTGCCTTCCCACTCGTTCACCTCGAGGTGGTGGACAGCGTCGATGCGCGAGGGCAGCGGCCCCGCCTCCCCGAACAGCATTGCCTCGTAGACGCGCCCCGCGCGCCCGAGCCTGAGCTTCAGGTGACGGCCGCCGACGAGGCGTTGCGACACGACCTCGAATTGGTCGTGGAACGACGGACGCGGAAAGCCCTGGCCCCAGACTTCCGCCTCGAGCAGCCGGGCCGTTTCGACGGTAACCTCGTGATGCGCGAGGCTGCCGTCGGTCTCGATCACCTGCTCGAGGTCTGCGGGCGTGAGCAGCCCGCGCACCGTTTGCTCGAAGGCGTCGCGAAAGCGCGCGAAATCGCTCTCGTGCAGCGTGAGCCCCGCCGCGGCTGCGTGGCCGCCGAACTTCCTGATCAAGCCGGGATGGCATACGGCCACCCGGTCCAGCGCGTCGCGCAGGTGCAGCGCCGGGATCGAACGCCCGGAGCCCCGGATCTCGCCGCCGCCCGCGGGGGCGAAGGCGATCGCGGGCCGGTGGAAGCGGTCCTTGAGGCGTCCGGCCACGTTCCCGCTCACCCCCTGATGCCACGCGGGCTCGTACAGGCTCAGGCTGTAGCTGTCGCCGGCTTCGAGGCTTTCGACGGCGGAGAGCGCCGTGTCCTGCATTTCGGACTCGATCGCGCGCCGCTCGCGGTTCAAGCGGTCGAGCTCGGACGCGATTTGCGCCGCGCGCGCGGCATCGTCGGTCGCGAGGCACTCGATGCCGAGGCTCATGTCAATGAGGCGGCCGGCCGCGTTCAGGCGTGGTGCCACGAAGAAGCCCAGATCGCGTGCGGTGGCGCTGCGCGCGTCGCGTCCCGCGACCTGGAACAGCGCCGAGATCCCGGGCTGCATGCGGCCGGAGCGCATCCGCTGCAGGCCGTGGTGCACGAGGATGCGATTGTTGCGATCGAGCACGACCACGTCGGCCACTGTTCCCAGCGCGACCAGCGGCAGGAGGTCGGCGAGGTTCGGCCCGCCGGACCTCAAGTCGGAAGGCGACAGGCGAAAGGCGGAAGTTGAATCGTCTTCCTTTCGACTTTCGACTTTCGACTTTCGACTTTGGCCGAACGCGCCGCGCTCGCGCAGCTCCGCGCGCAGGGCGAGCATGAGATAGAACATGACGCCCACCCCCGCGAGATGCTTGCTGGGAAACGTGCAGCCCGGCTGGTTGGGATTGATGATGCACGCGGCATCGGGCAGCCGCTCGGCGGGGAGATGATGATCGGTGATCAGCACCGCCATGCCGACGCGGTTCGCTTCCGCCACCCCCTCGATGCTGGCGATGCCGTTGTCCACCGTGATCAGGATGTCGGGCCGGGCGCGCTCGCGGGCGAGGCGCACGATCTCCGGGGTGAGCCCGTAGCCGTACTCGAAGCGGTTGGGTACCAGATAGTCCACCGCGGCGCCGAACGCGCGCAGCGCACGCAGGCCCACCGCGCAGGCGGTCGCCCCGTCGGCGTCGTAATCGGCGACGATCGTGAGCTTGCGTCCCGCGCCGATCGCGTCGGCGACGAGCCGCGCCATCTGCGGCAGGTGGAGCATGGACTCCAAAGGCGCGAGCTGATCGAGGTCCATGGCGAGCTCGCGCGCGGAAGTGACCCCGCGGGCGGCGTAGAGCCGCGCGAGCAAGGGGTGCACGCCCTCCGTCGCCAGGCGCTTGGCTGCTGCCGCAGGGACTGCGCGCGTGACGATCGTGGGCAAGACGCTACCCGAGGTAGGCGGGCAACGGCCGCAGGATGCGCCAGAACCGGAGCCGGTCGCGCCGCGCGTATGCCACACGGTAGGCGAAATCGCGCCCGAGTGCGTGCAGCGTGATGGCTTCCAGCGCGCCGGCGTGCACTGCGCGGAGCAAAGGCGCGAGCCAGTGCTGTTCGAGTGCAAGCGCCGCTTCGCGCCATGCCTCGATGTCGCCGTAGGCCGTGGCGGGAGGGACATTGATGACCGCGAGGCATGCGCGATCACGCGCGGCCGCGGCGACTCCCGCTACAAGCGCCTCACCCGAAGCGGGCAGGGCGTGAACCTCGGCTCCGCTCGCCGTGGCGAGCCCCGCGGCGAGCGGATGATCGGCCCACACCGCGCCGTACGGTGCGGCGGGCACCCGCGCCGGCGCGCGTCCGCCGCCCCAGGGCCACACACTATTGACCGCGAGCTCTCCGCGCGCTTCCCGTTGCGCGTTGCAGCGATGCTCGTGCAGCAGCATCTGCGCCTCGTTGATGATCGCGCGCCAGCGCGCTCCGGCTTTTCCTGCGGGAAGGAAAGACTCTACCGGCATTCCGGCGACTTCCGCCGTCGGAGACATGCGTGCCGGAGGGGATTCGCTTGTGCGCGCATACCAGCGCTGGGGCCGCGGCGCAAGAAACGTGATGTCCCGGGTCGCGAAGTGCGCGTTCAACGCGGCGACCAGCTCGTCGGCCTCGCGCTGCGTGATCGAGAAGCGCGAGGCGTCGGCGAGGATCAGACGCGCGCCGTGCACCTTCAGATGGACGGGATCGGCCCCGATCCACCAATGCGGGCCGGGATCAACGCCGTCGGCGCGCAACGCGAACGGTGCGAGCGGGAGCTCCTCTCCGGCCTCGAGCGCGAACGCGCGCGCGAGCCAGCGCTCCATGCTGCAGCCCGCTTCGCGTTCCCGGCGCCCGCGCGCGAACAGAGTTTCCAGTCCCGGAAGCGCGCGCTCCAGGTACGGCCCGGCACCGGCGCTCGCGGGCCAGAACAGATTCGGAACGAGCAAATGGCAGTTCATCGCAACCGCGGCGGGCTGCGGCGAGTCTAGCACAGCGAGCAGCGCTGCACGGTTGGGAGGAGCTGCAGCCTTGTGTCAGAATAGCGCACGCCGCAGCGCGCTCCACCGTGCGCTGGGGACGGAATCCACCAGTGTCGTACGAGCTCTTAATCGGATTGCGCTACACGCGCGCGAAGCGGCGCAATCATTTCATTTCCTTTATCTCGTTCGTGTCCGTGATCGGCATCGCGCTCGGCATGACGGTGCTGATCACGGTGCTCTCGGTGATGAACGGCTTCCAGCGCGAGATCCGCACCCGCATACTCGGTGTCGCATCGCACGTGCAGCTGTCGGGGACCGGTGGCACGCTCGCCGACTGGCCGCGCGTCGCCGAGCGGGCGGTGCGCCACGAGCAGGTGCTCGCCGCGGCGCCGTTCGTCGCGGCGCAGGGCCTGCTCACCCACGGCTCGGCGGTGCGGGGCGCGTTCGTGCGCGGGATCCTGCCAGAGGACGAAGAGCGCGTGGCCGATATCGGCCGGCACATGCGCAGCGGCCGGCTCGAGAACCTGAAGCCCGGGGAATACGGCATGGTGCTCGGCGCCGAGCTTGCGCGCGCGCTGGGCGTCGGGTCGGGAGACAAGGTGGTGCTGGTGGCCCCGCAGGGCCAGGTGACGCCAGCGGGGATCCTGCCGCGGTTGCGGCAGTTCACCGTGGTCGGCGTCTTCGGGGTCGACCATTTCGAGTACGACTCGGGGCTCGCGCTGATCGCGCTCGAGGACGCGCAGAGGCTGTTTCGCTTCGGCGACGCCGTATCCGGGGTGCGGCTGAAGCTGAAGGATCTGTTCCAGTCGAGGACGGTCGCGCGCGATCTCGTGCGCGCGCTGGGCCCGGACGTGTACGCGAGCGACTGGACGGCGCAGCACGCGAACCTGCTGCGCGCGGTGCAGATCGAGAAGCGGATGATGTTCTTCGTGGTGTTCCTGATCATCGCGGTCGCGGCCTTCAACATCGTCTCCAGTTTGGTAATGGTGGTGACCGACAAGCAGTCCGACATCGCCATCCTGCGCACGCTCGGGGCGGCGCCGCGCAGCATCACCAGGATCTTCGTCATCCAGGGCACCCTGATCGGCGTGTTCGGTACGCTGCTCGGGCTCGCGGGGGGCATCGCGCTTGCGCTCAACGTGGAGACCGTCGTGCCGTTCATCGAGGGCCTGTTCGGCTTCAAGTTCTTCGCGAAGGACATCTACTTGATCTCCGACGTGCCTTCGGAGCTTCAGCTGCCCGACGTGGTGCTGACCGCGGTGTTCTCTTTCGTGGTGAGCCTGCTCGCGACCCTCTATCCGAGCTATCGCGCGGCCAGGATCAATCCTGCGGAAGCTTTACGCTATGAGTAGCACCCAACACTCCGGCGCAGACAATGGGCCGGTGATCTTCTGCCGCGACCTGCACAAGACCTACCTTCAAGGCAAGGTCGAGGTGCCGGTGCTGCTCGGGGTGGATCTCGAGGTGGCGGTCGGCGAGCGGGTGGCGATCGTGGGTGCATCCGGCTCGGGCAAGAGCACGCTGCTGCATCTGCTCGGCGGCCTGGACGATGCGACGCGCGGGGAAGTGCGCGTGCTGGGGCAGGACCTCCAGCGCCAGAGCGAATCCGAGCGCGGCGCCACGCGCAACCAGGCGCTCGGCTTCGTCTACCAGTTCCACCACCTGCTGCCGGAATTTTCGGCCCTCGAAAACGTGGCGATGCCGCTGCTCATCCGGCGTGCGGAACGGCAAGCGGCTTACGGGCAGGCGCGCACGATGCTCGCGCAAGTCGGGCTCGAGCACCGGCTCACGCACCGTCCGGGAGAGCTGTCGGGCGGAGAGCGCCAGCGCGCGGCGCTGGCGCGCGCGCTGGTGACGCGCCCCGCGTGCGTGCTCGCCGACGAGCCGACCGGCAACCTCGACCGGCATACTGCGGAAGCGGTGTTCGAGCTGCTGCTGGAGCTCAATCGCGGCATCGGTACGAGCCTGGTGATCGTCACGCACGATCCGGGTATCGCGGCGCGCGCGGACCGCATCCTGCGTCTCATGGACGGCGTGCTGAACCCGGAGACTGTAAGTGGTAAGCAGTGAGCGGTAAGCGGATAACCGCGAGAGTCCGTGCCGCCGAGTTGACCGCTTACCGTTTACCGCTCACGGCTTACTCGTGGGCGTGACGCGCAGCACACCGAGCCGGGTGACCTCCTCGTAGAGCGCCGCATCCTCGAGCGCGCTGCGCAACACGAAGTGCGCCGCGCCGCGCTTGATCAGCCGCGGCACGATGATGCCGGCCGCGATCACGGCGAGCCCGGTGAAGATCCAGCCGATCAGCGCGAGCGCGACCCCGACGCCCAGTACCGGCAGCGCCACCAGCGGCAGCAACAGCCGCTTCGAGAGCAAACGCGCCGCGCCCTGCGGATCTACTTCGACCTTGATCCGGCCCTCGGCGCAGGCGGAGACGAATTCGGAATGGGTCACGAGTGGGAAATGGTGAATAGGGAATGGTGAATGTTGTGCGCGGGCCCGCGTGCTTGAGCGATTCCCGATTACCGATTTCCCATTCCCGGTGACCTCTAGTATTCGACGGGAACCGGATCGAGGGAGCGCCACAGGTACCAGGTGGCCACGGAGCGCCACGGTGCCCATTTCGCACCGATTCCGCGCATGCGGGGCAACGTCAGCGCCCGGCCGCGGTTGTAATGCAG
This sequence comes from Betaproteobacteria bacterium, assembly GCA_016868035.1. Taxonomy (GTDB): domain Bacteria; phylum Pseudomonadota; class Gammaproteobacteria; order Burkholderiales; family SG8-41; genus SG8-41. Next base: position 22,404 of record VGID01000044.1, on the reverse strand, counting down.
GCAGATGGCGCGCTGCAGGCCGATATCCGCGAGCGGCAGCACGTCGGGGCGCGTCAAATAGAAGATCAGGAACATTTCCGCTGTCCAGCGGCCGATTCCCTTGAGCTGCGTGAGCTCGGTAATCAGCGTCTCGTCGTCGAGCTCGCGCCAGCGGCCCACGTCCGCGGTTCCGTCCGCAAACCGCGACGCGATGTCCCGGAGGTAGTCGATCTTCTGTCGCGACAGTCCGCATGCGCGCAGCCTCGTCGCGCGCGCGGCCTTGACCGCCTCCGGGGTGACCGCGCCGAGCCGCGCACAGAGCGCGTCCCACACGCTTTGCGCGGCCTTGACCGAGATCTGCTGTCCGACGATCGAGCGCGCGAGCGTCGAGAATGCGTCGCCGCGGCTGCCGAGAGCGAGCCCGTCGAAGCGCAGAATCAGCGTCTTCAGTACCGCGTCTCGCGCGGCGAGCTCGCTGGTCGCCGTCGCCCAGTAATCGGGTGCGGTCATGGCGCGGGTTCACGCTGCGCGCGCCGGTTGCGGCGGCGCTGCCACGCGCAACGCACGTAGAGCTGCCACACCCAGTCGATCAGGAAGTAGCCGGCGATCGCGAGCAGCAGCGCAAACAGCGGCAGCCCGATGAGCAGCGGCTTGCCCACGCTCGCGAGCCACTCGAAGGTCAGGGGTATCCAGTCGGACAGACCCGCGCCTTCGAGGCGGAACGCGGCGGGAGAGGGACCGCCGCCGCCCTGCAGGAGCACCGATTGCCCGAGCTTGTAGGCGACGAAATAGAGCGGCACGATGGTAAACGGGTTCGAGTAGAGCGTCACCAGGACCGCGATCGGCAGGTTGACCCGGAACACGATCGCAAGGATCGCGGCCGCGGTGAACTGGACCGGGTTACTCCCGGGTATGAGACCCGCGAACAGGCCGACGGCCACCCCGAGCGCTACCGACCGCCGGTGCAGGTGCCACAGGTTATGGTGCTGCAGGCGCGGCCCGAATCGCGCGATGTAGCGGTTCTGCTTGATGGCGTCGTGGCTCGGGAGGAACTTCCTGAAATACTTGCGGGGCATGCGTCCACGGGGCGCGCTTCCTGCGCGGGCGCCCATTTTACCCACAAGTGCACCGGCTGTGCGGCTCCGGCGTTAGAAGCGCACAGGGACCGGCCGGCGTCGCGCGCCATGCCCCTCAATATCATCTCGTTCGTCGCGGGAGCATGGTGGCTGCAGCAGCAGGCCGCGTTGCCCGGTTGGGCCATGATGGCCGCTCTGGCGGGCGCTGCGGCCGCCGTATGGCTCGTGCGCGCGGGCTCGCCGCTTGCGCGATTTGCGCGCGGGGCGGTATTGAAGCTCGCCTGTTTTGCCGCGGGATTTGCGTGGGCGGCGCTGGCCGCGCAAGTGCGCCTCGCCGATGCCCTGCCCGCCGGGTGGGAGGGGCACGATGTCCGGCTGGAGGGTGTGGTGGCGAGCCTGCCGCAGAGCGACGAGCGCAGCGTGCGCTTCGAGTTCGCTGTCGAGCGCGTGCTCACCCTGGACGCGGTGGTGCCGCGCCGCGTCGTGCTTTCGTGGTGGGGTAGCCCGGCGCGCGAGCCCGGGGGCACAACCCGCCCGGAACTCGCGCCCGGAGAGCGCTGGCAGCTCACCGTGCGGCTGCGCCGCCCGCACGGGACGGTCAGTCCGCACGGCTTCGACTACGAGGCCTGGCTGCTCGAGCGCAATCTGCGGGCGACCGGATACGTGCGAGCGCGCGGCGGATACCGGCGCGTGAGCCCCATGGTGCACAAGCCGCCGTACTGGGTGGAGCGGCTGCGCCACACGGCGCGCGCGAAAATCTTCGCCGCCCTGCCCGAGGCGCCGTACGCAGGCGTGATCGCGGCGCTTGCGATCGGTGACCAGCGCGCGATTCCTCCGGAACAATGGCAGGTTTACACGCGCACCGGGGTCAACCACCTGATGAGCATATCCGGACTGCATGTCACGATGGTTTCGGGGCTCGTTTTCGCGCTGGTAAGCGGGTTGTGGCGGCGCAGCGCGCGCCTCGCGCTGGCGCTGCCGGCCCAGCGGGCCGCGATCCTCGCGGGGCTGGCCACCGCGTTTGCCTACGCGTTGCTCGCAGGATACGCGGTGCCGGCGCAGCGCACGGTATACATGCTCGCGGTGGTCGCAGCCGCGCTGTGGCTCGGCCTCGCGGAATCGGCCTCGGTCGTGCTCGCGGCCGCGTTGTTCGTGGTGGTGTTGCTTGATCCGTGGGCGGTGCTTGCGCCGGGGTTCTGGCTTTCCTTCGGCGCGGTCGCGGCGATCATGTACGTCTCGGTCGGGCGCATCGACCGGCCGCACTGGCTCGCGGCCTGGGGGCGCGTGCAGGTGGCCGTGACGCTCGCGCTGCTCGTGCCGCTGCTCGCGCTGTTCCAGCAGGTCTCGGCCGTGTCGCTCGTCGCCAATGCGTTCGCGATCCCGGTGGTGGGCCTGGGAGTGGTGCCGTTGACGCTCGCCGGCACCGTCGCGCCGTTCGATGCCGTGCTCCAGTTGGCACATCTCGTGCTGGCGCTGTGCATGAAGCTGCTCGAGGCCCTGAGCAACCTGCCGTCAGCGATGTGGGAGCAGCGCGCGCCGCCCCTCTGGACGGTCGTGCTCGGCGTTGCCGCGACGGCATTACTGCTTGCGCCGCGCGGTTTCCCGGCGCGATGGCTCGGCGTGGCGGGCCTTGCTCCGATATTCATGGCCGGTTCCGCACCACTCGAGGCGGGGGCGCTGCGGGTCGCGGTGCTCGATGTGGGGCAGGGCGTTGCGGTTGTCGTGCGCACGGCGCGGCACGCACTGCTCTACGATGCGGGGCCGTCCTTCGGCTCGCGGGCGGACAGCGGCAGCCGCATCATCGTGCCGTATCTGCGCGCGACCGGCGTCAGGCGGCTCGACGGCCTGGTGGTGAGCCATGACGACGACGATCACACGGGGGGTGCGGCTTCCGTGTTGCAGGCAGTGCCCGTCGAGTGGATGCTGTCCTCGCTCCCGGACCTCGATCCGCTGCCGCTGCAGACGGAGCGCGCGCTGCGCTGTTATTCCGGGCAGCGCTGGGAGTGGGACGGAGTGCGTTTCGAGATCCTGCATCCCCGGCGCGAGAGCTACGAGCATCCCCGCGTCAAGGACAATGATCGCAGCTGCGTGATGCGGATCGCTACCCCCGGGGCGAGCCTGCTCCTGCCCGGCGATATCGAGCGGCGCTCGGAAGCCGCGCTCGCGGCGCAGAGCGGCGAGGCCCTGCGCGCGGACCTGCTGCTCGCGCCGCACCAGGGCAGCAAGACCTCCTCGCAGCCCGCGTTCGTGCAGGCGGTCCGGCCGCGAGCGGTGGTGTTCGCGGTCGGACATCGCAACCGCTACGGCCATCCCCACCACGAGGTCGTCGAGCGCTACCGCGAGCTGGGCGCGAGGATCTATCGCACCGACCGCGACGGTGCGCTGCTGGTGGACGTGAGCGCGTCCGGCGCGATCAGGATCACGCCGTACCGCGCGGTATATCGCCGCTACTGGCAGACGCAGCAGCGCGAAAATCCGCCGGCGGATCCGGAGGAGCTGTGAGCGGGCAGGGCCGCGCGACATGGCGTGGCCCGGCCACGAAAGGGCGGTTTTTCCCGCCTCCCGTTGTAGAATGCGCAGGTCGGTGCGCTGCCGGGTCTTTTCGGCGGGGCGCGCCGGTTGTTTCCCGGCAACCGCCCGGACATTTCCGTGTCTACACCCACGCCGGTCTCCGGCGGCATGAGCAGTCAGCCCGGCGTTGCGCTGCTCCATGTTCGGAAAGCCGCACCGGCGCCGCGGATCCCGTCAGGCGCGACTACAGGTCAATAACGTACGACGAACCGGAACTGGCAAGTATTCCACATGGACAGGGCACGACAGCTGAAGCTGGTGAACGCCTCTCAAGACGGGCAATCGGAGCTCGCCCGCATCGAGCAGGCGGCCGCGCATCTCTCCGCGGATGCCCGGCAGGCCCTCGGCAGAGTGCTCGCGTTCATCGAGCCGGTCTATCGCGACGCGCATCTCGCGACCGGGGAACCGGCGCTCGCCCACGCCCTGGGCACCGCCGGGATCGTGGCGGAGCTCAAGCTCGACGTCGAGTCCATCGGCGCGGCAATGCTCGCGCCCGTGACCGCCGTCGCACCTTCGCGGTTGACCGAGTTGCGCGGGCAGTTCGGGTCGTCCGTATCCGAGCTGGCCGAAGGCGTTGCACGCATGGCCGAAATCGGCGCGCTCGTTGTGCGCCCCGGGCCCGGGAGGAAACCGGAACAGCATGCGGGACAGCTCGAATCGCTGCGCAAGATGCTGCTCGCGATGGTGCAGGACATCCGGGTGGTGCTGGTCAAGCTCGCTTCGCATGCCCAGGACCTGCGCTATCTGGTGAAATCCGGCGACGAGGCGGCGCGGCACGAGGCGGCGCAGCTCGCCCTCGACGTGTTTGCCCCGCTCGCGAACCGCCTCGGGGTCTGGCAGCTCAAGTGGGAGCTCGAGGATCTCGCATTCCGCATCCTGGAGCCCGCGACCTACAAGTCCATCGCCCAGCAGCTCGACGGCAAGCGCGAGGATCGCGAGCGCTACATCCAGAACGTGATCAACTTGCTCGGGAAGGAGCTCGCGCGCGCCGGCATCGAGGCGGAGATCACGGGCCGCCCCAAGCACATCTACAGCATCTACAAGAAGCTGCGGCGCAAGGGCACCGACTTCGAGGCGCTCTACGACGTGCGCGCGGTGCGCGTGCTCACCAGGGACGTGAAAGACTGCTACGCGGTACTCGGCCACGTGCACAATCTCTGGACTCCGTTCCCCAAGGAGTTCGACGACTACATCGCGAAGCCCAAGAGCAACCATTACCGCTCGCTGCATACGGCGGTCATCGGTCCGGAGGACAAGGCGGTGGAAGTGCAGATCCGCACCCTGGAGATGCACCAGCACTCCGAGCTCGGCGTGGCCGCGCACTGGCGCTACAAGGAGGGCCTGCGCCACGACCTCGGGTTCGACGAGAAGATCGCGTGGTTGAGGCAGATCCTCGAGTGGAAGGATGAGGTGCCGGACGCGGGCGAGCTGGCGGAGCAGTTCCGCACCGGACTGTTCGAGGACACGATTTACGTGTTGACGCCGCAGGGCCGCGTGATTTCCCTGCCCAGGGGCGCGACCGCCGTGGATTTCGCGTACCAGGTGCACACCGAGCTCGGCCACCGTTGCCGTGGAGCCCGGGTGAACGGGCAGATGCTGCCGCTCGATACGGCGCTCGAAAACGGCCAGCAGGTGGAGATCGTCTCCGCCAAGCAGGGAGGGCCCAGCCGCGACTGGCTCAACCCCGCGCTGGGCTACGTACGGAGCGGCTCCGCGCGCGCCAAGATCCGGCAATGGTTTCACAGGCAGAACCTGGAGGCCGAGGCCGCACAGGGCCGCACGCTGGTGGAGAAGGAGCTGCAGCGCCAGGGCATGACCGGCCTTGGTCTCGACCGGCTCGCGCACAGCCTCGGGTACGCCAGGTTGCAGGACTTTCTCGCCGAGGTCGGGCGTGCGGACATCGGCCCGCGGCAGTTGCAAAACGCGGTGCGGGCACTGGACCCGCGTGCCGCGCCGGCCGCGCCGGCGGAGGAGGCGCCGGTGCTGCCGGTGAGGACGGCGCGGCCAGCCAGGGCGGGCGGGAGCGTCCTTGTGGTCGGGGTGGACAAGCTGCTCACGGTGCCCGCCAAGTGCTGCAAGCCCGCCCCCCCGGATGCGATCATCGGGTTCGTGACGCGCGGGCGCGGCGTTACCGTCCATCGTGCGGCTTGCGCGAACGTCAGACGGCTTGACCCGGAGCGCCGTGTGACTGCAGAGTGGGGAGAGAGCACGGGGTCGAGCTTCCCCGTGGACATCGAGGTGGAGGCGGCGGACCGCACCGGATTGCTGCGGGACATCTCGGACGTGTTTTCGCGCGAGCGCATCAACGTTACCGCGACGAGCGCGGCAAGCCGCGAGACCGCGGCCCGCATGCGCTTCACGATCGAGGTGTCCGATATCGGGCAGCTCGCGCGCTCGCTCGCGCTGATCCGGGAAGTGCGCGGGGTGACGCGCGCCGCGCGCCGTTAACGCGCCGCACGGAAAAAGGAGACGCGCGCATGAGCGACTACGGGCAACTGGGATCCTCCATCGGAGCCTCCTTCAGCCAGATCGGAGCGCGCCTCGTCGAGTACGCTCCGAGCGTGCTCGGCGCGACGCTGTTGTTGCTCGTCGGCTGGTTCGTCGCGCGGTTGCTGCGCGGCATGGCGGTAAAACTGATGAGCGTGCTGGAAGTGCTGCTGCACCGGATGTTCCGCGGCCGCGCGGCGAGCGCGCCGAGCATGCCCTCCGCGTCGGTGGAAATTGTCGGCAGCATCCTGTTCTGGGTGGTGATTCTTTTCTTCGTCGCCGCCGCGACGCAGGTGCTCGGGCTCGATGTGTTCACCGCCTGGCTCAAGGACCTGGTCGCGTACCTCCCGACACTGCTCGCCGGCGGACTCATCATCCTCGCCGGGGTGCTGTTGTCCGGGCTCGCGCGCGATGTCACGGTCGCCGCGTTGACCGCGTTGCCCGAGCCGCAGCGTCTGCTGCTCGGCCGGGTCGTGCAGGGAACCGTGCTGCTGGCGGCGGTGGTCGTGGGCGCGGACCAGATCGGCATCAAGATCACTTTCCTCGTGATCCTCGCGGCGGTGGTCGCGGGCGCCGTCGTGAGCGGCGTCGCCCTCGCCGTGAGCCTCGGCGCACGCACCTTCGTGGCCAACCTGATCGGCGCGCATTATCTGCGGCAGGCGTTCGACGTGGGGCAGCGCGTGCGCGTCGCCGGTTTCGAGGGGCGCATCCTCGAGCTGACGACGGTGTCCCTGGTGCTCGAGTCGGAGGAAGGCCGGGTGACGGTACCGGCCAAGGTCTACCACGAGGAGCCCATTGTGCTCCTGCTCGCGAGAAACGGCGATGCGTGAGTCCAGGAGCCTTAGCATCGTGTTTGCCGAAGGCCATCCGCTGGAGGCAGCGCAGGTCCTGGAAGGCCTGCCGGCGGCGGAATCTGGTGCCTATCTGGCGGCGCTGCCGGCGCGGGTAGCCGCCGGGGTCGTCAAACGGATGGCCCCGCAGTACGCGGCGCGTTGCGCCGAGACCATGTCCGAGTCCGTCGTGACCGCGCTGTTGGAGGCGCTCGGCCCCCAGCCGGCCTCGGCGTTGTTGCACCACCTGCCACGGGACCAGCAGGCGCGCGCGCTCGAGCGCCTTCCGGTCGGCACGGCGGTGGCAATACGCCTGCTTGTCGGTTATCCGCAGGATACCGCCGGGTCGTGCATGGATCCCCGGCCGCTCGCGCTGCCGCCCGAGACGCCGGTCGCCGATGCGCTCGAGCAATTGAAGCGCTTCGAAGGCGAACCGGTCGACATGGTTTTCGTCGTCGGCACGGAGCGGCAGGTCCTCGGCGCGGCCGCGCTCGTCGCGCTGCTGCGCTCGCCGCCGCGGGAGGCGCTTTCCCGGATCATGCGCCAGCCGGCACCGACCGTCTCCGCGCTCACGCCGCTTGCGGCGGTACAGAGGCATCCGGACTGGTTCGAAGTACCGGCGCTCGCCGTGATCGAACGCGGTGACCGCCTGGTGGGCGCCTTGCGCCGGCAGACGCTGGAGAAGGTGCTCGCCCGCGACAACGGGTTCAGGGCTGACCAGACCGCAAATGAAGCGCTGGCCGGGATCGGAGGCGCGTACTGGCAGGTTCTGACGGCGCTCGCCCAGATCGCGGTAAGCGTGATGCCGCCGGTTACGCCGGTCGAACCGCGCGAGAAAGACCGTGAGCGCTGAGGGACTCTCCGCGGTTGCCGCGCTGGAGCAGCGCTACCTGCGGGATTTTCCGCGGGAGGCGGCGCGGCGCTTCGAAACGCTGCCGATCGAGGAAGCGGTGGAGGTGCTGGCCGAGCAACCCGCGGCGGTGACCGTGCCGGTGTTCGAACAGCTGACCGAGTACGTTCAGGAAACGCTCATCGAGCGGTTGCCGGAGTCCGCAGTGCGCGGGCTGCTCTCCGGTATGGACCCCCCGCTTGCGGTGGAGCTGTTGCAGTCGCTCGAGCCCGGCCAGATGCGGCGCTGCCTCGATCTCATCGAGCCCGCCGCGCGCAAGCCGCTCGAGGGACTGATGGGATATGCGCCCGACACGGCGGGACGGCTGATGGATCCGCGCGTGACGAGCTTTCGCTCGGACATGACGGTGGGCGAGGCGCTGGAGCGGATGAGGACCTTCCGCAAGCCTCGGGCGCTGCGCGAGCTGCTGCTGGTGGACGATGAGGGTCGGCTGGTGGGGCGCGTGGACATCCAGGATCTCGCGGTGGCGCCCGCGGAGGACATGCTCACCCGGCTTGCCAAGCCGGTGCAGGTGGCAGTGCTCGACGTCGCGACCAAGGAAGAAGTCGTGAGCCGCATCGAGCAGCATCGCGTGTCGGTGCTGCCCGTCGTCAACGTGTCGGAGCGCCTGCTCGGCGTGATCCACCACAGCGCGCTGGTTGCCGCCGTGCAGGAGGATGCCAGTCTCGACATGCAGACGATGGTCGGCGCCCACAAGGACGAGCGCGCGATGTCCAAGGTGAGCTTCGCGGTGCAGAAACGGCTTCCGTGGCTGCAGATCAACCTCGCCACCGCGTTCCTCGCGGCGGCGGTGGTCGGGCTGTTCGAGGACATGATCGCGAAGTTCACCGCGCTTGCCGTGCTGCTGCCGGTGGTGGCGGGCCAGTCGGGCAATGCGGGCGCGCAGGCGCTGGCGGTGACCATGCGCGGGCTCGCGTTGCGCGAGATCAGCGTGCGCCAGTTGCCGCTCGTCGTGTTCAAGGAGATCAACGTCGGTTTGTTGAACGGCCTCGCGGTCGCCGCGGTGACGGCCCTCGGAGTCTACTTGTGGAGCGGATCGGCCGGCCTCGTGATGGTCATCAGCGTCGCGATGGTGATATCGATGATCGCCGCCGGCTTTGCCGGCGCGCTGATACCGATCGCGCTCACCCGTCTCGGCTTCGATCCGGCGCAGGCTTCATCCATCGTGCTGACCACGGTGACCGACGTGGTCGGCTTCTTCTCGTTCCTCGGGATTGCGGTGCTGCTGCAGGCCTCGCTCTGAGCCGGTCGCGAGCCGCGCGCGCTCAGTCCGTGAACTCGAGCCGCAGGCCCGTGATCGGCAGCCCGCTGTATTCGGACGTCCAGATTTCGCCGGGCCGGATCGGCATCGCCGCGGTGAGCGTGCCGGTGGTGACCACCTCGCCCGGCGCCAGGGGAGCGAACCGCGGCTGGCGCGACAGGACATCGGCGAGGTGGGCGAGCGCGAGTGCGGGATGCCCGAGCGCGTTCGCGCCCACGCCGCGATCGGCCACCGCGCCGTCCTTGCGCAGCGTCACGCCGCACTCGCGCAACTGGGCGGCGAGCGCGGTCACCTGCTCCGGGCCAACCGGGCGCGGCGCGCCGACGACGAGCTTCCAGTGAAACGAGAAGTCGGCTGCGGAATCGGCCGGCCGGAATTTCCAGTCGGCAAAGTGGCAGTCCACGATCTCGAAGCTCGGCGCATACCACTCGATGGCGGCGAGCACCTCTACGGGGTCGTTCAGGCGCGCCGGCACCGGCGCCTTCAGCCGGAAGGCGATTTCGAGCTCGAGTCGCGGCTGCACGGCGCCGCCGAGCGACACGGTGGCCTGGTTGTCGGTGGCGAAGTGCACGGTCCGGTCGTAGACGTGCGCCCAGATCGGCGCGGTCGCGCCGTACTCGGCCCAGATATTGCGGTTGGTGAATCCGATCTTGCGGCCGATCGGCCGCTCCCCCCGCGCGCGCCGCAGGGCCACGATATCCGCGGCGACCTCGTAACCTTCATCCCAATCGAAGCCCGGATCGCGCTCCACGATCGAGCGGATGGTCTTTCCCTGGTCGAGCGCCTCGAGCAGCTCTCGTGCGATCTGTCTGGCGTCCACGCTGGACTCTGTCCCGGGGAATGGAAGACCGGATCGGGTATCAGTGCGCAAACAGCGGGTTCATGCGCTCTAACCGTTCACCGTTCACCGTTCACCGGTTACCGTTCACCGCTTTTGGCGCAGCGAAAGCCAATATTGTGATGCCCGGAGGCCGGGTTGCGCGAGAGGTTGCGGCCGCGCTGCGTGGTGGTGATCTCGTCGGCAGGCGAGGCGTGCCCGCCGCCGCGCGTGCCGCGCACCGGGCCCGTGGCGAGGTCCTCGCGCCCGTCGCGTGCGTCGTACGGATAGGAGCGGTAGGCGCTGGACACCCATTCCCACGCGTTGCCGGCCATGTCATGGACGCCGTAGGGACTCGCGCCAGCGGGATGCCGGTCCACGGGAGCAGTTTCGAAGCGCCCCGCCGCAAACTGCGCACGCTTGCGATCGGGCGGCTCGTTCCCCCAGGGATACCTGCGGCCGTCCGTTCCGCGCGCGGCCTTTTCCCACTCGGCCTCCGTGGGCAGCCGCTTGCCGCGCCACGCGCAGTAGTCGCGCGCGCCGGCCCATGTGACCTCGATGACCGGATGCTGCTCATGGCCCTTGTCGGCGATCCATTTCGCGCCGGTGCGGTGGATACGGGCGTCCGCGTCGTCGAAATCGAACATTCGCTCGCCCCTGGCATTGAACGCGCCCGCCGCGTTCAGGAATTCCGCGTATTGCGCGTTGGTCACCGGGAAGCGGTCGATCCGGAACTCGGGTAGATGAAGCGGATGCGCCGGACGCTCGTCGGCCGGGCCGGTATCCGATCCCATGATGAACGGTCCGGCGGGGATCGCCACCATAGGGTCCGTTGCGGCGGGCTGTGCGGGCGTGGCGCCATCCGTGATCCCGAGCGCCAGCAGCGCGGCCAGCACGCTTTCGAGCCGGCGCTTCACGCCACGCCTTCCACGACGACCATACGCATGTTCGCGGCACGTGCGCGCACATCGCGCGCCGCTTTGTACCCGGGCGACGCGTACCAGAGCTTCGCACGATCGACGGTCGGGAACTCGATCACCACGATGCGCGTCGGCTGCCAGTCGCCCTCGAGCGGTTCCCACTTCCCCCCGCGCACGAGGAATTTCCCGCCATGTGCGGCGACGGAGAGGCCGGCGAGCCTGCGGTATTCCTCGAACGTGGCGGGATCGGTCACGGTTACATCCACGATTACGTATGCGGCCATTCCTGCTCCCGATTGCGCGCCAACTTGCTGATTTTATTTGAACCTGCCAGTCTCTTCCGCTACAATCTGCGGTCCCTAGGCGCGTAGCTCAGCTGGTTAGAGCGCATCCTTGACATGGATGAGGTCGTTGGTTCGACTCCAATCGCGCCTACCAATTGTTAAAACGGACGCAGAGCGCCGTTTTGACTCTGCGTGTTCGAACGGACGCGTCGCGCCGCTCAACACGCAGGGCTGAAACGATACGAGTCAGAGGCGGCAAACTCGTCAGCCGTATCTGACTCTTGCTTTTTTGGACGATAGCATGCCTGAAATCCGCCTGCCCGACGGCTCGGTCAAGAAGTTCGACCGGCCGGTGACGGTAGCCGAGCTCGCCCAGAGCATCGGACCGGGGCTCGCGCGCGCCGCGCTCGCGGGCAAGGTGGACAGCAGACTCGTGGACACGTCGTACCGTATCACCGCCGATGCCGGGGTCGCGATCATCACCGAGAAGGATCGCGAGGGGCTGGAAATCCTGCGGCATTCCACCGCGCATCTGCTGGCGCACGCGGTGAAAGAGCTCTACCCGGATGCGCAGGTCACGATCGGGCCGGTGATCGAGGACGGCTTCTACTACGATTTTTCCTACAAGCGGCCGTTCACGCCCGAGGATCTCGCGGCGATCGAGAAGCGCATGCACGAAATCGTCAAGCGCGACATCAAGGTCGAGCGGCAGGTAATGGCGCGCGACGAGGCGGTGCAACTGTTCGAGGGCATGGGCGAGGACTACAAGGCGGAGATCGTCGGATCCATACCCGGCGGCGAGCCGATCTCGCTCTACCGCCAGGACAACTTCGTGGATCTGTGCCGCGGCCCGCACGTGCCCTCCACCGGCAAGCTGAAGGTGTTCAAGCTGATGAAGGTCGCGGGGGCCTACTGGCGCGGGGATTCGAAAAACGAAATGCTGCAGCGGATCTACGGCACCGCGTGGGTGAAAAAGGAGGACCAGGACGCCTACCTCGAGCGGCTGGAGGAGGCGGAGAAGCGCGATCATCGCCGGCTCGGGCGCGGTCTCGATCTGTTCCACACCCAGGACGAGGCGCCGGGAATGGTGTTCTGGCACCCGAAGGGCTGGGTCATCTGGCAGACCATCGAGCACTACATGCGCGAGCTGCTTCGCGCGAGCGGCTATCTGGAAGTGAAGACCCCGCAGGTGCTCGATGTCGCGCTGTGGAAGCGCTCCGGGCACTGGGACAATTTCCGCGAGTACATGTTCTTCACCGAGTCCGAGTCGCGCGACTACGCCGTGAAGCCGATGAACTGCCCCGGGCACGTCCAGATCTTCAACCAGGGCCTGAAGAGCTACCGCGACCTGCCGCTGCGGCTCGCCGAGTTCGGCTCGTGCCACCGTAACGAGCCCTCGGGGGCGCTGCACGGGCTGATGCGCGTGCGCGGATTCGTCCAGGACGACGCGCACATCTTCTGCACCGAGCAGCAGATCGAGCCGGAGGTGATCGGATTCATCGATCTGCTGGAGCGCATCTACGCCGATTTCGGGTTCGAAGAGATTCTCGTCAAGTTCTCCACCCGGCCGGTGAAGCGCGTCGGCACCGACGATCAGTGGGACAGGGCCGAAGCGGGGCTGCGGACGGCGCTCGACCACAAGGGGCTCGCCTACGAGGTCCAGCCCGGGGAGGGCGCGTTCTACGGGCCCAAGGTGGAGTTCTCGCTCAAGGACAGCCTGGGCCGCGTCTGGCAGTGCGGCACCATGCAGCTCGATTTTTCCATGCCGGGCAGGCTCGGGGCGGAGTACGTCGCCGAGGACAATGCGCGCCACGTGCCGGTCATGCTGCACCGGGCGATCCTGGGTTCATTCGAGCGCTTCATCGGGATCCTCATCGAGCACTACGCGGGTGCGATGCCCTTGTGGCTGGCGCCGGTCCAGGTCGTGGTGATGAACATCACCGAGCACCAGGGCGACTATGCGCGGGGCGTCACCGAGGCCCTGAAACAGGCCGGATTACGCGCCGTCGCCGACTTGAGAAACGAGAAAATTTCCTATAAAATCCGCGAACATAGTTTGCAGAAGCTGCCCTACCAGGTCATTGTGGGTGACAAGGAAGTGGCGGCCGAAAAGGTTGCCGTGCGTACCCGCAAGGGCGAGGATCTCGGCCAGACGAGTCTGGCCGATTTCATCTCCAGGCTCAAAGCCGAGGAGGCCCGGCTCGCGCGCAAGGCGTAAGAGTCACGAGACACGGGGGGTTTTTTTATAGCTCAGGACAAGGAAGCCCGGATCAACGGCGAGATCACCGCGCCCGAGATCCGGGTCATCGGCGCAAACGGCGAGCAGATCGGCGTTCTCAGCCTGGCTGCGGCGAACAAGCTTGCAGAGGAAGCCGAGCTCGACCTCGTCGAGATCGCGCCCACGGCAGCACCGCCCGTGTGCCGCATCATGGACTACGGAAAGTACAAGTACCGTGAGAGCAAGAAGCGGCACGAGGCCAAGCTCAAGCAGAAGCAGGTCGTCGTCAAGGAGGTCAAGTTCCGCCCCGGCACGGACGAGGGCGATTACCGGATCAAGCTGCGCAACCTGGTCCGCTTTCTCGAGGAAGGGGACAAGGCGAAGGTGACGTTGCGATACCGGGGACGCGAGATGGCCCATCAGGAGCTGGGGATGCGGCTGATCGAGCGGGTGAAGACGGAGCTGGCGCCCTACAGCACGGTCGAGCAGTACCCGAAGATGGAAGGGCGGCAGCTGATCATGGTGCTGGCGCCCAAGAAGGTCGGTAAAGCACCTCGGCGCGCGCCAGACAAGGCGGCCGCGGCGAAGAAAGCGGCGGCGCCTGCGAAGGCGGCCACCCAGAAGGCCAGGGCGGAAGTCGTGGCCGAGACCGAGAAGAAGTAGTTGTCCGGGTTCCCGAAGTCCTGCCGAGTAGGCAGGCACCCGGCGCTAGGCTAAAAAGCCTCTAACATGTTAGAGGCTCTAAGGGAGTTATCATGCCCAAGATGAAGACCAAGCGTGCGGCGGCGAAGCGCTTCAAAAAGCTCGCCGGCGGCGGGATCAAGCGCGGCAAGGCGTTCCTGCGCCACATCCTCACCAAGAAGAACACCAAGCGCAAGCGGCACCTGCGCGGAACCACTGGCGTGCACGCCGCGGACAAGCGCGCCGTGCGCACCATGCTGCCGTACTAGGAGGCGCGCCATGCCCAGAGTAAAACGCGGGGTCACGGCCCACGCTGCCCACAAGAAGGTGCTGCGCCGGGCCAAGGGCTACCGTGGCCGCAGGAAGAAGGTGTTCCGCATCGCCAACCAGGCGGTAATGCGCGCGGGGCAGTATGCGTACCGTGATCGCCGCAACCGCAAGCGCGAGTTCCGCGCGCTGTGGATCGCGCGCATCAATGCCGCGGCGCGCGAGCACGGCATGAGCTACAGCCGCTTCATGAACGGATTGAAAAAGGCCGCGATCGAGGTGGACCGCAAGGTGCTCGCCGATATCGCCGTGCTCGACAAACCGGCGTTTACCCGGTTCGTGGAGAAGGCCAAGGCCGGCCTCGGCGCCTGACACCAAGGATCAGGCATTTGGTGCCGGGGACGGGCGACACCTGATCTCCGGTCTCGAAAGGGGCGCGGCGCAGCCGCTTCTTTAGTCCCGAGTCCCGCTCATGGAAGATCTTGACGCCATCGTCCAGGAGGCGCTCTCCGCTTTCGCCGGCATCGACGATCCCGACAAGCTGGAACAGGCGAAGGCGCGCTACCTCGGGAAATCCGGCGCTCTCACCGGCCTGCTGAAGGGCCTCGCGAAACTTCCGGCGGGGGAGCGTCCCGCGTTCGGCGCACGCGTCAACGACGCGAAGGAGCGGCTCGAGATCGCGCTGCGTGAACAGCGCGAGCGCATCCAGGGCGCGAAGCTCGAAGCGCGTCTCGAGGAAGAGGCGCTCGATGTCACGTTGCCCGGCCGGGGCCTCGGCATCGGCGGAGTGCATCCGGTCACGCGCACCATGGAGCGCATCGAGACGCTGTTCCGCTCGATGGGCTTCGCGGTTGCCGACGGTCCCGAGATCGAGACCGACTACTACAACTTCACCGCGCTCAACCAGCCGGAGAACCATCCGGCGCGTTCGATGCACGACACGTTCTACCTCGCGGACGGAAAGCACCTGCTGCGCACGCATACCTCCCCGATCCAGATCCGCTACCTGGAGCAGCACCGCCCGCCGATCAAGATCGTCGCTCCCGGGCGCGTCTACCGGCACGACTATGACGCCACGCATTCGCCGATGTTCCACCAGATCGAGGGCCTGTGGGTGGACGAGCGCATCACGTTCGCCGACCTGAAGGGGGTGCTGATCGCGTTCCTGAGGCTGTTTTTCGAGCGCGACGACGTCAAGGTGCGCTTCCGGCCTTCGTTCTTTCCGTTCACGGAGCCCTCCGCCGAGATCGACATGAGCTTCGGCGAGGGCTGGCTCGAGATGGGTGGCGCGGGCATGGTGCATCCGAACGTGCTGAAGAACGTGGCGATCGACAGCGAGCGCTACCAGGGCTTCGCGTTCGGGCTCGGCCCGGACCGCCTCACGATGCTGCGCTACGGCGTGAACGACCTGCGTCTCTTCTTCGAGAACGATCTGCGCTTCCTGAAACAGTTCAATTGAGACCGCAGATGAACGCAGATAAACGCAGACTGTTTTCCCGATCCATCGGCGTCGATCGGCGTCTATCGGCGGCTCCGAATCCATGAAGCTGTCGGAAAACTGGCTGCGCACCCTGATCAACCCGCCGCTGTCCACGCGCGAGCTGGCCGATATGCTGACGATGGGCGGCGTGGAAGTGGAGCTGATCGAACCCGCGGCCGCCGCATTCGACAAGGTCGTCGTCGGAGAAGTGCTGAAGGTCGAGCGCCATCCCGATGCCGATCGCCTGACGGTCTGCCAAGTGAGCACCGGGGGTGAGCCGCTCACCATCGTGTGCGGAGCTCCCAACGTGACGCCCGGTACCAAGGTGCCGACCGCGCTCGCGGGGGCGAGGCTGCCGGGGGCGGCGATCAAGGTTGCGAGCGTCCGCGGCGTGGAGTCGCACGGGATGTTGTGCTCGGCGAAGGATCTCGGGCTGGCGGAGACAGCGGAAGGATTGCTCGTGCTGCACGGCGACGCGCGAGTGGGGAGCGACGTGCGCCAGGTGCTCGAGCTCGACGACCAGCTGCTCACGCTCAAGCCCACGCCCAATCGAGGGGACTGCCTGAGCCTCGTCGGCGTGGCGCGTGAGGTGGCGGCGGTCACCGGCGCGGCGCTCGCGCTTCCGCGCATCGAGCCGGTGCCGGCGACCATTGCGGACCGCCTCGCGTTCGAGCTCGTGGCGCCGGATGCCTGCCCGCGCTACTGCGGTCGCATCGTGCGCGGCGTCAATCCGAGCGCGCCTACGCCGGAGCGGATCACGCGCCGCCTCGCGCGCAGCGGGATCCGGCCGATCAGCGTGCTGGTTGATATCACGAACTACGTCATGCTCGAGCTGGGCCAGCCACTGCATGCGTTCGATGCCGGCAGTCTCGAAGGCGGCATCCGCGTGCGGTACGCGGCTCCCGGCGAGCGGTTGACCCTGCTGAACGGCGAAACGCCCGCGCTCGACCAGCGCTTCCTGGTGATTGCGGACGAACGCAAGGCGGTGGCGCTTGCCGGCGTCATGGGCGGACTCGATACGGCGGTGGGCGACGCGACGCGCGACGTATTCCTCGAAAGCGCGTTCTTCGCGCCGGAGGTAATCGCGGGCAAGCCGCGGCTGCTCGGTTTTGGCTCGGAATCTGCGCACCGCTTCGAGCGCGGTGTGGATTTCGCCGGCACTGCCGCTGCGCTCGAGCGGGCCACACGGCTCGTGCTGGAGATCTGTGGTGGGACGGCGGGCCCGGTCGCCGAAGCGCGGGCGGCACTGCCCGCGCGCGAGCCGGTGCGCCTGCGGCTCGCGCGCGCGGAAAGCCTGCTCGGCATCCGCATCGAACCCGCGCGGGCAGCCGAGATCCTGCGCCGCCTGCGCTTCGAGTTCAGGGAGGGCGATGGCGGCTTCCAGGTCACGCCGCCGAGCTACCGCTTCGATATCGCGATCGAGGAGGACCTGGTCGAGGAAATCGCCCGCATCCACGGCTACGACAAGATACCGGCGGCCATGCCGGCGGCGCCGGCGGAAATGCTTCCGGCGCCTGAAACGAGGCGCGATGCTGCGTCCATACGAAGGCTGCTCGCCGCGCGCGACTACCAGGAGATCGTGAGCTACAGCTTCGTGGACAGCGAATGGGAGCGCGACCTTGCCGGAAACGCGGCCCCGATCGCCCTCGCCAACCCGATCGTGAGCCAAATGAGCGTGATGCGCTCGAGCCTCGCCGGGGGGCTGATCCATTGCCTCGCCTACAATGTCAGCCGCAAGCAGACGCGCGTGCGGCTGTTCGAGATCGGGCGTTGTTTTCTGCAGGGGCAGGGTGCGGAATATGCGCAGCCCGTGCGCGTGGGCGGCATCGCCTACGGCGGTGCGCTCCACGAGCAGTGGGGAAGCGCCGGGCGCAACGTGGACTTTCACGATGTGAAGGGGGATGTCGAAGCGCTGCTCGCGCCGCTCGCCGCGCAGTTCGAGCCGCACCCGCACCCGGCGCTGCACCCCGGCAAGTGCGCCCGGCTCCTGTGTGACAATATGCCGGTGGGATGGATCGGGGAATTGCATCCGCGCTGGCAGCGGAAGTATGATTTACCGTTCGCGCCCGTCCTGTTCGAGCTGGAGTCCGACTTCGTGAGCGGGCGGCGCGTCCCGGCCTATACCGAGATATCGAAAATCCAGCCGATTCGGCGCGATCTCGCCGTAATTCTCGATGCGAATGTCAGCTATCAGGGGGCCATCGATGTGCTGCGCCGCAACAAACCAGCCATCGTAAGCGAGATTGGGCTGTTCGACGTGTACCGCGGGGTCAGCGTAGGAAAGGGTAAAAAAAGTCTTGCATTCAGTGTCTTATTTCAGGATACTCGAAAAACTTTGACGGACGCCGAGGTGGAAGCCGCGGTGGCCCGGCTCATGCAAGTGCTGGAGCAGGAATTCGGAGCGAAGCTCCGATGAAAGGGGAGAACATGACATTAACCAAAGCCGAACTCGCGGACCTGCTGTTCGAAAAGGTCGGATTCAACAAGCGCGAGGCGAAGGACATGGTCGAGTCATTCTTCGAGGAGGTGCGACTCGCGCTCGAAAACGGGCGGGGCGTGAAACTCTCCGGGTTCGGCAACTTCCAGCTACGCGACAAGCCTCAGCGTCCGGGCCGCAATCCCAAGACGGGCGAGGAAATCCCCATCACGGCGCGCCGGGTCGTGACGTTCCACGCATCACAGAAACTGAAGGCGATGGTGGAACAGAACTACCATGGAAGCAAGCCATAGCAGCAAGACGCAGCTGCCGCCGATCCCGGCCAAGCGTTACTTCACGATCGGGGAGGTGAGCGAGCTGTGCGGCGTCAAGCCGCACGTGCTGCGCTACTGGGAGCAGGAATTTACCCAGCTGAAACCCGTCAAGCGCCGCGGCAACCGGCGCTACTACCAGCACCACGAAGTGCTGCTCATCCGCCGCATCCGCGAGCTGCTCTACGATCAGGGCTTCACGATCAGCGGCGCGCGCAACCGCCTCGACGAGACCGCGTCCGAGCCATCCAGGGCGGCGCGTGGTTCCCGCGCCGCTCTTTCCAACGTGCGCAAGGAGCTCCAGAGCCTCATCGAGCTGCTGCGCAACTGAAGCACAACTGTCTTTCGGCGTTCCGGACGCGGCGTGAGCGCCGCGGTGCTCTGCTATAATTTTCGGCTCGGGGCGTAGCGCAGCCTGGTAGCGTACCGGCATGGGGTGCCGGTGGTCGTGAGTTCAAATCTCACCGCCCCGACCAATCCGGAATCAGCGTCGAGCGCCGGCGGCCGGCCGGCGCCGTCAAGCCCGATCCGGCGCGAGACAAGGGAGACGTTCATGGCCTATACACTGGAAGCGTTTTGCCGCGATACGCGGGAGATCCTCAAGGCCGGCAACAGCCGCGCCCAGGTCGAGAAAATCCGCGCACAGATGGAACGCCTGGTCAAGGACGGGCAGTTCGTCGGGAAGTATTTCGGCGACCCGCAACCGATGGGGCTCAAGCGGATCTACGTGGATCCCAAGCTCGGCTTCGAGCTGATGACCTACCGCTTCGACGTCGCGCGCAAGTCATTGCCGCACGATCACGGCGACTCGTGGGCGGTGTACGCGCAGGTGGGCGAGTACACCGACATGACGGAATGGAAGCGCACCGACGACGGGTCCGATCCCGATCGCGCGACGCTCGAAGCGGTCAAGGAGTACCGGCTCAATCCGGGACAAGCCGGCATCTATTACGGGCGCGAGCTGCACTCGACGGCGACCCCCGTCGGCTCGCGCTACCTGCGCATCACCGGCACCGACCTCGAGGGCATCGACCGCTTGCGCATCGACGCGAAGACCGGGCAGATCGAGCATATCCGCGCGCGAGAATCGGGCGCGGTGCGGTCCGCGGGCTAAATCGTCATCACGCGCGCCGGGAGAGAACGGAGCGTCCGCGCCGGTTCGCGAAAGCGCGCGGGCGCGCGAGGCGCGAGCGTGGCTGCCGTGACGCCGCCGGGAGCGCGCCCGCTGCGGTGTATAATTTTTCCAGCACAGCCGTCCGCGCGATCGTCCCCATTCCATGCGCATCCTGCTCAGCAACGATGACGGCTATTTCGCGCCGGGCATCGCGCTGCTGGCCGAGGCGCTCGCCCCGCTCGCGGACGTGACGGTGGTCGCGCCCGAGCGTGACCGCAGCGGATCGAGCAATTCGTTGACGCTGGACCGGCCGCTCACCGTACGCCGGGCGCAAAACGGCTACTACTACGTGAACGGCACTCCCACCGATTGCGTCCACCTCGCCGTGACCGGCCTGCTCAAGCAGCTGCCCGACATCGTGATCTCGGGCATCAACCATGGCGCGAACATGGGAGAGGACACGATCTACTCGGGAACGGTCGCAGCCGCCACCGAGGGCTTCCTGCTCGGCATTCCCTCCATCGCGATTTCGCTCGTGGCGCAGGGCGACGGGCATTTTTCCACGGCGGGACGCGTGGCGGTGGGGCTGGTCGGGCGGTTTCGCAAGCGCCCATTCGGCGAGCCGGTGCTGCTCAACGTGAACGTCCCGGACGTGGAGCACGGTGAGCTGCGCGGGCTGCGGGCGACCCGCCTCGGCAAGCGGCACAAGGCCGAGCCGGTGGTGAAGTCAACGACGCCCCGCGGAGAGACGGTCTACTGGGTGGGGGCGGCGGGAGGGGCGCAGGACGCGGGGGAGGGAACGGACTTCCATGCCGTCGCGCAAAACTGGGCCTCCGTCACGCCGCTGCAGATGGACCTAACGCGATACTCGCAGCATGCGGCAGTGAGCGAGTGGCTGCGATGACGTCCGGGAATACCGGAATCGGGATGACTTCGCAGCGCACCCGCATGCGCATGGTCGAGCGCCTGCGGGCACAGGGCATACGGGACGAGAGCGTGCTCGCGGTGATGGGTGAGGTTCCGCGGCACATTTTCGTCGACGAGGCGCTGGCGAGCCGTGCCTACGAAGACATTTCGCTTCCGCTCGGGTTCGGACAGACGATCTCCAGCCCGCACACGGTCGCGCGCATGACCGAGCTCGCGCGCGGGGCCACGGCATTCGAGAAGGTGCTCGAGATCGGCACCGGCTGCGGCTACCAGACTGTGGTGCTGTCCCGGCTCGCGCGGCAGGTGTACTCGATGGAAAGGATCGCCGCGCTCATCCGCAAAGCGCGCAAGCATTTGCGCGAAGCGGGCAGCACCAACGTGCATCTGCGCCACGGTGACGGACACGCGGGGATGCCGGAGTTGGCGCCGTTCGACGCGATCGTGATGACGGCGGCGGCCATTCAAGTCCCGGCCGCACTGCTCGGGCAGATCTGCGTCGGTGGTAGAATGGTCTTGCCGCTGGAGAAACGCGGCGAACAGCAGCTTTGCGTGATCGAGCGCACGGAGAAGGGCTATGTCGAGCGACGCATGGACCAGGTGAAGTTCGTGCCGCTGGTCCCCGGCGTCGGCTAGCTCCCTGTTCGAGAGTTCAACGTTCAACGTTCAAAGTTCGAACTTCTGGCCTGAACCTTGAACCCGGAACATTGAACCTGGAACCTTGAATTTGGATGGCGCCGTCCTCGTTGAGAACCGTCCTGATATTCGCCCTCGTGACGGCGCTGGCCGCCGGGTGTGCGGCAAGGCGCGGCGCCCCGGTCGTTGAGCGCGCGCCGGCGCCTAAGCCTGCCGTGCCGGCCAAGCCGGCGGTCGTCGCAAAGCCCGCGCCGCGTCCTGCGGAGGCCCGTCCCGAGCTCTACACCGTCAGGAAAGGCGACACGCTCTACAGCATTGCGCTCGACCATGGCCTTGATTACCGCGATCTCGCGGCATGGAACGCGATCGACAACCCGGCCATGATCCGGCTCGGCCAACAGCTGCGGCTGACGGCGCCGCCGCAGAAGGGCGCGCTCGTCGCGCCACTCAGGACCGCGCCGGGAGTGGAGGGACGCCCGCTCGGCGAGGCGGTGGAGGCGCCGGCCGCCGGCGCCGAGAGCGTCAAGACGCAACCCCAGGCCGTGCGCGTACCGTACTCGGACAAGGCCTATGCGCAGCTTGCAGGCGTGAAACCGGACCCGGCGCAGGTGGCGAGGGCCGATCCGCGTCCGCCGGCGGCGCGCGAGGACGGCGACGAGAATATCGACTGGGCCTGGCCTGCGGGCGGAAAGATCGTGGGGGCCTTCTCCGATGGCTCCACTCTCAAAGGCATCGGCATCGCCGGCAAGATGGGCCAGCCGGTGCTGGCCAGCGCCGCGGGACGCGTGATCTTCAGCGGAACCGGGATCCGCGGTTTCGGCAAGCTCATCGTCATCAAGCACAACAATACCTTCCTGAGCGTCTACGGGCACAACAGCGAGCTGCTGGTGAAGGAGGGGCAGACCGTCGCGCGCGGCCAGAAGATCGCCGAGATGGGCGATTCCGACACCGACCAGGTGAAGCTCCATTTCGAGATCCGCCGCTTCGGAAAACCGGTTGACCCGATCAAGCTGCTGCCGCCCGCCTGATGGAACCGTGAGCGGTGAGCAGTGAGCGGTGAGGAGAACATCCGTAAGCAGTGAGCGGTGAGCGGGAACTTCCGGTAACAGGCAAGTCCAATCTTACCGCTTACCGCTTACCGCTTACCGCTTACCGCTTACCGCTTACCGCTTACCGCTTACCGCTTACCGCTTACCGCTTA
>VGID01000043.1 GCA_016868035.1 Betaproteobacteria bacterium | reverse complement strand
ACGAAGTTTGGCCACAACCTGCTCGGGCTTTAAACGCACTCCTTTGGGCATTTCTTGATCCTTTCCAGTGTCAGAAAATCGGAATTTTCTCTCACTCGAACTGGATCAGTTTTTTCACGCCGGTCACGCCGGCCGTCCCAATGGCCGCGAACTGCGCCACCGCACCACACACCAACCCGCACAGCAATTGCGTAACAAGTCTCATGGCCCCTCCCGCGTCTTAGAATCGGGTCTCTTAGTCCACTTTGACGCCCGTCGCCCTGACGACCTCCGCCCACGCCTTTACGTCGCGCTCCAGCGCCCTCTGCAGCTCATCGGGGCTCATCCTGAGCGTTTCGGCGGCGTTGAGAGCGAAGACCTCCTTGACTTTAGAGACCTCCGACGCCTTGGCAATCTCCGCGTTCAGGCGCTCGATCACGCTGCGTGGCGTGCCTGCCGGGGCGAGCACACCGGAGATCACGGCACCCTCCACGTCCTTGACGGTCTCGGCGATGGCGGGGACGTCCGGAAGATACGGCGAGCGCCGGGCAGCCGCCAGCCCGAGCGCGACCAGCTTGCCCCGCTGGACATGCTGGATGCTCGCCGGCACCGTCGCCATCACCATGGCAATTTCCCCGCCGAGCAGGGCGATGACGGGTGTCGCGCCGCCCTTGTAGCTCACCGCCGTTACCTCGATGCCCGCGCGCCATCGGAACCTCTCTGCGGTCATGTGCGTCACGGTGCCGATGCCCGAGTTGGCGAGCGTGATCCCCGGGTGCTTCTTCGCCACCGCGATCAGCTCGCGCACCGTCCTCACGCCGACCGAGGGATGCGCAACCAGCAGGAGCGGTGACGAATTCACCGCCGCGACCGGCGCGAAGTCCCGCAGCGGGTGGTACGGGAGCTTCGCGTAGATCGAGGACGTGATCGTGTGGGTGGAAAGGTCCGTAAAAAAAAGCGTATAACCGTCGGCCGCGGATTTCGAAACGATGTCGGCCGCGATCGTGGTTCCCGCGCCGGGGCGATTCTCCACGATCACCTGCTGCCCGAGGCTCTTGCTCATCTCCGCTGCGATCACCCGCGAGAACGTGTCGGTCGCCCCGCCGGTGGGGAACGGCACGATCAGCCGGATCGGCCGGGTCGGAAACTCCTGCCCGACGGCGCTGGCCGTCGCCACAGCCGTTAGCGTCGCAACGATGGTCATCACGAACCGACGGTTCATTGATTTCTCCTTCATGTCAGGCGCCGCATTGGAGCAAACGCGGTGAAGGCGGTCTGGCGCATTTGCGCGGTTGCGTCATTCCACGGGCCACCGCAGCTTCAGGACCTTTTTCATGTTCAGACGCCCGGTGATGCGGCTGCCGGCCTTGATCACCTCGCGCATGACCTCGTCCTGGTCGATGCGCACGAGGCGGCCGTCGCGGACCACCTGCTCTCCGCCCACGAAAACATGCTTCACCGTATTGCCGGCCGCGCAGTACACGAGATTCGAGACCGGGTTGTACAGAGGCTGCCACTCGGAAACCGTGGCGTCGAACAGCACGAGATCGCCCTCCTTGCCCACCTCGACCGACCCGATGCGATCCGCGAGGCCGGCGCCGCGCGCGCCGTTGATGGTCGCCATCTCGATCGCCTGCTCGGGCGGCATGAAGCGCGGGTTGAGGCGGATCTCCTTGTAGCCGAATACGCAGTAACGCATCTCCTGCACCATGTCCACGGTGCCCGAGCTCGCATGGTCCGCGCCGAGGCTCACGTTCACGCCGAGCGCCATCAATTCGGGATGCTTGCCGACGGTGAGGTTGCCGTAGCCGTTATGCAGCGATGATGACGGGCAGCATACCAGCGTGGGCTTGCGCCGCACGAGGATCTCGATCTCGTGCGGCTCGAGCCAGCCCGCGTGCAGCAGGAGCATGTTCTCGTCGAGCACGCCGAGCGACTCCAGGCGTTCGATCTCGGGTTTCAGGTGCTGGACGATGCTCGCGTCGTGCGTGAAGTACGAGTAGCAGGCGTGAGTCTGCAGGACCGCCTTGTGCCGCTGCGCGATGCCCTTCAAGGCGAGGATCAGCTCGTCCGTGCTGTTGTTCATGCCGCGGAACGACGCACTGA
Source organism: Betaproteobacteria bacterium (assembly GCA_016868035.1). Classification (GTDB taxonomy): domain Bacteria; phylum Pseudomonadota; class Gammaproteobacteria; order Burkholderiales; family SG8-41; genus SG8-41. The sequence goes on along the minus strand of VGID01000043.1, from coordinate 31,696 downwards.
CGGTAAGCCGTCCCGCGTGCTTGCCGGGATATTTTTCGAACAGCTCTTCGGTCTTGGCGATGCAGCGCCCGGTGTCCTCGATCATGGCCGCCGGCATGATTCCGGTGACGGCCTTGTTCTGGTCGAAGCAGCTCACGGCGAGCACCATCCGCATGCCCGCGCCCATGACGGCCCGCACGGTCGCATCCGGGTAGTAGTTCCCGGGCTCGATGTAGCAGGTAACGCCATGGCGCAGCATCTCGATTGCCGCCAGCGTCACGCTGGTGTACACGTCCTCCTCCCCCATTACCGCCTCGTAGGGGTACATGTGCTCGTACAGGAAGGACTGCGCGTTCGATTCGTCGGCAAGGCCGCGCGCAAGCTGGAACGACGAGTGCAGATGGTTGTCGATCATCCCCGGCATCCCCACCGCCCCCTTGCCGTCGACGACGCGGTCCGCGCGCCAGGCCGCCTCGACTGCCGCGGTCTTGCCGATCGCGACGAATTTTCCGTTCTTCACCGCGACCGCCGCGTCGCGGATGATGCGGCGACTCGGGTCGACCGTGATCAGCCAGTCGATGTTGCACACCAGAAGATCCGCCTGACTCGCGGTGCTCATAACGCTCCCCTCACTCGCATCCCGTCCCTTTCTCCTGTCGGCTGTCACTCATCACGCATCCCGCCCTTCCGGCTCGATCGTCTCCAGAACACGCGATCTCTCCTGCTGGATGTGGAGGTGGTCATGGGGTGCGCGGCTCCGGCTCCCCCGGTTATCAATCTAATACAAACCGCCGACGCTCTCAAAAAATATTTGCGCAGCGGCTGCGCACACGCGATCCGCCGTGGCGCGATCGATGGTGCGTGACTGATAATACGCGACTGATATGACAGAGTGGTGGTGGGCGTATCTCGGAGTCGGCGCCTTCGTCGGCTTCTTCAGCGGCCTGTTCGGCATCGGGGGCGGCTCGGCGATGGTGCCGGTGCTCGCGTTCACGTTCGCCGCCGAGCGTTTTGCGCCCTCCCACGTCGTGCACCTCGCTCTAGGCACCGGCATGGCGACCATCCTGTTCACCGCGGCCTCCAGCATCCGCAGCCATCACCAGCATCACGCGGTCAACTGGGGCATCGTCCGCAGGATGACACCGGGCGTGATGGCGGGCACGCTCGCCGGGGCGCTCGTGGCGAGCCACCTCGAAACGCGCGAGTTGAGCATCGCGTTCACGGTGCTGGTCTACTACCTCGCCACGCAGCTGCTCATCGAAACGAAGGCGGCGGCGATCCGCAGCCTGCCCGGCACCGCGGGCCTGTCCCTGGCGGGCGCGATCGTCGGCGCTCTTTCGAGTCTCGCCGCGCTCGCGGGGTCCTCGTTCACGGTGCCCTTCCTGGTCAAGCGCAACATCCGGATACACGAAGCGATCGGTACCGCCGCCGCGGTCGGCTGGCCGCTCGCGCTGGCCGGGACCACCGGCTTCGTCGTGGCAGGGCTCGGCAAGCCGGAACTGCCGCACCTCAGCGTGGGCTTCGTCTATCTTCCGGCGCTCCTCTGGATCGTGCTCGCGAGCGTGCTGATGGCGCCGGTCGGCGCCGCCGTCGCGCATCGGACAACGGACACGAAGCTGAGAAAAGCGTTCGCCGTGGTGCTCTACAGCCTCGCCACGTACATGCTGGTGCGCTTTTTCTGATACGGCGTGACTCGTGACTGGTGATTCGTGACGGGTGGTTCGTGACTTGGAAACGCGCCGGTTGAGGTCCTCACTGATCACAGCGTATCAGTCACGCCGTTTCAATCACACCTCAGCAGTCTCGGTATTCTAGACAACGCCCTCCGCGCGCAGGCGCGCGATCTCCGCCTCGCTCACGCCGAGCAATCCGCGCAGGACCTCGTCGGTGTGCTGTCCCAGCGTCGGCGGAGGCAGCCGGTGCTCGATCGAAGTATCGGAGAACTTCATCGGGCTCGCGATCAGCGGCAGCTTGCCCGCGAGCGGATGGTCAAGCTCGATTCTCATCCCGCGCGCAGCGACCTGGGGCTCCGCGAAAACCTGCTCCAGGTTGTTGATCGGCCCGTTGGGCACGCCGGCCGCCTCCAGGGCATCGCACCACTCGCGCGTGGTGCGGCTCCGGAAGATTTCGGCAAGCTGGGCGGCGAGCGCGTCGCGGTTCTCGACGCGCTTCGCGTTGGTCGCGAAGCGCGCGTCCGCGACGAGGTGCTGGCAGCCGGCAACCTCGCAGAATTTCCTGAACAGATTGTCGTTGCCGCAGGCGAGGATGATGTCGCCATCCCGCGTCTTGAACGGCTGATAGGGAACGATGTTGGGGTGCGCGTTGCCGATCCGCCCGGGCGGCTCCCCGGTCGCGAGGTAGTTCATGCCCTGGTTGGCGAGGATGCCGACCTGGGTGTCGAGCAGCGCAAGATCGAGGTGCTGGCCGGTCCCGCTTCTTTCGCGGTGCGCGAGCGCGGCGCACACCGCGATCGTCGCGTACATTCCCGTCATGATGTCCGCAATCGGGATGCCCACGCGCTGCGGGCCGCCGCCGGGCAGGTCGTCGCGCTCGCCGGTGATGCTCATGACGCCGCCCATGCCCTGGATCATGAAGTCGTAGCCGGGCCGCTCCCGGTACGGCCCGGTCTGCCCGAAGCCGGTGACCGAGCAGTACACGAGGCGCGGGTTGAGCCGCTTCAGGTCCTCGTAGCCCAGCCCATAGCGCGCGAGGTCGCCCACCTTGTAGTTCTCGATCAGGACGTCGCTCTGGCGCGCGAGGTCGCGCACGATGCGCTGGCCCTCGGGCCTCGACAGGTTCACGGTAACCGACTTCTTGCCGCGGTTCGCGGAAGCGAAGTACGCCGCCTCGTTCGTCTCTTTCCCGTTCTTGTCCTTGAGCCACGGGGGGCCGAAGGCCCGCGAGTCGTCCCCGATGCCGGGGCGCTCGAGCTTGATCACCTCCGCGCCGAGGTCGGCGAGGTTCTGCCCGCACCACGGCCCGGCGAGCACGCGCGATAGATCGAGCGCCCGAATATGCGATAACGGTCCCGGCATGGTTGACCCTTACGATTCCTGAACCACTACGGACACAAAGGAAAAACTGGGATTAGATCCGGGTTCAATCATTTTAAAAACCTTCGTGTCCTTTGTGTCCTTTGTGGTTTAAGATTTTCAGCGGCCGACGAACTTCGGCTTGCTCTTGTCAAGGAACGCCTGCATTCCTATGCGGTAGTCCTCGGTCGCGAAGTAGGCGAAATTCTCCTCGAGCTCGGCCGCGGTGAGCGGCGCCGGCTGCGGGGTAAGGCGTCGCACGAACCGCTTATGCCAGCGGTTGACGAGCGGCGCACCCTCCGCGATGCGCCGCGCCGCGGCGTACGCCTCCTCTTCGAGCTGCTCGTCCGGCACAAGCCGCGTGAGCAGCCCCTTTGCGTACGCCTCCCCCGCGTCCCACACGCGCCCTTCGACCAGGATCTCCAGCGCCACCGCGCGCCCCACGAGCGGAAGCAGCGCCGCAAGCTCGTCGTATGCGATCGCGAAACCGAGGCGGTTGATCGGCACGCCGAAGCGGCCGGAGCGCCCCGAGATCCGCAAATCGCACTGGCACGCGATCTCCAGGCCCCCGCCCACGCACGCGCCGTGGATCATCGCCACCGTCGGGTGGCGGCACTCTCCGACGGCCCGCAGCGCGCCGCGCACGTACTCGCCGTGATAGACCTTGCCCTGCCCGGCGTCGTTGCGCACACGCGCAAACTCGGCGATGTCGGCGCCCGCCGCGAACGCCTCGCGCCCCGCGCCGCGCAGCACGATGCAGCGCACGCTGTCGTCGGCGGAAAGCGCATCCATCGCGCGTGCGATTTCCCGCCACATGGCGACGGTCAGCGCATTGAGCTTGTCGGGGTTGCTCAGCGCGACCGTCACAATGGCGCCATTGCGGTCAACAAGGATTTCGGGCTTCGTCACTTTGTCACTGCATCACTTGCAAGGCGCATCATTCTACAATGCGACGGGCGCAACCCGCGCGCGTTCACCACGGAGCCGGTCCCATGACCGCGATTGAAACCATCAAGGACAACGTCAGGATCTGCATGTTCGACCTCTACGGCACCGTGGTCGACATACAGGCGGGGCTCACGCGGGCGGTCACCCCTTATCTCAAGGCCAAGGGCTGGGCGGGCGAGCCTGCGCGCCTCGTGACCTGGTGGCGCCGCGCGCATTTCGAGAATTCGATGATAGACGCCCTGCTGCATCGAACACATCTCCCCTACCGCGAGGTCGGACGCATCTCGCTGTCGTACACGCTGGAGCGCGCCGGCGTCCGGCACACGCAGGACGAAGTGCGGAAGCTCGTCGCCGAAATCGAGCGCCTGCAGCCGTTTCCGGACGTCGTGGCGGCGCTGGAGCGGCTCCAGCGGAAGTTTCGCCTCGTCATCCTCTCCAACGGCGATCCCGACATGCTGGAAGCCATCAAACCGCATCTGGGCATCGCTTTCGACCGCCTGATTTCGGTTGCCGAGGCGGGCAGCTTCAAGCCGCACGCGGCGACCTACCGCAAGGCGGCGGAAATCATGGCCGCCCGGCCGGAGGAAATCCTGTTCGTGGCGAACCACGCTTTCGATTGCGTGGGCGCCAAGGCCGCCGGCATGCGCGCCGCGTTTGTCGATCGCCGCAAGCGGCCGTTCGGCGACTGGCCATACCAGCCCGATCTGGTCGTCGGTGACTTCTGGGAACTCGCCAACCGCGTCGGATAGGCGCCCGGGGGGCGCCCTCGTCCGCCGCCTTCCAGCGCGCCTTGCCAACGAAGCCCACCTGGGCTAACGTTTTATTGAGCAGATCATCCGCGGCCTTTTCCGGCCGCCACCCCAGGAGGAGGAACCATGACGATCAGACTGATGGCAACCGCTGCACTCTTGCTCGCGGCCATGACCGGCCATGCCCAGGATTATCCCGCGCGCGCGATCAACATCACCGTGCCCAACCCACCGGGCGGCATGAACCAGATTCACGCGGTGCCGCTGTCGGCGGTACTGGAGAAGATGACCGGGCAGCCCGCGCCGGTCATCAACCGGCCGGGCGGGACCGCTGCGGTCGGGACCGCGTACGTGGCGAACCAGGCGGCGGACGGCTACAACATCCTGGTCACGACGGCGAACCTGCATCTCGTGATCGAGAAGGACAAGATCTACGGCGTCAAATCACCGTTCACGCTCGAGCAGATCGCGCCGCTCGCTCTGATGTCGGCCGACCCGCTGATCATGGTCGTGCATCCCTCGATGCCGGTGAAGACCGTAAAGGACCTCGTTGCGATTGCGAAGAAAAAGCCGAACGAGATCATCTACTCGACCTCGGGGCCGTACGGCATCACGCACACCCCGACGGCCATGTTCATGGACGCGACCGGCGTCACGATGCGCCACCTTCCCACCACCGGCGGCGGCCCGGCGATCCTGCAGGCGCTCGGCGGCCACTCGCAGGTGACGGGTGGCGGGCCGGCCGCGCTCTATCCGCACACCAAGGCGGGCAAGCTGCGCCCGATCGCGAGCTGGGGCGTCAAGCCCCATCCGGCGTTCCCGGACGTCCCGTCGTTCCAGTCCCTGGGCTACAAGGACGTGGAGGCGTACCTCTGGGTCGGGCTGTTCACGACGGCCGGCGTGCCCGAGCCGGTCTTCAATCGCATGCGCGCGCTGGTCGCCAAGGCGGCCGCCGATCCGGTTTTCAAGCAGGCGCTCGAAAACGTCCAGGTCGTGCCCGACTACCGCGATGCGGCGGAATTCAAGAAGTTCTTCGACGCGGACCACCAGCGCATGGCGGCCGCGATCAAGAAGATCGGCAAGCTCTAGCGCGCCGGAGGCGCGCGGTGATGCGTGATGGGTGATGGGTAATGAGCAATCATCGATCGTTGCTCGTTTCTCTCCCGCCCGTCACTCATTACCCGTTACTCATTACCGGTTCATGTCCATAAAGATCAAACGCATCGAGCCGCTCGCCGTGAGCGTGCCGATGGTCAAGCCGGTGAAGATGTCGTTCGAGGAAGTGCGCGCCGCGCGTAACGTGCTGGTGCGGATCGAAACGGGCGACGGGGTGGTGGGCTGGGGCGAGGCGGCTTCCGCGCCGACCATGACCGGAGAGACGGTGGAGAGCATGGTCACCGCCGTGCGCTACCTCGCGCCCCTGCTCGAGGGCATGCCGGCAGCCGATATCGAAGTGGTGATGTCGCGCGCCGAGCCCTACCTCTACGGCAACCGCGCCGCCAAATCGGCGATCGAGATGGCGCTCTACGACGCGCTCGGGCGCGCCACGGGAAAGCCGGTTTGCGAGCTGCTCGGCGTGAAACGCCGCGACCGTGCGCCACTCTTGCGTTTGATCGGCACCGGCAGCACCGAGGGCGACCTCGCCGAGGCAAAGGCGAGAAAAACAGAGGGCTACGTTGCTTTCAAGATCAAGGTGGGCGTCGCCGACCCGGCCGCGGACGCCGAGCGCACGCGCGCGCTGTGCGCGGCCCTGGGCCACGACGTGCTGATCTGCGCGGACGCCAACCAGGGCTGGTCGGCGGAACAGGCAGTCGCCTACGTGCGCGCGATCGAAGATACCGGGCTGGAATTTTTCGAGCAGCCGGTGCCCGCGCACGATCTCGAGGGCATGGCGCGGGTCGCGCGCGCGAGCCGGATCAAGATCGGGGCGGACGAAGGCCTGCATTCGTTCGAGGACCTCAAGCGCCACCACGGGCTCGGCGCCGCCCACGGAGGGAGCCTGAAGACCATCAAGCTCGGCGGCATGAAGCCCGTGTGCGATGCGGCTCAGCTATGCGGGAAACTCGGGATGAAGGTCAATCTCGCCTGCAAAATGGCCGAAACGGGCGTAGCGGCCGCGGCGATGCTGCACATCGCCGCCGCGATCCCCGCAGTGGACTGGGCGGTGAGCCTCACCAACGACTACCTCGCCGGCGACATTCTCAAGCAGCCGCTGCCCCGGTCGAACGGGCATGCCAAAGTGCCTTCGGGCCCCGGCCTCGGGATCGAGGTGGACGAGGAGAAGGTCCGCCGCTACGCCCGCGAAATCTAGTGATTGCGGGATTAAGTAACTGAGTCACTGAGACACGGCGTTTGCTTAATCACTTAATCACCTAGTCACTTAGTCACCGATCAGGCTTTGAACGGCGTATGGCGCTCAAAGCTTGATCTTGGGATCGAGCCAGTCGCGCAGCGAGTCGCCGAACATGTTGAAGGCGAACACCGCGAGACTGATCGCAACGCCCGGGAACACGATCATCCACGGCGCCTGCTGGTAGAAGCCGGCGTCCGCACCCGAGAGCATCAGCCCCCACGAGGGCGTCGGTTCCGTGACGCCCAATCCCAGGAACGAGAGCGAGGCCTCCGCCAGGATCGCCTGCGCCACGAAGGCGGTGATCATGATGAGGTAGGGCGCGACCACGTTGGGCGCGATGTGCCGGAAGATGATGCGCGCGTGCGAATAGCCGGCCGCGCGCGCCGCGTCCACGTAAGGAAGCTCGCGGATCGCCAGGGCGGATGAGCGCACCACCCGCGCGACCTTCGGTACCATCGGCAGGCCGATCGCGATGATGAGGTTGATGTCGACTCCGAGGACGATGTTCTTGCCGAGAACCGCCACCACCGTGATCGCCAGCACGATGATCGGGAACGAAAGCAGCACGTCCATGATGCGCTGGATTACCATGTCGGTCTTGCCGCCGAAGTAGGCGGAGACGACGCCGATGACGGCGCCCACGGTGGAGCCCCAGAAGGAGGCGATGAACCCGATCGCGAGCGCCGTGCGCGAGCCGTAGATGATCCGCGAGAGCACATCGCGCCCGAAGGAGTCGGTGCCGAGCCAATGCTCCGTCGAGGGCGCCGCCAGCATCGCCGAATAATTCACCGTCAGCGGATCGTACGGAGCCACCCACGGCGCAAACAGCGCGCACACGATCATCACGACGATGACGACAAGCCCGCCGGCACCCAGCGGCTGCTGCACCATGAATTGCAGCACCGGGTGCCTGCGCTTGGGCACCTTGTAGGTGATGGTCGGGGCCGCTGCCGTGCTCATGGACGGTCAAGGAACCGCGTAAACGGTGAACGGTAAACGGTAAACGGAAAAAACCGAGTAGTCTTTCTGTTCACTGTTCACCGTTCACTGTTCACTAGCGGTAGCGAATGCGCGGATCGAGCGCCGCATACAGCATGTCGATCATGAAATTGATCAGCACGAAGAACGCCGCGACCAGCATGACCAGCCCCTGGATCATGGTGAAGTCGCTGCGCGCGACCGCCTGCACGAAGAGCTTGCCGATGCCGTTGAGATTGAACACCTGCTCGGTCACCACCAGCCCGCCGATCAGGAACGCGAACTCGAGACCGATCACGGTCACCACCGGCAGCAGTGCGTTGCGCATCGCGTGCCGGGCCACCACCCAGCGCTCCGCCACGCCTTTCGCGCGCGCGGTGCGGATGTAGTCCTCCTGCAGGACCTCCAGAATGGAGGAGCGCATCATGCGGGTGGCCACCGCCGAATAGCGGTATCCGACGGCGAGTGCCGGCCAGATGAGCTGCGACATGTTCTCCCACGGGTCGTCGACGAACGAGGTGAAGGTGAGCGGCGGGATCCACGAGAAATAGGTGAGCAGCAGCAGGATCACGATCATCCCGAGCCAGAACGAGGGCACCGCGAGGCCCGCGATCGAGAACACCCGGATCGTCTGGTCGATCCAGCTGTCCTTGAAAATCGCGGACAGCGTTCCCAGCGGCAGCGCGAGCAGGACCGCGAAGATCGTCGCCATCACCGCGACCTGCAGCGAGAGCTCGAGGCGGATGCCGATCTCGTAGGCGACCGACTTGCCGGTCCACATCGAGACTCCGAAGTCGCCCTGCAGCACACCCCACAGCCACTTCACGAACTGCACGTAGAGCGGCTGGTCGAGCCCGAGGCGCGCGCGCTCCTGCTCGATCACTTCCTTCGGGATGTTGGCCCCCCCCGCGTCCCCCAGCAGCATCGTCGCCACCGGGTCGCCGGGCATCAGCCGCAACAGGAAGAACACGAGGACCGCGACGCCGAGCAGCGTCGGGACCATCAGCAGGATGCGCTGGACGGTGTAGCGCAGCATTGCCGGTGATGAGTGACGAGTGATGAGCGACGGGAAAGCCAGCTACCCGCCCGGCGCGGCGCAAGCGCCGCGCCACCCATCACCCGTTACCTATTACCCATTACCCATTACCCTCTGCTACTGGTCGAGCCAGACGTTCGCGAGGTCCTGCCCCACGTAATGGCTCGGGGTGTTGTACCAGCCCTTCATGTGCTTGTGGTGCACGATGATGCGGTGCCACCAGATCGTCGGGATGGTGTAGGCCTGCTCGAGCGCCCGCTTCTCGAAGTCGCGCAGGATCGCGTAGCGCTTCTTCTTGTCGAGCTCGCCCGACTGCTTGTCGAAGAGCCCGTCGAGCACGCGGTCGGTTTGCTGCGCGTAGTTGATCGCCGCGCGGTCGTGCGACAGGTACTTCTGCAGCTGCAGGTTCGGCTCGTCCATGAAGTCGCAGTTGAAGTCGAGCGCCGCGTCGAATGTCGGATTGTCGCGCTGCTGGGCGGCGAGATAAAGCCGGGTCTCCAGCTGCTCATGCTTCACGTTCAGCCCGATCTGCCGCCACTGGTCGATCAGAAACACGCCTACCGGCGTGTACGGCATGGCGACGTTGCGGTTGGTGAGCGTGAACGTGAGGTTGGGCTGACCAGCCTCCTGCAGCAGCTTCCGCGCCTCCGCGCGCGATGCGTTGATGTCCTTTGCGAAGCCCGGATAAGTGAGGAGCTCTTTCTCGCTCGCTGCGAGCTCGTAGCCGGGCCGCAGGATGCCGCCGACGTGCCGCACCAGCGCCACCTTCGACAGCGCCTGCGCGCCGCTCCAGCGGTCGATCGCGAGCGAGAGAGCGCGCCGCACGCGCGCGTCGTCAAACGGCTTTTTCTTGGTGTTGAAGGTCACCACCAGCGAGCATACCCAGGGCGTTTCCTGCACCACCGCCCGGTCGCCCAGCGCCTTCATGATGCGGTCCCGGTCGGCCGGGGAATGTCCGCGGAATTCGGCTACCACCTCGCCCGCGGAGAGCGCGGTCACCATCGGCGCGCCGCCGATGAAGATCGCGAGAAAGCCGTTGAGGTAGGGTTTGCCCTTCTCGAAATAGCCGTCGAACTTGCGCCCCGTCCAGTGCGAGCCTGCCACGTGCTCGACGAACACGAAGGGGCCGGTGCCCATGATGTTGCGCTCGGGAAAGCGCGGGTCCTGCTTGAGCTTCGCCGCGCTGTAGATGCAGTCCCACGGGCTCGCGAAATTGGTGAGCATGGACGCGTTCTGCTTCTTCAACTTGAACACGACGGTGAGCGGATCCGGCGTCTCGATCGCGGCGATGTCCGCATAGGTCGCCTGCCGCACCGAGCGCACGCCTCCCGGCGCGTCGCGCAGCCGCTCGTAGGTCGCCTTGACGTCCTGCGAGGTGAGGTTGGAGCCGTCGTGGAACTTCACGCCCTTCCTCAGCTTGAACGTGTAGGTGAGCCCGTCCTTGGAAACGTTCCATGACTCGGCGAGATCGCCCTTGATCGCGGGGTACTTCGCGGTATCGAACTGGATCAGCGTGTTGTAGTGCGGACGCACCGGGTGGATGAATGCGAACGAGGTGTTGGCGTGGCAATCGTAGTTGGGCGGCTCGGCGCTTACCGCGAACTTGAGTACCCCGCCGGCCCTGGGCGTCTCGGCGCCGACCGCGCCGTTCGCCACCATCACTGTCGCCGCCATCAACAACAGTTGTAGCTTCTTCATGGTCCCTCCTCCTTTTCTAGGTGACTCGTGACTGGTGACTGGCGAATCGAAGCTAAACCGGTTTATCGGATCACGAGTCACCAGTCACGCACTCAGACTTTGATGCAGGCCGCGAAATGCCGCGGGCGCACTTCCCGCAGCTCGGGAACTGCCATCTTACACTCTTCGCTCGCTATCGGACAGCGCGTGTGGAACACGCAGCCACGCGGCGGATTGAGCGGGCTCGGCACCTCGCCGCCGAGCACCTGGTACACACGCTTCGCCTCCAGCTCGGGGTCCGGGATCGGCACCGCGTCGAGCAGCGCCCGGGTGTAGGGATGCAGCGGGTCCGAGTAGAGCGTGTCGCGGTCCGCCACCTCCATCACCTTTCCGAGGTACATCACCATCACCCGGTCCGAGATATGCCGCACCACCGCCAGATCGTGCGCGATGAAGAGAAACGTGAGCCTGAATTTCTCCTGCAGCTCCTCCAGCAGATTGATGATCTGCGCCTGGATCGAGACGTCCAGCGCGGACACCGGTTCGTCGCACACGATGAACGACGGCTGCATTGCAAGCGCGCGCGCGATCCCCACGCGCTGGCGCTGACCGCCGGAGAGCTCGTGTGGATAGCGCTCCGCCATGTACTCGAAGAGCCCCGCCTGGGTCAGGTACTCCGAGACTTTCGCGCGCGCGGCCTTGCGGTCGGGCACGAGCTTGTACACCAGCATCGGCTCGGCGATGATTTCGCCGACCGTCATGCGCGGATTGAGCGAGCTGTAGGGATCCTGGAAGATGACCTGGATGCGGCGCCGGTAGTCCTTCAGCTGCTGGCCCTCGACGTGCGTCACGTCAGCGCCGTCGAATACGATGCGCCCGGAGGTGGGCTGCTCCAGCCGCAGCAGCGAGCGCCCCACCGTGGTTTTCCCGCAGCCCGATTCGCCGACCAGGCCGACCGTCTCGCCGCGGTAGACGTCGAAGCTCAACCCGTCCACCGCGCGCACGATGCCCGGCGCGCTGCCGAAGAGCTTGAAGCCTCTGCGCACCTCGAAATACGTGTGGAGATCGTGCACCCGCAGCAGCGGTTGCGCGGTGTCGATCCGCTTGCGCTCGGGCGGCGACAGCGACGCGCTCTGCAGCCCCAATCCGGTCGCGCCGACGCGCGCCATTTCGGAGGCGCGGATGCACGCCGAGTAGCGGTGCGGCTCGACCTGCGCGAGCGGCGGCACTTCCCGCTCGCACGCATCCTTGCGCGCGCGGCAGCGCGGCGCGAAGCGGCAGCCCGGCGGCGGCTCGAGAAGATTCGGCGGCAGCCCCTCGATCGTCTCGAGCTGCGCGCCGCGCGGCTTGTCGAGCCGGGGCACGGAGCGCAGCAGCCCCGCGGTGTAGGGATGCAGCGGCCGCGCGAAGAGCGCCTCGGCCGCCCCCTGCTCCACCAGCCGCGCGGCGTACATCACGTTCACACGGTCGGCGTAGCGCGCCACGATGCCCAGGTTGTGGGTGATCATGACCATCGCGATCCCGAGCCGGCGCGAGAGCTCCTTCATGAGCTTGAGGATCTGCGCCTGGATCGTGACGTCGAGCGCGGTGGTGGGCTCGTCGGCAATGATGAGCTTGGGGTCGCACGCGAGCGCGATCGCGATCATCACGCGCTGGCGCATGCCGCCCGAAAACTGGTGCGGGTACTGCTCGAGCCGGCGCTCGGGGTCGGGCATGCCCACCATCTTGAGCAACTCCACCGCGCGCGCCGCGGCCTGCTGCGGCGTCATGTTCAGATGGATCAGCAGCGGCTCCATGATCTGGAAGCCGACGGTAAGCACGGGATTGAGCGAGGTCATCGGCTCCTGGAAGATCATCGCGATGTCGCGCCCGCGGATCTCGCGCATCTCGTCTTCCGTTAGATCGAGCAGGTTCCTGCCCTCGAACAGGATCCGGCCGGCCACGATGCGCCCGGCGGGCTGGGCGAGGAGCCGCATGATTGCCAGCGAGGAAACCGACTTGCCGCAGCCGGACTCGCCGACCAGCGCCACGACCTCGCCCGGCTTCACCTTGTAGGAGACGCCCTCCACGGCCCGCACCACCCCGCGCGTTGTCACGAAGTGAACGTGCAGGTCTTCCACTTCGAGCAGCCAGGAGCCCGCGGCAGGGCGTGATGCGGCGCCACGCGTTACAGTGGGTTGGTCCATCCTCCGGAGGGAATTGCTCGTTGTGGTCGGCTCAGGCTATTGACCGGGCCGGGGCTTGTCAAGTCACCTTAAACCGGACGCTTCGCGCCGGTTTGAGCGCGCCGCAGGGTGGAGCAGGGACCCATTCATGGGATGCGACCGTGGAACCGATCGTGAGCGCGTCGTGGAAAAGCGATCCCACGCGCAGGGCGTGGGTGGTCTTCCTGCGAACGCGGCGAGAACCGGGCAACAGGAATGGTGGCGCGTGAAGCGCCGTCCTTTCCAGGCGCGGGATGAACGGCGACCGAGTCGCCCGTTCGATTCCGCGCAATTAAAGCGGCGCCGGAGCGCAATCACCGCGCCGGCGTCCGCATTTAATCACCATTCACCGGTTTCAGGCCAGGGCCATTTCCAGGACGCGCGCGACATGAACGGCCGCCCGTCCCGCGCCGTCGCGGATCTGGTGCCGGCAGCTCGTTCCGTCGGCCACGATGAGCGCATCGGCGGGGGCGGCGCGCACCCTGGGCAGCAGCGAGAGCTCCGCCATCTTCATCGAGATCTCGTAATGATCGGCCTCGTAGCCGAAGCTTCCCGCCATGCCGCAGCAACCGGATTCGATCGCCTCCACTTCCAGCCCGGGGACGAGCTTGAGCACCCGCTGTACCTCGGGCATCACGGCGAAGGCCTTCTGGTGGCAGTGGCCGTGCACGAGCGCCTTTTTCTGCGCGAGCGCCTTGAAATCGGCCCGGAAGCGCCCCGCCTCGATCTCGCGCGCGACGAACTCCTCGAACAGAAACGAGCCCATCGCCAGCTCCGCGGCCTCGCCGCCCGGGTGCATCGAGAGGAACTCGTCGCGCAGGCCGAAAATGCAGGATGGCTCCAGCCCGACCACGGGGATCCCCTGCTCGACGTAGGGTGCGAGCGCGGCGATCATCCGCTGCGCCTCCGCCTTCGCCTCATCCACGAGACCGCTTGCGAGAAAGGTGCGGCCGCAGCACAGCGGCCGGGCGCCGTCGTGGGCGCGCGGCAGGTGCACGCGGTAGCCCGCGGTCTGCAGCACGCCGAGGGCCGCACGCGCGTTCTCGGGCTCGAAGTAGCGGTTGAAGGTGTCCACGAACAAAACGAGCTCTCCCGGCGCCGTGCCGCCCTCCGCCTCGCGCCCCCGCGCGGCCAGCGGCCCCCGCCGATCCACTCCGGCCGCGTCCTCGCCGAACGCGTCGCTGCGCCACCGCGGCAGCGTGCGCCTCGCGCTCAGCCCGAACGCCCATTCCGTGAGCGCCGCGGCGCCCGGGAGCCGGTCGCGCAGGTTCATCAACCATGAGACACGCGAGGCCCACGGCGCGTAGCGCGGGAGGTACGAGACGAGCCGGTCCTTGAGCGACAGGCCGTGGCGCTTGCGGTAGTGGTGCAGGAATTCGATCTTCATCTTCGCCATGTCCACGCCGGTCGGGCACTCGCGCTTGCAGCCCTTGCAGGAGACGCAGAGATCGAGCGTCGAGTAGAGCTCGTCGCCGGAAAAAGCATCGGGGCCGAGCTGGCCGGAGAGCGCGAGCCGCAGCGTGTTCGCCCGCCCGCGCGTGAGGTGCTGCTCCTCGAGGGTGACCCGGTAGGACGGGCACATGGTGCCGGCGTCGAACTTGCGACAGTGGCCGTTGTTGTTGCACATCTCCACCGCCTTGTCGAAGCCGCCCCACTCCGACCAGTCGAGCACCGTCCTCACGTGCCGGACCTGGTAGTCCGGCTTGTAGCGGAAGAGCGCGCGGTCGTCCTGCCGTGGCGGCCGCACGATCTTGCCGGGATTCATCAAGCCTTTCGGATCGAACAGGTCCTTGATCTCCTCGAAGGCGCGCGTGAGCTTCGCGCCGAAGAAGGGCGCGATCCATTCCGAGCGCACCAGCCCGTCGCCGTGTTCCCCGGAATAGGCTCCCTTGTACTGCTTCACCAGCTCCGCGGCTTCCTCCGCGATCGCGCGCATCTTCGCGGCGCCGTCCCGGCGCATGTCGAGAATGGGGCGCACGTGCAGGCATCCGACCGAGGCGTGCGCATACCAGGTGCCGGTCGTGCCGTGCTTCTCGAACACGCGGGTGAGCCGGTCCGTGTACTCGGCGAGATGCTCGAGCGGCACCGCGCAGTCCTCGATGAAGGAAACCGGCTTGCCGTCGCCCTTCATGGACATCATGATGTTGAGGCCCGCCTTCCTCACTTCCCAAACATCGCGCTGGAGCCGGTTGTCCGTAATCTCGACCACGCCGCCCGGGAAGCCGAGATCGCCCATCAGCTCCGAGAGCTGTCCGAGCTTGTGCACCTGCTCGTCGCGGTCCTCGCCAGCGAACTCGACGAGCAGGATCGCGTCGGGATCGCCGCGAATGAACTGCTCCACGATCGGGCGGAAGGCGGAATTGCCGTGCGCGAGACCGATCATGGTGCGGTCGACCAGCTCCACCGCCGCGGGACCGAGTTTCACGATGTGCTGCGCCGCTTCCATGGCTGCGAAGAACTTCGGGAAATGGCACACACCGAGCGTTTTGTGCTGCGGCAGCGGCGAGAGATTGAGATGCAGGCGCCTCGAGTAGGCGAGCGTGCCTTCCGAGCCGACCAGGAGGTGCGCCATGTTGAACGGCTCGCCGAGCATCCTGTCGAGGTTGTATCCGCCCACGCGGCGCAGGAGCTTGGGCACGCGGTGCTCGATCTCCTCGGCCTCGCGCGCAGCGATGGCGCGCACCGTGCCGGCGAGCTCGCGGTAACCGGGGGTGCCCGGCGCGCGCGAGAGATCGCCGGGCACCTCGGCGAAGCAGTGCTCCTCGCCGCCGGGCATCACCGCGTCGATCGCGCGTACGTTGTGCACCATGTTGCCGTAGCGCAGCGAGCGCGAGCCGCACGAATTGTTCCCCGCCATGCCCCCGAGCGTGGCCTGCGCGCTGGTGGACACGTCTACCGGGTACCACAGCCCGTGCGGCCGCAGGTATGCGTTCAGCTGGTCGAGCACGACGCCGGGCTGCACCGTGACGGCGCGCGCATCCTTGTCGAACGCGAGCACCCGGTTCAAGTGCTTTGAATGGTCGATGACGAGCGCCGCGCCCACCGTCTGGCCGCACTGCGAGGTGCCGCCGCCGCGCGCGAGCACCGGCACGCCTTCCTCGATCGCGATCGCAAACGCGGTGCGGGCGTCCTCTTCGGTGCGCGGAACGACCACGCCCACCGGATCGATCTGGTAGATGGACGCGTCGGTGGAGTAGCGCCCGCGCGAAGCCGCATCGAACAGCACATCGCCCCGGACCTCGCGGCGCAGCCGCGCCGCCAGAGCAGAATCACCGGGCCTGATCGTGCGTGAAACCACAATAAATGGACAGGATTTACAAGATTAGGGCCGACACCAAAACCATAATCCGCGAAATCGCACTAGTGTCCCGAGTCGCTAGTTCGTTGATCGATTGGTCGCGCTACCCACCTCTTCGCATCGCAAAAGGGCCGAAATCGACGCCAGACGCGAAGCAAACCGCAGCCAGGTTGCACACCTGGCGAGGATTTGCGCCAAAGTATGGCGTCGATTCTCGGCATCTTTTGTTCAGCGAATTAGCGACTCGGGACACTAGATGGGTTCAGGTTGAATCCTGTTAATCGTTTGAATCCTGTCTATTTGTCTAGCGGTTCTGGCCTGTTCTCGACTCACGACTCACGAATCACGCCGACGAGCCTATAATAGCGCAGCTATTGGAGGCGAGACATGAAACACCAGAGCGGCCGTCATTTCCTGCAGATACCCGGTCCGACCAACGTTCCGGACCGCGTGCTGCGCGCGATCGACAGCGCGACGATCGACCACCGTGGTCCCGATTTCCAGGTGCTGAGCAGGGAAGTGCTCTCCGGGCTCAAGCGGGTATTCAGGACCAATGGGCAAGTGGTGATCTTCCCGGCTTCCGGCACCGGGGCGTGGGAGGCGGCGCTCGTGAACACGCTCTCGCCCGGAGACCAGGTCCTCATGTTCGAGACCGGGCACTTCGCGACCCTGTGGCTCAACATGGCGCAGCGCCTCGGCCTGGAGCCGGTTTTCGTGCCGGGCGACTGGCGCCACGGCGTGGATCCCGCGCAGGTGGAAGCCCGGCTCGCCGAAGACAAGGCGCATGCGATCAAGGCCGTGATGGTGGTGCACAACGAGACCTCCACGGGGGTCGCCACGCGCATCGCCGAGGTGCGCAAGGCGATCGACCGCGCCAGGCATCCCGCGCTTTTCATGGTGGACACGATCTCCTCGCTCGCCTCGATCGATTACCGCCACGACGAGTGGGGTGTGGACGTGACCGTGGCCGGCTCCCAGAAGGGCCTGATGCTGCCGCCGGGGCTCTCCTTCAATGCGGTAAGCGAAAAAGCGCTCGCGGCATCCGTTAGGGCGAAGCTGCCCCGCTCGTACTGGAATTGGGAGGAGATGATCGCATCCAACAAGGACGGGTGGTTCCCCTACACTCCCGCGACGAACCTGCTCTACGGGCTGCGCGAAGCGCTGAAGATGCTCCTCGACGAGGAGGGGCTGGAGAACGTCTTCAAGCGCCACGACCGCCACGCCGAGGCGACGCGGCGCGCCGTGCGCGCGTGGGGCCTGGAGATTCTGTGCCTGAACCCGGCCGAGTACTCGAGCTCCCTCACCGCGGTGCTGATGCCGGAAGGCCACGGCGAGATCGAGTTTCGCAAGGTCGTGCTCGAGCATTTCAACCTCTCGCTCGGCTCCGGGCTCACCAAGCTGCGCGACCGGGTGTTCCGCATCGGGCATCTCGGCGATTTCAACGATCTCATGCTGGCGGGCACGCTCTGCGGCATCGAGATGGGGCTCGGTCTCGCCGGCGTGCCGCACGAGAAGGGCGGAGTGGATGCGGCGATGGAGTATCTCGCGCGCGGCGCGCAGGTAAAATCGAAGGCGAAGAGCGGGGCAAAGGCGCGCGCCGCGTAAGCGCCGCGATGCTCGAACTGCGTGACATGGCGCGGCGTGACTTGGTATCGCGTGACATGGTGAAGCGTCTCTGTTCATAGAGCCAAACAGCACAATAATCGCGCCTTTTCAGGTCACGCATCATCACGTCACGGTCCATCACGTCACGGTTCATCCGGAGCAAATGAAGCTGCGCGAGCGCATCGGCATTGACCTCGGCCGCCGCGTGCGGCTCGAGGAGGGCATCGAGTGGGCGGCGAAGAACGACATCCGCTACATCGACATCCAGCTCGACACCGCGCAGAACGCGGTCACCACTTTCGACGCGAAGCGCGCGGCCGGCGTGCGCGCGGCGGCCGAGCGGCACGGCATCCAGATCGGCCTGCATACGCTCTCGGCGGTGAACGTGGCGGAATACTCGCCCTACGTCGCCGACGCGGTGGACGAATACCTGAAGAGTTACGTGGACATCTATCCCAGGCTCGGCGCAAGCTGGATGGTGGTTCACGCCGGCTATCACTTCGGCTCCGACAGGGGGCTGCGGATGGAGGCGGGGCTCGAGCGCCTGAAGCGCATCGTGGGCTACGCGGAAAAGAAGAACGCGCTCATTTTGCTCGAAAACCTGAACAAGGAGCCGGAGGATGCGGAGGTCCACTACCTCGCGCACACGCTCGAGGAGTGGCGCTACTACTTCGAGAAGATTTCCTCTCCCGCGCTCAAGCTCTCCTTCACCGTGAATCACGCGCACCTCGTGCCGGAAGGCGTGGAGGGCTTCGCCGACGCGCTCGACTTCGCGATGGTGGGCGAGGTCCGCCTCGCGGACTGCTTCCGCAACGGGCACGAAGTGCACCTCAGGCCGGGCGCCGGCGATCTCGATTTCGGCAACATGTTCCGGCGCGTGGAGGCCAAGGGCTTCCGCGGCCATTACACGAACGCTTTCGGCACGCTGGAGGACATGCTCGCCGCGCGCGATTATCTCGTCGACCGGGCGCGCGAAGCGGGCGTCAAAATCGAGTGACGATGACGGAATAGGGGTGACGGGCAGTTTACTCGTTGCGCATTACTCATTACCCATCACCCATTACCGATCGCGCGCCGGGGTGACGGCACGGTTCCCGTCACTTATCATTCCCGGGTGGTATCCGTCCGGGTCCGCGACCCGGCGGGAACAAGACAGGAGGAACCATGCACCGATCCGTCGCGCCGGCGATTGCGGCCGCGTCGTTCCTGGCGCTCGGCGCAGCCCAGTTTTCCGCGGCACATGCGCAGGCCTATCCCGACCGTCCGATCCGGCTGGTGGTGCCGTTCGCCCCGGGTGGAGGAAGCGACATCAGCGCCCGCATCCTCGCGGAGGGCCTCACACCGGCGCTCGGCCAGACGATCGTCGTGGACAACCGTCCGGGGGCGGGCAGCGTGGTCGGCACCGAGATCGTGGCGAAGGCCGCGCCGGACGGCTACACACTGCTGCTCGGCAACATCAGCATGGCCTTCAACCCCGCCCTCTACAGCAAGCTCCCGTTCGACGCGCTGCGCGATTTCACGCCGGTCTCGCTCGTCACCGACCAGCCCAACATCATGGTGGCGCACCCCTCCCTCCCGGCCAGGACCCTCAAGGAGTTCGCCGCGCTCGCGCAGTCCCAGCCCGGCAAGCTCACCTATGGCTCCGCCGGTCTCGGGTCGGGCACGCATCTCGCGATGGAGCTGCTCACGATGATGCTGAAGATGGACCTCGTGCACGTTCCGTACAAAGGCACCGGGCCGGCACTGACCGCGGTGCTCGGCAACCAGATCTCGGTGTTCCTGTCCACCTTCGCCTCCGCGCTGCCGCACGTGAAGGCGGAGCGCCTGCGCACGTTCGGCGTGACGAGCGCGAAGCGCGCCGCCGCGCTGCCCGAGGCGCCGACCATCGCCGAGGCGGGGGTGCCCGGCTTCGAATACAGCACCTGGTACGGGCTGCTCGCGCCTGCGGGCACCCCGCGCGCGATCCTGCAGAAGCTCAACACGACCACGGTCGCCGTGCTCAATACGCCGGATACGCGCCAGAAATACCTGGCGCAGGGCATCGACCCGATCCCGTCCACCGCGGCCGCATACACCGTCCACCTCAAGGCCGAGACCGAGAAATGGGCGAGGGTCGTGCGCGCGGCCAAGATCCCGCCGCAATGAGTCGCCGGGCACGGGGGCTGGACCCCGCGGTTCGACCGCTCGGGTGAGCGGGCCAACTACAAATCTGTCGAGGAGCAAAACAAAATGCGCCGTCTCGTCCTGAGCATGCTGTGCGCCGCACTCGCGGTCGGGTTTCCGGTCGCGTCCTACGCGCAGGCCTATCCGTCCAAGCCGATCCGCTTCATCGTGCCGTTCGCCCCGGGCGGCGGCAACGACATCCTCGGGCGCGTCATCGCGGTGAAGCTCCACGAGTCTTTCGGCGTGTCGGTGGTGGTGGACAACCGGGGCGGCGCGGGCGGCACCATCGGCACCGACATCCTGGCCAAGTCGCCGCCGGACGGCTACACGGTGCTCATCAACAACGTGAGCCTCGCGGTGAACGTGACGCTCTATCCGAAGCTGCCCTACGACACGCTGAAGGACCTCGAGCCGGTGTCGCTGGTCGGGCGCCAGCCGAACATCCTCGTGGTGCATCCCTCGCTTCCCGCGAAAACGGTGAAGGACCTGATCGCGCTGGCGCGGGCGAAGCCCGGGCAGCTCACCTACGGCTCGGGCGGCATCGGCAGCAGCTCGCACCTCTCGGCCGAGCTGCTCAAGCTCATCGCCAAGGTGGACCTGGTGCACGTGCCGTACAAGGGCATGGGCCCGGCGCTGGTGGACCTCGTGGCCGGCCAGACCCAGCTGTGCATGGCGACCATGGCGTCCGCGCTACCGCACGTGAAGAGCGGGCGCATCCGCGCGCTCGCCGTGTCCACCGCGCAGCGGGTAAGCGTGGTGCCCGACGTGCCCACCATGATCGAGGCGGGCATCCGCGATTTCGACTACAGCACCTGGTACGGGATCGTGGTGCCGGCAGGCACGCCGCAGCCGGTCATCGCGCGGCTGCACGGCGAGCTCGTGAAGGTCCTCGCCACCCAGGACGTCAAGGAGAAGTTCAACGCGCAGGGCGTGGATCCCGCCTCCACCACACCGCAGGAATTCAGGGCGTATCTCAAGTCGGAAGTCGACAAGTGGGCCAAGGTCGTGAAGGCTTCCGGGATGAAGGTGAACTGAGAGGAAACGGCTGAAACGGGCCGGCGCCCGGTAGGCGCATGGACAGCGAACACGTCCAGTACATGAGGCTCGCGCTGGAGCACGCGCGCACGGCATGGCGCAAGGGCAACCGGCCGGTCGCCTCCATCCTCGTGCGCGGCGGCGCGATCATCGGCGAGGGGCAGAACTCCATGTTCACCGATTTCGACCCCAGCGCGCACGCGGAGGTGGCGGCGATACGCAGCGCCTGCGCGAGCCTCAAGACCACCGAGCTTCCGGGCGCCACGCTCTACTCCACGCTCGAGCCCTGCCCCATGTGCTTCTGGTGCATCCTGGAAGCAAAGATCCCGAGGCTGGTGCTCGGGGGGCGCTACAGCGGGATCGGCCGCACCAATCTCGGGCGCTACACGGTCGAATCGTTCCTGCACTTCACCGGGCGCAGCCTCGAGATCGTCACGGGGGTGCTCGCCCGGGAGTGCGAGCAGTTGCGCATCGAGTGGGAAAGGGCCGCCCGCACCTGACGGGAGCGTTTCCGCCCTCCCGGTGTGCCTGCCGGCCGTCGTGGAAGCGTTCGCGGGATTAGCAAACCGGAATATTCGCTTACGGTCGGACTCTTGCGCTTTCCGCATCGCGGAATTCGCGGCGCCCTTGTGGGATTGCCGGGATCGAGCTAAGTTATTCGCCTGCAACGGCCCCGGGCCGAATCCACGACAACAATGCAGTGCCCGTTCTTCACAGGAGGAAACGCCATGAAGCGATTGCTCTGCTCGATGCTTGCTAGCACCGTCCTCGCGTTCGGCCTGTGGCCCGTCACGACCGGCGCCCAGCAGCCTGTCACGATCCGGCTCGGCCACGTGGGCTTCCCCGGCTCGATCTTCGACATCGTGAGCAACAAGTTCGCGCAAGACGTGAACGAGGCGCTGAAGGGCAAGGTGGAAGTCAGGGTCTTCCATTCGAGCCAGCTCGGTACCGACGAAGCGATGATCAAGGGGATCCGGGTCGGCGCGCCGGAGATGCAGGCGCCCTCGACCATCATGAGCACGGTCGACCCGCGCTACGGCGTATTCGAGATGCCGTACCTCATCGTCAACCGCGCCCACATGAAGCGGGTGTCGGAGAACCGGGAAGTCCAGAAAGCGCTGTTCGATGTCCTGCCGGCGAGGGGCATCCGCCTGCTGGGCGTCTGGGAGAACGGCTTCCGGCACATCACGAACAACGCGCGCCCCATCGTGCGCCCCGAGGACCTCAAGGGGATCAAGCTGCGCGTGCCGGGCGGGGTCTGGCGCGTGAAGATGTTCCAGGCCTACGGCGCCAACCCCTCGCCGATGCCCTTCGCTGAAGTGTATTCAGCCCTCCAGTCCGGAGTCATGGACGCGCAGGAAAACCCCTTCCCCCAGATCTTCTCGGCGAGATTCCACGAGGTGCAGAAGTTCCTGTCCCTGACCGGCCACGTCTACACCCCCGCATATCTCATCGTGAACGAGGATTTCTGGCGCAAGCTGCCCAAGGACGTCCAGGATACGATCGCCAAGATCGCGTGGGCGACGGGCGATTTCGCCCGCTCCGAGGGCGAGCGGCTGGATCGGGACCTCATGGCGAAACTCGCGCCGCCGATGAAGGTGAATGAAGCGGACAAGGAGGCCTTCATCAAGGCGTCGGCCGCCGTGTATGAGGAGTTCGGCAAGCAGGTTCCAGGCGGGGCGGACCTGGTGAAGGTCATCCAGTCGCTCCGCTGATGGAGAAGTACCTCCGGCGGATCGTTGCCCTCGTCGAGTGGTGGGCCATCTGCCTCCTCGCGGGGCTGGTGGTCGTCGTCTGCCTCGGGGTCTTCTTCCGCTACGTACTCAACGCGTCGCTCGTCTGGTATGACGAGTTCGCCTCGTACCTGCTCGTCTGGCTGACCTTCTTCGGCTCGGTCGTGGCGGTCTATCACCATCGCCACATCGGGTTCGAGCTGATGGTGGAAGGGCTCGCGCCCCAGGCGCGCCGGGCCGTGGACCTGGTGGCCGAGATCGCCGTCCTGGGCTTCCAGTTCGTGCTGTTCTACTACGGCTGGATCCTCACCGAGAGGATGGGCGACGAGACCACGATCTCGCTGCCGTGGGTAAAGGTGAGCTGGGTGACCAGCGTGCTGCCCGTCACCGGAGCCCTGATGCTCCTTATCAGTCTCGCCCGGCTGGCCGACATCGTGTCGCGCCGGCCGCGCGGAGGTCACGGCACATGGAGTGGGTAGTCCTCGCCGTAATCGTTGTCCTCACCCTCATCAACGTCCCCATCGGGTTCGCGCTCTCGATCGCGACCATCATCGCGATCCTCTGGACCGGGGCCGCATCCCTCAGCGTCGTCCCCCTGAACCTCTTTTCGGGCGCCTCGAGCTTCCCGCTGCTCGCGATCCCGCTCTTCATCCTCGCGGGCGGCCTCATGGAGACGTCGGGCATCTCGCTGCGCCTCGTCAACCTGGCGAACAGCCTGGTGGGCTTCATTCGCGGGGGCCTCGCGATGGTCACGGTCGTCGCCACCATGATCCAGAGCGAGATCTCCGGCTCGTCGGTGGCCGACGCCGCCGCCATCGGCAAGGTGGTGATCCCGGCGATGGAAAAACGCGGCTACCCGCGGGCGCTGAGCGCGGCCATCGTGTCGAATGCCGCCTCGGCGGCCATTCTCATCCCGCCCTCGATTCCCATGATCATCTACGCGTGGATGGCGGAGGTCTCGATCGCCAAGCTCTTCTTCGCGGGATTCCTCCCCGGTTTCATCGCCGGCGCCGCGATGATGGCCCTCGCCTACTATTACGCGCGGAAGTACAACCTGCCGGTGGAGCAGAAGTTCTCCGTCCGCGAGGTGGGGCGCTCGACCGTACACGCCTTCTGGGCGCTGTTCATCCCCATCGTGATCTGGGTGGGGATTCTCGGCGGCATCGCCACCGCGACAGAAGTGGCCGCGCTCGCCGTGGTGGCGGCGCTGCTGATCGGGGTCCTCATCTATCGTGAGCTCTCGGGGCGCCAGACCGTGCAGATCCTGCGGGACTCCGTCAGCCAGACGGCTTCGGTGATGCTGATCGTGGCTTCCTCCGCGGTGCTCGGGTGGTACCTCACCAGCGAGCAGGTTCCGCAGAAGCTCGCCCAGCTCATCCTGGATACCACCTCCAACAAGTTCCTGATCCTGTTATTCCTGAACCTGTTCTTCTTCGTCGCGGGAATCTTCCTGCATTCCGCGGCGGCCATCATCCTGATCGTGCCCATCGTGCTCCCGCTCGTGCGCGAGATCGGCGTGGACCCGATCCACTTCGGCATCATCGTGACCATCAACCTCGGCGTCGGCCAGCAGACGCCGCCGGTGGCGACCGTGCTCGTCACCACCGCGGCCATCGCGCGCCTGTCGTTCTGGGAAGTCTTCAGGGTGGGCTGGCCCTTTACCGTCGTGCTCGCGCTGGTGACGCTGGTCGTGACCTACGTGCCGTGGATCAGCCTGGGGCCGGTGAGCTGGATCAACTGGTGACGTTCCGCCGTGTGGTGGTGAGGCCGCGCCGGGGCCTTGACGCGGAGCAGGTGTTCGCCATGTGTGTCGCGACTCCGGGGGCCACAGAAAAGGAAAAATGAAAACCCCCGGTTCGCGGCCGGATAAGGCGGCGACAGATGAAGCGTGACGCGTTGAGCAGACTTTGCGGGCTGCTGCTCGCGGCAGCAGCGCTATCCTGGCAGGCCGCCGCCCTGGGGCAGGCCGATTACGCGCGCGAGAAGCGCTGGGCGGCGGAGATCACGCCTTCGATTCTCCTCGGCGACGCCGTCTACCTCGAGCTCAAGTCCGGGCACAAGTTCCTCGCGATCTACACGCCGAGCCCGAAGGCCGCGGCGGGTGTCATCACCGTCCACGGCATCGGCGTCCATCCCGACCACGGTCTCATCAACCCGTTGCGCAGCGAGCTCGCCGAGCAGGGCTACACGACGCTCTCCGTTCAGATGCCGGTGCTGGCGGCCGAGGCACGCGGCGACGACTACCCGCCGCTCTTTCCCGAGGCGGCCGAGCGCCTGCAGGCGGCCATCGCCTTCCTGCGCGCGAAAGGGCTGAAGAGGATCGCCATCGTCTCGCACAGCATGGGCTCGCGCATGACCAACGATTTTCTCAGTCGCGTCGCGGAGCACGGCGTGAACGCGTGGGTCGCCGTCGGCCTCTCCGGCGAGTTCACGCGCCCGGAGAGCTTCCGCGCCCCCGTGCTCGACCTCTACGGCGAGAAGGACCTGCCGGCCGTGCTCGACAACGCCGCAAAGCGCGCCGCGGCGATCAAGGCCGTGCGCGGCTCGGGGCAGGTGCAGGTCGCAGGCGCCGACCACTTCTTCACCGGCGTGCGCGGCGAGCTGGTGCGGCAGGTGAAGCTCTTCCTCGATGCCCGGCTCAAGTAGCAGGAAAGGCGTGACCGGCGAGGCGTAACTGGTGAATCGTGACTGGTGACTCGGCTCTTTCCGCCTCTCGTGTCTCGTCTCTCGTCTCTCGTCTCTCGTTTCTCGTTTCTCGTCAGCCGTCACTCGTCAGTCGTCACGCATCCCGGGGTCTAGGTGGCGGCGTCTTCAGCCGCGCCCGCGGCCGCGCGCGTGAGCCGGTCGTTGATCGCCGCCCACGCCGGGTCCCGCGGCGGCCTCTCGACAAGAATCGTGTCGCAGCCGGATTCGTCGAGCGCGCGCAGGTTCGCGTAGAGCGCGTGCGCGTAGGCGGCAGCCTCGCCCGGCGCCGCGACCCAGTTCACCCCTGCGATCAGCGGCTGCGCGGCAGAGAACGCGAGCACGGCGACACGCCGGCCCTGGCGCACGAGGCTTGCAGCGATTTCCACGGCGAGATCGCCTTCGACCAGCATGAGAGGGGTCTGCGGCGCGTAGTGCCGGGCATGGGTGCCCGGCGCGCGCGGCGCGTCCTCGCCCGCCGCGGCGACCTCGATGCCGAGCGCCCGCGTCAGCTCTTCGGCGGTGATCCATCCCGTGCGCAGCAGCACGGGCGCGCCGCCGGACAGGTCGAGGATCGTGGATTCGATACCGACGTCCGCCTCCCCGCCGTCAAGCACGCACGGCACCGCATCGCCGAATTCGCGGCGCACGTGCCCGGCGGTGGTGGCCGACACTCGCCCGAAGCGGTTGGCCGAGGGCGCCGCAATGCCGCCGCCAAAGCGCGCGAGCAGCTGCCTCGCGACCGGGTGCGAGGGCACCCGCAGCGCGACCGTATCCTGCCCCCCGGTCACGACGTCGCTCACGGCACGCGCGCGCCTGAGGATCAGCGTGAGCGGGCCCGGCCAGAACCGCTGCGCAAGAAGGTGCGCCGCTTCGGGGATCTCGCGCGCCCAGGACGCAAGCTGCACCGCGTCCGCGAGATGCACGATGACCGGATGGCTCGCGGGCCGGCCTTTCACCGCGAAAATCTTCTTCACTGCCTCGGCGTTGGACGCGTCGGCGCCGAGCCCGTAGACCGTCTCGGTCGGGAACGCGACCAGCCCACCCGCGCGCAGTACGGCCACGGCCAAATCGATCTCTCGTGCCGTCGCCATCATCCACTCGCTGCGCCGCGGGTCAGCCAGACGCGGCGATGGGATCACCCTCCCCCAGCCACGCGATGGCGGTCAACTGCACACGCGCGCGAGCGACCGGCGCGGGCCGCGGCACTTCCAGAACGGTAAGGGCGGGGCGGTGCCTGCCGAAGGCCCGCTCGAGGATGGGCGCCGCGACGCTGAGCGCGGCGATGTCGTCGAGGTACAGGGTGACGTGCACGACGCGCCGCAGATCAGCGCCGGCGAGCGCGAGGCGCGCCTTGAGCTCGCGCACGACATTACGCACCTGGGGACCGACCGCGCCATCGCGGCCAACGATCCCCGACAGGAACGCCAGTCCCCCGGCCTCGACCAGCATGCTCATCTGCGCCGGAGCCTCCCACCCGGCCGCGCTCAGGCGGCTTCGTTTCGCGCCCCTGCCGGGCAGCACCGCGGTGGGTTCGATCTCGATCAACGTGCCCTTGTGTCCGACCTCGTCCACCTCGATCACGGTGAGGGCAGGAGGTTCCTTGGGAAAGAAGTGCTCGTGCACGCGGTGGAAGGTGGGGAAATCGCGCATGTCCTGCAGATAGACGATCAGGTTCAGCACCTGCTCGAGCGAGGAGCCGGCACCTTCGAGGTGCTTGCGGATGAGATCGTAGGTGAACCAGGTCTGTGCCGCGATGGGGCCATTGCGCGCATCCTCATGGCTGCGCCCCACGCGCAGGAAGCGCCCTTCTTCTGGAATGTCGTCATACCCCCTGATGAGCGGTGCGCCCGGCTGCGAGGTGTCGACCGGAATCTGGCCGGCGAGGAAGAGATAAGGGCCGGCGCCGATCACGTGCGAGAAATGCGCCGCAGCCGCGTGCCGGAGCGAGCCGCCGAGTACGGCGCGCGCTCCGAATGCCGGCGCAGCCGCTGGACGGAACGCGATCGCATCGATGCACAGGCGCGCCTCATCCTCCGGATCGAAACGCCCGACTCCGACCGCTGTGCTTGCGGGCGGAGCCGTCTCATAGTGCCTGCGCACGCGGTCGAACACCGGGAAAAAACGCTTGTCGCGCTGATACACGTGGTAGCGGAGCAGGTTGCCCAGCTCGGTGCCTTCCCGCGCAAGCAGCGTCCGGTAACGCGAGTACATCGCGAGCGCCTGCGCGCCCATCGGCGCCTCCATTCCGCTCACCCACCCGTACTCGCTGCCCGGCCCGGGCGCGATCCACTCCAGATCCTCGTAGCCCGCGCACGGGCGCCCGTCGCGCCGGCGCAGACCCATCTGACCGCTGACAAATAGGAACGGGCCGGCCGCGACACGGCTTGGCCAACGCCGCTGCATGGTAAAAAATTGCTTGCTGTTCATTCTTGTTCGCATTATGGACTCGTGCGTCAGGCGGCGCTGGGCGCGCGGCCCCGTGCCGCATAATATGCTAAATTCGACCGGTCCCGGTATGTCCACGGGCGACGCGCCAGACAAGATACGAGCATCGGATATCCGCACGCAGGAAAACGGCACGCACGAATCGGGTCTAGACGAGGCACCGGCACGAATCGCGCCGCTTTTCACGCCGACGACGACTCAGCGAAAATACATCCGGGTACCGTCACCCCGACCGGCAGGCCGGACGCAAATTCTCAGAGGAGGCCGCAATATGAATCGCTCCCGTTGGCTCGTTTGCTCATTTGCCGTTGCCTTGTCGTGCGTTGCTCTCTCGGCGCTCGCTCAGAGCTTTCCCTCTCGTCCGTTGCGCTTGCTCACCCCGTACGGCGCGGGCGGGTCATATGACGGGCTGTCCCGGGTGATGGCGGAGAAACTATCCGAGCAGCTCGCCCAGCAGGTCATCGTCGACAATCGCCCCGGCGCGGCGGGCCGTATCGGGATGGCGATTGCCGTAAAGCTCGCGCCCGACGGCTACAACCTGTTCATGATCGGCAACACCCAGACCATCGTTCCCAGCGTGTACGGCAAGGCGCCGTACGACCTGAAGAGCGATTTCGACGGGCTGTCCATGGTCGCCACCATCACCAACGTGCTGGTAGTCAACCCCAAGGTGCCCGCGAAAACCGTGCAGGAGCTGGTGACCTTCGCCAAGGCGAAACCGGGCGCGATGCGGTTCGGCTCGGGGGGCACGGGTGGTATCACCCACCTGGCGGGCGAGCTGTTCAAGAGCCTGACCGGCACCGACATCATTCACGTTCCGTACAAGTTCGGCGCGCAGGCCATGACCGCGGTTGTGGGCGGGGAAATCGAGATCAACATCCTCAACATGCTCAACGCCGGCCCGCACGTGGTGTCGGGGCGGCTGCGCGGCCTGGGCGTGACCGGGCTCAAACGGTCGCGCTTTCTTCCCGACCTTCCGACGCTCAACGAATCCGGCGTAAAAGGCTACGAGATCGTGGAGTTCTACGCGTTCGTGGTCCCCACGAAGACCCCTCGCGCGCTCGTAAAGCGCCTGCACGACGAGATCGCAAAAGCGGTGAATTCCAGCGACATCAAGGAGCGCTTCAACGCCTTGTCCTCGGAGGCGCTGATCCTCTCGCCGGAGGAAACCAAGGGGTTCATCCTGCGGGAGCAGGACAAGTACGCCAAGATCGTGAAGGATGTGGGCATCAAGGCCGACTGAGCGGATGCAAGACGCGGGCCGATACGCGAGGAGCGCGCCATGAACTCGAAAGCACACCGTGCCCTCGTGGACTCGATCGAACCTGCGCGCTGCACCGAGCTCGCCGCAGCCCTCGTGGATGTCCCGAGCCTCACCGGCAACGAGAAACCGATCGCGGAGTGCGTGCACGGGATTCTCAGGGACATCGGCGTCGAAAGCAGCCTGCAGGAATTCGAGCCAGGGAGGTTCAATACCATCGGCCAGATCCGCGGCTCCGGCGGTGGCGCGACCCTGCTGTTCAACGGCCACATCGACATTTCGTTCGCCGGTGACGAGGCCTACCTGCCGCAGGTTCCGGGCTACAAGCCGAAGGCCGTAGTGAAGGATGGCTGGATCTACGGCATGGGCGTGCACAACATGAAGGGGGGCTGCGCAGCGTACCTTGCCGCCGCCGAGGCGTTGATGCGCGGGGGCGTCGAGTTGAAAGGCAACGTGCTGTTCGCCTTCGTAGGGGGGGAGATAGAGCGCCACGCGGTGCTGCATTATCAGGGCGCCTGTTTTCGGGGCGGGGGCTGCGGCACCAAGCACTTCGTGACCAACGGCGGGATCGCGGACATGGCCGTCGTCGGCGAGCCGACGAGAATGGTGCTGGTCACCGAGCATGTGGGCTCCGTCGGCGTCCGCATTACGACGCGCGGAAAGCCCGCCCCACTGCGCGTAGCGAGCCACGGCGACGACGCAATCCAGAAGATGCGCGTGTTGCTCGATCTCTTCGACGAATATGCCGCCGGGTACAACCGCCGCCACGAGTACAAGGGCCGGCGCTCAACCGTGCACATGCATTCGATAGAAGGCGGCTGGCCGTACCGCTGCAACCGCGTGCCCATCTTCTGCCACGTGTTCCTCGAGTACCGGCTGCTGCCGGACCAGCTCGTGAAGGACGTGCCGCTCGAGGTCGAACGTCTTTTGGGCATGGTTCGTCGCAAACACCCCGAGATCCAGTTCGACGTCGAGTACTTCGTGACCCTGCCCCCGCACCGCAGCGAGTCCGGTTCCATCATCGCCGACCGTGTGCGCGCCGCACACCGCTCGGTCATGGCGTCGTCTCCCGAAGAGGGCGTCGGCGCGTTCTACTCCGACGCGAGCCATCTGCAGGCCTACGGGATACCGGCCGTGAACTACGGGCCGAGCGGGCGGACCATCACCGGCAAGGAAAATTGGGATCCGGAGGTGGGCGAGCACCTTTCGATCGAGGACCTTACGGCGACCGCGCGTGTCTATGCCACGCTGATGCTCGATGTCTGCGGGCGGTCACGGGAAGAAATAGGGCTGACCGGGCTGGCGCGCGGGTAAAGCGCGCCTCGCGTCGCACGGCAGGTCACCCGACGTAGCGTGAAAGGGAACGAGGATGCTGGCAAAGCGGTTTCTGCAGCCCAAGGACATGTGGGCGCGGGTGGAAAAAGGCAACCTGCTTTATGTGCCCGTCGTGGTCGTCGAGAGCGCCGAGCACGCGCACATCTACCTGGCTGGACAGATCGCGCGCAACGCCGACGGCACGATCGTGGGCAAGGGCGACATGCGCGCGCAGATCCGCAAGGTCTGCGAGAACATCGGGAAAGGGCTTGCTCACGTCGGGGCGACGTTCGACGACGTGGTGCGCGCGACGACGTACGTCACCGACATCGAGGAGTATTACCGCTGCTCGGATGAGCGCTTCAAGTTCTTCAAGAACAACCGGCCCGCGAGCACTCTGATCCAGGTTTCCCGCCTCGGCCACCCGGACTACATTGTGGAGATCGAATGCGAGGCGATCATCGAGCCGGGGCGGCTAAGAGCCTAGCATTACATCCGCGATATTCCGGTCCGCTCCCGCGGGGTCAGCTCACCCGCGCGCAGCACCGCGACGGCGCGTTCGATGTCCTTGTCAGAAACCATCTATTCGAACCGCGAAGGCGCCAAGAAGCTCAACAGACAGATCAAAACCAGTGGAACCGCCAAGGCCGCCAAGAACGCCAAGAAATCGCGAATCGAGAAGATTTAACGTCCCGGTTGTGCCGCGCGGAACGCGTCGGTCACGAACCGGTGGTTATGCGGCTTTGGTGGCGTGCAGAAGGGATCGCCGGACCGTCTGCGGTGGTTCTATCTCGACAAAACGGTCCGCAGAGTACAAGTAGTCCTCGCCGCTTTCATCAATTACCCGGATGTCGCCCTCGGCGGCCGCGTCTTCGTCCGGTAGCACGCGGTAGATCTTGTGCAGTTCCAATGAGGCAGGGTAGCCACGATTGTCAACGCACACGGCGAAGTGCGTTGTGCGAGTTTTGTGTCGTTTCATGGTCATTCGTCCAAGTAGCGTTTGCGCTTGATTTCCCTCTTGCCGATGCCGTGCGCCTCGTACCAGTGGAGCTCGGCCAGGCGAACGTGCCCGTCAGCAGTTTGTTGAAAAACGATCGTCGCTCCCGCGTAGGCGGGAGCCCGGAAAATCCGGTGTATGACAGATCAATGACTTACTGGATTCCCCCTCCGCGGGAATGACGTTTTTCGTGAGCGCGGCGCA
>VGID01000042.1 GCA_016868035.1 Betaproteobacteria bacterium | reverse complement strand
CGCCGCATCTGATGAGGGATGTCTACGACGGAAAACTGTTCAAGGACGGAATCGCCGTGCGCACGAGGATCGAGCCGACAAGGAAAGCCGCCTGAATCTTTTTACACACCTATTGACAAGACCTCAGCAGTGGCGCATTCATTACAACACCGTTCGGCCACACCGATCGATCGGGAGACGACCACCGGCACCTGCATCTTGGACTATCGATTCAACAACACATCATGCGTTGCATCAGAGCCTATTCCCACCAATCCCAACGCCCCAGGAGGTGAACCAGCGATTGAACCTGCATTAGCTCTACGCTAGACTTAAAACTCTCACTGCAACTGGATCAGGATTCAACGCAGGTCACGGCTACGCACGCTTTCTTCGGCATCCCTGGCCTTGTTGTTCTCTGGTCCGCGATCCGATCTTAATCTACATTCGAGAAACACCAGTTTGTAGATTGATTATTATAGCGAACTTTAACCCAGTCTGGGTCGCCTTTTTGCCTCGCAGGGCAGATAGCCATGTTGGCGCGAGGGTATCATGCCCCGCGGCGTGAGGCGAGCCCCTGTACGGCGCGCTGGCGCCGGGTCTCCGCAAGGCAGATCCCGGCCGACACCGAAACGTTCAGGCTCTCCACGGTGCCCAGCATCGGGATGCGCGCGAGCTCGTCGCAGTGCTCGCGCGTAAGCCGGCGCATGCCCTCTCCTTCCGCGCCCAGCACCCAGGCGAGCGGCCCCTGCAGCCTGGCCGTATACAGGTCCGCCTCGGCGCGGTCGTCCGCCCCGATCAGCCAGATCCCGCGTTCCTTGAGCTCGCCCATCGCGCGCGCGAGATTGGTCACGGCGATGAACGGCACCGTTTCCGCCGCGCCACTCGCCACCTTGGCCACGACCGGAGTGATGCCGGCCGCCCGGTCCTTCGGCGCGATCACCGCATGCACGCCCATCGCGTCCGCCACCCGCAAGCATGCGCCGAGGTTGTGCGGATCGGTGATCCCGTCGAGAAGCAGCAGCAGCGCCGGCTCGCCCAGGCCGTCGAGCACCGCGTGGATGTCGGCGCGCGGCGCCGCGGCTTCGACGCGCGCGGCAACGCCCTGGTGCCGCGCGTGCTGCGTCATCCCGTCGAGACGCGCGCCCTCCACCATGATTAAGCGCACGCCGCGCTCGGCGGCGAGCTGCGCGAGGCCCCGTGCGCGGCGGTCCCCGCGCGCCCGGTCGAGAAAAACTTCCTTCACGCTCGCCGTGTTCTGGCGCAGGCGGCTCGTCACCGCGTGGAATCCGTAGATGATCTTAGGTTCGTTCACTTCAAACTCCCGACGCGGAGGGCGCGGGGGGACGCAGAGGTGCGCAGAGTATAGCTCCCCCATTCAAACTCTCAACGCGGAGGACGCGGGGGGACGCAGAGGTGCGCGGAGTATAGCCCTCCCCCGGTCCGGACTCTCAGCGCCGACTCGGAGGAACACGGGGAACATGAATTCGTGGGTTCGCCGGCCGGACTGGTCAACCCTTTGGTGGTGGAGGACGTTGAGGACATGGAGGAACCTGCTGCGTCGGGATGGGAGAGAACAGGCCAGGTACATTGACCTCCCGAGGCAAAGAGGGGAACGCCGAACAACGCAAGCAACCGGGTGGACCTGCGGCAACGGGTCGTCCGTAGTGGTCGAGTCCGATCCGCCGGGCGGGAGGAGCGGGGTGAATGAAAACGCGATTGGTGAAGCGATCGTCCGCAGCGCGATGGCGGTCCACAAGTCGCAGGTGCTGACGTACCTGAAGCTCACCAGCCGCAAGCTCGGCTACCTCCTCAACTTCAACGTACCGCACATGCGCGGCGGAGTAAAGCGCGTGGTGAACGGATTGTAAAGGCACCCTCTGCGTCCTCCGCGTCCTCAGCGTCCTCTGCGTTGGGAGGTTGAATCTTCCAGCACGAAGTCGATCCGGCTCGTATCGAGATCCACGCGCACCAGATTCACCCGCAGCCGGTCTCCCAGGCGGAAACGCTTGCGGGTGCGCTCGCCCATCAGCTGGTGCTTCGCCGCATCGAAATGGAAATAGTCCTTTCCGAGCTCGGACACGTGCACCAGCCCCTCGACATAGACCTCGTCGAGGGCGACGAACACACCGAACGCGGCCACCCCGCTGACGCTGCCGTCGAACGTCTCGCCCACGCGGTCTTTCATGTAGTAGCACTTGAGCCAGGATTCCACGTCGCGCGTCGCCTCGTCCGCGCGGCGCTCGGTCCTCGAGCAGTGCAGGCCGAGTTCGTGCCAGTTGCCCGGATCGTAGCGCCGGCGCGCAAGCACTGCCTTGATCGCGCGGTGCACCAGCAGGTCCGGATAGCGCCGTATCGGAGAGGTGAAATGCGTGTAGGACTCGTAGGCGAGCCCGAAGTGGCCCACGTTGTCCGGGCTGTACACCGCCTGCTGCAGCGAGCGCAGCATCACGGTCTGCAGCAGCTGCGCGTCGGGCCTGTCCTTCGCGCGCGCGAGCAGTTTGGCGTAGTCGCTCGCGTGAGGGTCGTCCCCGCCCTCCAGCTGCAACCCGAAGCCCTTGAGGAAATCGCGCAAAGCTGCGAGCTTCTCCGGGGTGGGCCCCTCGTGGATCCGGTAGAGCATGGAATGGTCGTGCTCGCGCAGGAAATCCGAGGCGCACACATTGGCGGCGAGCATGCATTCCTCGATCAGGCGATGCGCGTCGTTGCGCCGCACGGGCACGATCCGCGCGATCTTGCCCTGATCGTCGAAGATCATCTCGGTTTCGATCGTCTCGAAGTCGATCGCGCCGCGCCGCTCGCGCGCCCGCGCGAGCAGCCTGTAGAGCCGGTGCAGCGCCCGGATATGCGGAGCCAGGGCCTGATGCCCGTGCGCCGCGCCCGCCTCGGCCCCGGAGAGCATTGCCGCCACCTCGGTGTAGGTGAGGCGCGCGTGCGAGCGGATCACTGCCGGATAGAAGCGGTAGGCGGCAATCTCGCCATCGGCGGCGACGCGCATGTCGCACGCAACCGCGAGGCGCGGCACCTTGGGGTTGAGCGAGCACAGGCCGTTGGAGAGCTTCTCGGGCAGCATCGGAATCACGCGGCGCGGAAAATAGACCGAATTGCCGCGCTCCCGTGCCTCCCGATCGAGGGCGTCGCCGTGCTTCACGTAGTGACTGACATCGGCGATCGCCACCACCAGCCGGAACCCGTCGCCTTGCGGCTCGCAATAGACGGCGTCATCGAAATCCCTGGCGCTCTCTCCGTCTATGGTCACCAGCGCCAGGCGCGTGAGATCGGCATGTTGAGCGCGGTCCCCCGCGGTCACCGCTTCCGGCAGCCGGGCGCAGAGACCCTCGGCCTGGCGCGAAAACGCGTGCGGCAGAGCGTGCTTGCGCAGCGCGATCTCGATCTCCATGCCCGGATCGGCATAGTCCCCGAGCACTTCCACCACGTGCGCCACCGGCTGCGCGTGCTTGGACGGCTGCGCCACGACCCTGACCGTCACCACCTGCCCCGGCGCCGCACCGCGTGCTTGTTCCGGGGGCACCAGGAAATCCTGGCTGATGCGCCTGTCCTCCGCACTCACCAGCAGGATTCCGTGCTCGCGGCGCATCCGGCCCACGACCTGCTGCTGCCCCCGCTCGAGGATTTCCACGATCTTGCCCTCGGGGCGGCCGCGGCGGTCGGTGCCCGCGACGCGGGCGACGACGCGGTCGCCGTGCAGCACCTGGTGCATCTCTTTCGGCGGCAGAAACAGGTCCGGGCCTCCTTCGTCTCCGACGAGAAAACCGAAGCCGTCGGGGTGTCCCTGCACCCGTCCGCGCGTGAGGTCGAGTTTCGCCACGACGCAGATCGCGCCGCGGCGGTTGCGCATGACCTCGCCGTTGCGCTCCAGGTCGGCGATGCTTCGCGCGAGCGCGCCGCGCTCGCGCGGCGGAATCCGGAGCAACCGGATCAGTTCGTCTTCCGCGACAGGCACGCCCTGTTCGTTCAGGACTTGCAGTATGGATGCGCGGCTCGGGAGCGCGGCGGATTGCCGGGTTCCCTTCCTCGCGTTCGCGCGACGGCCGCCCGCGCGCGCGCCGTCATGCCGTCGCGTCGATTTTCGTTTTCGATTTTTCATTGACAAATTGGGCGTTTGCGATTAAATTCCGTGCGCTTACGCCGAGGTGGCGGAATTGGTAGACGCACTAGGTTCAGGTCCTAGCGGTGGCAACATCGTGGGGGTTCGAGTCCCTTCCTCGGCACCACAACTTCAGGATTGAGGATTGAGTTGGCGGGATTGAGCAAGCACGTACTGGCTCGAGACTGAACCACCCTCAATCCTCAATCCTCAATCCTCAATCCTCAATCCTCAATCCTCAATCCTCAATCCTCAATCCTCAATCCTCAAACCTCGATCCTCATTCGAACGGGTGGCGCAGCACGATGGTCTGCTCACGCTCCGCTCCGGTTGAGATGAGATCGATGCGCACGCCGCACACCGTTTCGATGCGCTTGAGGTAGTTGCGCGCGGCGTCCGGCAGCTGCTCGTAACGGGTGAGCCCCACGGTGCTCGCCTTCCAGCCGGGCACATCCTCGTACACCGGCTCGCATTCCTCGAGCATCTCCGCGCCGACGGGCAGGATATCGCTTTGCCCTCCGTTCAACCGGTAGCCGACCGCGATCCTCACCGTTTCCATTCCGTCGAGCACGTCGAGCTTGGTGACCCCGAGGCCCGAGACGCCATTGATCTGGATCGAGCGCTTGAGCGCCGCCGCATCGAACCAGCCGCAGCGCCGCGGACGCCCCGTGGTGGCGCCGAATTCGTTGCCGCGGCTGGCGAGCTGCCGGCCGATGTCGTCATCGAGCTCGGTCGGGAACGGACCGGAGCCCACTCGCGTGGTGTAGGCCTTGGTGATCCCCAGCACATAGTGCAGCTGGTGCGGGCCGATCCCCGCCCCCGCCGCCGCCGCTCCGGCAACACAATTGCTGGAGGTCACGTACGGATAGGTGCCGTGGTCGATGTCGAGCAACGTGCCCTGCGCACCCTCGAATAGCAGGTTGTTCCCGGCCTTCTGCGCCTCGTAGAGCAGCCGCGGCACGTCCGCCACCATCGGCTTGATGCGCTCGGCGAGCCGCATGGTTTCGTCGAGCGTGCGCTCGAAGTCCACGATCTCCGCCCGGAAATAATTCTTGAGAACGAAGTTGTGGAAGTCGAGCGACTCCCCCAGCTTGGCCGCGAAGCGTTCCCGGTGGAAGAGATCCTGCAGCCGCACCGCCCGCCGCGCCACCTTGTCCTCGTACGCGGGCCCGATGCCGCGGCCGGTGGTGCCGATCTTGGCAGCGCCCTTCGCCGCTTCCCGCGCCTGGTCGAGCGCGGTATGGTGGGGCAGGATGAGCGGGCAGGCCTCGCTGATCTTCAGGCGCGTGCGCACGTCCACGCCGGCGCGCTCGAGCGCCTCCATCTCCTCCACCAGGGCCTGCGGCGAGAGCACCACGCCGTTGCCGATGTAACAGGCGACCTTTGCGCGCAGGATGCCGGAGGGAATCAGGTGCAAAACGGTCTTGCGCTCGCCGATGACGAGCGTGTGTCCCGCGTTGTGCCCGCCCTGGAAGCGCACCACGCCCTGGGCGTGATCGGTGAGCCAGTCCACGATCTTGCCCTTGCCCTCGTCACCCCACTGGGTGCCGACCACTACGACGTTTTTCGCCATGCCTCGCCTGTATCCATTTGGCCGCCGATGGCCGCCGATGAACGCCGAGTGAAACGCTCAATACGTCTGCGTTTATCTGCGTTTACCTGCGGTTTTATTTCATCTTTGTTACGAGCCATTTGCCGGCGCGCTTCGCGAGCTTGCGGTCGCAACCGAGCTCGCGGCGCGTTGCAGTATGGCCCGGAAGGTCCACGACCACGGTCTCCCCGCGAGCGCGCAGGCCGCCGATCACGCGCTGCAGCGCGGCGTCGCCAGGGCGATGCGGCGCAAGCACCGCGCTGCGCCGCGCGCCATCGGGGCCCGCGCAGACGAGCTCGCGCAGGTCCATGCTGAAGCCGGTTGCCGGACGCGCGCGCCCGAACGCCTTGCCGACCTCGTCGTAGCGTCCGCCCAGAGCGAGCGCATTGGGCCGGCCTCCGGCATACGCCGCGAATACCATCCCGCTGTGATAGTGATACCCGCGCAACTCGGCAAGATCGAAGCAGCGGATGCGCGCCACGTCGCGCAACTGCTCCGAGAGCGCGCGCAACCGGTCCAGCGCGGCACGGATCTCCGGATCCGCGGGCAGTGCACGCTCCGCCTGGGCGAGCACTTCCGCCCCTCCGTAGAGCGTGGGAAGCGCGCTGAGCGCGCCGCGGGTGCTGCGGTCGAGCCCGCGCGTGAGCTCCTTCAGCGCCGGCAGGTCCTTCACCTGCATCGCGCGAAAGAGCTCCGCCTCGAGCTCCTGCGCGAGGCCGGCGCGTCTCACCACGCGGCGGAAGATCGCGACGTGCCCGATCTCGAGATAGCTGTCCTCGATCCCCGCCACCGCGAGCGCCTGCATCATCAGCCGCTGGATCTCGACGTCGCTCTCGACGCCCGCGTGGCCGTAGAGCTCGGCCCCGATCTGCAGCGGCTCGCGCGTGCGGTTCATGCCCGAGGGCAGCGTGTGCAGCACGCTGCCCGAGTAGCACAGCCGGGTCACCCCGCTGCGGTTCAACAGGTGCGCGTCGATCCGCGCGACCTGCGGCGTGATGTCCGCGCGGACCCCGAGCAGGCGCCCCGAGAGCCGGTCCACCAGCTTGAATGTCTGGAGATCGAGGTCGTGCCCCGTTCCGGTGAGGAGCGATTCGACGTATTCCAGCAGCGGCGGCATCACGAGCTCGTAGCCGTGCACCGCGAACAGATCGAGGATGCCGCGGCGCAGCCGCTCCACGCGCTGCGCCTCGAGCGGCAGGATGTCTTCGATGTATTCGGGCAGCGCCCAGGTACGCATTACAGGATTGAGGATCGAGGACTGAGGATTGAGGACTGAGGATTGAGGGCAATTATAGAGAAGATCGGGTTGAAGACTAAGGGTGACGTTTTCTCTCACTCCTCGATCCTCGATCCTGCATCTCACCGCTGTGCAATGTAGAGCAGCAGCAGGCCGGCAAGCATCGAAATCAATCCGATGAACCGGATCTGGCCGTCGCTCATCGCGATGAGCCTGCGGAAGGTGTCGCGCCACACGCCCGGCATCACGAATGGCAGCACGCCCTCGATGATGAGCATCAGCGCAAAGGCGGTCAGGAGTATGGTCCCCATCGTGATCCGGGCCTGCGCCCGGAACCACGACGCCAGGAGCAGCGCCGCGCCCCGGCACGCACGATTCGCGCGCTATTTGCTCGGCTTGCTCGCCGACCTGCTGCCCGACTTGAGATACCTGAAGAACTCGGAGTTGGGCTCGAGCACCAGCACGTCGTTCCGGTCCCGGAAGCTCGACTTGTACGCCTCGAGGCTGCGGTAGAACGCGTAGAACTCGGGGTTCTGCTCGTAGGCGCGCGCGTAGATCGCGGTGGACTTGCCGTCGCCCTCGCCCTTGACACGCTGCGCCTCGCGATAGGCCTCGGCGAGAATCACCTCGCGCTGGCGGTCGGCGTCGGCCCGTATCCGCTCCGATTCGGCCGCGCCCGTAGATCTCAGTTCATTGGCCACGCGCTTGCGCTCGGCTTCCATCCGCCGGTAGACCGCCTCGCTCACCTCTTGCGGCAGCTCGACGCGCTTCAGCCTCACGTCGAGCACCAGGACCCCGATCTTGCTTGCGTCCTCGTTCGCCTTCTCCCGCATGAAGTCCATGATCTTGTCGCGTTCACCCGAGACCACCTCGGGCACCGTGCGGTTGCCGAACTCCGCGCGCAACCCGTCGTTAATGGTCTGAAGCAGCCGCGTCTGCGCGCGCAGCTCGTCGCCGCCCACGCTCACGTAGTACTGTCGCACGTCGGTGATGCGCCACTTCACGAAGAGATCCACCAGCACGTTCTTCTTCTCGGAGGTGAGAAACCGCTCCGGCTCGACGGTGTCGATCGTGAGGATGCGCACGTCGAAGTAGCGCACGTTGTCCAGCACCGGCACCTTGAAATAGAGCCCGGGCGCTGTCTTCACCTCCACCACCTCGCCCAGGCGGAATACGATCGCGTGCTGGCGCTGGTCCACGACGAACAGGCTCAATGCGCCCAGGATCAGGACGACCAGCGCGCCAACCAGGAGGGTTCCGAGGTTCCTGCCCATCAGCGGGACTCCCGTTCGCGCGCGCGGAACGCCTCGCGCGAGCGCGCTGTCGAGGGCTCCGGCGCCGGCTCCGGCTTCACCGCGGTCTCGCCAGAGCCGGGACGCGACATCTGCGTGAGCCGGTCGAGCGGCAGGTAGAGCAGGTTGTTGCCGCCCTTCTGGTCGATGAGGACCTTCGTCGTGTTGGTCATGATCTGCTGCATGGCGTCGATGTAGAGCCGCTCGCGCGTGACCGCCGGCGCCTTGTTGTATTCCGCGACGATCTGGCGAAACCGGCTGGCGTCACCCTCCGCCTGCTCGATGACGCGCTGCTTGTAGCCCTCCGCCTCCTGCGTCAGGCGCGCGGCCATGCCGCGCGCCCTCGGAATGACGTCGTTGGCGTAGGCCTGGCCCTCGTTTTTCTGGCGCTCCCGGTCCTGCCCGGCCTTCACCGCGTCGTCGAACGCGGCCTGCACCTGCTCCGGCGGCTGCGCCTGCTGCATCGTGACCTTGCTGATGCTGATGCCGGTGCCGTAGCGGTCCAGGATCTCCTGCATCAGCTTGTGCGCCCGGGCCGCGACGTCCGCCCGCCCTTCGAAGATCACGAAGTCCATGCTGCTCCTGCCCACGATCTCGCGGATCGCCGTCTCCGCCGCCTGCAGCACGGATTCGTCGGGAACCCGGCTGTTGAACAGGTAGTCGGTCGGGCTCTTCAACACGTACTGCACCGCGAACTGGACGTCCACGATGTTCTCGTCGTCCGTGAGCATCAGGGACTCTTTGAGCACCTTGCTCTTCACGTTGTTGCGGTAGCCGACCTCGACGGTGCGCACCTGGGCGACGTTGACGTTCTCGGCGCTCTCGATCGGGTACGGCAGGTGCCAGCGCGGCCCCGGCATCGTGGTCTCCAGGTACTTGCCGAAGCGCAGCACCACGCCGCGCTGGCCTTCGTTCACGATGTAGAACCCGCTCGCAACCCACACGGCCACGATGAGCCCGACCAGCACCCCGGCACCGCCGCCGACTTTCTTCGCGTCCGGCCCCCGCGGCTCGCCGTTGCCGCCCCCGCCGCGGCGCCCGAACAGGTTATTGAGCTTCTTGTTGACCTCGCGCCACATCTCGTCGAGATCGGGCGGCCCCTGGTTGGGACGGCGACCCCACTGCGGATCGTTGATCGACATGAGCGCGCCCATCACGCGCAGCGAGCCGTGTTTCAAACGCTCGCGTAGATACCTGAAGTAACCGAGCATGGCAGATATGGTGCGGCGTTACGCCGCAGCTGAGCTTTCGAGTTCCTTGTGTCCGAGGGCGTTCCCGGAATGCTCCTCGAGGGCGAGCCGCACGTGCTCCACACCTACGCCCGTCGCCGCGCTCACCCAGACGCGCGAAATTCTACCACAGTCGTCACGCTCGATCCTCGGGGAAAATCGCGTGCGGTCGATTTTGTTCATCACCAGCACCTGCGGGATCGCGCTGGCGCCGATTTCCGCGAGCACCTGGTCCACCGCGGCGATCCGCGCCGCGCGATCAGCGCTGCTCGCGTCCACCACGTGCAGGAGCAGGTCCGCGTGGATCGTCTCTTCCAGGGTGGCGCGAAACGCCGCCACCAGGGTGTGCGGCAGCCCCCGTATGAAACCCACAGTGTCAGACACCACCACGCGCGCGCCGTTCGCCGTGTGGACCCGCCGCGTCGTAGTGTCGAGGGTGGCGAACAGCTGGTCGGCGGCGTACACCCCGGCCCGGGTGAGGGCATTAAAGAGGGTCGACTTGCCGGCGTTCGTGTAGCCGACCAGCGATACCATCGTCACGTGGGAGCGGCTGCGCGCGCGCCGCTGCACCGCTCGCTGGGACTTGACCTTCGCGAGCTTCTCCTTCAGCAGCTTCACGCGCTTGTCGAGCAGGCGGCGGTCGGTTTCGAGCTGGGTTTCACCGGGGCCCCGCACCCCGATGCCGCCCGCCTGCCGCTCCAGGTGGGT
Source organism: Betaproteobacteria bacterium (assembly GCA_016868035.1). Lineage (GTDB taxonomy): Bacteria > Pseudomonadota > Gammaproteobacteria > Burkholderiales > SG8-41 > SG8-41. Next base: position 24,296 of record VGID01000042.1, on the reverse strand, counting down.
CCACCCGCGCACCAGCCGCGGCGCCAGGTGATCGAGCTGCGCGAGCTCGACCTGCAGCTTGCCCTCGTGGCTGTGGGCGCGCTGGGCAAAGATGTCGAGGATCAGGCTCACCCGGTCCACCACGCGGCAGCCGAGCGCGCGCTCGAGATTGCGTTCCTGCACTGGCGAGAGCTCGTGGTTGAAGATGGCGACTCCGGCCCCGGTGCTCGCGACCGTCCGCGCCACCTCCTCGACCTTGCCTTTTCCGGCGTAGAACGCGGGATCAGGGCGGGCGCGCCGGCCCTTGATCAGGGCCCGTGCCGTGATCCCGGCACTGGCGGTGAGTTCCTGCATCTCCTCCACGCCTTCCGCGTAGTCCGCCTCGCCCAGGTCGAGACAGACCAGCACCGCCTCGGCAATTCTTCCGGGTCGGTCAGGCATCAAGAAACAACGGGAAGAGCATCAACCGTCGGAACTCTGGTCGGCCTGGAGATTGATGGGACGGGCGGGCACGACGGTCGAGATCGCGTGCTTGTAGACCATCTGGGTGACCGTGTTCTTGAGCAAGACCACATACTGGTCGAAGGAGTCGATCTGCCCCTGAAGCTTGATGCCATTAACCAGATAGATCGACACCGGGATGTGCTCTTTTCGCAGCGTGTTGAGGAACGGGTCTTGTAGCAGCTGCCCCTTGGAGCTCATGGCGTCCTCACTGTTGTCATTATTCGGATGCTCACTTTACGCGAAGTTTTGCCGTTACGCCATAGGCTTAGCGGCGCGAGCGCCTGGCCCGCCTGTCGGCGTACGGGTTGCCCCCGCTCTTGAACTCGATGCGCAAAGGGGTACCCTGCAATTGGAAAGCATCCCGGAAAAATCGTTCCAGATAACGGCGATAGGTCGCCGGCAGCTGCTCGAGGGCGTTCCCGTGCACGATGATGCGCGGCGGGTTTGCCCCGCCTTGGTGCGCGTAACGCGGCTTGGGTCGGACGAGCCCCGCACGTGGTGGTGCCTGCTGGGCCACCGCCTGGGCGAGCACCCGGGTGAGCTTCGGGGTGGGCAGACGCGCCATCGCCGCCGCGTAGGCCTCGTCCACCGAATTCATCAGCGCGTTCACGCCCTGGCGGGTCAGCGCCGAGATGAAGTGCAGCCGCGCGAAATCGAGGAACCTCAGCTTGCGCAGGAGGGTGCGCTTCGTGAGCTCGCGCCGCTCTTCGGGCAGCCGCTCCCACTTGTTCACCGCGACCACCAGCGCGCGGCCGGCTTCCAGCACGTAGCCCGCGATGTGCGCATCCTGCTCGGAAATGTCCTCGCGCGCATCGAGCAGGAGTATCACCACGTTGGAGTCCTCGATCGCCTGCATCGCCTTCACCACCGAGAACTTCTCCACGGCTTCCCAGACGCGCCCGCGCCGGCGCAGTCCCGCGGTGTCGATCAGCGTGTAGCGCCGGCCGTCGCGCTCGAAATCCACATGGATGGAGTCGCGCGTGGTGCCCGGCTGATCGAACACGATGACGCGGTCCTCGCCCAACAGCGCGTTCACCAGCGTGGACTTGCCCACATTCGGACGACCGACCACGGCGACCCTGGGAAACCGCTCTGCGGCTTGCGGCTCCTCGGGATGTTCCGGGAAATCCGCGAGCGCGTACTCCATCAGGCTCGCGACATTGTCCCCGTGCGCCGCGGAAACCGGCAGCGGCTCGCCCATGCCGAGCGCATGGAATTCGGAGGTCGCAACCGCCGGCACCATTCCTTCCGTCTTGTTGACAACGAGGATCACGCGGCGCCCGGATTTGCGCAGTTCCTCGGCCACCGCGCGATCCTGCGGCGCGAGGCCCGAGCGCGCGTCGACCAGGAACAGCACCAGATCGGCCTCGTCCACCGCCTGGCGCGTGTGGCGCGCCATTTCATAGTAGATGCCCTCCTTCGCGACCGGTTCGAAGCCGCCGGTGTCCACCACCATGTAGGGCTTCCCTCCGACGCGTCCGCGCCCGTAATGCCGGTCGCGCGTGATGCCGGGCGCATCGGCAACGATCGCATCCTGGCGCCGCGTGACGCGGTTGAACAACGTGGACTTGCCCACGTTGGGCCGGCCGACGATGGCAAAGATCGGGAGCATGGAAACGAGAAATTAACCGCCAAGGCGCCGAGGACCCCTAGAAAAGCAAACGAATATCAATCTAGTTTTCGCGGTCACTGGACGGTGATCGCGAAAACTCCGCCGCTGCGCGTCTGCACGAGGAAGCTCGACAGGTCGAGCGCGACGGGCGGGACGCTGATCGCGCTGCCGTCGGTCGCGACGCGTGCCGCAAAGGAGCCGTCCTCGCGCGAGAGCACGTGAACGTAGCCCTGATAATCGCCCGCGACCACGTAGCGCCCGAACGCGAGCGGCCCGCTCACCCTGCGGCCAGTGAGCTTGTCCTGGCGCCAGATGCTCGCGCCGTTGGTCTTGTCGAGGGCGAGAATCGCGTCCTTCTCGTCCGTGACGTACAGGTAGCGCGCGTCCACCGACAGCCCGGCGATGCTCGACACGTCGCGCGCCCACAACAGCGTCCCGTTCGTGACATCGAAACATGCGGCGCGCCCCTGGAATGCCACCGCGCACACTTGCGGTCCGTCGATGACCGGCAGGCTGGTGATGTCGGCAACGCGCTCCAGCTCGGTGGCCCCGCGCGGCAGGGCGACGACCCCTTCCCAGCCCACGTTGCCATTGGACAACACGAGGGCGGCCATGCGTCCCCCCGGGAATCCGGCGAAAACTGCCCCACGGTGGAGCACCACGCCCGCGTGGCTGCGGACCGTCAGGGTCGGCGTCGGACGCTGGTACATCCATCTGCGCTTCCCGCTCACGGCATCCAGGCCATAGATGCGTCCGTCACCCGCGCGCGCGACCACGATCCCGCCATCCGCGGCGGGGGGCGCCAGCACCGCGCCCGAGAGCTGCGCTTTCCACAGCTGCTTGCCCCCGCGGTCGAACGCGAGCACCTCTCCCCTGGCGGTTCCGGCGAGCACCAGTCCGCTTCCGCTGCCCACGCCCCCGGATATGCGTTCTCCGGCCTCGATGCGCGCGACGGATTTCCCGCTCGCGGCATCGTAGCCGTTGATCTGGCCCGACGCCCCCCCCGCGTAGATCACGCCGCCCGCCATCACTGGAACAAAAACGTTCTTTTCCGCACTCCCGACGTTTGCCTGCCACAGCACTCGCGCCGTGGCGGTCGCCTTGATCGCCACGAGCTCCGCCGGCTTGTGCACCGGCCGGCGGCCGAACATGCGGTCGTAGCCGTCGGAGACGGTCTGGCAGCCGGACAAGGCAGCGAGCGCGGCGCCGATGCAAAAAGTGAGGAACAGGAGATGAGCCATTTCAATGACCACGCGTAAGCGGTAAGCGGTAAGCGGTAAGCGGTAAGCGGTAAGCGGTAAGCGGTAAGCGGTAAGCGGTAAGCGGTAAGCGGTAAGCGGTAAGCGGTAAGCGGTAAGCGGTAAATTAGACTCGATCGTTGTGGAAGGTTCCCCGCTCACTGCTTACTGCTCACCGCTCACCCCTCACCGTTGCGCATTCACTTCGCCTCGCCCAAAGCGTCGAGTTTGAGCTGGATGGTGTTGCGATAGGGACTGGACCCATCGCTCCTGTCGAGCGCGAGCTGATAGGCGCTTCTCGCTTCGGCAATCTTTCCCTGGGCGAGCAGGATGTCTCCCTTCAAGTCCGCGTAGAGGCCCGTCATCGACTCGACGGGCTTCGTCTCGAGCAGTTTCAGCGCCTCCGCATAACTCTTCTCGTCGAGCAACACGCCCGCGAGCCGCATGCGCGCCAGATCCTTGATCTCCTGCTCGCGCGCGCGCTCCATCGCCCATTGCAGGCTCGACTTCGCGCCGGCAAGGTCTCCCGTATCAAACCCGGCGCGGGCCGCGCTGAGCGCGGCGAACGCGGCGTACGGCGTGGAGCCGTACCTGGCGATGATCTGCTGCGCGATGTCGCGCACTTTCTTGTGCTCGCCGGCGTGCTCGGCGCTCTCCAGCTGCCCATACAGCGTGACCGCCGCCAGCGCCTGGCTGTGGCGGTAGTAGCGCCAGCCCTGCAGCGCGGAGATCGTGATCACTGCCACGGACACCGCCAGTATCACGAGCCTGCCATGCTCCTTCCACCACGCCTTGACCTCCTCGATCTGTTCCTGTTCCTGCAGGTCGTATGCCATTCCGCGTTCCTAGATTCGTGAGTGGCGAGTGGTGAATCGTGAATCGAAATTACCCAGGACCCGTTTCATGCGCGCACAGGTCACGGCTCACGAATCACTGCTTGCCCTGTTTGTGATAATGGCCACCGCATCGCGAACGGAAGCGCGCAATTGCTCGCCCACTTCGCGCAGCGGCTTGACGCTGACGACTTCTGCCCCCGCCTCGTCGTCGCCGACGATCACCGCAAAGCGCGCCCCGCTCGCATCCGCCTTCTTCATTTGCGCCTTGAAGCTGCCCCCGCCGCAATGCAGCACGACCGCCAGCCCCGCGTCGCGCAGAAGCTCCGCGACCCGGGCGCCGTAGCGCTCGGCACGATCGCCCTGCCGCAGCAGGTAGACGTCGGGCACGCGCGCGGTGACCTGCACCTCCTCCTTGATCAGGACGAGCAGGCGCTCGATGCCCATCGCGAAGCCGCACGCGGGGGCCGGCTTTGCGCCGATCTGCTCGATGAGCCCGTCGTAGCGCCCGCCCGCGCACACCGCGTTTTGCGCGCCCAGCCGGTCGCATACCCATTCGTAAACCGCGCCGTTGTAATAGTCGAGCCCGCGCACCAGGCGCGCGTTGATGCTGAAGTCGATGCCCGCCTCGCGCAGCAGCGATTGCAGCTCGTCGAACGCCTTCATCGAGCGCTCGTCGAGATCGTCGGCGAGCTTCGGTGCCTGAGCGATCAACTCCGCGAGCGCCGGGTTCTTGCTGTCGAGCACCCGCAGGGGGTTGGCGCGCAGCCGTCGCTTCGAGTCGGCGTCGAGCCGCTCTTCGTGCCGCTCCAGATACTGCACCAGGCGCGTGCGGTAGCGGGCCCGCGCCTCCGCGCTGCCCAGGGTGTTCACCTCCAGGGTGACGCCCCGCAAGCCGAGCAGCCGCCACAGGCGCGCGCACATCACGAGGTGCTCGGCGTCGATGTCGGGACCGGGGAGGCCGAGCGCTTCCACGCCGACCTGGTGGAACTGGCGATAGCGTCCCTTCTGCGGGCGCTCGTGGCGGAACATCGGGCCCCAGTACCACAGGCGCTGCGGCCCCGCATAGAGCAGATTGTGCTCGATGACCGCGCGCACACAAGCCGCGGTGGCTTCCGGGCGCAGCGTCAGGCTCTCGCCGTTCAGCTCGTCCGTGAAGGTGTACATCTCCTTCTCGACGATATCGGTCGCCGCCCCGATCGAGCGCACGAACAGGTCCGTCTTTTCCAGGATCGGGGTGCGCAGGCTGCGGTAGCCGTACACGCGCAGCCACTCGCGCACCGTGTCTTCGAAAAACTCCCACAGGTGCGCTTCTTCCGGCAGGACATCGTTCATCCCCCGGACCGCCTGGATCTTCCCGCTCATGGGATCACTGCGCCGCGCCGTGCGCCCGCATCACGCGTGCTCGGCGTCCCGCGCCGCGCGCGGAGCCGGCGATGCGGCAGGCTGCTTCGAGTAATTCTCGATCACGTAGCGCTCGACGATGCCCTGAAATTCCGAGGCAATGTTCTCGCCCTTGAGCGTAACCGTCTTGACGCCGTCGACGTAGACCGGCGCCACCGGGTTCTCCCCCGAGCCGGGCAGGCTGATCCCGACGTTGGCATGCTTGCTTTCACCGGGGCCGTTCACGACACAGCCCATTACCGCAACGTGCATCTCCTCCACGCCCGGGTACTCGCGGCGCCACAGCGGCATCTGCGCGCGCAGATACCGCTGGATCCGGTCCGCGAGCTCCTGAAAGTACGTGCTGGTCGTACGCCCGCACCCCGGGCACGCGATCACCATCGGCGCAAACGAGCGCAGACCCATGCTCTGCAGGATTTCCTGCGCCACGATCACTTCCCGCGTGCGCTCTCCGCCCGGCTCCGGCGTGAGCGAGGCGCGTATCGTATCCCCGATGCCCTCCTGCAGCAGCACGGCAAGCGCGGCGGCCGAAGCGACGATGCCCTTCGAGCCCATGCCCGCTTCCGTGAGGCCCAGGTGCAGCGCGTGGTCGCAGCGGGCGGCGAGCTCGCGATAGACCGCAATGAGGTCCTGCACGCCGCTCACCTTGCACGAGAGCACGATGCGATCGCTTGCGAGACCCAGCTGCCCGGCCTGGGCCGCGCTATCCAGCGCGGACGCGACCAGCGCGCGCCGCGTGACCACCGCCGCGTCCTGAGGCTCCGGCAGCCGCGCGTTCTCGTCCATCATCCGCGCAAGCAGCTCCGGGTCGAGGCTGCCCCAGTTGACGCCGATGCGCACCGGCTTGTCGTAGCGGCATGCGAACTCGATCATGCTCGCGAACTGCTCGTCGCGCTTCGACCCCCGCCCCACGTTGCCCGGATTGATGCGCAGCTTCGCCAGGGCCTCGGCGCACTCGGGGTGGCGCGCGAGCAGCCTGTGGCCGTTGAAATGAAAGTCCCCGACCAGCGGCACGCGGATGTCCATCGCTTCGAGGCGCTCGCGGATGTGCGGCACCGCAGCTGCCGCCTCGTTGTTGTTCACCGTCACGCGCACGATTTCCGAGCCCGCCCGCGCGAGCTCCGCGACCTGCTGCACGGTCGCCGCCACGTCCGCCGTGTCGGTGTTGGTCATGGACTGCACGACGATCGGGGCGCCGCCCCCGACGACGACTTCCCCGACCCGTACCGCGCGGCTCTTGCGTCGCGGCGTGGGTCCGTATTCCGGATAGCAATTCATGGGAGGGTGAAACGCGCCACGTCCACCTTGGTGTGCCGCGCGAGGTCGACCGGCTTCTCGTCGTAGGTGAGGCGCACGCCGTGCGCGTTGCCCACGACCAGGGTGAGCGGCGGCAGCCCGTGGATGACCTGCTCGGTGCCCGGGCGGTTCAGCTGGTAAAAGATGGTCTTGTCGTTGCGATCGCGGATCTCCACCCACGATTCCTTGTCGAAATAGATCCGCACCTGCCGCTCTCCCCGCCGGGGCTGCCGGGTCTCGCTCGCCCCTGCGTCCATCGGCGGGCGCGCTTCCTGGACCGCCGCGGCCGCCGCAGCGGAAGCCTTGACTCCGGATTCTTCCGGCTGCGGCTCGGTTGCCGCAGCAATATGCAACGGATATTGCTCCGTCTGCGCTGGCGCGCCGATCGAGGCCGCTTTCTGCGGTTGCGGGGACGCAGCCACCGTGTCCGTTTTCACCGGGCGGTTCACCAGCGCGTGTATTTCGCTCCCGTATTCGTAGATTCCGAGCGCGGCCACGATGATCACGAAGGCGACCGCATACCGCGGCCAGCTTCTGGCCGGTGTCGCGGGAAACGGAATGTTCTGGGACGGAGGCATCTCCGGGCGCGGCGCCGGCTGCGGCAGGCCGTCGGTCGCCGCTTGCAGCAATGGTTCCGAATCGAGCTTCACGAGGCGCGCGTAGTTGCGGATGAAGCCCCGCACGAAGACCGGGCCCGGGAGCAGATGGTAGTACCCGGCCTCCAGCGCCTCGACCTGGCTCACCGAGAGCTTCAGCTGCCGCGCGACGTCGGCCGCGCTGAGATTTTGCCGTTCGCGCTCCTGCGCCAGGCGCCTGCCCGGTGTCGTGCCGGGAGCCTCGGTGGCTGCGGGTGCCGGGACCGTCACGGTTTCGCTCATTCGATCGTGCCTGCGGCAAGCGCCTTCGCTTCCTTCGAGGCGGGGAAATGGTTTCTCAACTGCTGTACGTAGCTCGCCTCGGTGTTGCGGTCACCCAGCCGGCGCTCGATGCGCACCCCCAGCCACAACAATTCCGGGGTTGGCGCCACCATCTGCTTCAGGCGGTTCAGGTAGTCACGCGCATCCGTGAAATTGCCGCGCGCGAATTCGAGGTCCGCGAGCTGAAACAGCGCCTGCGTCTGGTTCGGTTGCACTTTGAGCGCCTGCTGAAAATAGCCCTGGGCCGCGCCCACGTCGCCACGGCGGCGCGCGCAGACCCCCGCGTTCACGAGCGAGCGATCCGGGTTCTGGTAGAGCGGGTTGCGTACCGCGGCGAGAAAGTAGCCGATCGCCTCCTGCTCCCGCTTCCGGTCGCACAGGAACATCCCGTAATTGTTGTTGACGTCGTGGTCGAGCGGGCTCAACCGCAGCGCACGCTGAAAGCTCTCCTCGGCAAGGCGGTCCTCCTTGAGGGCGGCATAGACGAGCCCCCCGATACCGTGCGCCGGGGCGTAACTGGGATCGGCGAGCGTGGCGATCTTGAGCTCCTCCAGGGCCATGCTCATGTTTCCCAGCTCGAAGTAGCCGGCGGCGAGCTCGGTGTGGATGCGCGCGCGCATCCTGTCCGCGCCCTCCTGGCCGGTCGTTACGGCCACGGGCCCGAGCGCGGATTCGCCGGCCGGCTGCGTGGCGCAGCCCGCCGCCCCGATGCACGCCAGCACCATTGCGTAACGGATTATTTTCATGTTGCCAGCTCCTCCTGGCGGCGTTGCTTGCGCTTCGTCCGGTCCTGCACGCGTCCGGCGAGCTGTCCGCAGGCGGCGGCGATGTCCTCTCCGCGGGTCTTGCGCACGGTGGCCACCAGGCCCGTTTGCATCAGCACGTCGCGGAAACGCGCGATCGCCTCCGGCCCGGAACGCTCGTAGCCGGACCCGGGGAACGGATTGAAGGGAATGAGATTGATCTTGCACGGCACCGGCTTCACCAGGCGCGCGAGCGCCCGGGCCTGGGCGACGCTGTCGTTCACGCCGTCGAGCATCACGTACTCGAAGGTGACGAAATCGCGCGGGGCCTTCTCGATATAGCGAACGCACGCCGCAAACAGCTCCTTGATCGGGTACTTGCGGTTGATCGGCACCAGCTCGTCACGCAGCGCATCGTCCGGGGCGTGCAGCGACACCGCGAGCGCCACCGGACACTCCTCGCGCAGCCGGTCGATGCCGGGCACCAGTCCCGCCGTGGAGAGCGTCACGCGCCTGCGCGAAAGCCCGTACCCGCAGTCATCGAGCATGATCCGCATCGCCGCCACCACGTTCTCGAAGTTTGCCAGCGGCTCGCCCATTCCCATCATGACGACGTTGCTGATCGGCCGCTCGTCCGCCGACTCACGCCGCAGGCACCGGTTCGCCAGCCACAGCTGGCCGATGATTTCCTCCGCCGAGAGATTACGGTTGAAGCCCTGGCGTCCGGTCGAGCAGAACGAGCATTCCAGCGCGCAGCCCGCTTGCGACGAAATGCACAGGGTCCCGCGCCCGGTTTCGGGGATGAACACGGACTCGATGGCGTTGCCGGTGCCGACGTCGAGCAGCCACTTGCGCGTACCGTCGGCCGCGGGTGTGTCGTGCAGCACCCGCGGGGCCGCGATCGTAGTATCCCGGGCCAGCACCTCGCGCAGCTGCCGCGAAATGTCGGTCATCGCGCCGAAATCGTCCACGCCCGCGTGGTGGATCCAGCGCATGAGCTGCTTCGCCCGGTACGGCTTCTCCCCGAGCCCGGCGCACAACGCCTGCAACCCGCGGTGGTCGAGTCCGAGCAGGTTGATTGCCATCCATCACCTCAGCGCGAGTGAATCTCGAGGGCCGGGAAGAAATATGCGATCTCGGTCGCGGCGGTCTCGCGCGAGTCCGATCCGTGCACCGCGTTCGCGTCTATGCTTTGAGCGAACTCGGCGCGTATGGTGCCCTTGGCCGCCTTTTTCGGGTCCGTCGCGCCCATCAGGTCGCGGTTCTTCTGTATCGCGTCTTCGCCTTCCAGCACCTGGACCATCACCGGGCCGGAAATCATGAATTCGACCAGGTCCTTGAAGAAGGGCCGCTCCTTGTGCACCGCATAAAAGCCCTCGGCCTGCGCCCGCGTCAGGTGCGTCATGCGCGCCGCGACGATCTTGAGGCCCGCCTGCTCGAAGCAAGCATAGATCCGGCCAATCGCGTTCTTTGCAATCGCATCCGGCTTGATGATGGACAACGTACGCTCGACCGCCATGAAAAATCCCTGGTTCATCGCTGTTCAAGTTAGCTTGCAAGGATATCACGGTAAGGTATTGAAACAAAGAGATTTCGCGCCGATTCCGGGCGCACAACGCATGCCGCATGAGAGCTCAGGGAAGCTCCACGCGGCCGGGGCGATGGCGCAGCCGCCGCGCCTGCGCGGCGGCTGCGCAGAAGTCATGCGTGCTACGGGAAGTTGTCCCTTAGGATGCCGCCGGACGGTCTAGCTTGCGCGATTGCGCCGGCGGCAGCTACTTGAAGGTCGAAACGACGAGCAGGTTCGGTAGCCAGGTCGCGAGCGCGGGGAAGAAAATCACCAGGATCAGCACGAGAAGATCGCCGATGAAGAACGGAATCGTGCCCTTCACGACCTCGGTCACCGGTATCTTCGAGACCCCGCTCACCGCGAACACGTTCAGGCCGACTGGGGGGGTGACCACGCCCATCTCCACGGCAAGAGTGAGCATGATGCCGAGGTGGATCGGGTCGATCTTGAGCGCCCACGCCACCGGGAACACCACCGGCACCGTCAGCAGGACGATTGCGACGCCGTCAACGAACATCCCTAGCACCAGTGCCACACCCATGAAGGCGAATATGAAGCCGAGCGGCGTCAGACCCCAATCGACCACCATCTTGGTGATCGTCTGCGGCCAGTACAGGTTCGCGGCCAGGAACTGGAACACGCCCACGCTCCCGACCAGAAACAGAACCACGGCCGTCAGGTTGAGCGCCCGGCAAGTCGTGGGCAGGAGATCCCTGACGAACTGCCTGCGCCCGACGATGAGCCCGTACAGAAGGGCATAGCCGCACGCGGCGGCGCCGGCCTCCGTGGGCGTAAAGAGCCCCCCGTAGAGCCCGCCGAGGATGATGACCGGCATGCCGAGCGCCGGCACCGCGAGCTTCGATTCCTTCCACAACCGGCGACCCTCGAACGTGCCGCGGGGCAGCTTCAGCAGCCACGCGATCCCGATAACGCTCAGGATGTTGCCGAGGGCGAGCAGCAACCCCGGGATGACGCCGGCGAAGAACAGGCGCACGACCGAGGTCTCGGTCACGATGCCGTACAGGATCAGGATGATGCTCGGAGGTATCAGCATCGCGATGCCGCCCGCCGTGGCCACCAGGCCCGCCGCCAACCACGGCGGGTAGCCGCGCTTGGTCATCTCGGGTATCGCGATCACGCTCATCGCCGCCGCCATCGCGACGCTCGAGCCCGAGATCGCCCCGAACAGGACGCACGCGACCACCGTAGCGACCCCGAACCCGCCGGGCAGCCAGCCGACGAGCGCGTCCGAGAAACGGAAGAGCTGCGCTACAAGCCCGGTGCGCTCCATCAGGAATCCCGCGTAGATGAAGAGCGGGATCGCCATCAACGAATACTTCGAGATGAAGTTGAAGAAGGCCCGGAAGATGACCGAAGGCTCGAGCAGCGGGTCGATAAAGATGTAGACCGCGCTCCCCGCGCTGAGCGCGATGCCGATGGGGATGCCGATGACCAGCAGGACGAGCGCGACGATGCCGACGATCAGCATGAGCGCGCCCCGTCAACCGGCCTGCGCCGAAGCTTCATCAGGCACGGACGCTGCCGGTGCGGCGTAACCGCAATCCGTTGCATGGGTTCCGTACGCTCCCTTGCTTTCGCCACCAGGGCCGGAACAATCGCTTCCGGACGCCGATGCACTTTAGTGCAGCCCCGCGCCTTCCTGCGCCGGCTCCTCGAGTCCCTTGCGCCCACGCAGCTTCTGGATCCCGCTGTACACCTGGAAGAAGAGCGAGATCGCCATGAACAGGAAGCCGACGAGCAGCACGTACAGGAACGGCCACAACGGAAGGATCAGGCTTTCGGTGCGGGTATTGTATTTCTGGCTGTCGAGTGCCTCGGGGACGCCCCACCACACGACCAGCAACAGAAACACGAAACCGAACGCGCTCCCTACGACCTCGACGATCTCACCCACTCTCCGGGCGCGCGGCCCCCTGCCTTCCAGGAGCTGCACGAACAGCGTCACGTTGAGGTGCTCGTTGTGGCGCTGCGAGATGCTGAAATAGAAAAAGACGCCGCTCAGGATGAGGTAGATGACCGCGTCCTGCGCCCAGTAGAACGAGAGACCGAGCACGTAGCGCCGGAAGATCTCGGCGATGGCGAGCAGCGTGCATCCCAGCAAAAGGAGTGCCGCGACCGGCGACACGACCTTGTCCTGAAATGCACGCCAGAGCGCGTACGCCTTTCCCACGCGCCCGCCTCCTTAACTGCCCGTCAGCGGATTACGATCGTCTTCGCGTACTTCGCGCAGTCCACCTTCTCGATCCAGGAAGTGCCGGACGGATTTTTCTCCGACAGCTCACGGCCTTCCCTGACGAACGCATCGACCCACTTGCCTGCTTCCGCAGGGGTCTTGCTCTTCACGAACCGGGTCGAGGCATCACCCATCGCGTTCGTCATGGCGGTGACCTCCTTCGCGCTCATCCAGTAGACGCCCGGCTTCGACGGGTCCCTGGTCCCGTACTTGTCGTAGGTCATCTTGTCCACGCACCAGTTGAGCTCCTTCTGCACCTGGATCGTCTCGTTGATCACCTTTTCCAATGCGGCCTGCGTCGCCGGAGTCAGGCGGTCCCACCAGCGCCGGCTGGCGCTGATCATGTAATAGTCGCCGATAAAAGCCCCGGCGCCGCCCATCGTGTAGAAGGGCGCCTGCTCGCGCACGGAGAGCCAGCCACCCAGGCTCGTCATCAGGCCGTCGATCACTCCCGATTCCAGCGCGCTCGGCACCTCACCGAAGGCCATGACGACGGGAGAAGCCTTCCACGACTCCAGCGCGGCGTTCTCGACCGGTCCCATGCTGCGCATCTTGCGCCCGGCAAAATCGCCCGGGCTTGCGAAGCGCCGCTTGCCGCCGATGCCCATGCCGAAGCTCATGTGCCCGACGCCGAACACCTTGATGGCCTGATTCTTTGCAAGCCGGTCCACCAGCATCTTGTAGGTCTGCGTCTTATCCAGCGCATCGACCGCGCCGACTGTCGTCAGCACGCCGGGACCCACCACCGTCATCACCCACGGGTCGACCGGCGCCGCCTTGCCGATCTGCATCCAGGTCAGCTCGAGGTTGCCCTGGCGCATCGCCTCGAAGGCTTCGGGTATGGTGTAGAGCGCGCCCGCGTAGTAGAGGCGCGCCTCGCTGCCCGGGATGACCTGCGGCAGCCGGTCAGAAAAGTGCTTCATCGCGAGGCCCGCCGGATGCGGCGGCGGCGGGAAGTCGCCCACGAAGCGCAGCACGACTTTCCGTGGCTGCTCCTGCGCGTGCGCGAGACGTTCGACCGTTCCCCACGTCACGGCAAGCACCGCGAAGAACGTCGCGGCGAGCACTTTAACGCCAAAACGTTGCGGCTGGTTCCATTTCATGATGCTCCTCCTTCGAAAGCGTTGTTGGATCCGGTCGTCTTCAAACAGACCCGATTTTCACTGAAACGTTCCAGACGCTATCCGAACCCCTATTCAGCGTCAAGCACTCTCAAGGTGCAGGGTTGACAATGGAATCAAGGCTCCGTAACGGTCGCCCTGGTCGTTCGCGCGCCGCGCACACCGGGGACTCCACGGTCACGGGACCCCGGAGGCTATTTCTTCTGCGAATCAGCACGTTGCGCGGCAACGCTGGCGCGGCGTACGGGTCTGTGCGCACCCCAACGCGTTTCGGTCATGCTACCGGCACCCATACCGGGCGGAGCGCGCGCTCATCGTGCCCGGCCTGAAACGCGCAATCCACCCCGATACCGGGCGCCCATACCAGGTGCTCGCCACAGAAGAGCAACGCGAGCCGCTCGCGTTCCCAGGGCGGCAGCTGCACCTCCTGCAGCAGGTTCTTCAGGCTGCGCCGCGGACGCTTGCAGTCCGGCTGCAGGCGCTCTCCTCCCCCGCGCACGCGGACCGTGACCGGCCGTCCGCCCAGCCGGGCGACGCTGATGCCGTGGCCCCGTCCTCGATCCATGCGCAACAGGCCTTGCAGTTCCGGCACGCTGAGCTGCCTCTCGCCCCGCCAGCGTCTGGAAAATCCCGGACGCGGGGTCCGGAACGCACGCACGAGGTAAGCCCTGCCGTTGAAACGCCTCAAGCTCGCGTCTCCCAGCTCGATGCAAACCCGCGCGTCCTGCTTCGCGGCGAGCAGCTGGCGCAGCGCTTCGGCGAGCCGTTCGGCGCCCGGGTTTGCCACGCGGTGCGCGGAAAGGAAATAACGCAGCAGGTTGCGCGCGCGCGCGGCAGGCAGTGAGCGCAACGCTTCCGTTGCGAGCGTAGCATCGGCAAGACTTTCGGCGCCGTCCGCTGCGGCGACCTCATCGAGCACCGCCGCCGCATCGGCGAGATGGCGCGCCGCGCGCGCGATGGTTCCGCGGTAACCCGGGAAACGCTCGCCGATGACGGGCAGCACTTTGTGCCGCAGGAAGTTGCGCGCAAACTGCACATCCGCGTTGCTTTCGTCCTCCACCCACTCGAGTTTGCGTGCCCGCGCGTACTCGAGAATCTCCGAACGAGTCACGTCGAGCAGCGGCCGCAGAATCCTGGGATTGAGGATTGAGGATTGAGGATTGAGTTCCCGCTCAAAACCGCGTCGTTGTGGTCTCCCGATCCTCGATCCTCGATCCTCGATCCTGACGAGTGGCATCGCCGCGAGGCCCCGCAGGCCCGCCCCGCGCAGCAGCTGCAGCAGGACCGTTTCGACCTGGTCGTCCTGGTGGTGCGCCAGCGCGACGAAGTCGGCGTCCTCGCGCCGAAAGACTTCGTAGCGCGCATCGCGGGCCGCGGCCTCGACGCTGTCGCCGCGCGCCACATGCACCTTGACGCTGCGAAACGGGACGCGACGCGCACGGCACAGTTGCCGGCAGAATGCCGACCAGCGCCCCGCATGGGCGCTCAGCTGATGGTTGACGTGCAATGCCGCTACGCGAATGTGAAGCCTGCGCGCGCAGCGCAGCAGGCAATCGAGCAGGGCCACCGAGTCGATTCCGCCGGAAAGGCCCACGACCAGGCGGTCCGCGGGTGCGACGACGTGGCTCAGTTGCACGGAGACGCGGGAAACCAGATCGGGCCGGCCGGCCCTACTTCTGCTCGACTTCCTTGAACCTGCCATAGCCGATGAGCCTCTCGAAACGCGCCGCCAGAAGTTCGTCGGTATTGGCTCCCCTGAGCTGCCGCCAGGTTTCCTGCAGCGCCTTCTTGAGGTTCTGCATCATCGTCTCGTGATCCCGGTGGGCGCCGCCGAGCGGCTCGTTGACGACCTTGTCAATCAGCGCGAGCGCCTTGAGGCGGGTCGCGGTGATGCCCAGGGTTTCGGCCGCCTCCTCGGCGTAATCGGCACTCTTCCACAGGATGGAGGCGCAGCCCTCCGGGGAAATCACCGAATACGTCGCGTACTGCAGCATCAGCACCGCGTCGCCCACCGCGATTGCGAGCGCGCCGCCCGATCCGCCCTCGCCGATGATGGTGCAGATGACCGGAGTCCTCAACTCGGCCATCGCATAGAGGTTGCGCCCGATCGCCTCCGACTGGCCGCGCTCCTCCGCCCCGACCCCCGGATATGCCCCCGGCGTGTCCACGAAAGTGAAAACGGGCACCCCGAACTTCTCGGCAGTCTTCATCAACCGCAAAGCCTTGCGGTAGCCCTCCGGCCTGGGCATGCCGAAGTTGCGGAAGATCTTCTCCTTGGTGTCGCGGCCCTTCTGGTGGCCGATCACCACGCAGGCCTCGCCACCGAAGCGGGCGAGCCCCCCGACGATTGCCGCATCATCCGCGTATACGCGGTCCCCGTGCAGCTCCTCGAAATCGGTGAAGATGCCGCTGATGTAATCGAGCGCGTACGGCCGTTGCGGGTGTCGCGCCACCTGCGCGATCTGCCATGCGGTCAACTTCCCGTAGATCTCCCTGGTGAGCGACTGGCTCTTCTTCTGCAGCCGCGCGATTTCCTCGGAAATGTCGAGGGCAGAATCGTCCTGCACGTAGCGCAGCTCGTCGATCTTCGCCTCGAGCTCCGCGATCGGCTGCTCAAAATCCAGGAAGGTCGTCTTCATCGCCGGCTAATCATACAGCAGAAGGCCATCAGCCACAGAGATCACAGAGAACACGGAGACTGATCAGACATCTTTAGCCACAAGGGGCACGAAGGACAGAAGGACACAAAGGACACGAAGGAAAAACAAAATGATAATCAAACCGCTAACGCGCCGGGAGAAACAGGTTTGCTCCTGTAAATATCCGGGTTTATCTGCGGGTACATTCTTGTCTTTCTTGGCGCCTTGGCGGTTCACACATGTTCTTGCTTCTCTCCCCGTCTCCGCGATTCAAGTCCTGATCTTGATGCTCTCTGTGTTCTCCGTGTTCTCTGTGGCTATGGCTTTTCAGTACCAGCCGACGTCCGCCCCGCGCGGATCGCTCGCGGCAACGGCGAGCCCCGTCGCGCGCGACCAGAACACCGCCTGCAGGTTGCCCCACTTCCGACCAGCGGTCTCGACGCGGTGGCCTTTCGCCTCCAGTGCCGCGCGCCACTCGGCGGGGAAACCCTCGGGCTCGATCTCCACGCGGTCGGGCCACCACTGGTGGTGGAAGCGCGGCAGGCCGACCAGACGCTCGAGGTCCACCCGCGGCGTACGCAGGTACTCGAGCACGGTGAGGACAACCTGGCTCACGATGCGAGAGCCCCCGGGGGCCCCGACGATGAGCACGCCTTTCTCGTCCTCGATGAACGTGGGAGTCATGCTCGACAGCGGGCGCTTACCCGGTGCAATCGCGTTCGCTGCGCCACCGCGCAGAAGGTAGGTGTTGGGAACGTCGGGCCCGAGGGAAAAATCGTCCATCTCGTTGTTGAGCAGCACGCCGGTATCACCCGCCACGATCCCGGAACCAAACAACCAGTTGATGGTGAGCGTCGCGGCCACCCGGTTGCCTTCGGCGTCGATCACTGACAGGTGTGTGGTGCTGCCGCGTCCGGCAGCAACCTCTCCGTCCCCGAGCGCCTCGCTGCGCGTTGCCGCGGCGCGGTTGATGCCCGCGGCTCTTTCCCCGGCGTAGGCCTTGCTCACGAGCCGGGGCACCGGTACCGTAACGAAGTCGCTATCGCCCAGGTACAGCGCGCGGTCCCGGAACGCACGCCGCAGCACTTCGATCACGAGGTGCGCGCCGGCAAGCGTCTGCGGATCGGAGATTTCGAAGCGCTCCAGCATGTGGAGCGCCTGCGCGAGCGCAATACCTCCCGCCGACGGCAGGCTCGCCGTGACGATGGTGGCGTCGCGATGCCGGAACCGGACGGGCCGACGCTCGATCACGCGGTAGGCGGCGAGATCGGAAGGCTGCCAGAGCCCCCCCGCGCGGTTGACCGCCTCGATCAGGGCCCGGGCAACACGCCCCCCGTAGAAACCTTCCGCGCCCCGCGCCGCGAGCAGCTCCAGCGTAGCGGCGAGTTCCGGCTGGCGCAGCACGTAACGCGGGGCGGGCGCCCGGCCGTTGTGAAGAAAAATTCGCGCGGCGCCCGCATCGGCCTGCAGCGTGCTCGCGCGCATGTGGGCGATCCGCGCGTAACGCGGGTCCACTTCGAAACCGTCGCGAGCAAGCCGGATCGCGGGCGCGAGATTTTCCCCGAGCGTGAGGCGCCCGTAGCCGCGCGCCACGTGCGCCAATGCAGCAGGCGTGCCCGGAACCGCTACCGAGTTTCCGCCCTGCGTGAGCGCGCCGCGGACGGGCTTGCCCTCGGCGTCAAGGTAACGCTCCGGCCTCGCGCTGCCCGGCGCGGTTTCGCGCCCGTCCACCATCACCTGGAACTGATCGCGCGCGCGGTGCAGCAGCCAGAACCCGCCGCCGCCCAGACCCGAGGAATACGGCTCGACCACCCCGAGCGCCGCGGCGACGGCCACCGCCGCGTCAAAAGCGTTGCCGCCGCGGCCGAGGATCTCGTAGCCGGCGGCCGTAGCCAGTGGATGCGCGGACGCGATCGCCGCGCGCGGATCGCGCGCGTGCGGCTCCGCTCGCGCCGACTCGACCCCGCCCGCGAGCAGCAGCACGCCCAGCATCGCGGCCAGCCGCAGTGCCGCCAGCCAGCCGACGCGGTTCCGTGGGATTGCGTTCATGGCCTAGTTCCGCAGGTGCTGCGCGAAAAACTGCTCGGCGCGCCGCTTCGAATCCTCGCTCGCGGCACGGTTGGGTGCGTGCGCCTGCCGCGCTTTGCCCGGGTCGTCGAATGCGTGGTGCGCGCCTTCGTAGAGCGCGTGCTCGATCCGCGCCCCCCGCGCTCGCGCTTCCGCTGCAAACCGGTGACACACCGCTGCGGATACCTCGTCGTCCTCGCCCGCGATCAGTATCAATAACGGCGCGTTCGGCAGATACCCGCCCTGCCGCTCCTGGACGCGGCAGCTCGGATAAAATGCGACCGCGGCCCGGAAACCGGTGGCGCGAACGGGGTTCGCGGTTTCCGAGCCCGGTGACAGTACTGCGAGCACCGCCATCCCGCCGTTCGACCATCCCTGCAGGCCCACACGATCGCCCGCTACGTCGGGGCGCCCGCGCAGGTAATCGAGCGCACCGTAGGCATCGAGCGGGCGCACGATCTGCTCGCTGACTTCGGCTGGGCGATCGTTGTAGGAGTGCCTCGGGAATCCGTGCGGATGGCCGCGCGGCCCAAAGCTGTCCACGTGCAAGGCAAGATAGCCGCGCTCGGCCCAGAAGCCGCCCCACATCTTGTGCCGCAGGCTCAGCGTTTGCGCGCTGTAGGTGCCGCGCGCTGCGGCCGAGTACGCCCCGGAGCGTCCGTGCAGCATGACTACGGCGGGATGCGGGCCGGGAGTGCCCGGCCTGAACACGTAACCGGTGAGCCGGGTGGCGCCATCGCGGCTCATGAAATGGACCGTTTCCTGCACCGGCGCCGCGGCCGCCACGGCGACCGACATGCTCCACGCCCCGACGACCACGAGCGTTCGCAGACTCACTGATGGGGATAATGGGAAATGGGGAATCGGGAATCGGAAACCTTGCTACACGCTGTTTCGTATTCTATCCATTTCCTATTTCCCATTCCCGATTCCCTACTTGTGCAGTCACGCGCTGGCCTGCGCAAGGCCGGTCTCGGTGAGCCGCGGCAGCAAGATTCTCCATACACTCAAAAAACGAAGCGCTCAGGCTGCGAGCCTGCGTATTTCCTTCCCCACCGCCGCGGTGACCTGCGCGGTGCTCGCTTTCCCGCCGAGGTCGGGGGTCTTCACGCCGCTGGCAAGCACCGCCGCCATGGCGTTCACGACGAGATCGTGCGCCTTCGGATAGCCGAGGTGCTCGAGCATCAATGCCCCGCTCCAGATCTGGCCCAGCGGATTGGCAATGCCCTTGCCGACGATGTCGGGCGCCGAGCCGTGCACCGGCTCGAAGCAGGACGGGAATTTTTTCTCGGGATTGAGATTGGCGGAAGCGCCGATCCCGATCGAGCCGGCGATCGCGGCGCCGAGATCGGTCAGGATGTCGCCGAAAAGATTGCTGCCGACCACGACGCCGAAATTGTGGGGGTGCGTCACGAAGCGCGCGGAGAGCGCGTCGATGTGCATCTGCTCCGCCGCAATTCCGCGGTACCGCCTGGCGACCTCCCAAAATACTTCGTCCCAGAACGGCATGCTGAAGATGATGCCGTTCGACTTGGTCGCGGAAGTCACCTTCTTCTTGCGCTTCTTGCGCGCGAGCTCGAACGCATACCGGATGATGCGCTCGGTGCCGCGGCGGGTGAAGAGATTCAACTGCGTCACGACCTCGTGCGGCGTGTCGCTGTAGATGCGCCCGCCCATGCTCGAGTACTCGCCCTCGTTGTTCTCGCGCACCACGACGAAGTCGATGTCCTCGGGTCCGCGCGCGGCCAGCGGGGAGCGCACGCCGGGCAGCAGCTTTACCGGGCGCACGCACGCGTATTGCTGGAAGCCGCGCCGGATCGGGATCAAGAGCCCCCACAGGGAGACGTGGTCCGCGACGCCCGGGAATCCGACCGCCCCGAGGAAGATCGCGTCCGAGTCTCCGATGCGGCGCAATCCGTCCTCCGGCATCATGCGCCCGTGCTTCAGGTAATAGGCGCAGCTCCACGGGTAGGATTTGTAACGGAAACGCACGCCGCCGTGCACGTCGGCGACGACGTTCAGTATCTTCTGGCCCGCCGGGACGACTTCGCGCCCGATGCCGTCCCCGGGTATCATTGCGATGTCAAACTGCTTCATCTTCCCTTCCTCGGTGCGAAAAGGCCGTTATCATAACATCCGCTCAGCAGCACCAACCCGATGACGGAAAAGACAAACAAGGCATTCCTGGTCCCGCTCCCGCTATGGAAACTCGCGTGGATCGCCGTCGCGGCGGCCTACGCGTGGCCGGTGGTCTCGATCGCCTATGACCGCGCGGTGGGAGTCACGCGCCAGGCGCGCGAGCGGCTCATCGTCCAGCACCGCCTGTGGGAGCTGCACCCCGAATACTACGGCACTGCGGAGACCTGGACGCGCGCCGCTTCGCGGGTGCTCAGCGATCGGCAGTTGATGTCGCGCGTGCACTCGAAGTACGGAAATCTCGCAACCCAGATCGAGCTCGACTACCGCCGCGATCTTTTCATCGCCCGGGCGGAAGTGTTCGCCGTCGCCCTCCTCGCGTGGGGATTGCCGGTGGGGGCTCTTTACGGCATCGGGCTCACCGTCGTGCGCGTGCGCCGGCGCCCGGCGCCGCAGGCATCCGAGCCCGTGGCCGATGATACGCGCTACCGTCCGTAACCGGATGCGCGCCGCGATCCCGCGCCACGGCGGCATCAGCCCGCAGAAGGGGGCTGCCCGGATTTGATCTTGTTGCGCGCGTCCCCGCGCATCAGCGCCCCGCCGTACGCGAGCATCAGGGCGTCGAGCCAGAACACCGGAATCATCCCGAACGCGGTGCTCAAGGAACCAAAGATGATTGGCATCAGCATCTCGATCGCCTTGTTCACCGTCTGCCGCAATCCGATCGCCTCGCCCGAGCGCCCCGCGGGCGCGCGATTGTAGGCGAGCACGAGAGACACCGGCGCGCCGCACCCGAGCCCGAGGCCCAGCAGGAAGGCCATTGCCAGCAGCAGCGTGAAATCCGCCACGCCCGGGAACGCGAGCAACGTGAGCGCCGCGGCGAACAGCGACACGCTCAGCACGCGCTCTTCGCTCGAGCGCCTCACCAGCGCGGGCATCACCGTGCGCACGGCGAGCAGCGCAAGCGCAAATGCCCCGAGCAGCACGCCGATCTGTGAAGCGGACAGCCCTATGGAATGCCCGTAGATCGGCAGCAGGAAATTGACGAGCTCCAGTCCGGTCTCGATGGTGGCCGAGGCGATGAGCGTGCGCCGCAGCGGCACGTTCGCGACGAGATCCATGACGCGATGCTCGCGCCGGTCCGTTCGATGGGCCTCCGGGCGCGGCACGATGCGCGAAAAGAACGCGAGCATGGCAATCGGCACGAGGGGAAAGAGCGCGAGAAGCGCGTAGGTCGCACGGTGCCCGACGAGATCGATCGCGAACCCGGCCGTGGTCGGTCCGAGCAGCGCCGTGAGGCCGATCCCGAGGCTGAAGAGGCTGTAGTTGCGCGTGCGCGCCGGGCCCTCGCCGAAAGAACCGACGAGGTGCTGCACGGAGACCGTGTAGAAGATGTAGCACATGCCGATCAGCGTCGCCGAGAGGTAGAGAGAGGAGAGCTGCGGCATCGCGAACGGCAGGGTAAGCCCGGCCACCAGCCCGACGGAGCCGAACAGCATCGGTGCCCGGAAACCGAGGCGATCGGAGACTTTACCGGCGTAGACGGAGAGAAACACCGGGAACACCGAGTACATCGCGAACACGACGCCGATCTCCAGCGGGTTGGCGCCGAGATCGATCGCAAACAGCGTGATCAAGAGTTTGCTGCCCTTGAACGCCACGTGGTTGATGATCGTGACGAGGACGATCAGGAAAAAAGCCATCTCACACGCTGCTGTCTCACCCGCCGCACAGGATCCGGCCCGGGAATGCGATAAGATAATCGCCCGTTCGCGCGCCCCGTGGCCGCACCGTGCGAATGAAAAAAAGCGTTATTTTATCGTAGCCGTCCGCGTCGCCTCATCCCGGAGGCGGATCCGCCGGCGAAAGAAGGAGCACAGGCATGGAAATCAGGAATATCGGCGTCGCCAGCCCGGGCGACATGGGTCAGGCAATCGCCGCGCGCCTCAAGGAATCCGGCCTCAACGTCTACACGGCGCTCGAGGGACGCAGCGCGCGCACCAAGGCGCTCGCGCGCGATGCGGGTATCGAGGACTGCGGCTCGCTGGAAGCGCTCGTCGGCACGTGCGAGATGGTACTCTCCGTGCTCAACCCGGGGGCCGCCGCGGACAAAGCGCGCGAAGTCGCCCGAGCGATCCGGAAAACCGGGCGCAGGATCGCGTTCGCCGACTGCAATGCGGTCTCGCCCCAGACCGTGCGTGAAATCGACGGCATCATCCGCGATGCGGGAAGCGTTTTCATAGACGCGGGCATCGTCGGTCCGCCGCCCCGCGGCAAGAGCGGAACGCGCATCTACGTTTCGGGCCCCGACGCCTACCTGTTCACGCAATTCGACAATCCGAGCCTGATGGTGCGCGTGGTGAGCGAGCGCATCGGCGATGCTTCGGGCGTGAAGATGTGCTACGGCGCGATCACGAAGGGCGCCGTCGCGCTCGGGGTGGAGCTGCTGATCGCGGCGCGCCGGCTCGGGGTGGAGCAGGCGCTCGAGGCGGAATTCAAGGAGAGCCTCGCGGATGTCTATGGCTGGATGACGAGCCGGATCCCGCCGATGCCGCCGAAAGCCTACCGGTGGGTGCCGGAGATGCTGGAAATCGCCAGGACGTTCGAGGGTGTGGGCATGACGCCGCGCATCATGCAGGGCGCGGCCGACATGTACGAGATGGTGGCGGCCACGCCGCTCGCGAACGAAAGCCCGGAGGAGGCGCGCGCCCGCGCGCGCAACGGCGTTGAAGTCGTGCGCGCGCTCGCCGGGGGGAAGTGAAGTCCCGGCGCTACATCCGGTAGATCGAGCGGCGGTCGCGCGCGTAGGCGATGATTTCCGCCGGCCGCTCGATCCGGCTGCGCCCCACGCAGATCTGGCCCGAGCCGTCGAGCAGCAGCTCGCGCCGCAGCACGTGCACCTCCTCGCCGCTTTCGAGCGAGACGAACGTGCCGTTGGTGCTGTGATCGTACAGGTAGAAATGCATGCGCACCAGCCGGATCGAGAGATGCCGGCGCGAGGCGAAGTGGTCCTTCACCACGAGATCGCAGTCCTTGGAGCGTCCAACCGTGATGCCGGTGCGCCACTGGTCCACGCGCACGCGCTCCTCGTCGAGGGAGACCAGCAGGCTGCCGGTGTCTCCGGGTATCGTTTTCTTGGAATGCAGGTTGACGTCGGTGAGATCGTGGGTGTCGGTGCGCCACAGCACCTGATACACGGTGGATTCTTCCTCGCTGCCCTTCAACACGGCGTGGAAGATCGGCCGCACGCATGACTTGAGCGCCGCGGACAGGCAGCGCTCCGTCGCTTCCGTGGTGAGGATCTGCTCGGGGGTGGCGACGGCGGCGAGATAGGCTGCGGCGTTCACGCTGTCGCCAAAAACGTCGCCCTCCTCCTGCAGCACCGGGCCGTAATGCAGGCCGATGTGTATCTTCACCGGATGGTTCCCGGGCCGGGTTCTGGCGACCATCGCCTGCATGTCGCTCGCGGCCAGTATCGCGAGGTCGGCGCTCGGGAACACGCACAAGACCGCGTCACCCATGGTTTTCACTACGCGGCCATCGAATCGCGGCAGCACGCCCGTGACCACCGACAGGCACGCATTCACGATATTGCGTGCCGCAGCGTCTCCGAGCTTCTGATAGAGGCCCGTGCTGTCGCTGATGTCGGCGAACAGCACGGCCATGGTCTTGGTCTGTCGCGCCACGGCCGTTGATTATAGCGTGCCTGATGGGGTGTGACGGGTGACGGGTGAGTCGTGAGTCGAACGGAACCACTGCCCGTGGTTCACGGTTCACGACCGCCGGCCGGGGATGGAAGCAGCTGGCGCATGAGACTAGAACCTATTTCATATATAGGCACGTGTGCGACGGAGGTGATGTGGGATGCAGTTCAAGGAGGAGGGCCCGAAGGAATATGTCGATATTTCGAGGGTCCCCGACGAAGAAATGCGCCCAGATCGCCCCGTCCCTGCGGGTTGCGGCCAGGACGGCCGGCTGCGTCG
>VGID01000041.1 GCA_016868035.1 Betaproteobacteria bacterium | reverse complement strand
ACGTTTTATGGAGGACACCCTCTCCGCCAGATGTCGAGCGCCATCAGGCGATTGCGCAGACCTCAGGGCCGGGTCCGCATTTCCGAATAAGTGAACCCGCCCCATTTGTTTCACAACATCAAGCCCGTTTCTGAAGTCGCCATGGCGAGCGACGCGAGCTTCGAGTACAGCACCGATGCCGAAGACCAGCGGGTGCTAACCTTGGTCGCTACGGCCCTCGGCCTTTTCGGAACGGTTCTCGGTGTTGCCAACTACCTGGACACGGCTCCCGCCTGGGTGATCTTCTTCGGGGTTCCGGGCTTTATCGCCGCGGCGCTATGCGGGACCTGGGAGAAAATCGTCGTGATCCACCCTGAGGCCGACCGGGTCGAGGTGCGCAAGGGTACCTTCGTTCACCGCGGTTACTGGGTGGGAAAAATTTCGGACCTGCACGGGGTGGGCATCGTGACCGTCGCGGTGGGGGGCGTCTTCGCCTTGGACCGAAGATTCAATATACGCCGGTGCTGAGGGGCGACCCCGGCGTCATGCTTCCGATCCGGTTTCGTGATCTCGAGGACGCCGTGCAGGAAGCGGAGGCGATCGCCGAGGCGACCGGGCTGCCGCTGGTGGAAAAACCGACCCTGCCCGTCCCGCCGCTCTTCTGGAAGTAGCGCGTCGCCGCATTCCCGCTAAATTCGCGCCGGCCGGAACGGAGTTTGGCACGGAGGTGTTACCCTGACTCTATTTGAGTGGTCCGAAGCGAGGGCGCCCGCCTCGAATTGGACCAAAGATTTTGAGTGAGCAAAGCGAAGAATTCCGCTGGAGAAAACACTGACCCCATTTATTCAAGTAATTGCATTGCAACTGCGGATTCGAAGCTTCCGGTACCGCTGGTTTCACGGATTGGCGTTCCTGCTGACCGCCGCGTTCCTCGTAGCGTGCGGCGAGTCTGCGCACGCGCAGCGCGCGCTCGATCCGGAAATCGAGGCGTTCATCGAGGAAGTGGCGCGCAGGCACGATTACGATCGCGCCGCGCTGAGGAAGATCATGGCCCAGGCGCAGCCGCGCCCCGCGGTCATCCGGGCGATCTCGGCGCCGGTGACGGCCCGCCCGTGGCACGAGTTCCGCAGCCGCTTCGTGGACGCCGCACGCATCCAGGGCGGAGTCAGGTTCTGGCAGGAGCACGCGGCGACGCTCGCCAAGGCGAGCAGCGAGTACGGCGTGCCGCCCGAGATCATCGTGGCGACGATCGGAATCGAGACGCTCTACGGGCGCCAGACCGGCGGCTTCAGGGTGCTCGACGCGCTGACCACCCTCGCGTTCCACTATCCGCCCCGCGCGGAATTCTTCCGCGGCGAGCTCGAGGAGTACCTGCTTCTGGTGCGCGAGAAGAAGCTCAACCCGGAGGCGGTGCGGGGCTCGTACGCCGGAGCGATCGGGATTCCCCAGTTCATCCCGAGCAGCTACCGGCGCTTTGCGGTGGACTTCAACGGCGATGGCCGGCGCGATCTGTCCGGGACGACGGCCGACGCGATCGGCAGCGTCGCCAACTACTACCGGGCGCATGGCTGGCGTAGCGGGGAGCAGGTCGTCGTGCCCGCCATGCCCGCCGACGGCGTTCCCGTAGCCGCGCTGCCGCGCGGAGTCGAGCCCAAGCTCAAGGTGGCCGAGATCCGCGAGCTCGGGCTGCAGCCGGCCGCGGCCGTGGACGAGGAGGCGCGGGCGGTTCCGATCGTGGTGGAGGCGGAGGACGGGCCGCGCTACTGGCTCGGGCTCAACAATTTTTACGTCATCACGCGCTACAACCGCAGCATCAATTACGCGCTCGCGGTCCATGAGCTTGCGCAGGAGCTGCGCGCGCTCGTGAAGCCGGAACGCTAATCCTTCCGCTGCGCGCTTCCGGGTTCGCGCCGGAACGCGATGAGGTGGTCGAGTTCGAGGCGGATGCCGATGCGCTCGCCGATGGCGTGGTTGTGGTGGCTCGGCACCAGTGACAGCACGCGTCCGCCGTCCGGCAGCTGCAGCGTATAGAGGAACTCCGCGCCACGGAAGGCCTTGTGCAGCACGCGCGCCTGCAGTGGGCTCGCGTCGTCGTGCAGAATGTCGTCGGGCCGCAGCAGCACGTCCACCGCGGTTCCTTCCGGCCAGTCGTGCTCGACGCTGCCATGGAATACGCCCAGCTCGAGCTTGATGCAATTGCCGGCGACGACCGTGCCCGGAAGAAACACACCTTGGCCGATGAAGTCCGCGACGAAGCGGCTCAGAGGCTCATGGTAGAGCCGGTACGGGGTATCCCATTGCTCGATCGCGCCGTTCTCGAGGATCCCCACCTCGTCGGCCATGCTGAACGCCTCGTGCTGGTCGTGCGTCACGAGCACCGTGGTCGTATTCTGCTGCTTGAGGATGCCGCGCACCTCCAGGCTCAGCCGCTCGCGCAGGTCCACGTCGAGGTTCGAGAACGGCTCGTCGAGCAGCATCAGCTGGGGGCGCGGGGCGAGGGCGCGCGCGAGCGCTACCCGCTGCTGCTGCCCGCCGGAGAGCTCGTGCGGAAACTGGTCCTTGACGTGTTCCAGGCCGACGATCTCGAGCATTTCGGCGACGCGGGATGCGCGTTCGGAGGCGGGCACGCCGTGCAGTCCGAAGGCGATGTTGCGCGCGACCGTGAGATGGGGAAACAGTGCGTAGTTTTGGAACACCATGCCGATGCGGCGCTTCTCCGGGGGCACCGTGTGGTAGCGGGAGCTCACCACCTCGCCGTTGAGCAGGATTTCTCCCGAGCTGACCGGCTCGAAACCGGCGATGCAGCGAAGCACGGTGGTCTTGCCGCAACCGCTGGCGCCGAGCAGGAAGCCGATCGCGCCCGGGTCGAGCCGGAAGCTCAGGGCGCGCAAAACGGGCCGCGAGTCGTAGGCGTGGGAGACAGCCTTGAACTCCAGGGTGGCGGACATGGGTGAATTATAGTGCCACGTGGATGATAATGATTCTTGTTATAATAAAAAATGCTCGTTCATTCAGCTGATTACCGGGCGGATTGTGACGGAAACTGCATTGTGGTCCCTTGAATCAGGGCCCACGGGACGCTTTCTAAGCCTATGAACGCTCAGGATTCCGGGTTCACCCGAGGGGTGGCCGGCTCGTTCCCCGGGTGGAGGGGGGGCGGCTCTCTCGGTCTGTTTGCCATCGGGCTCACGGTCCTGCTGGCACTGCCGGTCGTGGTCGTCCTGCTCAATGTTTTCGTTCCGACGCACGGGACTTGGGGCCATCTCGCGGCGACGGTGCTTCCCGAGTACGTAGCCAATTCGCTGGTGCTGATGCTCGGCGTGACCGCGAGCGTGATCGCGATCGGCGTCGCGACGGCCTGGCTGACGACCATGTGCCGGTTCCCGGGGCGCGGCCTCTTCGAATGGGCGCTGCTGTTGCCGATGGCGGTGCCCGGTTACGTGATGGCCTACGCCTACACCGATTTCCTGCAATTCGCCGGGCCGGTGCAGACCTGGCTGCGCGAACTGATGGGCTGGGGCCCGCGCGATTACTGGTTCCCGGACGTGCGCTCGCTCGGCGGCGCGGTCGCGATGCTCTCCCTTGTGCTCTATCCCTACGTGTACCTGCTTGCGCGTGCGGCGTTCCTCGAGCAATCGGACAGCATGCTCGAGGTCGCGCGTGCATCCGGGCACGGTCCCGGGCGCACGTTCGTGCGCGTTGCGCTGCCGCTCGCGCGGCCGGGCATCGCGGCCGGGACTGCGCTGGCGCTGATGGAAACGCTCGCGGATTTCGGCACGGTTTCCTACTTCGGCGTGCCGACCTTCACCACCGGGATCTACCGCGCGTGGTTTTCGCTCGGCGATCACGTCGTCGCGGCACAGCTGTCCGCGACGTTGCTGGGCTTCGTGTTCGTGGTGCTGCTGCTCGAGCGGATAGGCCGCGGCCGCGCGGCGTTCCACGGCGGAGGGACGCGCGAGCGCCTCGAGCAGCGCTACCGTCTGCGGGGACTGAAGGCGGGGGCGGCAATTGCAGCGTGCGTCGCGCCGCTGGTGCTCGGCTTTTTGCTGCCCGCCGCGATCCTGCTGCATCTTGCCTACACCTCGGGGGACGCGCAGTTCGGCGCGCGTTACGTCGATCTCACGCTGAATACCGCCACGCTTGCGGTGATTACCGCGGCGCTGGCCGTGCTGCTCGGGCTGCTGGTCGGCTACGGCGCGCGCGTGAACCGCAGCCGCATCGTCGGCCTTGCCAACCGGGTCGCTGGCCTGGGCTATGCGGTGCCGGGCGCGGTGATCGCGGTGGGCGTGCTGATACCGGTCACGCGCCTCGATCATGCTCTCTCTGCGTGGTCCGACGCGTTGCTCGGCGTCCCGCTCGGCCTGGTCTTCACGGGGAGCATCACCGCATTGGTGTATGCATACCTGGTGCGGTTTTTTGCGGTGGCCCTGCAGACGGTCGAAGCAGGGATGGCAAAGGTCACCTACAGCATGGACGACGCGGCGCGCTCGCTCGGGCTCTCCGCGGGCAGAACGCTCGCACGCGTGCACGCGCCGCTGCTCTGGCGCAGCTCGCTCACGGCCGCGCTGCTCGTGTTCGTGGACGTCACCAAGGAGCTGCCCGCGACCCTCGTGATGCGGCCCTTCAACTTCGACACGCTCGCCGTGCAGGCTTTCAACCTGGCATCCGACGAGCGGCTCGCCGAAGCATCTACCGCGGCGTTGACGATCGTCGCCGTGGGATTGGTGCCGATCCTCGTGCTCTCGCGTATGATGCTGCGCCCACACGCCAAGTAACTCCCGAGCGGCGCGGCCGCCTACTGGTAGCCGGCGCGGTCGAAGATTCTCTGTGCAAGCGCCTGGTGCCTGCCAAGCACGCCGATATTCAGGGTGTCGGCCTTGAAGGTGCCGAGTGCCGCAAGCTGCGGGTTCTTGAGCGCCACGCCCTTCGCCACCGGCCATTCGTTGTTGCCGTCGGCGAAATAGGCCTGCGCGCTGTCGCTGGCGAGATACTCGAGGAACCGGATGGCGGTCTGCCGGTGCGGCGCGTGTTTGAGCACGCCGGCGCCGGAGACGTTGAGATGCGTGCCGAAGCTCTTCTGGTTGGGCCAGATGAGCCCGGTCTTCTCGATCGTCTTCCTGTCCTCCGGCTTGTCCGATTTCATCAGGCGCACGTAGTAATAGGAATTGGTCAGGACCACGGGACACTCGCCCGCGGCCGCCGCCCGGATCTGGTCGGTGTCCCCGCCCCTGGGAGCGCGGGCAAAATTGGCGACGACGCCACGCGCCCACGCCTCGGCCTTTTTCTCGCCCCAGTGCTCGATCAGCACGCTTATCAGCGAGAGGTTATAGACATGGCTGCCCGAGCGCGTGCACACCTTGCCTCTCAAACGGGGATCGGCAAGGTCTTCGTAGTTCTGCACCTCCGCCGGCCGGACCATGTCCTTGTTGTAGACGATCACGCGGGCCCGCGCCGAGAATCCGAACCACAGATTGCCGGGAGCGCGCATGTGCGAAGGCAGCCGGCTCTCGAGCACCTTCGAGTCCACCGGAACGAACAAGCCGAGCTGCTCGGCGCGCCACAGGCGGCCCGCGTCCGTGGTGATCAGCACGTCCGCGGGACTGTTCGCGCCCTCGTTCCGGATGCGCTCGATCAGCGGGTCTTCGCTGCCTTCGATGCGGTTGATCCTGGCGCCGCCGAGCTTGGTGAAGTTGCCGTAGAGCGCTTCATCCGCCTGGTAGTGGCGCGAGGAATAGAGGTTCAGGGTCTTGTCCTGGGCGTAGACGGGTCCACCGGCCAATAGGCCCACAGCCGCAGTGGCGATCACCATCGCCGTCGCGAAGAAACGCACTAAGCCCATGATCATATATATATACAATTCTTAACAAGAATGATTCTCAGGCAGAATACTAATGAGAACTACTATCATTTGTCAATCTGACCGTGTACCTAGCCAGTTGCGCCAAGAGCATACCGCCATCAGCACGCGACCAGAGCATGCGTGCGCAGCCGCCTCGGGCCGTCGCGTGCAGCGCAGCGAACTTGCCGCGCGTGTGATTGTCGGTGAAACGTATCGATCCCTACCGCGATGCGATGATCAGCCTGCGCAATTGCCTCCTCTGCTTGCTCGTCCTGTTCGCGTCTGGCTGCGCGACGCCCCCGCAGCAACCCGCCGTGGCACCGCCGCCCAAGCCGGAAGTGAAAGTGGCGCCGCCCAGGATTGCCCTGGTGCTCGGAGGGGGCGCCGCACGCGGGTTCGCGCACATTGGCGTCATCAAGGTCCTCGAGGCGAACGGAATCTTCCCGGATTTCATCGTCGGGGTGAGCGCCGGCAGCCTGGTCGGCGCGCTCTACGCCGGGGGCTACGGCGCATCCGACTTGCAGCGCGTGGCGCTGCAACTCGACCAGACGATACTCGGAGACTGGTCCTTGCCCGACCGTGGCGTTTTCAAGGGCGAGGCGCTGGAAAATTTCGTGAACCGCGCGGTTCAGCACCGTCCGCTCGAGAAACTGAACCGGGTGCTGGCGGTGGTCGTGACCGACCTTCAGAGCGGCGAGCAGGTCGTGTTCCGCCGCGGCAACACCGGCATGGCGGTACGGGCCTCGAGCAGCGTGCCGGGGGTCTTCCAGCCGGTGAAAATCAACGGCCGCGAATACGTGGACGGGGGCCTCACGAGCCCGGTGCCGGTGCGCGTGGCGCGCGGACTCGCCGCGGATGTCGTGATCGCGGTGGACGTGTCGGCCCGCCCGAGGCACGGCCGGACAGCGGACACGCTCGACGTGCTGCTGCAGAGCTTTGCGATCATGGGGCAGGCGATCGCCGCGACCGAGCTCGGGGAAGCCGATGTCGTGATCCGGCCCGACATCTCCCGGCTCGGCGCCGTTGCTTTCGAGAACCGCCACCTTGCCATACAGGAAGGGGAGAAAGCGGCGATCGCGGCGCTGCCGGCGCTGCGCGAGCGGATCGCGCGCGGGGCGTCCGTCAGAAAATGACGCGGCGCGCGCCATCGAAGCGCTCGCGCCAGTAACGCTCGCGCATTCCGGCGATCTCCACCACGCCGCCCTGGGCCGGCGCGTGGATGAAGCGCTGTTGGCCGAGGTAGATGCCGACGTGAGAGTAGGACCGGCGCAGCGTGTTGAAGAACACGAGATCGCCGGGCTGTAACGCCTCTCGCGTGACGGCTTCGCCCGCCTCGCTCATGGCGCGCGCGTGGCGCGGCAGGCTGATCCCCGCGGCCTGATGGAATACCCGCCAGACCAGCCCGCTGCAGTCGAACCCGTTTTCGGGGGTGTCTCCGCCGTAGCGATACGGCACGCCCAGAAACTGCAGCGCGTGCAGCGCGACGTTCTGGGCGAGCGCAGCATCGGCGGTGCCGCGTACCGCCGGGGCACGCACCGCGGCCGGATCACTGATGCGCATGGCGGCGCAACCGGAAAGTAGCGCCAAGGCTGCGGCGGCGATAATTAATCTCATGTCTGAACTATATTCTATATTATACTGATTGTAAACATAATTTGTATACAGGAGCTCAATAATTTGCGGAGAAGTTGCGGTACACCTTCCGGCACGCGTAACGTTTAAGGGAGTCATGGGCCCGATTCCGAATGCTGCGGTCACACTGCCCGTCCGCCGTTGGGCGGTGGCACTGTTGCTGGTCGCTCTCGCGGGCCCCGCGCAGGCCCAGACCACGATCCTCGAGGTGATCCCGCTGCGGTACCGCACGGCGGAGCAGGTGATCCCGATCATCCAGCCGATGCTCGCGCGCGAAGGCACCGTCAGCGGCTTCCAGGGCCAGCTCATCGTGCGCACCACGCCCCAGAACCTCGAAGAGATCAAGCGCATCCTCGCCAGCGTGGATACCGCGCGGCGGCGGCTGCTGATCACGGTACGGCAGGACGTGGAACTTGCCCGCGGCGAGCAGTCCGCGGAAGTCTCCGGCAGGGTCGGCAGCGACCGGGCGCGGGTGATCGTCCCGGACAGCGGTGACCGGCGCGGAGGCAACGTCGTGCTGCGGGATGGCGACGACCGGCTGCGGGCGCGCGCCTTGGAATCGCGCGGGACCGAAAGCGACCGCAACACCCACAGCGTGCAGGTCCTCGAAGGCCGCGAGGCGTTCATCCGCGCGGGACTTTCCGTGCCCGTGCGCGAGCGCCAGGTGCGCCGCGCCGTGATCGGCGGGCAGGTGGTCGAGCAGGTGGTGGAGAGCACGCACTACCGAGATGTCACGACGGGCTTCTACGTCCTGCCGCGCGTGTCGGGCGATCGCGTCACGCTGGAGATCAGCCCGCAGCGCGAGACGCTGTCGACCTCCGTTCCCGGCGGGGTCAATGTTCGGCGCGTCGTGACGACCGTCTCCGGCCGTCTTGGAGAATGGATGGAGATCGGCGGCATCACGCAGGACCGGGCCGCGCAGGAAGCGGTGCTGCTGGGCCGGAGCGCGGCCACGGCGAGCGATGGGCGGCGCGTGCTGCTCAAGGTCGAAGAACTGCCTTAGAGCATCTATAAGAAAAACCGAAGAATATGAAACCGCCGATGAACGCAGATGGACGCAGATAGCGAAACCGTAAGCGGTAAGCGGTAAGATTGGATTTGCCTTTTACCGAAAGTTCCCGCTCAATGCTTACCGCTCACGACTCACGATGTTTTGATCGGCGTGTATCGGCGTTAATCGGCGGTTAATGTCTCTCGATTTTGTTACTTGTTCTTAGAGACGCAGCACTTCGCCGCGGGATGGACGCTCAGGGCATTTTCCGGAAACGATTCACTAGCACGGCAATCCATGCCGCGAGCCCGCCCAGAAATAGACCGAGCAGCACGAGAAACGGAACGAGGGGAAGCTCG
The DNA here is from genome assembly GCA_016868035.1 of Betaproteobacteria bacterium. Classification (GTDB taxonomy): domain Bacteria; phylum Pseudomonadota; class Gammaproteobacteria; order Burkholderiales; family SG8-41; genus SG8-41. Next base: position 26,905 of record VGID01000041.1, on the reverse strand, counting down.
ACCGGACGGGCGAGGTTCGCGGCCACGAGCAGGCGATGGATGGCGAACGCGAACAACACCATCAGGCAGGCGAGTCGCCACATGTGCGACACCAGGAACCGCAGTGTGCTCTCGCGGCGCTCCGGCGCCAGCCAGTATCTGCGGTTCGGGATGTTGAGCCGCGCCGGGAAGCGCCACGCCACGAAACGCATCAAGCCCACGATGGCGAGCGGCAATCCGATCCCGAAGGCGAAGATGAACATCGCGTAGCCCCGGCGCGACATCCAGTCGTCCGGCCGCCCCGCGCCGTCGAAGTGCGTGGCAACGGGTTCCGGCAGCGCCTCGAAGGTTGCGGTGATGTCCGCGATCAGCACGGCCGCGAGCAACGCGAATACGGAGATCGCGAACCGGCTCAAGCGTGGAACCCCGACGTCGCTGCGTACAGTCCGGCCGCAGGGCCCCCATTGCGCGGGGTCATGCGTTGGTACGCGCCCCGCGAATCAGCGCGATCGCCCAGATGCTGAGCCCGCCCGATAGCAGCAACGCAGGCCAGGAGAACCAGAACGGCACCGCCCAGTCCGCGATCTGCGCGGGCCAGTCGAGCACGAGCCGCAACAGGTGCAGCACGGCGACGATGCCGAAGACCGTGCCGGAGATTCCAAGGTAGGCCTTCATTGTGCGCTCCATTGTGATTCCGGCAGGGGCCGAACGCGTCCGGTACGAACCGGTGCAGAGCGCCTTCCCCCAGGCCGGGAATTTGCCCGCGCCGAGACTCGCTGAGCTAATCCACCTTGAGCTTGAGGTCGCGAATGATTTTCGTCCACTTGGAAATCTCGAAGCGGACGAATTTGTCGAACTCCGCCGGCGTGTTGCCGACCGCGACGGCGCCTTCGCTTGCCAGCCGTTGTTTGGTCTCGGGAACGTTCAGGATTTTCACTACCTCGGCGTGCAAGCGGTCGATGGCGGCTTGCGGCGTGCCGGTGGGCGCGAACATCGCGTACCAGCCGGTGGCGTTGTAGCCGGGCACGCCGGACTCGGCGACGGTCGGAACATCCGGCAACGCGGGCGAGCGCGTCTCCGTCGAAATGGCGATCGGCCGCAGCCTGCCGGCCTTTACCAGCGGCATCGCCGACTGCATGGTCGGAAAGATCACCTGCGTCTCGCCGGACAGGACGCCGGTCATCGCGGGTCCGCCGCCCTTGTAGGGCACGTGGGTCATGTTCACCTTGGCCAGGTCGAGGAACAGAACCGCGGCGAGGTGGATCGAGCTGCCGGCGCCGCCGGAACCGTAGAAAATCTCTCCCGGGCGCTTGCGCGCCAGAGCGACGAGCTCCTTCACGTTCTTCACCGGCATCGACGGGTGCACGGTCAGCAGGTGGGGCACCATCGCGATGAGCGTGATCGGCGCGAAGTCCTTCAGCGGGTCGAAAGGGAGTTTCGTGTAGAGGCCGGGATTGAAGCTGAAGCTCGCGGACGTGAACAGTATCGTGTATCCGTCCGGGGCCGAGCGCGCCGCGAGCTCGGTGCCAAGCGTGCCGCCCGCGCCGCCGCGGTTCTCGATCACCACGCTCACACCCAGGTTTTCGGTCAGCTTCGCGGACATGAAGCGGGCGAGGACGTCGGTGCCGCCGCCGGGAGCGAAGGGCAGGAGCAGCCGGATCGATTTGTCAGGATATTTCTGCGCGATCGCCGGCGCAGACGCGGCGGCGAGCGCGAACACCATGGCCGAGAGCACGCCAATACGGCGGCACCTCGACCCGCTGGCCGTGAGGTCGTTTTCCTTCGCGCGAGAGTTCATGGCGATCTCCTCGTAACAGCGCTTGGTTGAAGGTAACAAGATCAAGAAATATTAGCCGCAGATAAAACCATGGTGAGCAGTGAGCGGTAAGCAGTGAGCGGGAACTTCCTGTAACAGGCAAGTCCAATGTTACCGCTTACCGTTCCGCTATCTGCGCTCATCGGCGGTTTCATGCTCTTTGAATCTTTGTGATACGGGCTCTACGTGACAACCGCCCACAACAGGAACAGACCGAATGCCGCGGCCGCGAACATCCATGTTCGCACAAACAGCGCTCCCTGGCGCAGCCACCACAACAACACCGCCTGGTAGCGCTCGAAGCCCATGACCGGCAACACAACGCCCGCAATCACCGTTATCGCGCCCAGGATCCGAAGCGCGAGCGGGGCCTGGGAGGCCGGCGCAGCAAACCACAATGCCGCACCAAAAACGATGCGCGGCGCCGCGGCTGCCCACAGCAAGGGGCGCGACTGCCAGCGTCTGACGAAACGCGCGAGCCGTGCCGGTGCCACGACGCCGGTGAGCCCGATGGCGACCATGAAAACCGACACCGCGATCACGATCCAATTGGCCAATGCCACGTATCCTCGCCGCTAGCGTCACGCCAACAATATCGGGCCTGCCTTCGCCTCGAGCAGGCGCACGAGGGTGGGGTCCATGTACGCGAACACGTCGGGGATGTCCAGGCAGATGACCGGCTTGTCCCCGAGCTCGGCGCCGAACCGGCGCGCAAGTTCGCTCTGGTGCCAGTCTTCCATCACCAGGACCACGTCGGCCCATTCGAGGGTTTGCGGGGTGACGGGATGCACGGCATCCGCGGCGATGCCCGCCGAAGCGGTCTCGAGTCCCATCCGCCCCGAGAAGATCCGCTCGGCCGTCGGGCTGCGCAGCCGGTTCTGGCTACAGATGAACAGCACGCGTCTCACAGGCGAGTCTCATTTCGTCGTTGGCGAAGCTGCCTGACCGTACTGCGGTACTGAAAGCGTAAACCAGGCCGCGCCTTTAGGCGAGCGCCGCAGCGCAGTGGCGGACCCGCGCGGTGCAGGCTAACATCGCTACGCAATGGATCTCGCGCGATTTTTCTCGGCGGACGGCCCGCTGGCGCGGGCGGTGCGGGACTTCCGCGCACGCCCGTTCCAGGTGGAAATGGCGCAGGCGGTCGCCGAGGCGATCGCGGGCAATTCGATCCTGGTGGCGGAGGCGGGTACCGGCACCGGCAAGACCTTCGCGTATCTCGTTCCTGCACTGCTCTCCGGCGGCAAGGTCATCATCTCGAGCGGCACCAAGACGCTGCAGGATCAGCTCTTCGACCGCGACCTGCCGGCGGTGCGCGATGTGCTCAAGGCGCCGGTCACGGTCGCGCTGCTCAAGGGGCGCGCGAACTACGTCTGCCGCTATTACCTCGAGCGCGCGCTCCAGGATGGACGGCTGCCCACGCGCGAGGACGCGGGCCACCTCGCGCGCATCGCGCGCTTCGCGAACGCGAGCGTCACCGGAGACAGGGCGGGATGCGCAGATGTTCCGGAGAGCGCCGGCGCCTGGGCCTACGCGACGTCCACGCGCGAGAACTGCCTCGGCTCGCAGTGTCCCCGCTACGACGGCTGCTTCGTGATGGAGGCGCGCCGCCGGGCACTGGAGGCCGATGTGGTGGTCGTGAACCACCATCTTTTCTTTGCCGACGTGATGCTGCGCGACGAAGGAGTCGCGGAGCTGCTGCCGGCGTGCAACACGGTGATCTTCGACGAGGCGCACCAGTTGCCCGATACGGCGAGCCTGTTCTTTGGCGAATCGGTGTCCACCGCGCAATTGATCGAGCTTGCGCGCGACGCGCGCCTCGAGGCGGCTGCGGCGGCGAGGGACTACGCGCCGCTGCCCGCGGCCGCGCAGGCGCTTGACAAGGCGGCGCGCGAACTGCGGCTCGTGTTTCCGGCGGAAAGCGGCCGCATTCCCGTGCGCGCGCTCGAGGGCCATGACGGCTTTGCTTCCACGCTGGATACGGTTCTCGCGCGGCTCGACGCACTCGCAGCGGAACTCCAGGGGCAGGCCGAGCGCAGCGAAGGGCTTGCCCGCTGCTGGCAGCGCGCGCTCTTGCGCGCCGAGCAGGCCGAGCGCTGGCGCAGCGGCGTGGACGGCGAGCGCGTGAAGTGGGTCGAGCTCTTCAGTCATACGCTGCATCTGAATTCGACGCCGCTCTCGATCGCGGAGATTTTCCGCAGGCAGCTCGAGGAGCACCCGCGCGCATGGATCTTCACCTCGGCGACGCTCTCGGTGGAGAGGAACTTCGCCCACTACTGCGGCGAGATGGGGCTCACGGACGCGCGCACCGCGAGCTGGGACAGCCCCTTCGACTTCGAGCGGCAGGGGCTGCTCTATATACCGGAGCGCCTTCCCGATCCGAACACCCGGGAGCACACCGCGGCGGTGGTGGAGGCGACGCTGCCGGTGATCGAAGCGGCGGGAGGCAGGACCTTCATGCTGTTCACGAGCCTGCGCGCGATGCGCGACGGACACGATCTGCTGCGCAGGGCGTTCGAGGCGCGGGGGCTCGATTACCCGTTGCTCGCGCAGGGCGAAGGGTCGCGCTCCGAGATGCTCGCCCGTTTCCGCGAGCTCGGCAACGCGGTACTCGCCGGAAGCCATTCGTTCTGGGAGGGGGTGGACGTGCGCGGGCAGGCGCTCTCGCTGGTGGTGATCGACAAGCTGCCCTTTGCGCCGCCGGACGACCCGGTACTCGCCGCGCGCATCGACAAGATCAACCGCGAAGGCCGCAGCGCCTTTCTCGAGCATCAGCTGCCCGAAGCCGTGATCACGCTCAAGCAGGGCGCGGGCAGGCTGATCCGCGACGAGGCCGACCGGGGCGTGCTGATGATCTGCGACCCGCGACTCGTCACGCGCGGTTACGGCCGGCGCATACTCGCGAGCCTGCCGCCGATGAAGGTGACGCGCAGCGCCGCCGAGGCGCAGGCGTTCTTCTCCGACCCGCAGGGGGCTACAGCCAGCGCCGCAGCCACAGCCACAGCACCCACGCGCAGAGGACCCAGAGCACGACGATGACCGCGGCGATGGCGTAGCTCTTGCGTCGCGGCTGGCCCGTGTCCGGAGTGCGTGCGGCCTGCTCGCGGCACTCCGCAAGCACATCCCCGGGAACGAGACGCACCGCAAGGTAGATGCCGGCCGGCAGCAGGATCAAATCGTCGAGGTAGCCCAGAACGGGGATGAAGTCGGGGATGAGGTCGATCGGGCTCGCGGCGTAGGCAATGACCGCCAGCGCGACGAGCCTCGCGGCGAGTGGCGTGCGCGGGTGCCGCGAGCAGAGCCAGAGCGCGACGAGCTCGGTCTTGAGCTGCTGCGCCCAGGCCCTGAGGCGTTTCATCGAGCGGTCACGCCTCGTTCACACCACTTCCGCCCACAGGTCGTGGGTGTCGGCGCGCTGCACGCGCACGGTGGCGAACTCGCCGGCCGTGAGCGCGGGCGAGGGCGCGATGTGCACGATGCCGTCGATCTCGGGCGCATCCGCGCTCGAACGGGCGCGCGCCCCGCTGGCGCCCACTTCGTCCACCAGTACTTGCAGCGTCGCGCCGCGCTTGCGCCGGAGCCGGCGCGCGCTGATTCCCTCCTGCACCTGCATGAAGCGCGCGCGCCGCTCCTCCTTGAGTTTCTCCGGAACGTGGCCCGGCAGGGCGTTGGCCGCAGCGCCCTCGACCGGCGAATAGGCGAAGCAGCCGACGCGATCGAGCTCCGCATCCTCGAGAAACGCGAGCAGTTCCGCGAACTCGGCCTCGGTCTCGCCGGGGAAGCCGACGATGAAGGTGCTGCGGATCGTGATGTCGGGGCAGATCTCGCGCCAGCCGCGGATGCGCGCGAGGTTGTCCTCGGCGCTTGCCGGGCGCTTCATGAGCTTGAGGATCCGGCGGCTCGCGTGCTGGAACGGCACATCGAGGTAGGGAAGGAGCTTCCCGTGCGCCATCAGCGGCACCACCTCGTCCACGTGCGGGTACGGATAGACGTAATGCAGCCGCACCCATATCCCCAGCCCGGCGAGCGCACGCACGAGCTCGGTCATGCGGGTCCTGAGCGGACGCCCGCGCCAGAAGCCGGTGCGGTACTTCATATCCACTCCGTAGGCGCTGGTGTCCTGCGAAATGACGAGCAGTTCCTTCACGCCCGCCCCGACGAGTTTTTCCGCCTCTTCCATCACTTCGCCGATCGGGCGGCTCACCAGCGTGCCGCGCATGAAGGGGATGATGCAGAAAGTGCAGCGGTGGTTGCAGCCTTCCGCGATCTTGAGGTAGGCGTAGTGCCGCGGAGTGAGCTTCACTCCCTGGGGCGGGATCAGGCTCGTGTACGGATCGTGGGGCTGCGGCAGGTGCTCGTGCACCGCGCGCATGACCTCCTCGGTCGCGTGCGGTCCGGTCACTGCGAGGACCCGCGGATGTGTCCTACGGACGACGTCACCCTTGGCGCCGAGGCAGCCGGTCACGATCACGCGGCCGTTTTCCGTGAGGGCCTCGCCAATCGCATCGAGCGACTCGCGGATCGCGTCGTCTATGAAGCCGCAGGTGTTGACCACGACCAGGTCCGCGTCTTCGTAAGTCGGCGCGACGAGATAGCCCTCGGCGCGCAACTGCGTGAGCACGCGCTCCGAGTCTACCAGCGCCTTCGGACAGCCGAGAGAGACGAAACCGACTTTGGGTGCAGCCTGCCGCACGGGTGGCGATAAACTCCCGGACCCCGGATCAGCCCTTCGACTTGCGCTCTTCGCTCTCGGGCTTGCGCTCCTCGGTCCGCGAGGAGTCGGCGGTCCTCGCCTCTCCGGACTGGCCGGGGGCGCCGGCGGGGAAGTTGGAGAACGGGAAGCCGCTGAACAGATTGCGCGTCTGCTGCTGGAGCTGCTGCTGCATTTCCATGAAGGCATTGGCGCTCTGTTCGAGATAGCGCCCCATCAGGCCCTGGATGGCGGGTCCCTGCATCTTGACGAATTCGCTCCAGGCGTCGGCGCCGAGCATCGGGTTCTCGCCGTAGATCTGCCGCGACTGGTCCTGCAGCCGCTTCTGGATCTCGATGAAGGTCTGGATGTTCTTCTCGAGGTAGTTGCCCATCATCCCCTGCATCGCGTTGCCGTAGAAACGGATGATCTGGGAGAGCATGTCGCTCGAGAACATGGGCGCGCCGGCGCTCTCTTCCTCGAGGATGATCTGGAGCAGGATGCTGCGCGTCAAATCCTCGTGGGTCTTGGCGTCTTCGACCTTGAATTCGATGTTCTCGAGCACCAGCTTTTTCACGTCCGCAAGCGTGATGTAACTGCTTGTTTCCGTGTCGTAAAGCCTGCGGTTAGGATATTTCTTGATGATCCTGGGCTGTTGCGTCATAACCGAACGCCCCGTAGGAGGAAAGCGTCATTATTGCAGAGCAAACCCGCATTTGCAATCTAAGGGATTGAAAAAAAACGATAATCTGAAGAATACAGCGGGGTCGTCGTTGATGCTGCGTCGCAAGATAAATGATTGACGCCACCTCTACAGGAAGATATATTTCCATGACGCACCGCACCAATTCGCTCGTCGCGGCGCAGCAAACCGGGCTGCGCTCCGGGTGGCGCAGTGCAACGATCCTCCTCCCTTTATTGTTTAGGACCCCCTCCTAAAGATAAAGGCTTAGCCCCGGCGCTGACCCGCCGGGGCTTTTTTTGTACCGCGCCGTACCGGCCTGCGTCCGCAGGATGCGCGCCCCGCCGCCAAGCGACCGCGCGCGGCTAGAACATGTGCTGGCCGCCGTTGATGGCGAGGTTGGCGCCGGTCAGAAAGGCGGCTTCCTCGGTGCACAGATAAGCGACCAGCTCCGCCACTTCCTCGGGCTTGCCGAGACGCCCAACAGGGATCTGCGGGATGATCTTCGTGTCGAGGACGTCCTTGGGCACCGCAAGCACCATTTTCGTGGCGATGTATCCGGGCGAGATGGTGTTCACGGTGACGCCCTTGCGCGCAACCTCCAGCGCCAGCGCCTTGGTGAAGCCGTGCATGCCCGCCTTCGCGGCCGAGTAATTGGTCTGCCCGAACGCGCCTTTCTGTCCGTTGATCGATGAGATGTTGATGATGCGGCCCCAGCCGCGGTCGACCATGCCGTCGCACACGGGCTTCGTCACGTTGAAGACGCTGTCGAGATTGGTCCGCATCACGTCCGCCCAGTCGACCTTGGTCATTTTCTTGAACGACGCATCACGCGTGATGCCGGCGTTGTTGACCAGGATGTCCACGGGGCCGACCTCGGACTGGATCCTGGACGCCGCCTGCTGGCACGCGTCAAAGTCGGTGACATCCACCTGAGCCGCGTGAAACGAGAATCCCTTGCCCTGCATTTCCTTGAGCCATGCGTCGGCGCGCGTGTTGCCCGGTGAATAGGTCGTGACGACCGCGTGGCCTGCCTTCGCAAGCCGCATGCAGATCGCTTCGCCAATTCCGCCCATGCCGCCCGTTACGATTGCAATTCGTTTTGCCATATCCTGGTCTCCTTGCCGAAATGGGTTGCCTGATGGACGCTGCGCGCGCAGCGGTCCCGGTGATCTCAGTTGCCTCTTTCCTTGACGTAACGCCCGGGCGCGAGCTCGATCTCCATGTAGCGTGCGCCGCCCAGTTGCGCCCGGGCGAGGACCTGCCCGCCGGAAAGCGGCGCGAGCCAGCGCGCCCAGTGCATCCACCAGCTCCCCGGCTGCGAGGTCGCGCCGGCGAGCCAGCGCTCCGGATCGGGCTCCGCCGCGGGATTCACCCAGTAGTTGCGGCGGTTTCTCGACGCGGGGTTGATCACGCCCGCGACATGCCCGCTCGCGCCGAGCACGAACTGCATTTTACCTCCGAGCAGGCGCATGCTGGCATAGGCCGTCTTCCACGGCACGATGTGGTCGTCGCGTGTCGCGAGCACGTACGCCGGCATGTCGACTTTTCCCAGATCCACCGGCGCGCGGCACATGCTGAGCTTGCCCGGAACCCGCAAATTGTTCTCGAGATACATGTTGCGTACGTAATAGGCGTACATCGCCCCTGGCAGGTTGGCGCTGTCTGCGTTCCAGTAGAGAAGGTCGAACGGCTCGGGAGCATCGCCCTTTAAGTAGTTGTTGACCACGTAATGCCAGATCAGTTCGTTGGCGCGCAGGCTCGCGAAGGTAATCGCAAGCTCGCGCCCGTGCAGGAGGCCGCCTTCCGCGAAATCGCGCTCGCGGCCGCGCACATACGCTTCATCCACGAAAACACCGAGCTCCCCGGTGTCCTTGAAATCGAGCATGGACGCGAGCAGGGTGACGCTCGCCACGCGGTCCACCCCCTTGGCGCGCATCACCGCGAGCGCCGAGCCGAGCAGGGTGCCGCCCACGCAGAACCCGAGCGCGTTGATCCTGTCGGTCGCGCACGCCTCTGCCGCGGCGTCGATCGAGCGCATCACGCCGCGCTCCAGATAATCGTCCCATGTGGTGCGGCCGAGCTCGTGCGGCACGTTGCGCCACGACACCATGAATACCGTGTGCCCCTGCTCGAGGGCGAAACGGACGAACGAGTTCTCCGGCTGCAGGTCGAGGATGTAGTACTTATTGATGCAGGGCGGCACCATCAGCAGCGGCCGCTCGAAGACGGTGCCGGTCGCGGGACGGTACTGGATGAGCTGCATGAGCTCGTTCTCGAAGATCACCGCGCCGGCGGTCACGGCAAGGTTGCGCCCGACCTCGAACGCTCCTTCGTCGGTCATCGAGATCATGCCCTTGTCGAGATCCGACGCGAGCGTTCGCAAACCGCGCGCAACGCTCTCGCCGCGGGTGTCGGCCGCGCGTTTCAGTGCTTCCGGATTGCTCCAGGGAAAGTTCGCGGGCGACATCGCGTCCACGAGCTGGCGCGCGCAGAATTCCAGTTTCCGCTTGGTGCGCGGCTCGAGTCTGGCGGCCGCGGCGGTTTCCTTGAGCCATTGCGCGGAGAGCAGGTACGACTGCGCAAGATACTCGAAGTACGGCGCGCTGCGCCATTCCTGCGCGCGGAACCGGCGGTCTCCGGCCTCCGGCGCCACGAGCGGCTGCGATGGCGCCTCGCGGCCCGGCAGGACATAGTGCGCCCACAACTCAAGCTGCTTGCGGTAATAGCGGGTCTGACGCTCGGCCCAGCCTTCCGTGTCCTGGGCGAGGTCGGCAACGAGTGCCTTGAGGATTTCGCCGGTCTCGACACCGCTGCCCAGATCGAGCGGCCGCAGCACCGCTTCTACCAGCCGGCGGTTCAGGTCTGCGATGGGCCCGCGGGTCTTGTCGGGATCAATGGCGGCGCGCTCCATGGCGTACAGGAACCGAATCGTTACGGCCGGTCAGTCGGGCGCAAGAAAGAAGGCAATGCGATGGGCCCGAATTCAGGAGCATATCCTAGCAAAAGGGCCGCGCGCGTTGGCGTGCCGCGCGACCGGCGGCAGGCCGGCGCCCGGGCGTTGGTGGCGCGCGACGATTCCCGGCGCGGCGCGTGAAGAACGGGCTTTCCCCTCAGGCGTGCAGGTGCGCGAGTTCGCCCACCAGCCAGATGGTGAAGACCCCGAGCGCGATCAGGGCAAGCTGCTGCACGGTCGCGTGCAGTTCGGGCCGGCGGTGCAACCCCGGGATGAGATCGGCCACGGAAACGTAGAGCATGCTGGCGGCGGCGAGCCCGAGCAGCGGCGGTATCCACTGCTGCATCGTGTGCAGCGCGAAGTAGGCGAACAGCCCGCCGATTACCATCGCCGCGCTGGAGAGCATGTTGAAGAGCAATGCCTGCGCCTTGCTGTAGCCCGAGTGCAGCAGGATCAGGAAATCACCGACCTCCTGGGGTATTTCGTGAGCAATGATCGCTACGGCGGTGACGATGCCAAGCTCGGGGCTCGCGAGAAAGGCCGCCGCGATCAATATGCCGTCCACGAAGTTGTGGAAGGTGTCACCGATCATGATCATCATCCCGCTGCGCCCATGGTCGTGCGCAGGTTGCGGCGGGTCGTGCGCTTCGCACTGCTCCACGTGGCAGTGGCGCCAGAGCACCAGCTTCTCCAGCACGAAGAAGAGCAGCAGTCCGAACAGGATGGTGGCGGCCATGCGCTCGAGGCTCTCGGACATGGCGAATGCGTGCGGAAGCAGTTCCAGAAACACCGCGCCGAGCAACGCGCCCACGGCGTAACTGATGAGCACCGGCACATGGGCCGCACGCGCGCGGAGCGCAAACGCGGCAGCGGTCGCCACGGAGAGCACGCCACCCGCCACGGTCGCAACGAGGATCCAGGTCAATGTGCTCACGGCCGGATATTCAGTGTTGGTGTTCTGACCGGCGCGCCCGCTGCGCCCGGAACGGGGGAAGCGCGCAATTCTACGTGATCAGCCGCAGAGGCGCCGTTCGCGCACACCGGGCGGTCGCGCAATTGGCTTCGCGATGCACCCGCCGCGCGACGGTACCGTTCGGCTTACTTGGCGAGCCAGATCAGCGCCGCCATGCGGCCGGTCGTCTTGTCGCGGCGGTGGGAAAAAAAGCGCGCCGCGTCGGAATACGTGCACAGACCGCCGCCGTAGACGTTCGCGACGCCGGTATTCTGCAGGCGCTGGCGCGCAAGCGCGTACAGGTCGGCGAACCACTTGCCGGGGATATGCGGGACGAAGGCGTCTTCGGCCAGCGCGTCGCGCTTGAGGAACGCGTCGCGAACATCCGGGCCGACTTCGAACGCGCGGGGCCCGATACCGGGACCGAGATACGCCAGCAACGTCGCGGGGTCCACCCGCATGCGTCGCACCGTGTTCTCGATGACGCCGGCGGCGAGCCCGCGCCACCCGGCGTGGGCGACTGCGGCGGTGCTGCCGGCGCCGTCGCACAGCAGAACCGGCACGCAATCGGCGATCATTACGGCACATACCGTCCCTGCACGCCGCGTGACGCTCGCGTCGGCGGAGGGACCCGGCGTGAGCGCATCGGCATCGATGACCTTCGCCCCGTGCACCTGTTTCAGCCACTTCGGGTCCCCGGGCAGCGCGCGGCGCAACAGCGCGCGATTGGCGGCGACGGTCTGGGGATCGTCGCCGGTGCGCAGCCCGAGATTCAAGCTCGCGTAGGGCCCGCAGCTCGTCCCCCCGGCGCGGGTCGTGATCAGTGCCTTGACGCCGGGGGGCGCGGGCCAGTCGGGGACGATCCAGTCGGGGTGCAGGCTCATCCGCGCGCGCGCAACGCCTCGAGCAGGCGCTCCATGTCGGGGGGGAGGGGGCTTTCCCACGCCAGCTTCACGCGGGATCGCGGGTGCACCAGCGCGAGCTTCCGGGCATGCAGCGCCTGGCGCGGAAACGCTGCCGCGCTGCCGCGCTTTCCGTACGTCTGGTCGCCGAGCAGCGGGTGGCCGAGCATGCTCAAGTGGACCCGGATCTGGTGCGTGCGCCCGGTCTCGAGCCGGCAGCGCAACAGGGTCGCACGCGCGTAGCGCTCGATCACCTCGTAGTGCGTCACTGCGTGCCGTCCGCGCGCCACCACCGCCATACGGGTGCGCTTGACCGGATGGCGGCCGATCGGAGCGTCGATGCTCCCGCCGCGCGCCACGCGCCCGTGCGCGACCGCGAGGTATTCGCGGCGCACGCTGCGCGCCTGCATCTGGCGCACGAGTTCCGCCTGCGCTTCGAGCGTCTTGGCGACGACGAGCAGTCCGCTGGTGTCCTTGTCGAGGCGATGCACGATCCCCGCGCGCGGGATGCTTTGCAGGGCGGGCGCGTGGGCGAGAAGCGCGTTGAGCAGCGTGCCGCGCCAGTTGCCGCTGCCGGGGTGCACGACCATCCCGGCGGGCTTGTCCACCACCAGCAGCGTGTCGTCCTCGTACACGATGTCGAGCGGGATGCTCTGCGATTCGTAGGCGTTCGCGCTCGGATCGGCGGCAGGGTTGACCGTGATCCGCTCGCCGCCCCACACTTTGTGCCGCGGCGCCGCCTCGTGGCCGTCCACGCGCACCTTGTTTTCCCGGATCCAGCGCGCGAGCCGGCTGCGCGAATACGCGGGCAGCATCCGGCTCAGCGCCTGGTCGAGGCGCAGGCCGCCACATTCAGAGGGCACAGTCACTTCAACCGGCTCCGGTCGCGCGGCGTTTGGGATATAATTTTCCGGGGGCATCGCAATGATCGTAACGCGCTATATTTTATCGCTGTTGCTCGGAGCGCTGGTCGCTTCGTGCGCGCTGTTCCAGGAAGTCGATGAAACCAAAGGATGGTCCGCTGCCAAGCTCTATTCCGAGGCGAAGGGCCAGCTTAACGACCGGAACTACGAGAAGGCGATCAAGTATTACGAAAAGCTCGAGGCCCGCTATCCCCACGGGCGCTACGCGCAGCAGGCGCAGATCGAGATCGCCTACGCCTACTACAAGGACAACGAGCCCGCACAGGCGATCGTGGCGGCCGAGCGTTTCATCAAGCTCCATCCGAACCATCCGCACGTGGACTACGTTCACTACCTGAAGGGACTCGCCAATTTCAACGACGACCTGGGTTGGTTCGGGAACCTCTCGGGCCAGGATGCCACCGAGCGCGATCCCAAGGCCGCCCGCGAGGCCTTCGAAGCGTTCAGGGAGCTCGTCACGCGCTTCCCGGACAGCAAGTACACCCCGGATTCCATCGCGCGCATGAATTACCTCGTCAATTCCCTCGCCTCGCACGAGGTCCACGTCGCCCGCTACTATTACAAGCGCGGCGCCTACGTCGCCGCGGCGGGCCGCGTCCAGTATGCTCTGAAAACGTATCCGCAGGCGCCGGCCAACGAGGAAGGGCTCGTGATCCTCGTGAAATCGTACGATGCGCTCGGCCTCGCGGATTTGCGCAACGACGCCGAGCGCGTGCTCACCAGGAATTTCCCGCAAAGCAAGTACCTGAAGGGTGACCCGCGCCGGGCCAACGTGCCCTGGTGGCAGATCTGGAACTGGTGAGCCTCTCCGGCCAGTCCGGCCGGAATCACGGATCGCTCCTCGCATGAGACCCGATCTCGCGCGGCAGAACGCGCGGCTGCAATCGGCTGCAAGCGCGTTCGACCGCGCGCGCTTCGCTGCGCTGCACATCGGCGCGATCCGGATCGGATGGGTCCGGCATGACCATGCGCAGCGGCTGCGTGCGTGGCCGGAGATCTTCGTGCCGGGTGCCGGGGGGCTGATGCTCGCCGAAGACCTAAAGGACGCCGGTAAGCGCACCGCGGCCCTTGCTTCCGTCACCCGGGCGCTGGCGGAACAGGGCGTGATTACCGGATGGCGCGACGAGTGGTACGCGGTCGGCGAGGCGTTCGATCAGCCCCCGCTGTTCCTGCTCGAGCGTGCCGCGGCGCGATTTTTCGGCGTCACGACATACGCCGCGCACGTGAACGGCTATGCGGACTCCGGGACCGATTGCCGCATGTGGCTGGCGCGGCGCAGCGCTGGCAAGCCCGTCGATCCGGGGATGCTCGACAACCTGGTGGGCGGGGGTATCGCCGCCGGCGTATCGGTTGGAGAAACGTTGATCAAGGAGGGGCGCGAGGAAGCGGGCATTTCGCGCGAGCGGATGACCCGCGCAGTCGCGCGCGGAACGGTGCGCTTGTTGCGGGAAGTGCCGGAAGGCGCGCAGTCCGAGATCATCTTCGTGCACGACCTCGCGTTGCCCGCGGATTTTCGGCCGAGCAACGAGGACGGCGAGGTCGCGGAATTCGGGCTCTACTCGCTCGACGAGGTCGTGCGCCGGATCGAGCGCGTTTCCGAGATGACGCTCGACGCGAGCATCGTCGCCATGAGGTTCCTGGAGGGGTTGTTGGAGGCGCGCGCGCAGGTGTGAGGGTGGAGCGCCCGGCTAGCGGTTCCGGGAGGACGCCGGCGCAGCCGCACGCGACCGGGACCCCGGATCCGGCCGCGCCGGCGCTAGCTGCGTGACACCCATTTCCTTCAGCGTGGCTGCCATCGCATCCACGGCCGCCTGAATTTCCGCCGCGCCGATCGCGCCGATGCAACCGACTCGAAAAGTCTCCACCTGGGTGAGCTTGCCGGGGTAGAGCGTGTAGCCGCGCTCGCGCACCTTCCCGTAGAACGCGTTGAAATCGTACTTCGCGTCGGAGGGCGCGTGGAAGGTGACGATGATCGGCGCCTGCAGGCCCTGCTTCAGGAACGGCACCAATCCGATCCGGGTGAGCCCGCGCACCAGTGCGTCACAGTTGTCCCGGTAGCGCCGGTAGCGCGCCGCCTGGCCGCCCGCGTCGTTGAACAGGCGCAGCGCTTCGTGCAGGGCGGCGACCACCTGCACGGGCGGCGTGAATCGCCACTGCTTTGTCTTGAGGTAATACTGATGCTGGTCGTGGAGATCCAGGCTCAACGAATGGGAGTTGCCGGCGCACGGTTCGAGCGCTTCCTTGCGCACCACGGCGAAGCCCATGCCCGGGACGCTTTCCAGGCACTTTCCGGAGGCGGCGACCAGCGCATCGAAGCGCACCTTGCGCGCGTCGATGGGCAGCGCCGCGAACGAGCTCATCGCATCCACCAGGAGACTCCTGCCCTGCGAGCTCACGACCTTGGCGATCTCCTCGAGCGGATTCAGGATGCCGGTGCTGGTCTCGCAATGCACGAGCACGACATGCGTGATGCTCCCGTCGGCGGCGAGCGCATCGTGCACCATGTCCGCGGTGGTCGGCTGGTCCTCGGGCGTTTCCACGGTCGAGCGCCGGCGCCCGAGGATGTCGCAGATCTTCACGATGCGCCGGCCGTACTCGCCGTTCACGCATACGAGCACGTGGCCGTTGCGCGGCACCAGCGTGCCGATCATCGCTTCGACCACGAACGTGCCGCTGCCCTGCATCGGCACGCACGCGTGCGTGTCCCCGCCACCGGCGATGTCGTTGATCTGGCGAACGACATCGGCCGTCATTCCGATGAAGTCCGTGTCCCGCGAGCCCCAGTCGTGCAGCATGCGCTGCTTGACGCCGAGGGCCGTGGTCAGGGGGCCGGGCGTGAGCAATATGGGATCGGGGCGGGTCGCCATCAGGCCATCGTACAGTGGGCGGGACGCTGGTATCGCGCGCGATGGTTCCGGCGATCGCGGGGCAGCGTGCTCCTCCTGGATATCCGCGGCATCTCGAGCGTTTTTCTGTATATTGTTGACAATCTACAGATGGCGGTTTTTAATGTCAAGCATGGTCGCTCGCGTCTCCACCGGTGCGTTTGCGCTCGAGCTCCTGCGCAGCCATTCGCTCACCAATCTCGCGCGCCAGGAGATTGAGCAGAAGATCATGTCAGGAGAGCTGCCGCCGGGGGCGAAGCTCAATGAGAACACGCTCGCCGCGCAGCTCGGCGTCTCGCGCGGCCCGGTGCGCGAGGCGCTGCGCGCGCTGGAGCAGACCGGCCTGGTTCGCGTGGAAAAGAACCGCGGCGTGTTTGTGCGGCAGATCCCGATCGAGGAAGCGGACGAGATCTATGAACTGCGTGCCGCGCTCGAGCAGATGGTGGGCAGCAAGCTCGCGCGGACGATTACTCGCGGCCAGCTCAAGGAATTGCACGCGTTGATCGGACAAATGGATCAGGCCGTGGCGCGCGGCGATCTTGACGCGTACCATTCGCTGAACCTCCGGTTCCACGGCGCACTTGTGGAGTTTGCCGGCAACCGCAAACTGGCGGAAACTTACCGGCGGCTGGTCAATGAATTGAACCTGTTTCGCAAGAACACGCTCGCGCAGGACCATCTGCCGACCTCGGTGCGCGAGCACCGCAATATCGCCGATGCAATCGAATCGGGTAAGGTCGAGATTGCGGGCGCGCTGCTCTACGAGCATGTGATGGCGAGCCGCGAACGCATGCGCATCGCCCATGCTGCGCTGGGCAAGGCAAGCGGGCCGGCGCGACCCGCCGGGGAGCGCAGCGCGGGCAGATGACCGGCTGCGAGGGGCCCGCCCGGTTCGGGCGCGAGCCTTCGGGGCATCGTCAGCGGGAATTGATTTGTGAAACGGAACAAGACGCAGAGCGCGGGCCTGCTGGCCGAAGGCGACGTGAATCTGTCGGCGTTGCGTCGCGCGTGGGAGGCGGAGAGTATCGGTCCGCGCACCCGGCCCGTGCTCGAGCGCGACGCTCGCTACTTTCTGCACCAGTCGCTGTCCACCCCGTGCCTGAATGCGCTTGCCCGGGCCGAGGGCGTCTACATCGAGGACGTGGAAGGACGCCGCTACATGGATTTTCACGGCAACAGCGCCCACCAGGTCGGTTACGGCCACCCGCACGTGGTGGCGGCGGTCAAGCGCCAGCTCGACACCCTGCCGTTCTCGCCGCGGCGCTACACCAACTCCGCGGCAGTCGAGCTTGCCGGGCGCCTGGCCGATTCCGCGCCCGACCCGCTCGGCAAGGTGCTGTTCGCACCGGGCGGCGCGCTCGCCATCGGCATGGCGCTCAAGCTCGCGCGGATCGCCACGGGGCGGCACAAGACGCTCTCGCTCTGGGATTCGTTCCACGGCGCGTCGCTGGACGCGATTTCCATCGGCGGCGAGGCGCTGTTCCGTCGCGACATCGGGCCGCTGCTTCCCGGCACCGAGCACGCGCCGCCGTGCGATCCGCGCGATTGCCGTTTCGGCTGCGGTGGCAGCTGCAACGCGCGATGCGCGGAGTACATCGAGTACGTGCTCGACAAGGAAGAAGACGTAGCGGCCGTGGTGATCGAAACCGTGCGCTCGACGGATGTGCAGGTGCCGCCGCGCAGCTACTACGAGATCGTGCGGCGCGCGTGCGACCGGCACGGCACGCTGCTCATCCTCGACGAGATCCCGATCTGCCTGGGGCGGACGGGCCGCATGTTCGCGTTCGAGCACTACGGCATCGTTCCGGACATGGTGGTGCTCGGCAAGGGGCTCGGCGGGGCGGTGTTCCCGATCGCCGCGCTGCTCGCGCGCGCGGACCTCGACGTTGCGGCGGACCGCGCCCTGGGGCACTACACGCACGAGAAGAGCTCGCTCGGCTGCGCCGCCGCTCTCGCCACGCTGGAAGTCGTTGCGCAGGAAAGGCTCATCGAGCGCGCCGCGACGCTGGGCCGCTGGTTGCTCGAGCGGCTTGCGAGAACGAAGGCGCGCCACGCCGCCGTGGGCGACGTGCGCGGCATCGGCCTGCTCGTCGCGATCGAAATCGTGGATCCGGCAAGCGGGAAGCCGGCTCCGCAACTCGCGGAACGGCTGCTCTACGCGTGCCTTTCGAAAGGCTTGAGCTTCAAGATCGGGCAGGGCAACGTGGTGACGCTCGCGCCGCCGCTCGTAATCAGCGAGGACGAGCTCGAGCGCGCTGTCGGCATCGTTGACGATGCTTTGCGCGAAGTGACCTCCGCTTGAGCGGGCGTCGTCCAGCCGCAGAGCTGCGCAATATCGGAACAGGACTTGGGGAGTGAAGCAGTGGCAGTGACGTTAAAGGGCCGGCGTGGCGGGCGCGCGCAGGATCTGGGCACGCGTTTATTCACGTTCGTGGTCGTGGCCGACACGCACGTCAACCAGGAGGACGGCAAGGCGTCCTCGGATTTTGCCGTCAACCGGCTGTCGAACGCCCGGAGCCGGCATGTCATGCGCGAGATCAACCGGATCGCCCCGGCGCTCGTGCTGCACCTGGGCGACATCGTCCATCCGAATCCGGCCCACCCGGGCTACGCGACCGCCGCGGATTCGTTCCACGCGCTCGCGAAAGAGCTGAAGTGCCCCCTGTATCTCACGCCCGGCAACCACGACGTCGGCGACAAGCCGGGCGACTGGCTGCCCGTGCCGTCGGTGAGCGACGACTTCCTCGCGCTCTACAGCCGCCATTTCGGCAAGGACTACTATTCCCTCGATTCGAACGGCTGCCACTTCGTCGTCATCAACGCGCAGATCATCAACTCCGGGCTCGAATGTGAGGCGGCGCAGAAGAGCTGGCTCGAGAAGGATCTCGCGGCCCATTCAGGAAAGCGGATTTTCCTCGCTACCCATTACCCTCCGTATCTTTACGAGCCGGGCGAGGACGGTCACTACGACAATATCGACGAGCCGGGGCGCTCGTGGCTGCTGGGTCTTTTCGCCCGCCACACGGTGGAGGCCGTTTTCGCGGGGCACGTGCATAACCTGTGGTATCACCTCCACGGAGATACCGACGTTTATCTGCTTCCTTCCACGTCGTTCGTGCGGCTCGATTACAGCGAGCTCTGCCGCATCGAGCCCGGTCCCGAAGGCGGCCGGAACGACGCGCCGAAGCTCGGCTTCTTCCAGGTGGACGTGCACGAAAATGGCCACGTTGCGTACGTGATGCGCACGTCCGGTGCGACGCTCGCGCCCGGTGCGAGGGTGAACGGTCATGCGGAGCGCCTGCCGCCGGTGCACACCAAGTCGATCGCGCTGGCGCCGGTGGGAATAGACCTGCGTTACCCGTGGGCCGAGACCGTGGAGGTCGCGGCGAGCGGCGCGCTCGACGAATTCTCGCGCAAGCTCGCGCGCAACGACTATCCGCTGATGGCGCTGTGGGAAATGGGCGTGCGCCGCCTGCGGGTTCCCGCGCGCGATCTCGCGAATCCGCTGACCCGCGAGCGCATGCGGGTGCTGCGGCGCGTCGGGAACGAATTCACGGTGTACACCCACGGCGTGCCTTCGGGCGAGCTGCGCGATGCGCTCGTCGCGCACGCGGGGCTCGTGAGCGCGTGGGAAGTCATTGCGCCGCTGCGCAAGCTGGACGAGGTTGCGGAGCAGGTGCGGGAAATCAAGACCGCCACGGCGTTGATGGTCCATCTGTCGAAGCTGCAGCGCCCCGAGGATCGGTACGACCACGGAAAGCGCGGGCGCCACACGATCGAGCACGGCTTTCTCGTGCAGGAGCACGAGCAACTGCGCGAGCTGCTCGCGCGCAATGCCGCGCGCGATGCGTTCGACGGCGTGTCGTTCCGCGTCGCCCGCGGCGAGGCCGCATGGGACAGCGTGCGTGCGGTACACGGCTTGTCGCGCGCGCTCGGCATACGCACCTGCGCGTACATGCGTCTCGCCTCCGACAATCCCGCCGACGCACCGGTCGACGACCTCGCCACCGCGAACCGCGTGGCGGAAACCGTGGTGGCCGCATTCGGATGCCCGGGCGTGGACGTGTGGCTGGACACGTTTAACGACGTGGACCGCGGATATTTCCGCCGCTCGGGCCTGGTGGACCGGCGCTACAACCCGAGGGTCGGGTTTCACGTGTACCGCAACCTCCACAGCGCTCTCTCGGGTGCCGGTGCGGAACTCTCGGCCGGGGAGGCCACCGACCTGCCGGGGGTGCGGGTGCTCGCGCTGGAGGGTTCCGGAAAGCTCTGGCTGCTCCTGCTGCCGGAGCGGGAAACCATGGTGAGCGCGTTGCCGCTGGGGGCGCGGAAGTTGCGCGGCGTGAAGGACGCGAAGTGGATCGACCTCGCTTCCGGAGACATTCGCTCCCTGACGGCCTCCGTCGCCGCGAGCCCCGGCGGCGACTTGCTGCGAGTCGGCGAGGGAGTCGCCTGTGCAGTTCCCGCGCTCGTGCGCATTTCCGCCTAGAGGCGTTCGCAGTCGCGGAGCGAAGCATTCAGAGCAAGGGAAATCGGGCGCATACTTTACATGGCGATCACGCTTACCGAAGCACCGTTTTTCATCGTCGGCCAGGAGCGTTCCGGCACCACGCTGCTCATGGTGATGCTGGGAAGCCACCCGCGCATCGCGGTGCCGGAAGTTTCGTGGTGGTACCCGCGCTTTCGGGGCTATCTTCACACCTACGGCGACCTCGAGCGGGAGGAGAACTTCCGCACGCTCGCGTCCGAGATGATCTTCGGGCTACCGGTGCCGTTCTGGGGGATGCCGGCGAATCCCCGCGCCATCGTGGACGAAGTGGTGAGCGAGGCGCGCGAGCGCTCGTTTGCGGGAGTGTTCTGCGCAATGATGGAACGCTACGCGCGATGGGCCGGGAACCGGCCGCGATGGGGCGAGAAGACGCCGAACAATCTGTACTTCGTTCGCGAAATCCGCGAAGATTTTCCCAATGTGAAGATCATCTGCGTGACACGAGACGGGCGAGACGTGTGCGCGGAGTTCTTGAATTCCGGCATCGCCCCGAGCAACATTTTTTGTGCGGCCGAGTGCTGGAGCTTGGGACAGAGGGAGGCGCTCAAGCTCGGGCGCTCGCTGGATGCCGATTCCTGGCTCGACGTGCGCTACGAGGACCTTGCGCGCAATCCGGAGGGGACGTTGCGGCGCGTGTGCGCGTTTCTGGGCGAGGACTACGACGCGCGGATGCTCCGCTTCTACGAATCGCCGATCGCCCGCGCCCGCAGCGCGAAACGAGATCACAAGGCGCTGGGCCACCCGGTCAGCGATCGCTACATCGGGGTACATAAAGAGCTGCTGAGCTTGCGCGACCGGCGCATATTCGCCTTCGTCGCCGGAAAAGTCATGGCCGAGGCAGGCTACGAGCTCGACGCGGAACCGCTCGAGGTGACGGAGGAGGACGCGCATGTTTTCCGCGAACTCGGCGGGCGCACGCAAGCCGCGCTGCTCGATGGCCCGGACGGGCGCATCGTCTGGGAGAGCTATCACGACTGGCTGATCGATCAGCGAGACGAGAGGCGCAAGCGCGGCATCTGGCGCGACGACGGCGGACCCAAGCCTTTCCCGTCCGGCCACCCGCACGAGGGACACATCACGGGCCAGCGCGCGCCCCGGCGATGGAAAGAGCATTTCGCAATCAAGCGGCGCTACGATCGTTAGGCGCCGCGAGCAGCTGGTGAGAGAGGGGGGATCATGATCACGTTCGATTTCCGGTTGCGCCCGAGCCGGCAGCCCTGGCTCGGGCGCGCGCTTTGTGCGGCGGCGGTTCTGGCGGCCGGATACTCCGGCGCCGGCCTCGCGCAGTGGCAGCCTACGAAAAACGTGGAGATCATCGTAAACACGAGCCCGGGTGGAGGGCTGGATCAGTTCGCGCGCTTTTTGCACAAGCTGATCCAGAGCCAGCGCACGCTCCCGGTCACCTCGAGTGTGGTAAACAAACCGGGAGGCGGTGGCACGATCGGTCTCGTCTATCTCAACCAGCACGCGGGAGACGGGCACTATGTGATGGTCGCGACGCCGACGTTCCTGACCAACCACATACTGGGCAGAAGCAATATTAGTGTCGGCGACGTCACGATCGTCACGGAAATGTTCAGCGAGTACGTCGCGATCATGGTTCGCGCGGACTCTCCGCTGAAGGACGGGAGAGACCTGGTCGCGGCCCTCAGGAAAGACCCCGCAGGCCTCTCGATCGGCATCGCCACCAGCCTCGGCAACCATAACCATACCGGCATCGCGCTGCCGTTGAAGGCCGCGGGCGTGGACGTGCGCAAGCTGAGGGCGGTGATCTTCAACTCGGTGGCGGACGCAAACACCGCGCTGCTCGGCGGGCACATCGATGTCGTACCGACGCCGCCGGGCAACGTCGTGGCTCTCGCGGGCTCCGGGAAGATCCGCGGCCTCGCGATCTCCGCGCCGGCGCGAATCTCGGGGCCGTATGCCAACGTTCCGACATGGAAGGAGCTGGGCATCGACCGGGTTGCCAGCACCACGCGCAACGTGTTGGGACCGAAGGGAATGCCGCCCGAGCAGGTAGCGTTCTGGGAAGCGGCGCTGTCACGCATCGCGAAGAGCCCGGAATGGGCGGAAGACCTGGAGCGGAGGTTGCTCAACAACACCTTCAAGTTGAGCGCCGAAGTCACCGCGCACATGCGCCAGCAATACGAAGAGCTGAAACAAGTTCTGACCGATCTCGGGATGGTCACGCCGAAGTGAGCTGCGCAGCGGTGAGAACCTCAAGGCAAGGACCGGACGTCACGCGGGCGGCGGGAGCAGGGCGGCGACGGCGCCGGTCCGCTTCTGTTCAGTCCGGAGGGTGGCAGCAAGCGTGAAGCCCAATATTCTTTTCGTCTTCGCCGACCAGCTGCGGGCCTCATCCGTGGGCTATGCGGGAGAAGAGCCTGTCCGTACGCCGCATCTCGACCGGCTCGTGCGCGAATCGGCGGTCTTCACCACCGCGGTGTCTCCGATGCCGGTGTGCACGCCGTACCGCGGGGCACTCATCACCGGGCGCACGCCGCTCTCGCTCGGGCTCGTGCTGAACGACATTCCGCTTCGCACGGACGAAACCAGCATCGCGCACGTGCTGAAGGCGGCCGGATATGCGACGGCCTACATCGGGAAATGGCATCTGAACGGGCCCGACCGACGGGCGTGGGTGCCGCCGGGCGCGTTACGCCAGGGATTCGACTACTGGGCGGCGGCCAACTTCGACCACAACTACGACCGCTCGGTGTATTTCGCGGGCGACTCGCCCGAGCCGGTGGTATGGGACGGGTTCGATGCCGAGGCGCAGACCGGGCTCGCGATCCACTACCTGTGCGGCCGGAAGCGCGGCAAGCCGTTCTGTCTGTTCCTGTCGTGGGGCCCGCCGCATCATCCCTACCGGACCGTGCCGAAGCGCTTTCTCGACATGTACGACCCGGGAGAGATACCGGCGCGACCCAATTGCCCGCACCCGCCGCGGGAGGACCTGTGGGGCTATTACGCGCAGACCACCTTTCTCGACGAGCAGATGGGGCGTTTGCTGGCCGCATTGAGCGAGCTTGGGCTTGATGAGAACACGATACTCGCGTTCTCCTCCGACCACGGGGACATGCACGGGTCGCACGGTGTCTACAAGAAGCAATGGCCGTGGGACGAATCCATCAGGGTCCCGTTCATTCTGCGCTATCCGCCGCGCGTCCGGGGCGGCAGCACGATGCCATTTCCGATCAGCGTCATCGACGTGATGCCCACGCTGCTCGGTCTCGCGGGCGTCGCCGTTCCCGGCTCCGTGGAAGGCGTGGACCTATCGCCCTGGATCGCGGATGGGCGTGCCGACCCGCCGTCTTCGGTCCTGCTGATGAATCCTTGCCCGTTCAGCATCGGCGATCCGCGCGGCCCCGACCAGGTCCCCGACTACCGCGGGATGCGGATGGAGTATCGGGGCGTGCGCACCGCGCGCTACACCTACGTGCGCACGATTGACCGCCCGTGGTTGCTCTACGACAACCAGGAGGACCCGTACCAGATGCGCAACGTGATGGACGACGCGGGCTATCGTTCCCTCGTCGCTGAACTGGAAGGCGAGATGCGGGGCCATATGGAGCGCATCGGGGACGAGTTCTTGCCCAAGGAGAGCTACTATAGGAAGTTCAACCTGCGCATCGACCACCGCGGGAAGGTCCGGGGGATCATCGAGAACTCGTACGACCGGCTGGGCTGACGGGCGCGCTTGACCGGTGCGACGCATCAGGCCGCCGGGGAAGTTTCATGATGGAACGGAACGCAGCAAACTTGGTGAAAAGGAGGAGGAAAATGAAAACAGTCGCGCGCATCGCCGCATTGCTTGGCGCGTTTGCCCTCGTTGCAGGGACGATAGGCAATGGTTACGCCCAGGCGTACCCCAGCCGCTCGATCCGGGTGATCATCCCGTTTTCGCCCGGGGGCTCGACGGATACCATCACGCGCCCGCTCGCGCAGAAGCTCACCGCCGCGCTGGGCCAGGGCGTGGTCATCGATAACCGTCCGGGCGCGGGGGGCAACATCGGGATGGACCTCGTCGCGAAATCCGCGCCGGATGGCTACACGCTGCTCATGGCGGCCGGGTCGATCGCCATCAATCCCTCGCTTTACAAGAAGATGCCCTTCGACGTGGTCAAGGACCTCGACCCGATCATCCTGGTGTGCGTGGTCACCCAGCTCACCGTGGTGCATCCCTCGCTGCCGGTGAAGTCGGTGAAGGAGCTGATCGCGCTCGCGAAGTCCCGGCCCGGCGAGCTCAATTTTGCGTCGGCGGGTGCCGGCACTTCGACGCACCTCGCCGGGGAGCTCTTCCAGAGCATGGCGAAGATCAACATGGTCCACATACCCTACAAGGGCAGCGGGGCGGCCATGCCGGCGCTCCTCGGCGGGCAGGTCTCGCTCATGTTCGCCAACATGCCGGGCACGATCCAGCACGTGCAGGCTGGAAGGTTGAGGCTGCTCGCGGTCAACACCGAGAAGCGCTCGCCGCTGCTGCCCAACGTGCCCACCGTTTCGGAGTCGGGAATCCGGGGCTTCGAATCCAGCACCTTCTTCGGGCTGCTCGCGCCCGCGGGCACGCCGAAGGACATCATCTCCCGGATGAACTCCGAGGTCGACAGGGCGCTGAAGGCCGCGGATACGCAGGAGCGGATGGCTACCGAAGGCGCGGTCCCGATGGGCGGATCGCCCGAGCAGTTCGCTTCCCACCTCAAGGCGCAGATCGAAAAATGGGGCAAGGTGGTGCGGGATTCCGGAGCGCGCCTCGAGTAATGTCGGCTCACTGCGCATGCTCACGACCGATCCGGCAGCGGGGAATCCAGTGTCGTCGTAGGCAGGGACGGTCCGGGCGGAGGGGCGGGTGAGCCTGCCCCTTGACGTAACGCTGCTGGTGCTCGGCGCGGCGCTGATGCACGCGTCGTGGAACGCCATCGTCAAGTCGAGCCCGGACAAGCTGCTCGATACCACGCTGCTCGCTGCGGGCGGCGGGCTGATGTGCCTTGCCGCGCTGCCGTTCCTGCCGCCGCCCGAGCCCGCGAGCTGGCCATGGCTCGCGGCGTCCGTCGTGCTGCACTTCTTGTACTTCATTGCGCTGATCGGCGCCTACCAGTGGGGCGACCTGTCGCACACGTACCCGCTGATGCGCGGCGTCGCGCCGCTGCTCGTCGCGCTGGCCGGCGTGGTGGTGCTGCAGGAGACGCTCACGCTGCCGATCTGGACGGGCATCGCGCTCATCAGCGTGGGCATCGTCGGGCCGATGCTCGCGCAGCACGACCTGCAGCACACGCCCACACGCGCGACGCTGATCGCGCTCGCCAACGCGTTCCTCATCGCTTCGTATACTCTGGTGGACGGCGCGGGGACGCGGCTTTCCGGTGATCCCGTGAGTTACTGCGTGTGGCTGTTCATGCTCGACGCGATACCGATCACCTCGCTCGCGCTGGTCCTGCGCGGCCGGGAGCTATTGGGTTACGCGAGGAGCCGCTGGCACTGGGGCCTCCTCGGTTCCGCGCTGACCATCGTCTCCTACGGCATCGTGCTGTGGGCGTTGACGCGGGCGCCGGTGGCCGCGGTGGCGGCGTTGCGCGAGACCTCGGTCGTGATCGCGACCGTGATCGGCACCGTGCTGTTCAAGGAAAAGTTCGGCGGCTGGCGCATTCCCGGCGCGATTCTGGTGGTAGGCGGGATCACCGTGCTGCGGCTGTAGCGGGCGCGGGAACCGCGCCCCGTTGCGGGCAGGACAACAGCCGCGGCGCACGCGGCGCCGCGGCTGCGGGAGCATCAATTCGCGACGAGCGTCCCGTTCACCACCCTGACCTTGGCGCCAACTCCGAAGGCCGGCTCGGCGTCGAACGAGAACGTGCGGTTCGCGCCGTCTTCCATGCGCACGGCGACATCCCAGCGCTTGGACTTCTTCAGGTGCTTCTCGACCTGGTGCCCGGCGTAGGCGCCGCCGGCCGCGCCTGCGACCGTCGCGATTTTTCGCCCGCTGCCGCTACCGACCTGGTTGCCCAGCACGCCGCCCGCCACGCCACCGGCGACCGCGCCGAGGCCGGTCGCCTCGCCTTCCTGCTCGATCATGCGCACCGCGGACACTGTTCCACATTCCGGGCATGCGCGCGCCGCGACTCTCGCGGGCTCCACCGCGGCGACCCGTGTGGGCTCGGTGGCGGCCTTCCTGGGCGCCGCCGCGGCCTTCTGCTGTTGCCGCTCAGCGGGGGCAGTGTTCGCGACGGGCGCTTTCTGCGGCTGCGGAGCAACCACCACGGGCTGCTCGCTCCTGGAAAAGGAGCTCGGAATGATGCCGGTCATTACGGCGACGCCGACCGCGCTGAATACGATCACCGATACCGCGGCGATTCCTACGATGGGACTCACCTTGCTTGGGGTGTCCGACATGGTTTTCCTCCGGTTGTTTCGCGCCATTCCTGCACGCTACAGCCCAATTCTAGGAGAGCGGAGGTAAGATCAAAAAGTGTGTAAATGAGGAAGGCGGCGTAGCCTTTCGGTTGGAAGCTTGACTTCAACCAACGCCCGGTTAGCGCCGGGGTGAAAGGAGACGCCACCCATGAAAGAGAAGACCACA
>VGID01000040.1 GCA_016868035.1 Betaproteobacteria bacterium | reverse complement strand
CCCCGTCCCTGCGGGTTGCGGCCAGGACGGCCGGCTGCGTCGTTGCCCTCCTGGACCATATCGACATATGGCCTTCGTCGGGCGCCTTGCATCCGGTCCGTCCTGGCCGCAACGCATCACGCGCCTGTATATGAGATAGGTTCTAGCGCGTCCGGCAAGCAGAAAACGGCACGCCATCTCAATTACTTCTGGTGCACCGCAATCCGCGCGCGGCGCATCGCAGGCACCAGTACCGCGAGCAGCAGCGCTCCCGACACGGCGAGGAATCCGGCGCTGATAGGCCGCGTAACGAATACCAACAGGTCGCCGCCCGAGACCAGCATCGAACGGCGGAAATTCTCTTCCAGCATGGGCCCGAGGATGAAGCCGAGCAGCAGGGGCGCGGGCTCGCAGCGCAGCTTGCGCAGGAAGTAGCCGATCACGCCGAATAGCGCCATGATGACCACGTCGGTCAGGCTGTTCTTCAGGCTGTAGGCGCCGATGCAGCAGAACACGATGATGGCGGGAAAGAGGATCCGGTACGGGATCGTCAGCAGGCGCACCCATAGCCAGATGAGCGGCAGGTTGAGGACCACGAGGACCGCGTTGCCCAGCCACATGCTGCTCACCAGGCCCCAGAAAAGCTCGGGCTGCTTTTCGATGATCTGCGGGCCCGGCGCAATTCCGTGGATCATCATTGCGCCCATCATCATCGCCATGATCGCGTTCGGCGGGATGCCCAGCGACAGCATCGGAATGAAGCTCGCCTGCGCGGAGGCGTTGTTGGCCGCCTCGGGGGCCGCGACCCCCTCCACCGCGCCCTTGCCGAAGCGCGAGGGATCGCGCGAGATTTTTTTCTCCAGGCTATAGGAGGCGTAGGCGGGGATATCGGTGGTGCTGCCCGGCAGTATTCCCAGGCCGACGCCCAGGGATGTGCCCCGCACGGCAGCCGGGGCTGCGCGCCGGAAGTCCTCGCGCGAAGGCCACAACCGGTCGGCGGGGCGCATCACCCTGCCTTTGCCCTGCGTCGACTCGAGGTTGAGCATGATCTCGGCCATGCCGAAGAGCCCCATCGCCACCGGCACGAAGCCGATGCCGTCGAACAAGGCGTCGACGCCGAGGGTATAGCGCTGCATGCCGGTGGTGACGTCGGTGCCCACCAGTCCGAGGAACACCCCCAGCACGATCATGGCGATCGCCTTGGCGAGGCTGCCCTGCGCGAGGATCGCCGCGGCGACCAGCCCAAGCACCATGACGGCGACGTAGTCCGGCGACTGGAAGAGCAGAGCGAGCTTGGCGATCGGCGGACCGCCTGCGGCGATCACCAGCGTGGTGACCGTGCCGGCGAACAGCGAAGCGAGCGCAGCCACCGCCAGGGCGGCTCCCGCACGGCCCTCGCGCGCCATCGCATGCCCGTCGAGCGTGGTAACCACCGAGGACGACTCGCCCGGCAGGTTGACGAGGATCGCCGTCGTCGAGCCGCCGTACTGCGAGCCGTAGAACACGCCGGCAAGCATGATCAGCGCGCCGACCGGACTGAGGGCAAAGGTGACCGGCATCAGCATGGCCACCGTCGCGGTCGGACCGATGCCGGGCAGCACCCCGATCAAGGTGCCAAGCAGGCAACCGGCCAGGCACAAGGCGAGGTTGGCAGGCGTCAGCGCGACCGAGAAGCCCAGCGCGATGTTCGACAGCAGCGCGGGAAACAGCGCGTCCATTTACCCGCCGAGGCGGGGCAGCGCGTGCACGGGGAGCCCGAGCCCCCAAACGAACACTGCCGTGACTCCGAGGCTGAGCACGAGAATCAGGACGGCGAGAGGCCAGGCGCGCAGGGGCTGCCCCGCGAAGTTCGCAGCGAGCACGCTGCAGGCGATGGCGGCGATCAATCCGAGGGGTTCCAGCGCTGCGACGAAGGCGAGGATGGCCGCGGTCACGAACGTGATGGGCCGCCATCGCATTCGTTCGAGTCGACGATCCGCCCGATCCGGATCGGTCCACCAGGCAAGCACCACGATCAGCGCCCCGAGTGCGATCAGCGCGATCGCCATCGCCCATGGGACATAGCCTTCGCCCATGTCGGCGGCGCTGCCCACGTTCAGGTCGCGGCCCAGCACCAGCGCCGCAACACCGATCGCAACGAACACGACCCCGGCCCAGAGGTCGCGATCGTCGAGGCGGCGGTTCATCTTTTCTGGCGTGTCTTCACCAGTCCGGCGTCCAGGAAGACCGGATACATGGCGCGATCGTCATCATCCCAGCGTTTCTTCGCGTCCGCGCCGCCTCTCGGCGTGACCAGGAACCCCGCCGAGCGCGCCTTCTCCTGGAATTCCTTGTCGGACAGGGTTTCGAGGAACTTTGCTTCGAGTATCTTGAGCCGGTCGGATGCGATGCCCTTGGGTGCGGCGATCACGCGCCAGAGCCCCGAAATGACGGGGAATCCCTGTTCGCTGAAGGTCTGCACGTCGGGCGCGCGGAAGTGCCGCGCCGACGAAGCGACGCCGAGTATGCGCACCTTTCCGGCATTGTGCTGCTCGATCACGTCCGGAAGCGGGATCGACGCCATGTCGACTTCGCCCGACAGCAGCGCCTGCACCGTCGGCGCGAATCCCGCATAGGGTACTTTCGTGAGGCGGATGCCGAGACCCTTCTCGAACATCGACGCGGCCACGTGAGAGGAGCCGCCAGGCTGGTCGTTGCCGTTTTTCAGCTTGCCCGGGTTCGCCTTGGCATACGCGACGAGCTCCGCAAGGTTCTTGAAACCCGTCTTGAGGTTCACCGTAATCGCCGAGGGATCGTCGCCGAAGAACACGACGGGTTCCATCTCGTCCAGAGAGTTGGCGTTCGGATTGTTGTATTGCGCGAAGATGGCGCCGGTGGCGATCATCGCAAGCGTGTAGCCGTCCGGCTTGGAGGACATCGCCTCCTTGATGCCCACCGTGCCGCCGGCCCCCGGCCTGTTCACCACGACCACGGGAACGCCAAACCGCTTGGACGCCGCATCGGCTGTCAGGCGCATCGCGGTGTCGCTGCCGCCGCCGGCCGGCCACGGCACGATCAGCTGGATGGGTTGCGAAGGGAATGCCTGGGCGCTTGCGGAAACAGGAGCCATTGCCGGCGCCAGGGCTGCGCATAGGACGGCGAGTCGAACGACACGGCGATCAAGCGGAGATTTCATGACGACCTCCTTACGGGGCTGGCGAGGTGCAAACGATCTGGTTTTTTTGAATCCGCTGACGAGTATAGCACGCTGCTTTCGCCGCTATGCGCTCAGCTCGCGAATCACCGACAATCCGAAACGTTGATCCTCCACGTTGCCGGCGAGCAGCAGGACCAGTTCGCCCAGTCCCGCGTTCTTGTACTTTGTAAGCTGGTCGCAGCACTGCTGCACGGTGCCCGCGACCGCGAATGCCTCGACTGCCGCGTCCGGCACCAGCTTCGCCGCCGCTGCGTAGTCGCGCCTGCCCATTGCCTCGATGATGGCGGCCTGGTCGATCGGGATGCCGGAGTGCGCGATGTTATCGTCGATGTAGCGGTTGCGCAGGAGGAACGCGAGCTTCTTGCGCACTTCCTCGACCGCGCGCCTGCCGTCGGGCGAGGCGGCGAATGAGATGTAACCGGCGACGTGCAGCGCGCCGTAGTCGCGCCTGGCTTCCTTTGCGCCCGCGGCCGCGTGCTTCAGCGACTCACGCACGAACCCGGGCGATAGCCCGGCCGAGAGGACCACGCCGTCGGCGATCTTGCCGGAGAGAGCCAGCATCTGCGGCTTCATCGGCGCGAGGTAGATCGGGATCGGCGCAGGCGGCGTGAACATCATGCGGGCGCCGCGCAGCCGGAAGCGCATTGCTTCCTGTTCAACGGGCCGGCCCGACCACAGGGCGCGCAGCGCGGTGACGAATTCGCGCGCGACCGCGATCGGTTTATCGATCGACTCGCCTGATTCTCCGAGAAACAGGGGATTGCCGGTCCCGAGCGCGAGCGCCACTCGCCCCGGCGCGGCTTCGGCCAGAGTCGCCATTTGCATCGCGGTCGGCATCGGATGACGAAGGTACGGGCTCACCGCGGTCGGCACGACGCGAACGTCCGCGATCGCGCTTGCGAAACCGAGGCACGACACGATCGGTTCGCGATAGCCGAGGTGATCGGCCATCCAAAGGCTTCCCGCGCCCGCCGCCGCGGCTTCCTTGGCGAAGCCGAGCGCCTCGCCGTACGGCGCGAACCCGTCGAAACTGACGCCGAGCTTCATGATGCCGTCCACGCAATGATCATATCGGGATCACCCGCGCACCAGCCGAAGCAAGCTCTCCCGGTCGAGCCCGGCGATGCCCATCGTCTGCGCGGTACGGCCGCGAGCGCGGAAGTCGGTGCCGGTCAGCGTGATGCCGAGCTCGAGCAGCGATTCGGCAGTCGGCACGGGGACTCTGGCAGCGGCGGCGAGCGCAAGGAATGGCACCAGCCCGTGGCCGAAGTCCTCGAGGTAGTAGCGATGCTGAAGAGAATCCGGCGCCTTGATGCGCTGGTTCGCTTTTCCGCCGGAGATCGCCACGACGAGATCGGAGGTGTCCTTCACCGAGGCCTCGACGGTGCCGTACATCTGCATCTCCGCCCCGAGGTGGGGCAGCTCGTGCCCGAAGGCGCGGGCCACCGCGAGGCGCTCGGCATCGAGCGCTTTCAGCACGCGCGTCACGCCGGGCGTCATGCCCTGCACGTAGAAGGTGAAATCGCCGCGGGTCGCCTCGACCCATGCGGCGCCGAGTATCGCGCCCGGGGCATGCAGCACCATGTTCAGGTTGGCGAGGCTCGAGTTGAGCACATCGGGCACCGGATGGCTCGCCGGGAAAAGCGTGCGCGCAGCGGCCGTGGCTGCCGCGCCTCCCGGCAGCGTGCCCAGCCGCAGGAACTTGCCCTTTCCCGATACCGTCACTCTTGCCGGCTGGTACTTGCGCGCGATGTACGAAAGCGTGTGGAATTCCGCGATGGGCGGGACGGGCCCGCCGCTGGCGACGCGGTATGCCTCGCGAAACTCGAGCGCGCCCCCGGTATGGCCGGGGTTCAACACGACCGGCGTTGTGTGCGCGCCGGCTTCGGCAAGCAGGCGCGCAACCGCGACATGCGAGATCGTCGGCAGGCAGACCAGCGCGACTTCCGCGCCGCGCATCGCCTGCGCGATGTCGGGAGTGATCAGCGCAGGCTTCGCGAACCCCTCGCCCAGCACCCCTTCGTACTCGACGCCGCCGCGCTCGATGAACGGCGCGAGTGTCCGCGTGGAGCGGTTCCACAGTGCAACTTCATGCCCGGAGAGAGTAAGCTCGGCGACCGCTGCCGCGCCCCCAGCTCCCGCACCGACGACGGCGACGCGCATCAGCCAACGACGATCAGCTCGTCGTTCGAACAGCGGTCGGACGGCATCTCGCTCCCGTGACCGGTGACGAGTTGCATGTCTTTCAGCTGCATGCCGCAGCCATGGCCGGTCCAATAGCAGAGCGCCTCGGCACCGAGCGCCATGCGTGCTTCGAGCGTTGCGTCCCCGTCGCGCCCGATCGGTTCGGTCGGGCCGGTCCACTGATGCTCGGGCCGTGTTGGCAACTGGACGGGGAGGGTATTGATCGAGGTGATCCTGGTCAAGGTCGCCTTCAGGCGTTGCGGTTGCAGCGAGAGCGTGTTCGGGTTTTCTAGAACCTATTTCATATGTAGGCGCGTGATGCGTTGCGGCCAGGACGGACCGGATGCAAGGCGCCCGACGAAGGCCATATGTCGATATGGTCCAGGAGGGCAACGACGCAGCCGGCCGTCCTGGCCGCAACCCGCAGGGACGGGGCGATCCGGGCGCATTTCTTCGTCGGGGACCCTCGAAATATCGACATATTCCTTCGGGCCCTCCTCCTTGAACTGCATCCCACATCGCCTCCGTCGCACACGTGCCTATATATGAAATAGGTTCTAATCGGTCACTGCGCTGTCAGGACAAATCCCGCCTGCTTCCGTGCGTCTGCGATCCCGGATTCCTGCTTGCGTTGAGGCGGCGCGCTCACCGGTTCAGCGAAAACGCTTCCGAGATCATATTGATTCGAGAGGTCTTGTCAATAGGTGTGTAACAAGATCGGGCGGACTTCTTTTCCCGCTTCTGTCTCCACCGCAACGCCGTCCTTCAACGGGTTTCCATCGTGGACTTGTTGCATGAACCCGGGATGTACGGAGAAACACGCTCGCGCGGCCGAGGCGCGCGGCTCGGGGACTTTATTCGGGGCTGAACCCGTAGACTGCGCGCAGCGCGTCCACGGCTGCGTCGAGGTCGGCCGGCACCACGGGCACTTCGCCCTGGCCTCGCGCGGTGCGCGCGACGTCCTTCAGGCCGCCGGCCGTCATCAGGGCGACGACGGACTGGCCGGGCTCGATTACGTTGCCGGCGCGCAGGCGGCTGACGGCCGCGAGAGCGGCGACCGAGGACGGCTCGGCGTACATCCCTTCGCCCGCTGCGAGCCGCGCCTGCCATGCCAACAGGTCGTCGTCGGACACCAGGACCGCGGTGCCGTTCGATTCACGGATCGCGTGGAGGGCCTGGTACGTTCCGCGCGTGGCGCTGATCGAGGTCGCCAGCGTGTCGTGCGATTTCGGCATGTCCACGAGCGCGTCACCGCCGGCCGCCAGCGTGGCACCCAGCGATCCGTAGATTTCGGCGGCGACGAGACGTGGCACGCGGTCGATCCAGCCGAGGCGCCGCAGCTCCTCGAACCCCTTCCACATGCCGTAGAGCGCGTCGCCGTAGCAAACGGGCAGCACGCACCAGTCCGGCGCCTGCCAGTTGAGCTGCTCGGCAACTTCGTAGGCGAGCGTCTTGTAACCTTCCACCCCGAGCGGGTTGCTGCCGACGGCGGGCGCGAAGAACGGCGAGGTGGGAAACCACCCGAAGCGGCGAACGCCCTTCTCGAGGAGCGTCCACCGGTCCGCTTTTTCCCGGGTTGCAAGCACCATCGCGCCGTAGGCGCGCATCTGCGTCACCATCGGTCCGGCGGCACCCTGGTAGGTGAAGACGATGCACGGCAGTCTCGCCCGCGCGGCGTATGCGGCGACGGCGGCCCCGGCGTTGCCGGACGACGACGAGGCGATCACGCGGGCGCCGATCTGCCGGGCAGCGGAGACGACGACAGTGGCCAGGCGGTCCTTGAACGACCACGTCGGGTTGCGCGACTCGTCCTTGATGAAAAGGCGCATCCCGAGGTTGTTTCCGAGCCGCTCGGCGAGGACGAGCGGCGTCATCCCCTCGCCAAGCGATACCGCGTCCCGCGCCTCCACGGGAAGCAACCCAGCGTAGCGCCAGAGGGTCCGCGGGCCGGCAGCGAGCGCCTCGCGCCGGATGGCGGAGCAGGCATCCGGCGCATACCGCACCGTGAGGTTTGATGGCGATTCCGCGCGGCAGCGGTCGCAGTCGAATGCGTATCGCGTCAGCGGGTATGCGGCCCCGCACCGCACGCAAGCGAGACCGGCGGCCTGCGCCATGGCCTTATTCTCTTGGCAGCCTCAGGCGCCCGATCAACGCCTGCGTCGGCGCCCGGCAGGCAACGGCACATACGATCTCACGCGCGGGGTATTCGGCGACGCATGCGCGGCCCGTGATGAAAACCGCGGCAGAATTCACGATCCTCGTTCCGGATGCCCGCATCATCGATCCCGGCCTTTGAAGACCCGCACCACGTCGCGGGCAAACCACTCCATCTGCTCGAGCATCTCGTTGAGTGAGTCGTGCGGAAACTGCAGCGCGCAGAGGTGATCGACGCCGGACTCCGCGAGGAACTCCAGCTTCTCGAGCAGGCTGGCGGGGCTGCCGATCAGGTTGTTGGCCTCCGCCAGCGCCGGGTCGCGCCCGGTGTGGGCGAGCGAGCGCCGGTGTTGCACCATTCCCGTCTTCCGGTAGCGCGCGATCGCTTCCTCCGGCGTGTGGCCGAGCATGACGGTGAACTGCACCGCGGCTTCGACATCCCTGGGATCGCGCCCGGCCTCCGCCGTGAGGCGACGGAGCAACCTGGTGCGCTCGCGCACTTCTTCGAAGGGGCGCCAGCCGGGAAGCCAGCCCTGGCCGAGCCGGGCCGCGCGCGAGATCGCCTGCTCGTTGTGGCCGCCGACGTAGATCGGCAGGGGCCGCTGCACCGGCTTGGGGAACATCTCGATGCCCTCGAACGCGGTGTGCAGGCCGGAGTAGGATGCCGCCGGCTCGGTGAAGAGCGTGCGCAGGGCGACGAGCCCCTCGTCGAGCAGCTCGCCGCGCCGCGCATCGCGCCGTCGCGGCCACTGTGCCAGGAATTCCTCGCGGTAGGCTCCGATGCCGACACCGAGGATCACGCGCCCTCCGGTCATGCGATCGAGGGTGGCGACCTGCTTGGCGAGCAGGACCGGATCGCGCAGCGGCACGACGATGATCGCGGTTCCGAGGTGGACGCGCCGGGTATGCGCGCCCACGGTGGCGAGCGTGATGAGCACCTCGTAGAAGTTCGGCGGCTCCTTCCAGTGCTCGCGCACATAGGGCGCGGCGGTGATGTGGTCGTTGCCCCACACGCCATCGTAGTCGAGGCGCTCGGCTTCCTGCGCCAGGCGCACGAAATCCTCGGGTGCGGCGGCGAAGGGGATCGGGTTCACGAGCCCCTCCGTGCACGTCGGCAGCTGCACGCTCACGCGCATGGTTTCACGCGTCCTTGCCGAAGGCCGCGGCGCCGGTCCGCCGCGTCTCCTCGGGCGTGTAGAGCCCGGCCAGCACGATCTCGTCGAGCCCCGCGGTGCGGTAGGCATCCAGGCGCGCGCGCAGCTCTTCGGGCGTCCCGCACGCGGTGTGGCGCCGCACCGTGTCGTCGCTGACCAGCGCCTCGGCGGCCGCCCAGTCCTCGCGGGCCAGCGCCTCGCGCACGGCCGCCTGGTCCAGTCGTGCACCCGCCAGCGAAAGGTTCTTCGCGTGGTGCGGGGCGCGGAGCGTGATGGCGAGCTGCCGGCGGAACCGGCCGAGCGTGTCCGCGGTTCGCTCCGCAGCGAAGGCATAGACCAGGCCTGCGCGCGCGATGCGGCGGCGGCGCTGCTCGCCGCGCTCGACGTGCTCGAGCGACCAGCGCACGAACTCCACAGACGATGCCGTTGACAGCACGATGCCGTCGGCGACGCGGCCCGCCAGCTCGAGCGTGCGCGGGTGCGACGCGGCAAGGAAGATGGGGACCATGGAAGCGGCCTTCGCCATGCGCCGGCCGCGAAGCCGGATCAGCTCGCCTTCGTAGGTTGCCGGCTTGCCGGAGAGCAGAAGGCGCACGGCCTCCACGGTCTCGGCGAGCATGCGCACCGGGCGGCGTGGCTCCACGCCGGCGTCCGCGAGATCGCCCGGTGAGCCGGTGCCGATGCACAGCACCACGCGCCCCGGCGCCAGCTCCTCGAGGGTTGCCGCCGCCATGGCGATGTGCACCGGGTGCATGACCTGGGGGCTTACCGCCATCAGCGCCACGCGCGCGGTCGGAACGGCATCGAGCAGGACGGCCGCCGTGCTGAAGGGGTCGCGCAGGAAAAGGTGACTCGATACCCACAGCGTCGAAGCCCCGATTGCCTCGGCCGCGCGGGCCTGCTCGCGCGCGACAGGCAGCGGGTTGCGACCGTCGAATGCGATGCCGATCGAATGCACGCAGAAACTACTGAACGCGCAGTTCGTTGCCGAGCGACGTCAGCGGCTCGGCGCCGTGCGCGCGGACCACGACGGTGTTCTCCAGCTGCAACCCCGCCCACCCCAGCTCGTAGTACGGCGTTTCCACGCAGAGCACCATCCCCTCTTCGATGATCTCGTCGGAGTTCGGGGCAAGATCGGGTGCGTCGTAGTTGTTGATGCCGATACCATGGCCGACGTGGCTGCGCTCGAAGTGCGGAATGCCCTCGCGGTGGACAGTGTCCATGGTGATCCGGAAAACTTCGGCGGTACGCACGCCGGGCCGTATTGCTTCGATCCCCCGCTCGGCACCGGCACGGATCGCGGAGTAGTAGCGGCGGATGCGCTCGCCAGGATCGTTGAGCGCCGCGATGCGCGCGATGTCGGAACGGTACCACTTGTAGCGCACCCCGCCGTCGAAGCGGATGACGTCGCCGGCCGCCAGGCGGCGCTCGCCGGCCTGGCAGTTCGACAGCGCACTGCGCGGCCCGGTGCCCAGGCACATCGAGCTTACCGGCACGCCGCCCTCGCTGATCACCGTGCGGTCAAACTCGTTCATCATCTCGCGCTCCGTAACGCCGGCACGGGCAACGCGAAGCGCGGCTTCGATGCCGCGTTCCGTGACGCGCACGGCGCCGCGCAGCCGCTCGATCTCCTCGGCCGTCTTGATCATGCGGATCTCGCGGAACACACGCGCTCCGGAGACGATCTCGGCCTTCGGCAGCGCGCTCCGGACGCGCTCGAGGATCGCCGGCTGGATGCCGGTTTCCTCGATCGCCAGGCGCCCGCGGTCGAGCTTGCGGTCACGGAGTGCGGCGGTCAGCGCGGAAGCAGCGTCGCCGTGGTTCGTCCTCGCGAGCAGGGCCGCGTAGCGCTGATCGAGCGGCGACAACTGCTCGGGACCGTCGGCGCGCGTTGCGAAAAAGCCGTAGCGGTACGCCTCGGTCACCCAGGACTCGCCGTCGACGACGAGATCGAGGTTGCCCGAGCCCGTGATGAGGCACGGTCCCGCGCCGCCATCGGCCGGGATCACCGCATACACTTGCGGCCCGCCCGGGCGCGCCCAGTGGGACATCGCCCAGTAGCCGGAGGCGTAGGTGACGTTGTCGGGCGAGGTCGCCACGAGGGCGTCGATTCCCTGATCGGCCATGATGCGCCTGGCTCGCGGCTCGTTGAATAGCATCCAGTCTCCTGAAATTTGAAGTAGTAGCGCGAACCGCGCGACTCTAGCGTTTCCGAATCGCTCGTGTCAACGCGAAGCCTTGTCCGATCGGGTGGAATGGGTCCAACGCCGCACCCATAGCCGGGTGCACGAGTGCGAGTCAAGGAAGAGTCTGGACGCTTCGCGTGCTCGTGGCGTAAAGCGTCGTCCGCTCACGCGGCCTTCGACCGACCGAGTGGATGAGATCTTCCATCATGGCGGGCGCCATCTCCTGGCCGTGCGCTGCGCCCGCCGCACGCGAGATGGATTCATTCATGAGAGTTCCACCCAGATCATTAGCGCCCGCGCGCAGGCACGCTTTCACGCCTTCGGGCCCCATCTTTACCCAGGATGCCTGGATATTCGGAATGAGCGGATGCAGCGCAAGACGTGAAACCGCGTGCATGAGGACGGCCTCGCGGAAGCTCGGCCCGCGGCGCGCGCGGCCTTTACGGTAAATGGGCGCCTCCATGTGCACGAAGGGCAGCGGGACGAACTCGGTAAAGCCGCCAGTCTCGGCTTGCAGTGCGCGCAGCCGCAGAAGGTGGCGCGCCCAGTGCACGATCTTTTCCATATGCCCGAACATGATCGTCGACGTGGTGCGCAACCCCGTGCGGTGGGCGAGCCTCATGACCTCGATCCATTCTCCGGTCCGGACCTTGTCGGGACATAGAGTGGCACGGACCTCGTCGTCCAGGATCTCCGCGGCCGTCCCCGGCAGCGTTCCGAGGCCGGCGCACTTCAGTTCGGCAAGAAACTCCCCGACCGGGATGCCCAGCGTCCGCGCGCCTTGCCACACCTCGAGCGGCGAGAACGCGTGGACGTGCATTCCGGGAACCACGGCCTTCACTCCCCGGCAGATCGTGAGATAGGTCGCACCGGTATAACTCGGGTGGATCCCGCCCTGCATGCAGACTTCGGTTGCGCCACGCTGCCAGGCCTCGAGCGCGCGACGCTGGATCTCCTCGAGGGGAAGGTCATAGGGCATGCCCCGCAAGTTCTCGCTCGCCTTGCCTTTCGCGAACGCACAAAACTGGCAGCGGTAGGAACAGATATTGGTGTAGTTGATGTTACGGTTGACGACATAGCTGACGATGTCGCCGTTCACCTCTTCCCTCAATTCGTCGGCCGCCCTGCACACCGCGGCGAAATCCTTCCCGCGCGCACGAAACAGTTGCACGATCTCCGCCTCACGGAGCGTCCCGCCCCGCTTCGCCGTGGCCAGGATCGCGGCGATTTCACTGCGGGGACTCACCTCCCGGAACGCAGCGGCCAGGGCCAGATCCGAAGCGGGGGGAAAGTCCGTCATCCCCGGAGACCAGCGGTCCGTGCGCGGGTATCCGTCGCTGTCCACTCGATGCAGCAGTGCCGGACGCAAGCCCGCGTCGACCCAGCGGTCCATCTCCCTTACATAGGCCGGATAGATGGCGAGCCGCTCGATCAGCTCTTTGCCCGCATGCGCCGTCGCCTGAGCCAGGGCGTCCAGGCGGGGCCAGGGTGCCTCCGGATTGACATGGTCGGGGGTCACCGGTGATACCCCGCCCCAATCGTTGATACCCGCGTCGATTAGTTGCGACAGGACATCCGGGCTCAGGTTTGGCGGCGCCTGTATGTTCATGGCCGGGTCGAGCAACAATCGTGCAACGGCGATCGTCCAGAGAAGCTCTTCCAGCGCCGGCGCCGGAGTCCCGGCCATGCGCGTTGCGGGCTTGGGCCGGAAGTTCTGGACGATGATCTCTTGAATGTGCCCGTACCGGTCGTGGAGATCCCGCAGCTTCAGCAGCGCCTCGATGCGCTCCGCGCGCGTCTCGCCGATACCGATCAGGAGGCCTGTCGTGATGGGCACGCCGGCTTCGCCAGCGAGGCGGATCGTCTCGAGGCGGACCGCCGGCCGCTTGTCGGGCGAGCCGTGGTGAGGTCCGCCGCGTTCGCACAGGCGCTCGGCCGTGCTCTCGAGCATGATTCCCTGTGAAACGGAGACCGAGCGCAGGGCTGCAATGTCCGATGCTTCGAGGACGCCGGGATTCAGGTGTGGAAGCAGACCCGTCTCCTCGAACACCACGCGCGCGGCCTCGGCGAGGTAGGACAAGGTCGTCCCGTGCCCGAGGCGGCGGAGCTCGTCGCGAGCCACGCGGTAACGCAGTTCCGGCTTGTCGCCGAGCGTAAACAGCGCTTCCTTGCAGCCTGCGGCGACTCCGGCCCGCGCAATGGCGAGGACCTGGTCCAGCGAAAGAAAAGCGGCTTCTCCCTTGCGCGGGCGATGGGCGAACGTGCAGTAGTGGCACACATCCCTGCATAACTGCGTCAGCGGGATGAATACCTTGCGGGAGTACGTGACAATCGCTCCGTGCGCCGCATCCCGCCGCTCCGCGGCGGCTCTCATCAGCGTTTGCAGATCGGCATGGTTCATCAGCGCAAGGCTCCCGTCTCGCGACAGCTCGCGATCCGGCGCGCGGGTTCGGGAGGCGCAGGCCGTCATGAGCACGCGGTCTCCATCATTATTGCGACACCTGCTCGGAGCGGGGCGCCCGGCGCGGGTCACCGTGCGCGTGTCCGAGCCGCTTCGGGACTTCGATGCGGGTCAAGTAGGCGCTGGTGCGTGTCGGTGACGGCAGCCGCAGGAAGGATGCGAGATCGCTCGGCCGGTCGATGTCATGCCCGACCCGTTCGAGATTCAGTATTACCGGCTCGATGCCCCGGGCCCGCGCCGCCTCCCGATGCAGGCGGAAGCTGCCTTCGCCGAAAGAGAACGGGACCGCCCGCAACGGGGAACAGGCAAGCGCGTTCGTTCCGCCATCGGCGCTCGCAGGCACCAGAGTGACGGAAGGCGCAATGCGGTGCGCCGCGATGATCGTCGCGATGTCTGCGGGCGTAATCAATGGGACGTCAGCCGGTACAACGAGCATACCCTCCCAACCCATTCCGTCCAAGTGCCGAGCCGCCGCCGCCACCGCCGCCGTCGTCCCCGCGTTCTCGGTGTCGGCGACGACGAGCACGCCGGCCGCACGAGCGATGGCCGCAGCCAGCGCGTCGCCGGTGATCACCGCGATGCCGGCAAGAGCGGGTGCGCTCGCCAATGCGGACAGGACGTCCTGGAGCATGGCGCGGGCCAGAGCCTCGCGCTCATGGGACGAGAGGAGCGAACTCAGCCGCCGTTTCGTGCGGCTGAACAACTTGACCGGAACCACGGCGCACAGCCCGCGGTGCTCGCGCGCGCGGCGCGGCCCTGCGTTATTCATGCGGGTTCCCGTTCGTTCGCAAGCTGTCCGGCAAAGTCCAGCACGATACGCGCAAGCTTACACTTGTCGTCGATGCTTTTCATGAGCGTGGTAGGCGCTGTCGCGACCCGGATATCGACCAGATTCGCTTCAGCCGCGTCGGCCGCGTCGATCAGGAGGCCGTCGATGAGCCCATGGTAATGCTCTGCGATCGCTGCGGACGTCGCGGCGACGCCCAGCTCCTTCATGATCTTCGCGGTCGGTCCCTTGACGGCCTTGCCGCCGATGATCGGGGAGACCGCGATTACCGGAACGGTTGCGTGCTCGAGCGCCTCTCTCACGCCGGGGACTGCGAGGATCGGATCGACACTGAGGTACGGATTGGACGGGCAGATCACGATCGCGAGAAGAGACGGATCGGCCACAGCGCCCGGAAAAACCGGACTGGGGCGAGCTTCTGCAGCGCCCGCAAAGGAGATGCTCGTCACAGCCGGCGTGCAGGCGTGCTTCACGAAGTAATGCTGAAAGGGCATAGGCCCGTCGGGAGTGTGAACAATGGTCCGTACGCGATCGTCCGTCATCGGGGCGATCCGGGCCTCGACCTTGAGCCGGCGCGCCATGTCCGCAACGATCGAAGTGAGCGTTTCTCCGCCCCGCAGGCGCCGTGTCCGCTCGATGTGAACCGCAAGATCCCGGTCGCCCAGGGCGAACCATGCTTCGCCACCGAGCTCACGCAGGGCGGTCATGAAATTCCAGCTCTCATCGACCCGGCCCCAGCCGCGCACCGGATCGCTCAGGCCGGCAAGCGTATACAGGACCGTGTCCAGGTCGGGCGCCACGTGTAGGCCGAGATGCTCGAAATCATCCCCGGTATTCACGATCACCGTAAGACGGCCCGCACCGAGCACCGCGTCCAACCCGAGCACGAGCTTGGCTCCGCCGATGCCGCCGCACAGCGCCAGTACGCGGCCACCCGGGGGCGCGGTTGCCGCTGCTCCCGTGTTCCCCTTCATATCCGCCGGGCCCTCCCCACCGTCATCGGAACAGGTCGTGCTGCTTTGGCCGCAGGAGAGCCGCCGCGTCGCGGACGGGTGCGTCCCACGCGAGACCGCGGACATGCACGAACGGCAGGCCGGCGTCCGTCTGCCCCATCAGCAACGATGCCGCAGCCGCGATCTCGTCGGCGATCGCGACCTCGGTGACGCGCATCTCCCGGCCGAACAAGTCGGGACTGCCGATGAGATTCACCAGCGCCGGCAGGCCGGCGGCCCCGAGGGCTACCCCGACGACACCGTTGCGCCAGGGGCGGCCAAAACTGTCGTTGATCACGATGCCCACGTCGACGCCAAAGCACTCGTCGATTCGCGCCTTGAGCGCTGCGCAGGATGCGTCCGGGTTCTCGGGCAGGAGCAGGACGCGTTCGTCACCGTCGGG
This sequence comes from Betaproteobacteria bacterium, assembly GCA_016868035.1. Taxonomy (GTDB): domain Bacteria; phylum Pseudomonadota; class Gammaproteobacteria; order Burkholderiales; family SG8-41; genus SG8-41. Next base: position 20,655 of record VGID01000040.1, on the reverse strand, counting down.
ATGCCGGATGTTCGACTGGTCGACTCCCGCGTTCGCCACGACGAAGCCGAGACGATGCGCCACGATCAAGACGTTATGAGCCTGGCGCACGACCTCGCGCGTTTCGGACAGGATGACCTCGACGAGGCGCGGATCCTTGCCGACGGTCGCCGCGAGCTCGACCGCGCGCCCGGATGGCACGACGTCGCGCAGACTGCGGTAACGCCCTTCGGCCTTGGAGACGATCTTCTGGGCGACGACGAACACGTCGCGATCCCGGGGGACGATGCCGGACTGCCCCAAGCTATCGATCAGGATGGCGCCGAGATCGTCTCCGGGTTCAATCAGAGGGATGCCCGGAACCGCCGTGAGAGTGACGGTCTTGCCCTCTTTCGCCATGCCTACTTGCCGGCGGCGCTGCCGAAGGTTCCGGTAATCCGGATGCCCGCACAATCGACCCGGTACCGGCGGTTGATGCCGATCAGGATCGACGTCAAGGCCTCTGCGGCGACCGAATTGGCGAGTGCGCCGCCGTCGATGCCGCGCGTGCCGACGGCGTCCGCGAGCGCGATCACGGTATCCCGCGCAGCGCGGTCGTTGCCGAATACCAGCACGTCGCAATCGACGGCACCGCCCGCGCGCAACTTCGCCGCCCCGACGTTATGGAACGCGGACACGACCCGCACGCCATCGCCAAGTTGTGCCTGCGCCATCTGCGCAGCCGAGCCCTGCGCAGGGAGCTGCACGAGCGACACCCTGGGGGGAACGAGAGGAACGACCGCATCGATTACGATCTTGCCGGCGACGGCGGCCTTGATCTCGTCGAGCGTCGAACCGTGGCTCGAAAATGGTACCGCGATCACCACGATCTCGCCCGCGCGCGCCGCGCCTTCATTGCTGTCCCCGCGCACCGGCGGCGCTCCGTTTCCCGGTTCGATCTCGCGCGCGGCGGCTTGCGCCTTCTCGCGCGAGCGCGAGCCGAGCACGACCGGATAACCCGCAGCAGCCCAGCGCATGGCCAGGCCTGTGCCGAGCGCACCGGTGCCACCGATGATGGCGAGCGTGGGGCGGTCTTGCATCAGCGAACTTTCCTATGCTTCCTCGACGTACCCGGGCCCGGCCGATCGCCGTTGCATGATCGCCGTTCTGCGCTCACGTGGTGCTGCATGCGCGCAGTTTCTCCGCGGCACGAAGAGGTCACTCGAATTTTATGCCTGCAGCCTTGATCACTTTGGCCCATTTATCGATTTGTGCCCGGAAAAATGCGTCGAATTGCTCCGGAGTGCTGGCCACCACGTCCGTACCCTCTCGCGCCATGCGCTCGCGGGTTTCGGGGGTGGTGAGGGCCTTGGCGATTTCCTGGTTTAACCTTGCGATCACCTCTTTCGGGGTCGCCGCAGGCGAGGAGACACCGGTCCATGGGCTCGCCTCAAAACCGGGCAGGGTATCGGCGACCGGCGGCACCTCGGGCAAAACGGATGCCCGTCGCGCGCTGCTCACGGCGATCGGGCGTAACCGACCCGACTGGATGTGCGGCAGAGTCGGCGCGATGGTCCCGAACATCCAGGATACCTCGCCGGAGATCAGGCCCACGGTCAGCGGACCCGCGCCCTTGTAGGGCACGTGCACCATGCTGACTCCCGCCATGAGGCGCAGTATCTCTGCGCCCAGATGCGCCGAGGTGCCGTTGCCTCCCGAACCGTACACGACCTGGCTCGGCCGTGCGCGCGCGATCGCGATCAGCTCCCGCACCGATTTTGCGGGCAACGAGGGATGGACCACGAGTACGTTGGGCGAGGCCACCAGCAGGATCACCGGCGTAAAGTCGCGCAGGGTGTCGTAGGGGAGCTTGGCCAACAGGCTGGGAATGGTGGCGGTGCTTGTCGACGCCATCAGCAGGGTGTAGCCGTCCGGCGCCGCCTTGGCGACGAGCTCGGTGCCGATCACGGTGCCGGCGCCGGGGCGATTCTCCACGATCACTTGCTGGCCAAAAGCTTCGGTCAGCTTCTGACCGACGAAACGTGCGAGGATGTCAGTCGGCCCTCCGGGCGAGAACGGAACGATCAAGCGAATTGGCTTTGCCGGGTAACCCTGTGCGTTCGCGCCCGGGGCAAACGCGAGCAGCGTCGCGGACGCAGCACCCAGTATGAATTTCCAGCGCATAAACTGCCCCTTTTCGAATTGGGTGATTAGAACCATGATGCCACAAACGCGGGAACATTAAACGCCCCTGCTTCCCCCGCGCAAGGGAACGAAAAAAGCTCTTTTCTTGCCGGACGCTGACCAGGGTCGTGCGATACCGTATGAACCGTGCGTGGCGTCATCTCGGGCGCTCTAAAAATGCCGTGACGCAGTGACCGGCTTCACCGCCGGGTCGAGCTTGAGCTCGAGCAGCGTGTTCTCGCGGATGCCGCGGGTGTGCGCAGCAAGAAAAATTCCGAGCTGCTCCTCGGTTTCCGCCCTGGCATATCCCATGCCGTAGAGCGTCGCCAGGCCGCCGAAGTCCATCACCGGCGGCTCCAGCGTGAAGAGATCGAGCGCGCCGCCGGCGAGCCGCGCGGCGGCCTCGTTGAGCGTCGAGTAGCGCCGGTTCGCCAGCACCACCAGCAGCACGCGCGCGCGGCGGTGCGCGGCGGTCCACAGCGCCTCGGATGCGTAGAGCGTCGAGCCGTCGCCGATCACGGCCAGCACCTGCTCCGCGGGCCGTGCGAGTGCCGCCCCGACTGCGGCGGCGAGACCCCAGCCGATGCCGCCGCTGCCGTTGATGAGATAACGACCGCCGGCCAGCCTCATCCACTGGCGCACGTCGGAGGTGGAGAGCCCGGATTCGTCCACCCAGATCGCCTCCTGAAACCGCTCGAGCAGCGCATGGATCGCGCGCGAGGGATGCAGGGCCGCCGCGCCGGCCGCCGGGACGGGGATCTTGGGCCGGATCGAGGAGCGAGCGGCCGTGCGGCGGGATCCGCGCGCCGCCTTGAGGATTTCGCCGAGCGCATCGCGGATGCTCGCCACCCGCGCGAGCTCGAATTCGCCGTCGGGCGCGAGCACGGAAGAATCGGCGCCGATCCAGGCCTTGCGCTGCGGAAGCTTCGCCTCGCTGTACAGGGTGGTGCGCAGGCCGCGGCCGCCGACGAAGAGCAGCGCGTCGTGCGCGGTGAGCCGCTCGGCGATCTGCTTGAAGCTCGGCGGCAGGTAACCCGCGTAGCAGCGCGAGCTGCTCGCGACGGGAAGCACGCCCGTGTAGGGCGCCACGTGGACCGGAGCCGCGAACCGCCTCGCGAGCGCCTCCAGCGCGCCACCCGCGTCGTCCCAGTGGATGTCCTCGGCCGCCACGATGGCAGGGCGCTTCGCGCGCGCGAGGAAGCGGGAATAGGCGCGCGCACCGCGTTCCCCCAGCCCGCCGAGCCGCGGCGGCGCGACCGCGGCGGGCCGTGCGTCGGTTTCCTGCTCGAGCAGGTCGGGCGGGCAGACAAGCGCGACCGGGCCGTACGGCGGCGTGAGCGCGGCGCGCAGCGCCCTGCGCGCGTTGGCCGGTGCATCGTAACGCGTATTCAGCCCGTACACGGCCTTGCAGACCGATCCAGCCATGGTTTCGAGCGGCCCCCACAGGATCGGATTGGTGTGGAGAAAACGCCGGTCCTGCCCGCCGACGAGGACGAGCAGGGGCGTGCCGGCGATGCCGGCGGTGTAGAGCGCCCCCATGCCGTTTCCCAGCCCCGGGGCGACGTGGAGGTTCACCACTCCGAGCGAGCGCGATGCGCGTGCGTAGCCGTCGGCCATGGGCACCGCCGCGACTTCGGACAGCGCTACCACGTACTGGAGTTTCTTCCGGTGCTCGCACAGGCGCACCAGCGGAATCTCGGTCGTACCGGGATTACCGAAGATGAACCGCACGCCGTTTGCCTCCAGCGTGCGCAGCAGGAACTCGGCTACCTTCATTCAGAGCAGACTCGCAAAAAGAAAAATGCAATATGTAACCGCAGATGCACGCAGATCAACGCAGATGATGTTTGCGGATCTTGGTTCGCCAATCGCGATTTCGTCGGCTCGGACGGTGTGTCCTGGGCGTTCTCAAGATTTGCGAGATGCTGTTTCGCGCTTTTTCTTATCCGCGTTCATCTGCGTTCATCGGCGGTTTAGTTCATTCCTTTGCCGCAGCTCTTCGCCACCGATTACGTCGTTCACCGGAGGACGAACGGATTCGGAACCTCGGTCGCGGTGGAAATCCACACGCTCTTCACCTGCATGTAGTCCTTGATCATCTCCTGACCGCTTTCGCGCCCGATGCCGCTCCGCTTGTAGCCGCCGAACGGGGAGAGGTAGGAGACGGCGCGGTAGGTGTTGATCCACACGGTGCCGGCCTGCAGCCGATCGGCCATCATGAGCGCGCGGCGCATGTTCTGGGTCCACACGCCGGCGGCGAGCCCGTAGACGACGTCGTTTCCGATCGCGACCGCTTGCTCCTCGTCCTCGAACGGGATCACGGCGAGGACCGGGCCGAACACTTCCTCCTGCGCGATGCGCATCGAGTTCTTCACGCCCGTGAAGATCGTGGGCTCGACGAACCAGCCCGAACCGCATTCGGGGCGCGCAGCGCGCGCGCCGCCCAGCACCGCTCTTGCGCCTTCGCCCTTCGCGATGTCGATGTAGTCGAGGATCTTCTTGAACTGCGGCGGGTTGGTAACCGGGCCGACCTGGGTGTCGAGGCTCATCGGGTCGCCCATCCGCGCGGTCTTCGCGAACGCGACGAGCTTCTCCACGAACTCGTCGTGGATCGTCTTCTGCACCAGCAGCCGCGAGCCCGCGATGCAGGTCTGCCCGGTGGCGGCGAAGATGCCGGAGATGACGCCCTTCACCGCGTTCTCCAGGTGCGCGTCGTCGAACACGATGTTGGGCGACTTGCCCCCGAGCTCCATGGTGACGCGCTTGAGCCCCTTCGCCGCGGTCTGGTAGATGAGCGTTCCCGTGCGGTCGGAGCCGGTGAACGCGACTTTGGCGACCAGCGGATGCTCCACCAGCGGCATGCCGACCTCGGGCCCGAAGCCGGTGACGACGTTGACCACGCCGGGAGGGAGGCCCGCCTGCTCGACGAGCTTCATGAATTCGAGCGCGGAGGCCGGGGTGTACTCGGAGGGCTTCAGCACCACCGTGTTGCCGGCCGCGAGCGCGGGCGCGAGCTTCCAGGCCGTGAGCAGCAGCGGGGAATTCCAGGGAATGATCGCGGCGACGACGCCGAGCGGCTCGTAGCGCGTGTAGTTGAAGGTGTCGGGCTTGTCGGCCGGAATCACCCGGCCCTCGATCTTGTCGGCGAGCCCTCCGTAGTAGTAGTACCACTGGGCCATGTAGGCGGTCTGGGCGCTCATCTCGGCGATGAGCTTGCCGTTGTCGCGCACCTCGATCTCGGCGAGGTGCTTCGCCTTCTCGCCGATCAGGTCCGCGAGCTTTCTCAGCAGCGCTCCGCGCCGCGAGGCGGTGAGCTTCGGCCAATCCCCGCTCGTGTAGGCCCTATGCGCGGCGCGCACCGCGCGGTCGGCGTCCTGCGCGTTTCCCCGCGGCACGAGCGCCCACGGCTTGCCGGTGAACGGGTTGTCGCTCTCGAAGTGCTGGTCGGAGGCGGACTCCACCCACTCGCCGCCGATGAACATCTTGTACCGGGACAGGGTGCCGGTGGGCGTGTCCATTTTGAATCTCCGGTGTAAAGCGTGAGTGGTGAGTAGTGGGTGGTGAGTAGATCAGCCCTCGGACGGCTGCAATCTAGCGATTCAGTCCACTCACCATTCGCCACTCACGATTCGCGCATCATTCGAAGGCCTTCGGCCCGAGCAGCGCCTCGCGGAAGCGATGCTTGATCGCGGTGCCGTCGCGCAGCGGCAGCACCATCGGCGCGTACGCCGTCGTCACCTTGACCGTGGCGAACACGGGGCCCTTCGCGCGGTAGAACCGGGGTACCCAGGTCTTGAGCTGCGTGCTGCTGTAGACGGTTCCCGCCGCGCGGAAGCCGGCCGCCCGGGCCATGCCTGCGAGGTCCACGCCTTCCCGCGTGTGCGTGCGCTGCATCCCGGTCTCCCCGTAGTGCTCGTTGTCGATGACGATGACCGCGAGGTTTGCCGGCTGCTGCACCCCGATCGTCGCGAGCGCGCCCAGGCCCATCAGCATCTCGCCGTCGCCGGTGATCACCAGCACACGCCGGGCGGGCTGCGCGAGCGCGAGGCCCAGCCCCATCATCGCCGCGCCGCCCATGGCGCCCCACAGATAGAAGGTGAGGGGATGGTCGCCCGCTGCCGCGGCGTCCCAGCAGGTCGAACCCAGGCCGGTGAGGACCAGCGCATCGCCGCGTTGCCTGAGGATCTCGGCCACCGCCTTGCGCCGGTCCAGGGTTGGAGTGCTTCTCTTCATGTTCTCACCTCAACGGTCGCTCGATCCGTTCTCTCGCGGGAACGGCGTGAGTCGTGAGTAGTGAGTGGACCAAGCCGGCATTGCATTGTCATGGCGCGAAGGTTTTCCGCTCACCACTCACCATTCACCACTCACGGGTTTACTTGTTCCAGTCCTTCGCGCCCACCACGCGCTGCCCGATCAGCACCGCGACGGCGCGGTAGGCGCCGAACGCGAGGCGGGCGGCCGCGGCGACCGTCTCCGGGACGCGCTGCGCGTCGTCCACCGGCTGTACGACGACGCCGGCCGCATCGAGCGCGCGCGCCGTCGCCTGCCCCATCGGGATCTGCCACGGGTTGAACTCGCCCCAGTCGCCGCGCATGGTCACGAGCGCGAGCAGGGGGAAGCGGCATTCCTGCGTCATGCCGAGCATGTTGATGCAGTTTCCCGCGCCGCTCGACTGCATCAGCAGCGCACCGCGCGCGCCGCCGAGCCACGCTCCGGCGAGCAGGGCGACGCCTTCCTCCTCGGTCGTGAGCGGGACCGCTGTCATGCGCCGGTCGGCGCGGCACAGCGCGATCAACTGCGCGTGGCCGGCGTCCGGGACATATGCGACTTCCCGCACCTCGTGTTCGCGGAACAGCCGGTGGACGGCACGCGGCCAGTCCGGCCGCCGGGGCGTGTTCGGATCTTCAGGCATGGCGTGGTAGAACGCCCGTCAGGGCGATTTCTTGAGGCCGGTCTGCTCCATGATGCGCGCGAGGTATGCGTCCTCGGTGGCGATCATCTTGCCGAACTCCGCCGCCGGCAGGAACCCGGGGCGCACGTAGAGCTTCTCGCTCGCGGAGACGAATTCCGCGCTCTGCACGGTCTCTCGGATCGCCTTTTCGAGCACGGCGATGACCGCCTGCGGAGTGCCCCGGGGCGTTGCGATGCCGCGCCAAGCGTCGAGCGCGAGATCGAGGCCGAGCTCCCGCGCGGTCGGCACGTCGGCGAACAGGGGATCGCGCTGCGCCGAGAGGTTCACCAGCACGCGCACCCTGCCGCCGGCGACATGCCCGGCGAGCGCGCCGGGGAACTGCACCACGGCGTCCACGTGCCCGCCGATCAGGTTGGGCACGACCTGCGCGGCGGCGTAGGGAACGTCGGTCACCTGGGCATCCGCGGCCTTCGCGAGCGCGATCCCGGAGAGGTGAGTGTGGCTGCCGATCCCCGAGTTGGCGAGCGTGATTCCGCCCGGCCGCGCCTTCGCGTCGGCGAGGAACTCCTTCAGCGTCTTCCACTTCGATTCGGCGCGCACCGCGACCACCACCGATTCGACGAGCACCCGTGCCACCGGGTCGAAGGCGCGGTAGTCGAACGCGAGCGCTCCGGAATGATAGGTCGTGGAGATGGAATTGGAGTTCCACACGATCGAATAGCCGTCGGGCTTCTGCGCGGCGACGTGCTTGTAGCCGATGGCGCCGCCCGCGCCGGGGCGGTTCACGGCGACGACGTTCACTCCGAGCTGCTTCGCGAGCCCCGCGGAGAGCAACCGCGCCGTGACGTCGGCGGAGCTCCCGGCCGGGAACAGCACCGTCATCTCGATGTTGCCGCGCTTCGGGAACGGCGCGTCCTGCGCCCCCGCGGCGGTCGCGATAATCGCGAGCACCGCGCCCATGACCCCCCGCAACCACCCGAACCGTGTTTCCATGCGTGTCCTCCCTAGAGGTGAAATGATCGGTGACCGTGACGCGCGGCGCGCCGCCACGGATCAGGCCGCGCCCAGAATTTCCGCGATCTCGACCCGGCGCCCCTCGCGCGCGGAGCGGATGCCCGCGAGCAGCACCGCGAGCGAAGCCGTCGCCTTCTCGCCGTCCATCTCGGGGCTGCCCTCGCCGCGCACCGCACTGGCGAATTCCTCGAGCTCCTCGACGATGGTGTCGTTCTTCGCGCACGATACCGCGTCCGCGCGGCTGGTGCCGCGCTTGAGGAACCGCAGCCCCTGGTGCAGATCGTAGTACGCGCTCGCCTCCTTGCCGTAGATGTTCATGAGGTAGTACTCGGAGGCGGAGGCGTAGCAGGCGTTGAGCGTCGAGAGCGCGCCGTTCTCGTGCTCGAGTATGAGGCTCGCGATGTCGGGATTCTCCCCGGGCAGCACGAGCTGCGCGAGGCTGCCGCGCACCGCTGTCACCGGTCCCATCAGGTATTCGAGCACGTCGGTGTAGTGGATGCCGATCTGCAGCATCACGCCCCCGGGCATGCCTTCGGCCGTGTAGCGCCACGACCCGAGCTCGAACTTTCCGAGCCGGTCGCGGCTGATGTTGGCCTCCGCGTTCACCAGCTTCCCGAACACGCCGTCGTCGATGTTCTTTCGGATCCAGCGGAAGTGGCTCTCCTTGCGCCGCTGGTAGCCGAGCGCGAGCACGACGCCCGCCTTGCGGCACGCTGCCGTGAGCGCGCGCGCGTCCGCCACCGTGTTGGCGATCGGCTTGTCGAGGAAGACGTGCTTGCCGGCTTCTGCGGCCGCGCGCGTCGTGTCCACGTGCACGTTGTTGGGCGTGGTGTTTATGACCGCCTCGATCGAGCCGTCCTCGATCATCGCCTCGTAGCTCGGCGCCGCACGGCAGCTGTATTTTTTGGCGAAGGCCTTGCGCTTGTCCTCGGAGCGCGTGTAGCAAGCGAGGATCTTGAGCTTGCCCGAGCGCTGGATCGCGTCGGCGAGCACGTCCGACCACCAGCCCATTCCCACGCAGGCCACTCTCACCGGTTCATTTGCCATGGACAGGGGCTCTCATCTTGAGTCCAAGAGCGTGACATGATGGTTCGTGACGTGGTGATGCGTGACATGAAGAAGCGTGACATGCGGTAGCGTGGTCGGTATTACTTTCTCTGAACGCATCATCACGTCACGCAGTACCATGTCACGCCTTATCACGTCACGCAGTACCATGTCACGCCTTATCACGTCACGCAGTGCCATGTCACGCCTTATCAATCTTCCAGCCGGCGCCGATCGCCTCGACCGCCTCGCGCGCGAGCTGGTCGTCGAGGTCCCACGTCGCACCGCTCACGCCGATGCCGCCGACGCACTCGCCGTCGAGGATGATCGGATAGCCGCCTTCCATCGCCGTCCAGCGCTCCGGCCCTGCGGCGAGTGCGAGCCCGATCGCATGCGCCGTGTCGAGCGACTGCGCCATTGCGCCTTTGGAGGTCGTCGGGCGCTTGTTGGAGGCGGCGCAGATCGCCTTGGTGGTGGAGGAGTTCACGGTATGGAAACGGCCCCCGTCCATGCGCTGGATCAGGATCGGCTGCCCGCCGGCGTCCACGATGGCGACCGCGATCGCGACTCCGGCCTTCTCGGCCTTCGCGGTCGCGGTGTCCATCATCTTCCTCGCGCCCGCGAGCGTCAGGCGCTTCGCATCCGCAAAATACATTTTCTTGTACCTCCGGGAAAGGCCGCTGCGCGGCCCGGTTTTCGTCTGCCTGCAGTTCGCGGCGAGGCCGGGAACCGCGGTCTCGGAGAAACTTTACCCCGTACTGCGCGCCTGCGGCAAGCCGCGTGCGGCGCTTGTTATAATTGCGTCCTGCTTTTCCTTCCCGGCATCCATTAATGGGCTCGTCCCCGGCTTCGGATACACACAGCGAGCTGCGCGCGGGCGTGCGCGCGCTCTGCGGCGGCTTCGACAGCGCCTACTGGCAGAAGGTGGACGAGGCGCGCGCCTATCCCGAGGCGTTCGTCGAGGCGCTCACGAAGGCAGGCTGGCTCTCGGCCCTGATTCCCGAGCAGTACGGCGGCTCGGGCCTCTCGCTCGTCGAGGCCTCCGTCATCATGGAGGAGATCAATCGCGCGGGCGGCAACTCCGGGGCGTGCCACGGCCAGATGTACAACATGGGCACGCTGCTGCGCCACGGATCGGAGGCCCAGAAGCGGAAGTACCTGCCCAAAATCGCGAGCGGGGAACTGCGGCTGCAGTCCATGGCGGTGACCGAGCCCACCGCCGGCACCGACACCACCAAAATCAAGACCACCGCGGTGAAAAAGGGCGAGCGCTATCTCGTCAACGGCCAGAAGGTCTGGACCTCGCGCGTGCAGCACTCGGAGCTCATGATCCTGCTCGCCCGCACGACGCCGCTCGACGAGGTGCAGAAGAAATCCGAGGGCATGTCGGTGTTCATCGTGGATCTGCGCGATGCGGTGAAGCAGGGGCTCACGGTGAAGCCGATCCGCAATATGGTGAACCACGAGACCAACGAGCTCTTCTTCGACAACCTGGAGATCCCGGCCGAGAACCTGGTCGGAGAGGAAGGCAGGGGCTTCCGCTACATCCTCGACGGCCTGAACGCGGAGCGCATCCTGATCGCGGCCGAATGCATTGGCGACGGTTACTGGTTCACCGACCGCGCGACCGGTTACGCGAAGGAGCGCATCGTGTTCGACCGTCCGATCGGCAGGAACCAGGGCATCCAGTTCCCGATCGCGCGCGCCTACGTCAACGTGCAGGCGGCGGACCTCATGCGCTACAGGGCGGCGGGGCTGTTCGACGCGGGCAAGCCCTGCGGCGCGGAAGCGAACATGGCGAAGCTGCTCGCTGCGGACGCCTCGTGGGAAGCGGCGAACGTGTGCCTTCAGACCCACGGCGGCTTCGGCTTCGCCGCGGAATACGACGTCGAGCGCAAGTTCCGCGAGACCCGCCTCTACCAGGTGGCGCCGATCTCGACCAACCTCATCCTTTCCTACATCGGCGAGCATGTGCTCGGCATGCCCCGCTCGTTCTGAACTGCGTGAACGGTGAACGGTGAACGGTGAGCGGTGAACGGAACAATCTTCCCTCTTCCCAGACCACGGGAGAGAGGGCCAGGGTGAAGGAAACTCCGGCGCGAGCGGCGAACGGCCTTCACCGCTTACGGCTTACTGCTTACTGCTCACCAACGCAAGATGCGTCCTCTTGAAGGCATCACGGTGGTGGCGCTGGAGCAGGCGGTGGCCGCGCCGTTCGCGACGCGCCAGCTCGCCGATCTCGGCGCGCGCGTGATCAAGATCGAGCGCCCCGGGACGGGCGATTTCGCGCGCGGCTACGACCACACGGTAAAGGGGCTGTGCTCCCACTTCGTGTGGTTGAACCGGTCGAAGGAAAGCCTCACGCTCGACGTGAAGCATGCGCGCGCGAAAGAGGTGCTCGCGCGCCTGGTCGCGCGCGCGGATGTCTTCATCCAGAATCTCGCTCCCGGGGCAGCCGCGCGCCTGGGGCTCGGGGCGATGCCGCTGCTCGAGCGTCATCCCCGGCTCATCGTCTGCGACGTCTCCGGCTACGGCGATTCCGGGCCCTATGCGCACAAGAAGGCCTACGACCTGCTGGTGCAGAGCGAAGCGGGGGTGGTCTCGGTCACCGGGACGCCGGACACCCCGAGCAAGGTCGGGGTGTCCATCGTGGACATCGCCGCCGGCATGTACGCCTACTCGGGGATATTGACCGCGCTCTATCAGCGCGAGAAGACTGGCAGGGGCGGGCGGGTCGAGGTCACGATGTTCGAGGCCATGGGCGAGTGGATGGGCTATCCGCTCTACTACGCGCATTTCGGCGGGGATGCGCCGGCGCGAAGCGGGCCCGATCACGCCACGATTGCGCCGTACGGCCGGTTCACGGCCGGGGACGGCCGCAACGTGATGCTCGGGGTGCAGAACGAGCGCGAGTGGGCGGCGTTTTGCAGCAAGGTGCTGGGCGATCCGGCGCTCTCACTCGATCCCCGCTACGACAGCAATAGCAAGCGCAATGAGCGCCGCGGGGAAGTCGCGGCGCTCATTAATGAAGTGTTCTCGAAATTAACCGTGGAAGAAGTGACGGCAAAGCTCGATGCCGCGGGTATCGCCAACGCGCGCATCAACACGCCGGAAGAAGTCTGGACGCACGCACAGTTCAAGGCGCGGAGCCGCTGGCGCGAGATGGGCTCGCCGGCAGGCCCCATCGCCACGCTGCTCCCTCCCGCGACGCACGACGGGTTCGAGGCGCGGATCGGCGCGATACCGGCGGTGGGCGAGCATACCGGGGCCATACTGCGCGAGGTAGGGCTCGCAGACACGGAGATCGCAGAGCTGCATGCGGCTGCGGCAATCTGAAGTGGCGACGCAGTGGCGAAGTGATGCGGTGGCCAAGGCCGGATCGGGGCGCGAGGCGCCGCCCCGCGCAAACATGATGGGCAAGCCATGAGAATTCTTTCCGTCCACGAAGCCGTCGTCCCGATCAGCTCCGATATCCGCAACGCGTACGTCGATTTCAGCAAGATGACCGCGAGCATCGTCGCGGTCGTGACCGACGTCGTGCGCGGGCGCGACCGCGTCGTGGGCTACGGCTTCAACTCCAACGGGCGCTACGCGCAGAGCGGGCTCCTGAAGGAGCGCTTCATCCCGCGCCTGATGGCCGCGGACCCCGCATCGCTGCTCGACGAGGCCGGCGAGAACCTCGACCCGGAGAAAGCCTGGGCGTGCATGATGCGGAACGAGAAGCCGGGCGGGCACGGCGAGCGCTCGGTTGCGGTCGGCGTGCTCGACATGGCGATCTGGGATGCGGTTGCCAAGATCGAGCGTAAACCCCTGTACCGGCTGCTGGCGGACCGCTACAACAGCGGAAAAGCAGACGACAAGGTGTTCGTGTATGCCGCCGGCGGCTATTACTACCCGGGCAAGGACCTGAAGGCGCTGCAGGACGAGATGAAGCGCTACCTCGACCTTGGCTACTCGGTGGTGAAGATGAAGATCGGCGGCGAGTCGGTCGCCGACGATGTGAGGCGGATCGAGGCGGTGATCCAGGTCGTCGGCTCGGGCGAGAACCTCGCGGTGGACGCGAACGGGCGCTTCGATCTTCCGGCCGCGATCGAGTACGCGAAAGCGCTCGCGCCCTACAGGCTCTTCTGGTACGAGGAGCCGGGCGATCCACTCGACTACGCGCTGCAGGCAGAGCTCGCGAAGCACTACGAAGGCGCGATGGCGACGGGGGAGAATCTCTTCTCGATGCAGGACGCGCGCAACCTCGTCCGCTACGGCGGCATGCGCCCCGACCGCGACTGGCTGCAGTTCGACTGCGCGCTCTCCTACGGGCTCGTCGAGTACATGAGGACGCTTGCCATGCTGAAGGAGCACGGCTGGTCGGCGCGCCGCTGCATCCCGCACGGCGGGCACCAGATGTCGCTCAACATCGCCGCCGGCCTCGGGCTCGGGGGCAACGAGTCCTATCCCGGGGTGTTCCAGCCTTTCGGGGGATTTGCCGACGACGTGCCGGTGGAGAAGAGCCACGTGCGGATGCCGGATACGCCGGGGGTGGGCTTCGAGGCGAAGGGCAACCTCTGGAAGGTCATGCAGCGCCTCGGCGTCTAGTAACGGTTTCCGACACGTTTACGGCTTGGCCGGCACCAGCCACCAGTCACCAGTCACGGGTCACGCTTCTTAGGCGGGGCGGCGCTCGCCACAGTTCCAGCATTCGGTGAACTGACCCTCGATGCTCTCGCCGCACTTCGGGCAGCGCCAGTCCTGCGCGCGGAACTCCTGCTCGAAGTCGCCGCGCAGGAAGGCGACGAGCAGCTCGTTTGCGCGCTCGAACTGTTTCTCATCGGTGATCCACACCGCGCACAGGTCCACCGGCAGCTCTCCCCAGCCGCCCTGCAGGTGCTCGCCGCGCACGATTGCGGCAATCCCGTTCGACTCGAGGAAACCCCTGACGAGGTGCGCTTCCGGCGCGTGCTTGGCGACGTGGACCCGCTTCATGACGGAACGTGATTCGTGAGTCGTGAATCGTGAACCGGGAATGCTCAATCTACAATCCTCAATCCTCAGTCCTCAATCCTCAATCCCAGTCGAGCTACGCCTTGCTGTGGCCGGACCCGGAAATGGACATGTGGCACGCCACCGCGTGCCCTTTCGCGCGGAGCGCATGCAGCCGCGGCTCGGTCTTCTCGCACACGCCCTCGGCGTACGCGCAGCGGGTGCGGAAGCGGCAGCCGGAGGGCGGGTTGATCGGATTGGGAGGGTCGCCGACGAGCGGGGAGGCCTCGAGCTTCACGTCGGGATCCATCGAGGGGCGCGAGGCGAGCAGGGCCTGCGTGTAGGGATGGCGCGGCCGGTGGTAGATGTCGTCCACGGAGCCGTACTCCATGACCTTGCCGAGGTACATCACGAGCACGTGGTCGCTCACGTACTGCACGACGTTCAGATCGTGCGAGATGAAGAGGTAAGTGAGCGCGAGATCCCTCTTGAGATCCATCAGCAGGTTCAGCACCTGAGCCTCGATGGATTTGTCGAGCGCCGAGACCGCCTCGTCGAGGATCACGAGACGCGGCTCCAGCGCGAGCGCGCGCGCGAAGTTCACGCGCTGGCGCTGCCCGCCGGAGAGCTGGTGCGGGTAGCGCGGGCCGAACTGGTCGGGATCGAGCTTCACCAGCGACAGCAGCTCGCGTGCCCGCCCCCGCGCCTTCTCCCGGTCCGCGCCGTGCGCGCGCGGGCCGAAGGCGATGCTGTCCACGACCGTGAGCCGCGGGTTGAGGGAGGCGTACGAATCCTGGAACACCATCTGCATCTGGCGGCGCAGCTCGCGTAGCTCGATCCCGTCGGGCCGCATGACGGGGCGGCCGTTCAGCGCGATCTCCCCGGTGTCGGGGATGATGAGATGCATGAGCAGCCGCGCGGTGGTGGACTTGCCGCAACCCGACTCGCCGACGATGCCGAGCGTCTGGCCCTGCTCGATGTCGAAGTCGACGCCGTCCACCGCCTGCACCATGAGGCGCGGGCCCCCGAGCTGCTGCGCCTTCACCGGAAAGTGCTTGCGCAGGTTCTTCACCGAAAGCAGGGGCGTGCGGGAAGTGGATTGCGGGTTCACGCGGGGTCCCTAGAAACGGACGTCCATGGCGCTGCGCAGCCCGTCGCTGATCAGGTTGAAGCACATCGAGGCGATGAAGATCATGAACCCCGGCAGGATCGAGATCAGCGGCGCGAGGAAGATCGAGGTGCGCAGCGTGTTCAGCATCAGTCCCCACTCGGCGTCCGGCGGGCTTGCGCCCAGCCCGATGAACGAGAGCCCCGCCGCGATCACGATCGACACGCTCACCAGCACCGTCGCGTAGACGAACACCGGGCCGAGCACGTTGCCGAGAATGTGCGTGCGGATGATGGCGTAGGTGCTCGCGCCGCTCGCTCGCGCGGCCTCCACGAAATCCATCGCCCGCAGTTGCGTCGTGACGCTCTCGGTCACGCGCGTGATCGGCGGGATGAAGACGATGGTGATCGCGATCAACGTGTTGGCGACGCCCGCTCCGAGCGAGCCGGCGATCGCCACCGCGAGCAGGATCGAGGGAAACGCGTAGAAGACATCGGTCACGCGCATGATGAGCATGTTCACGCGTCCTCCGACGAACCCCGCGACGAGGCCGAGCACGCCCCCGATCGCGAGCGCCGCGATCACCGGGACCACGCCCATCGTGAGCGAAAGCCGCGAGCCGTAGACCAGGCGCGAGAGCATGTCCCGGCCGAGCTCATCGGTGCCGAGGAGGTGATCCGGCGAGCCGACGGGCAGCAGGCGCTTCGCCGAGTCCGACGCGAATGGATCGGACAGGCCCAGCCACGGGGCGAAAATCGCGGCCGCGATGAGCACGAGGAGCACCCCGCCGCATGCGAGCGTCACGGGGTCCCGGAGCACGCGCTGCCATACGGTCTGCCAGTAGGTGCGCAGCTGAAGCGTGCCGACCGGCACGTCGAGCGCCTGCGTCACGCCGAGCGGCACTTCCATGCTGACCGTGACCTTCGGTGCGCGGCTGGGGCTCATGCGCGGCTCATGCGCGGATCTGTCACCGTCTGCAGGATGTCCACGACCAGGTTGGTGAGCACGAAGAACATCGCGAGCAGCAAAATCGTGCCCTGCAGCACCGGCATGTCGCGGTCGAAGATCGCGAGGTTGAGGAGGTAGCCGGTGCCGGGCCAGGAGAACACGGTCTCCACCAGGATCGAGCCGCCCAGCAGGTTCGCGAACTGCAGCCCCATCACCGCAAGCACCGTGGGCAGGGCGTTGCGCGTCACGTGCAGCAAAATGCGCCGCTCGGTGAGGCCGCGCGCGCGCAGGGCCTCCACGAATTCCATGTTGAGGATCTCCATCACGCACGCGCGCGTGGTGCGTGCGACGATGGCGCCGGGGATCGCCGCGAGCGCGATCGTGGGCAGGATCATGTGCTTGAGCGCCGCCCAGGAAAACAGCGTGGGCACATTGCCGATGCCCATCGCGGGCAGCCAGCCCAATTCCACCGAGAACACGATCACCAGGATGATCGCAAGCCAGTAGTGGGGCATCGAGACGCCGGAAATCGCAGCCGAGGACACGAGCTTGTCGACCCAGGTGCCGTGGTTGTAGCCGGAGACCATTCCCGCGACGGTGCCGAGCGTGAAGCCCAGCGCCGAGGCGAGCACGCCCAGCACCATGGTGTTCGCCGCCGCCGGCAGCAGGATGCCGATGACGGGCATGCCCGTGCGCAGCGACACGCCGAAGTCGCCGACGATCACGTTGCCGAGCCAGATGAAGTACTGGAGGTAGAGCGGCTTGTCGTAGCCGAAATGCGCGCGCATCTCGGCAAGCAGCCTGGCGTCGATTTCGCCCATCACGGCGGAAAGAGGATCCCCGGGCGCGAGATGGACCAGCGAAAACACGACGAGCGACACTCCAAACGCGATCGGCATCGCGTAGGCAGTGCGGCGCACTATGTAATAGAGCATTCGCTACGGAAAGGGTGAAAGGGCCTGCGCGAAGGGCGATTGCCTCCGACCGGCTCTGTCCCCCGATCGTGGGGGACAGAGCCCGAGTTTCGCTTCAGTCGGCGACGTAAACCGGAGCTAGATCCTGGAACCAGTTCTTGGCCTGCACGAACCCGCGGACCCGCGAGGACATCGCGCGCGGGCCGACGTCGTGCACGACCCAGACGTCCACCGCCTGGTCGACGAGATGGGCGTGCGCCTCGGCGAGCAGCTGCGTGCGCAGCTTGTCGTCGAAGGTGTTGAACGCCTTCTCGATCATCGCGTCGAACTTGGGGTCGCGGTAATGCATGTAGTTGAAGCCTGCCGGCGGGATGCTGCCGCTGCCGTAGACGCGCTTGAATGCGCCGAACTCGTCCATGGTCTGCGAGGAGTTGTTCACGCCGTCGGTTCCCTGGCACGGCGGGGTGCCGGCGCCCGCGCGCCGGCAGTTGCGAACGCTCTCCCAGTCCACCGTGACGAGCTCGAGATTCACGCCGACCGCCCTCAGGTTCTGCTGGATATACTCGTTCATCGGTCTGGGCAGCATCTGGCCCGAGCCCGAAGGGGCGACCAGAATCTTGAGCGTGAGCGGCTTCGCATCGGAGTAACCGGCCTCCGCGAGCAGCTTGCGCGCGGCAGCCGGGTCGTGCTTCACGTCGAATGCCGGGCGCCCGAACCACGGGTGGCTCGACTCGACGATCCCCTTCGCGGGCACCGCGAAACCGCCGAGCAGCTTGACGATGCCGTCGCGGTCAATCGCGAGGTTGACTGCCTTGCGCACGCGGATGTCCAGCCACGGCGAGCCTTCGCGGAAGCTCATGAAATACGGCCAGAAATGCGGGTAGGCGTTGGCCGTGATCTGCATGCCCTGCGATTTCAACCGCGGGATGAAATCCGGCGGCGGCGCCTCGATGAAATCGACCTGCCCGGAGAGCAGGGCGGACGCGCGCGTCGTGGCCTCGGGTATCGGCAGCAAGACGATTCGCTCCGATTTCGCTACACGCTTGGCATCCCAGTAGGTGGGGTTGCGCACCAGCTCGGCGCGTTCGCGCGGCACCAGCCGGTCGAGACGGAACGGGCCGGTTCCGGCAGGGAGCAGCGCCGTCTTGGCCCAGTTGCGCCCGCCCTTTTCGTACGCGGCGGGACTCGACAAGAGCACGAACGCAGTCTGCCCGGGGAAGGTCGCGTCGGGGGAATGGGTGGTGAACTCGACGGTCAGATCGTCCACCTTGCGCCAGGACTTGAGCGACAGGATGCGGCCGCGCACCTGCGTGGACTGGCGCGGATCAAAGTGCGGGGCCTCCTTGTTGAAGAGCTTCTCCATGTTCCAGATGACCGCATCGGCGTTGAAATCCGTGCCGTCGTGGAACTTCACGCCCTTGCGCAGCTTGAAGATCCACTTGGTGCGGTCCTTGGCGTCGGCCATCCATTCGGTGGCGAGCCCCGGCACCAGCGTGGGCGCTACCTTGGGATCGTCGAGCTTCCAGTTGATCAGCGCGTCGAACATCGTGTAGCCGGTCATGCGGTAGCCCTCGAACCCGCCGTCGGGCGCGCCGTTGGTGGCCGGGATGTCGGATAGCGTCATGCCGATGCGCAGCGGCTGCTTCTGGGCGAGCGCGGCGCCCGAGAGCGCGAGGCCCGCCATGGCCAGCACCATCACTACGGACTTCGATCGGAAACGGTTCATGGTCCTCCTCCTTTGGTTGACTGCCCGTTCTCGTCCATTCTAGAACCTATTTCATATATAGGCACGTGTGCGACGGAGGCGATGTGGGCGCAGTTCGAGGAGGAGGGCCCGAAGGAATAGGTCGATATTTCGAGGGTCCCCGACGAAGAAATGCGCCCAGATCGCCCCGTTCCTGCGGGTTGCGGCCAGGACGGCCGGCTGCGTCGTTGCTCTCCTGGACCATATCGACATATGGCCTTCGCCGGGCGCCTTGAATCCGGTCCATCCTGGCCGCAACACATCACGCGCCTATATATGAAATAGGTTCTATTCCCGATCAGGCTGCGAGTGCCCGCCGCACCCACTCGGCGCAAATCAAGGTGCGGGCGTCGGCGCCGCGGGGCCCCGCGAGCTGCGCCCCGATGGGCAGCCCGGCCGGCCCGGTGAACGCCGGCACGGTCACGGCGGGCCCGAGCATCAGCGTCCACGTGAGCCCGAAAATCGGCTCGCCGGTGGTGCCGAGATCTTTCGGCGCTTCACCCGGGGCGCTCGGGGAGAGCAACACGTCGTAGTCGCGATAGACGTCGTCGAGCCGCGCGCGGCAGCGCGCCGCGACGGCCTGCGCCTCTTCGTACTGCGCGCGCGTGACGCGGCTTCCCCCCAGGATGCGGCCCATCAGGCTCTCCGAGATCTGGTCGGGGAACCGGGTGCGCTCGTGGGTGAGCGCGCGGTAGAACTCGAAGGACGTCACCGTCACCTGCACCTCGGCGAGCCGCGCGAACTCGCCCTCGAGACTCACCTCCGAGACCTTGGCGCCGGCCCTGGCAAGCCCCGGCAGCGCGCCCTCGAGCGCAGCGTGTGTCGCGCGGTCGGCCTGCTTCCAGTACGCGGTGCGGCAGAATCCGATTCGCGGCTTGAGCTGGTCCGCTTCATCGAAGGGGGCCGGCGCGCTCCCGGAGAGCTCTTCGACGATCATCGCCGCGTCGGGCACGGTGCGTGTGAGTACGCCGATGGTGTCGAGGGAATCGGAGAGAAACTTCAGCCCCGCTCGGTTCACCAGCCCGAAGCTCGGCTTGTAGCCGACGACGCCGCAGTACGCGGCCGGGCGAATGATCGAGGAAGACGTCTGTGTGCCGAAGGCGATCGGCACCATGCGGTCGGCGACCGCGGCCGCGGAGCCCTGCGAGGAGCCTCCGGGCGTGTGCTCGGGATTGTGGGGATTGCGTGTCTTGTTCGGATGACGCGTGGCGAATTCAGTGCTGACCGCCTTGCCGAGGATGACGCCGCCCGCTTCGCGCACCTGCGCGACGCAGGCCGCATCGCACGCGGGCC
The DNA here is from genome assembly GCA_016868035.1 of Betaproteobacteria bacterium. Lineage (GTDB taxonomy): Bacteria > Pseudomonadota > Gammaproteobacteria > Burkholderiales > SG8-41 > SG8-41. The sequence continues at coordinate 559 of VGID01000040.1, read as the reverse complement.
GGTTTCCGCGGTATATCGGCGAGCCGTACTCGGTGGGCATGTCGTGCGTGTCGATCACGTCCTTTACGCCGACCGGTATGCCGTGCAGCCGCGACTGCGGGCGCGCCTTGTCGCGGGCGCGGGCCTGCGCGAGCGCGGCCTCGGGATCGAAATGGGCCCACGCCTGCACCTCTTTCTCCCGGCTGAGGATGCGCTGGATGCAGGCCGTGACCAGCGCCTCGGAGGTGAGCTTGCCCGCGGCGATCCGGGCGGAGGCTTCGGTTGCGGAAAGATCGTTGAGTGCAGCCATCGTCTTCGTTCCTCAGGAGCTGTAATAAAATCGAAAGTCATCAACCGCCGATAAACGCCGATACACGCCGAGCAAATCCAGGTGAGCCGTGAGCGGTAAGCAGTGAGTGGGAAAGGCCTGAAAACAAAATTTCCGCCTCTGCATACTCCTTACCGCTTACCGGGTAAGTATCAGCGTTCGCAGAACACCCATGTATCAGCGTTCGCAGAACAGTTGCAGTAAGGTTTTGGTTTTTTGTGGAGGGTGGGTCATGGCTAAAAACTCCATATT
>VGID01000039.1 GCA_016868035.1 Betaproteobacteria bacterium | reverse complement strand
TGTGGTCTTCTCTTTCATGGGTGGCGTCTCCTTTCACCCCGGCGCTAACCGGGCGTTGGTTGAAGTCAAGCTTCCAACCGAAAGGCTACGCCGCCTTCCTCATTTACACACTTTTTGATCTTACCTCGGCGCGACGCCGGGACGTTGACTGCGGGCGTGATGAAATACGAAAGGGCCTACTGCGTGTTGTTCAGTTCCTGTTCCTGCTTTTCCTCTGCGTCCTCCGCGTCCTCCCCGGTGAGAGGTTCGTTTTTGTCCGCGCCTTGGCGGTTAATTCGCGGTGAGCAGCCGCAGCGCCTCGCGGTACTTCTCGGAGGTCTTCGCGAGCACGTCGGGCGGCAGCGCGGGCGCGGGGTGCTTCTTGTTCCAGGGCTGCGTCTCGAGCCAGTCGCGGACGAACTGCTTGTCGAACGAGGGCGGGCTCACGCCGGTGCGGTATTCCGATGCCGGCCAGAAGCGCGAGGAGTCCGGCGTGAAAATCTCGTCGATCAGCACCGGCGCGCCGTCCGCGCCCGTCCCGAACTCGAACTTGGTATCGGCGATGACGATGCCGCGCGTCGCCGCATAATCGGCCGCCTCGGTATACAGACGAATCGAGATTTCGCGCACCCGCTCGGCGAGCCTTCGGTCGCCGACGATGGATGCCGCCTCCTCGAACGGGATGTTCTCGTCGTGGCTCCCGGCCGGCGCCTTGGTCGCCGGCGTGAAGATGGGCTGCGGCAGCTTCTGCGCCTGCTTGAGCCCCGGCGGCAGCCGGATACCGCAGATCATCCCGCTCGACTGGTAATCCTTCCATCCGGACCCGATCACGTAGCCGCGCACCACCGCCTCGATCTTGAGCGGCGAGAACTTCCTCACCACCATCGCCCGCCCCTCGATTTGGGCCCGTTCCTCCTTCGCGACCACCGATTCCGGAGCGATGCCGGTCAGGTGGTTGGGCACGACGTGCGCGAGCTTGCGGAACCAGAACAGCGACAGCTCGGTGAGCACCTTGCCCTTGCGCGGTATCGGTGTGGGCAGGATCACGTCGAACGCTGAAAGACGGTCGGACTGGACGACGAGCAGCTTGTCTTCGCCCACCGCGTAGAGGTCGCGTACCTTGCCCCGATGCACGAGCGGCAGGCTCTTCAGATCGGACTGGAACAGCGGCGCGTCGGTCGCGGTCATCGCGGCTCGGTAGCGGCAAGCCGTCAGGCCGGCTCCAGCGCGAGCTCTGGGCACAGCGTGGCGCGGATCGCGAGCGCGCGGTCGAGCGCGGCTTCCGCGGTGCTCCCCAGCACGGTGAAATGGCCCATTTTCCGTCCCGGTCGCGCTTCGTGCTTGCCGTAAAGATGCAGCTTCGCGTCCGGGTGCTTGAGCACCACGTCCCACGCAGGCTCCCCGCGCTTCCACGCTTCGCCCAGGAGATTCACCATCACGATCGGCGAGAGCAGCCGCGGGTCGCCGAGCGGCAGCCCGCACAAGGTGCGCACCTGCTGCTCGAATTGCGACGTGACACAGGCGTCGATCGTGTAATGGCCGCTGTTGTGCGGGCGCGGCGCGATCTCGTTGGCGAGAAGCTGCCGGTCGGCAGTCACGAAGAACTCGACGGCGAGCACCCCGCAGTAGCCGAGCCGCTCCGCGGCCTCGACCGCGATGCGCTCCGCTTTGCGGGCGAGCTCGCCCGGGACGGTCGCGGGCACGATCGTGACATCGAGTATGCCGTTGCGATGCCGGTTTTCCGCGACGGGGAAACTCACCGCCTGCCCGTCCGCGCCGCGCGCGACGACGACCGATACCTCGCACCACAGCGCGAGCCGGCGCTCCAGCACGCAAGGCTCCGCACCCAGTGCCGCGAATGCCGCACGCGCTTCTTCGAGAGTCTCCACGGCCGCCTGTCCCTTGCCGTCGTAGCCGAACCGGGCGCGCTTGAGGATGCCGGGCAGGAGCGATGCGTCGAGTTTCCCGAGGTCGGCCTCGCTCTCGATGACGGCGAACGCCCCGAGCGGAAAGCCGTTCGCCTGCAGGAAGCGCTTCTCGCGGATCCGGTCCTGAACGACCGCCACGGCTTCACCCGCGGGCCGCACCGCGCAATGTGCTGCGAGCCAGCGCAGGCTCTCCGCCGGCACGTTCTCGAACTCGGTCGTCACGGCGAGGCAAGTCTCGGCGAGCCGCCCGAGCTCCTCGCGGTCCTGGTAGGCGGCCTTCAGGTGCACGTCGGCGATCGCGCCCGCCGGGCTCAGGAAATCCGGGTCGAGCACCGTGACGCGGTAGCCCATGCTGTGCGCCGCGAGCGTGAACATGCGCCCGAGCTGGCCGCCTCCCAGCATGCCGAGCATCGCGTCCGGAAAGATCATCTCGCGGGTTTGGGCAGTTTCATCGCCTTCACCGCCCGCGTCTGCCGCGCGCGGAAGCGCGCGAGCCGCTTCGCGAGCGGCGCGTCCCCGCGCGCAAGCAGCGCCACGGCGAACAATCCCGCGTTGGCCGCGCCCGCCTCCCCGACCGCGAACGTCGCTACCGGAACGCCCCTGGGCATCTGCGCGATCGAAAGCAGCGAATCGAGGCCCCTCAGGTGGCGCGAGGGCACGGGCACCCCGAGCACCGGCACGATCGTCTTGGCGGCGAGCATCCCCGGCAGGTGCGCGGCGCCGCCAGCCCCGGCGATGATGCACTTCAGTCCGCGTTTCTCGGCGCGTTCGGCGTACGCATAGAGCAGGTCCGGCGTGCGGTGGGCCGACACGACCCGGGCCTCGTACGCGACGCCGAACTCTTCGACCTGGCGCGCCGCGTGCTGCATGACCTCCCAGTCGCTCTTGCTTCCCATCACGATGCCGACCAGCACTTTAGCCACCGTCCGCCCCCGCACGCGAAGTGCCGTATTGTACTCGAACCCCGCGCAGCCCGAGCATCATGCGGCGGGCGCTCGCGGGCCGATGCTAGAATCGCCCGTGCCGGAAAAAGCCCCGGCTGTTCTGGGAAATTGCAGGGGGGCAAGTCCGACAAATTCCTGGGAGATCACGCAATGGCGAGTGTTATAGGGATGAGGAGCGGCGACGAGCTCGCCGGAAAAGTCGCGCTCGTCACGGGCGGCGCGCGCAACATCGGGCGCGCCATCGCCCGCTCGCTGGCCGCGGGCGGCGCCTCGGTGATGGTCAACGCGCACACCTCGCGCGAAGCGGTGGAGGAGACCGTGGCGCTGATCGAGCGCGCGGGCGGAAAGTCGGCGTTCCACATCGCCGACGTCACGGACCCGGAAGCCGTGGCAAAAATGGTCGGCGAGACGGTGCGGGGCTTCGGCCGGATCGACATACTCGTGAACAACGCCGCGGTACGCAAGGAGACGGCCTTCGCGGAAATGAAACTGGAGGAGTGGCGCGAGGTGCTCGGCATCGTCCTCGACGGCGCGTTCATCTGCTCGCAGGCGTGCGTGCCGCACCTCGCGCGCGCCGGGGCCGGGGCTATCGTCAACATCGGTGGCCAGACCGGTCACAAGGGCGCAGAGCGCCGCGCGCATGTGGTGACGAGCAAGGCGGGCCTCGCCGGCATGACCAAGGCGCTCGCGCTCGATCTGGCGCCCCACAACATCACGGTGAACTGCGTCGTCCCGGGGACGGTGAACACCACGCGCGGCTCGGCAAGCGCTCCAGAGCTGCCCGAGTACCGGCGCTCGCTCCCGCCGCTCGGGCGCCGCGGCGAGCCCGAGGAAGTCGCCTCCATCGTGCGCCTGCTCTGCGGACCCGACGCGCGCTACATCACGGGCCAGTCCATACACGTGAACGGCGGCGGCTTAATGCCCTAGGAATTTTCCGGCCTCCAGCCCGACAAATTCCCGATGGAAAACGATAGCAGGAAGCAGGAAACAATTCCGAGAACATGAACTCAACGACATTCATTTCAGGAAATTTCGGATGAAGTCGAAGGCGAAATCTGAAATTTCCCCGGTGATGAGGGAGCTCTCAACCTACATCGCAGACGCGCTCAAGCGCCCCCTGCCGCGCGAAGTCGTGGAAAAGACCAAGCACCACCTGCTCGACACGCTCGCGGCGATGGTGTCGGGCTCACGGCTGCTGCCTGGGCGCCGGGCCGTCGCGTACGTGAAGAGCCTGGGCGGCGCGAAGCAGTCCTGCGTCGTAGGCACGCGCCTGCTCACCACCGCCGAGCTCGCGGCGCTCGCCAACGGCATGCTCGCGCACGCCGACGAGACCGACGACTCCCACGCGCCCTCGCTCACCCACCCCGGCTGCGGCGTGGTGCCCGCCGCGCTGGCGATGGCGGAGCGCGAGCGGCGTAACGGCGGGCAATTCCTGCGTGCCGTTGCGCTCGGCTACGACGTCGGCTGCCGGCTCACCATGGCGCTGCACGCCTATGACTTCCGCGACGTGGGCCATTCGACGCACAGCTTCGGGCCCACGTTCGGGGCGGCGGCCGCGGCGGGAGCCCTTGCGGGGCTCGATGCCGGCGAGGCACGCTGGCTGCTCTCCTATGCTGCACAGCAGTGCTCGGGGATCTCGTGCTGGATGCGCGACGAGGAGCACGTCGAGAAGGCGTTCGATTTCGGCGGCATGCCCGCGCGCAACGGGGTCGCCGCCGCGGCGATGGTGGCCTCGGGCTTCACCGGCGTGGAGGATGTCTTTTCCGGAGAGCGCGGTTTCTTCGTCGCCTACGACGAGACGCGCCGCATCGGGCGGTCACCCGAGCCAAAGCGCCTCGCGCACGAGCTCGGATCCACTTACGAGATCATGAACACCAACATCAAGCGCTGGTCGGTAGGCTCGCCCATCCAGGCCCCGCTCGACTCGCTGCTCGAGTTGATCCGCACCCACCGCGTCCGTGCCGAGGACCTCGAGCGCCTTGTCATCCGGGTGGCGCGCCAGGGCGCCAACACGACCGACAACCGCGCCATGCCCGACATCTGCATGCAGCACATGTGCGCCGTCATGCTGCTCGACGGCATCGTCACGTTCGAGTCGGCGCACGACGAGAAGCGCATGCGCGATTCACGCGTGCTCGCTCTGCGAAGCCGCATCGAGCTCCACGGCGACGAGGCGCTCACGCGCGCCATGCCCTCGCGCCAGGGCATCGTCGAGCTGCGGCTCAAGGACGGCCGCGAGTTAAGGCACCACACCAAGGCAGTGCGCGGCACCGCCCAGAACCCGATGACACGCACTGAGGTCGATGAGAAATGCTTCCATCTCGTCGCGCCCATACTCGGGAAGAAAAAAGCGCGCGCGCTGTGCGATGCGGTGTGGGGGATCGAGGCGCTCGGCGACGCGCGCGAGCTGCGCCCGTTGCTGCGCGCATAAGCGGTAAGCGGTGAGCGGGAGCTTCCGGTAACAGGCAAGTCCAATCTTACCGCTTACCGCTTACCGCTTACTACTCATCACTCACGCCTTCAAAAAACCAGCTTCGGCAACCAGGTCGCGATGGCGGGGAAGTTCGCGACCAGCACGACGGCGATCAGCAGCACCGCCCAATAGGGTGTCGCGCTCGCGAAGATGCTCCAGATGGAAATGTCCTTGTCGTCGATCGCCGCCTTGACCGTGTAGACCAGGATTCCAAAAGGCGGGGTCAACAGACCCGCCTCGATGGCGAGGACGCCGATCACCGCGAACGCGATCGAATCGAAGCCGACCGCGACGGCGATGGGCTCGAAAATGATGACCGTCAGCAGCATGATCGAGATGGAATCGATGAACATCCCGAGCACGAACCAGATCGCGATCATGATCGCCAGGATCACCACGGGCGTGAGGCCGGCGCCCAGAAACGCGTTCTGGATCGCGTTGGTCACGCCCGTCATCGCGAGGGTGCGCGCGTAGAGCGACGCCATGACGAGCAGGATCAGGATCGGCGCCGAGGTTCGTCCCACCGACAGCACGCAGTCGATGATCTCGCGAAAACGCATGCCCTTGATGATTCCGAGGACGAGGGCGATGAAGGCTCCCGCCCCCGCGCCCTCGGTCGGGGTGAAGTAGCCGAACCAGATTCCGCCCAGCACCGTCACGACGACGAGCACGATGCCGAGCGTGCTGGTCCACAGCGAGAACCGGTCCACCGCCTCCGGGGCGTCCGCCGGCGAGGCCATGGCGGGCGCGGGGTTTTCGGGGGCCGCCGGCGCCACGGCTGCGGAGGCGGAGGCCGCAGGACCCCGGGCTGCGCCGACGACACCGGGACGCAGGATCGCCACGCCGAGTATGTAGAGGCAGAACATTCCCGCGACCATGAGGCCGGGGATCACGCCGGCGAGGAACAACGCGCCGATGGATTTCTCCGTCAGGATGCCCCACACGATCATCAGCACGCTGGGCGGAATCAGCATCCCGAGGCATGAAGAGCCCGCGATGGCGCCGAGAGCGAAGCTGCGGCGATAGCCGTGACGTTTCATCTCCGGGTAGGAGATGCGCGAGAAAGCCGCGGCGGATGCGATGCTCACCCCCGTGACCAGCGAGAACAGCGCGTTGCCGAGCACGGTCGCGAGCGCGAGACGCCCGGGGATGCGCCTCAGGCCCCGGTTGATGCCCCGATAGACGTCCGTCACCGCCCCCGAGCGGGCGATGAACTCGCCCATCAGCATGAACAGCGGAATGACCGCGAATACGTAATCGCGCAGGGCTTCATAGGCCGTGCTCGCCAGCATGCGCTCGACGACGGCGTAGTTGCCGGTGACGAGATAGACGCCGAGAGCGCTCGCCGCGCCGAGCGCGACTGCGATATGCACGCCCACCAGCACCATGACGACGAGGCTGACGAGCAGCACTACCGCGATATTGACTTCAAACACGGCTCGAGTTCCCTGGTGGTTCTCAGCTCTTCGGCCCCGCCTCGCCGGCGTCCGCGAGGGCTTGCTCGTCCTCCTCGAACCCGAGGACATTGATCAGGGCGGCGACGACGTAGTTCACGATGGCGAGCCCGGCTCCGAAAAGGATCATGAAACGGGTGGGCCATACCGGCACGTGTAGAGCGCCCTCGCCCCAGTATTCCGACGTGTTCCAGGCATAGATGGTCGGGCTGATGGTCCCGCGCAGGATCATGAGGAAAAGCACGGCGCCCAGCGCATAGCCGATCGCAAGCGCGATCCGCCGCATCGTCACCGGCATGACGAGCAACAGCGAATCGGCGCGCAGCATCGAATGGCTGCGGATGGCGTAGCCCAGTTGCAGGTAGACGATCATGACGATCGAGCTGATCACGATCTCGCGCACTCCGGGGATGGCGTGCCCGTACAGGTTGTTCGCGAAGATATCCGCCACGATCAGCGCCGACAGGCCCATGGCCCAGACCGCGGCGAGTATCATCAGGAATTTCGACAGCTGGTCGCTGAACCGGATGATGTAGCGAATCACGGGAATGGCTCTCTCCGGAAGACGATGGGGATCACTACAAGAATTGCGCCGGCCTGTCAGTTTGCCGGCGACGCTGGCCGGCGGCGGCACGACTGCGGCCGCGGGCCTGCGCGGGCGGCCGGCGCGGCCTGGGTCAACCGCGCCAGCCGTAACCGCGTCAGGATCCGATCATTCGCCGGCTACTTGATCTCGTAGCGATAGGGCCACTTGTGGCCGTGCTTCTCCGCCGCGTCCAGCGTCAGCTTGAGAATCTGCGACGCCGGCAGGCCCTTGCCGTCCAGCTCCTTGGCATACGCGGGCGGCCACTCCCTGAGCGCCCGCGCCCAGTCCGCGCGCACTTTGTCATCGATCGCGTTGACTTTGATCAGGCCGCGCAGCGTCTCGATGTCCTTCTGGTAGCGGGCACGATTCACCTTGCCCACCTGCTCCTCGAAGTCCTTCGCGGTCTCGAGCATGATGGCCTGCACTTCCTTGGGCAGGCGCTTCCAGGTGTTCATGTTGATCGTGAGGCCGTGCCAGGTGATCGTGCCGAAGCCGATCAGCGTGTAGAAGGGGCCCACCTCGTGGAGCTTGAGATTGACCCATGCGCTGGGGAACATGATCCAGCCGTCGTACACCCGGGTCTGCATGCTGGTGTAGGCCTCCGGCAGGGAGCTCTGCACCGGCGTCACGCCGGCATACTTCAGCCAGTTGAGGTTAAGGCCCGCTCCGGCAACCTTGCGGCCCTTCAACTCGGTGAGCGATTTCCATTCGAAGTTGGTGCCGAGGTTGTAGGCCGAGTCGGTGATCCGGGCGAGGAGCTTCTGGTTGAATTTTTCCTCGAAGACCTTCGTCAGGTACGGAACCTTCGCGTAGACGTCCTGCGCAACCCTCAGGCTGTCGATCGGATCGTTGGGGCCGAAGGGCAGCATGACCTGGAAGGCGTGCATGGGCAGGTTGGCCGGCTCGAAGCAGAAGCAGAAGCCGCCGATGTCCACGATGCCATCGCGCACGCCGCCGAGCGTCTCGGCGACCTTCACGATCGAGCCGCCATAGCCCTCGACCCACTCGATCTTGTGCTTGGTCTTCGCCTCGACACGCTTCTTCAGCTCGGTCTGGAAGTAGTCCCTCATCTGCCCCGCGTAGACAACGGCCGGCGGGTGCCCGGAGGCAATACGCAGCCGGATGGTCTCGGCCGAAGAAGCGGGGGCCAACAATGCCAGGGCGGCCCCGGCTGCTGCGAGCGCGGCTACGATACGCAGTGGTTTCATGACGTCCTCCTTGCTGACGGTGATGGTTGCGGGATTTGTTCTTGTTGCTGAAAGACTATTGGAGCCACTTTCCGCTGGCGTGTCAACCGTGGCGCGAAGCCCGGCGCCGGGGCCGTTTGATATACTGGCCAGCGCATTTCTCCGCCAGACGAAGCCCCGCGTCGCACCGTGTTCGGTCGAACGCCCTTTCGACGGCCCGCGGCCGCTGCCGTGGAGCGGCTTCGAGCCGCATCCGGCGGATCCGCGTAGAAGGATTGTCGCCATGGACTTCAAGCTGACGCCCGAGCAGGAGCAGTTCTGCGACGCCGTGCGCGGATTCGCGGAGCGACATCTGCGGGAGGGCGCCCTCGAGCGCGCGCACGCGCCCGGCCACCCGTGGGACGTCTCGAGGCTGATGGCCCGGCAGGGCCTGCTCGGCATCACTATCGCCGAGAAGGACGGCGGTCAGGGCGGCACGCTCATGGACGCGGTGCTCGCGATCGAGACGGTCGCGCAGGCGTGCCCGCGCAGCGCGGACGTGGTGCAGGCCGGCAACTTCGGCGCGATCCGCGTGCTCGCGGAGTACGGCACGGCGGACCAGAAGCGCCGCTATCTCAAGCGCCTGCTGTCGGGGGAAGGCGTGATCTGCGTCGGGATGACGGAACCCGAAGCCGGCTCGGCCGTCACGGACCTGAAGACGAGCGCCACGCCCGACGGAGAAGGCTACCGGGTCAGCGGTGAAAAGGTCTTCACCACCCACGCGCCCTACGCCGACGTGATGCTCGCCTACGTGCGCTTCGGGCCGGGCGTCGGAGGAATCGGCTCGGTGCTGATCGAGCGCACCGCGAAAGGCGTGAAACAGGGCAAGCCCTCGCGCTTCTTGAACGGCGAGGAATGGGTGACCACCTGGTTCGACAACGTCTACGTGCCCCCGGAAAACGTCGTGTTGAAGGAAGGCGGCTTCAAGAGGCAGATCGCCGGATTCAACGTCGAGCGCATCGGCAACACCGCCCGCTCGCTCGCGCTGGGGCGCTACTGCTACGAGCAGGCGCGCCTGTGGGCGCTCGAGCGCAGGCAGTTCGGGCGCGCGCTCTCCGAGTTCCAGGGCCTGCAATGGAAGTTCGCCGACATGAAGATCCGGCTCGACGCCGGGCAGCTTCTGCTCTACCGCGCCGCCGTCAACGCCGACCGCGGCCTGCCCTCGGCCGAGGAGACCGCGATCGCGAAGGCCTACTGCAACCAGGCGGGATTCGAGATCTGCTCCGAGGCGATGCAGGTCATGGGCGGCATGGGCTACACCGAGGATACGCTCGTCGAGTGGTGCTTCCGCAAGACGCGCGGCTGGATGATCGCCGGCGGCTCGATCGAGGTGCTCAAGAACCGGATCGCCGAGTCCGTCTTCGAGCGGACGTTCTCACAGCGTCCGCCGCGGGCTGATAAAGCGTGACTGGTGACTGGTCTTTGTCCGGTTTGCTTCCCCTAGCCATGGCGCAATGCGCACGACGTATGCGTCGAGTCACGAGTCACGAGTCACGAGTCGCGAGACCGGTGGCGCCATGAGCACGGCTGCGCCACCCGGCCTGGCGCAGGCGCTGTTCGCGCCGGAATCCATCGCGCTGATCGGCGCCTCGGGCGACGCGACGAAAAACACCTCCCGCCCGCAGCGCTTCCTCAAGAAGCACGGCTACGCCGGGCGCGTCCTGCCGATCAACCCGGGGCGGGCGGAGATCTTCGGCGAGCGCGCGTATCCCGACGTGCGCGCCGTGCCGGGCGGGATCGAGCACGCCTTCATCATGGTGCCCACGGCCGCGGTGCCGGAGGCGATCGCGCAGTGCTGCGAGAAGAAGGTGCGCGTGGCCACCATCTTCAGCGACGGGTTCGCGGAGGTCGGCGCCGAGGGCAGGCGCCGGCAGGACGAGGTTCTCGCGCTCGCACGCGACGCCGGGATGCGGATTCTCGGACCCAATTGCATCGGCCTGGTGGACACCCACTCCCATCTCGCGCTTACCGTGAACGCGGTGCTCGAGAAGGCGGAGATCGCCCCCGGGGAGGTGGCCATCGTCTCGCAGAGCGGAAGCATGATGGGCGGGCTCATGTCGCGCGGCGCGGGCCGCGGCCTCGGCTTCTCGAGACTCGTATCCGTCGGCAACGAGTGCGATATCTCGGTGGGCGAGGTGACCGGCATGCTGGCCGACGATCCGGAAACCCGCGTGATCCTGCTCTTCATGGAAACGATACGCGACGCGAAGCGGCTCGCCTCCGCCGCGCGCCGCGCTTACGACGCGGGCAAGCCCGTCATCGTCTACAAGCTCGGGCGCTCCGAGGTCGGGGTCGAGCTCGCCTCCTCCCACACCGGGGCGATGACCGGATCGGATGAGACCGCGGACGCGTTCTTCCGCGCGAACGGCATGCTGCGGGTGGATCTGCTCGAAACACTGTTCGAGCTGCCGGCGCTGGTGACGGGCCAGCGTCCGGTCGCGCGCCACCGCGTTGCGGTCATGACCACCACCGGCGGCGGCGCCGCGACCGTCGTCGACCGCATGGGCACGCTCGGCGTCGAGGTCGTCCCGCCGGCGGCGCGCGTCGTGGAGGACCTCGCGCGCAAGGGGATCCGCATTTCAGGCGCGCGGCTCACCGACTTGACGCTCGCAGGAGCGAAGAAGGAGATCTACAGCGCGGTGCTCGAGGAGCTCATCGCGTCCGACCACTGCGATCTCGTGCTGGCGGTCGCGGGCAGCTCGGCGCAGTACCAGCCGCACATCACGGTCGAACCCATCGTGGCCGCGCCGAGGGGGAAGCCGCTCGCCGCGTTTCTCTCCCCACATGCCGAAGTATCCCTGGAGCTGCTGCGCAACGCGGGCGTCGCCGGCTTCCGCACCCCGGAGGCGTGCGCGGACGCGATCCGCGCGTGGCGCGACTGGCGGGCCCCGGCCGGGGTCCCGCGGCCCGACGCACGGAGGCTCGCATCGGCGCGGGCACTGCTCGGCGGGGAAGCGCGCCCCAACGAATACCAGGCATGCAGGGTGTTCGCCGCGCTCGGTGTGCCGCACGCCGAGGCGGCCGTGATCACCGACCCGAAGCAGCGCGTGGAGATCGCGTTTCCCGCGGCCGCCAAGATCCTCTCGCCCGATATCACCCACAAGACCGAAGCGCGCGCGGTACGGCTCAACCTTACATCCGCTGACGAACTGGCGGCGGCATACGAGGAGATTCTCGCGAACGCGCGCGCTTATAAAAAAGACGCCCGTATCGAGGGGATGCTGGTGCAGAAGATGGAGCGCGGGCTCGCGGAACTGATCCTCGGCTACAAGAGCGACCCGCAGGTCGGCCCGGTAGTGGTGCTGGGCGTGGGCGGCGTGCTCGCGGAAGTCTACTGCGACTTCGCGCTGCGGCTCGCGCCGGTCACCGCAGAGGAAGCAGCGGGCATGATCGAAGAGGTGCGGGGCCTCGCGATCATCCGTGGCTACCGCGGGTTGCGCAAGGGCGATCTCTCCGCGCTCGCGCGCGCGGTCGCGGCGTTCTCGCAACTCGCCTACCTCGAGCCCCGCGTATCCGAGGCGGAGATCAACCCGCTCATCGTCAAGGAAGAGGGCAAGGGCTGCATCGCGGTGGACGGACTGCTCGTCCTCGCGGACAATTGACCCGGAGAGGAGCGAGGTGAGAGGAGAGAGGAGAGAGGAGGAAACGCGCGGACCAGCAAGGCCTGGTTCGACGCCCCCCTCCTTTCGCCTCTCGTCTCTTGCTTTTCAGTAGGAACGCCATGCTGCTCGGAAAAATCGCCGATTACGCGGTGAGGGAACAGAAGGCTGCGCTTGCGCCGGAAGTCGTTCATCACGCCAAGCGGGCCGTGATCGACTGGTGCGCGTCGCTGCTCCCGGGAAGCCGGATCGCGCCCGCGGTCCTGCTCGAGGAAGCGCTCGCCGAGGACCTCGACCGCGGCCGCGCGCGCCTCGCCGGCGGGCGCCGCGCCACGCTGCGTGCCGCCGCCCTGATCAACGGCACGGCGTCGCACTCGGTGGAATTCGACGACATCTACCGCGACGCCGGATATCACCCCGGCAGCCCCGTCATCTCGGCCGCACTCGCCGCTGCGCAGGCGCAAGGAGCATCCGGCGAAGCGTTCCTGCGTGCCGTGATCGTGGGCTACGAGGTCTCCACGCGCATCGGCGAGGCGGTGATGCCCGCGCACTACAAGTACTGGCACACCACCGGCACCGTCGGCACGCTCGGCGCGGCCGCCGCGGTCGCAACGGTGCTCGGCTGCAGCCGCGAGCAGTTCATGCACGCGCTCGCCACGGCCGCCACCTTCGCGGCCGGCCTGCAGCAGGCGTTCCGCTCGCAGGCGATGTCGAAACCGCTGCACGGCGGACACGCCGCGGACGCGGGCGCGATGGCGGCGATGGCGGCGGCGAAGGGCGTGACCGGCGCGCTCGACATTCTGGAGGGCGAGCTCGGATTCGCGGCCGCGATGAGCGCCGGAGTCGACTGGTCCAAGGCCACGCACGGGCTCGGCACCGATTACCACATCGTCAACATCACCTTCAAGAACCACGGCTGCTGCGGCCATAATTTCCCGGCGATCGACGCCGCGCTCCTCCTCAAGCGCGAGCACGCACTCTCGCACGAGAACATCGCGAAAATCCGCATCGCAACCTACCAGGCGGGCCTCGACATCGTCGACAACGACCGCCCGCAAGGCGAATATCAGGCGAAATTCAGCATCCAGTACACCGTCGCGCACGCGCTCGTTCACGGCAGCGTGCGGCTCAACGCCTTCTCGCCCGAACGCCTGGCGGACCCGGAGGTGCGCGCGCTCATGCGGAAAATCGGGTGCGTCGCCGACCCGGAGCTGTCCAGGGGCTACCCGGGCCAGCGCGCGGCGCGAATCGAGATCGAGACCGCGGACGGGCGGTGCTTCGGCCACTTCCAGCCCACCCGCAAGGGCGATCCCGGGATGCCCCTCACCGACGAGGAGCTGAACGACAAGTTCCTCGAGCTTTGCGTGCCGGTGATCGGCGAGGCGGCGACGCGCAAGCTGCTCGGCGAGCTCTGGAAGCTGGAGACGCTGCGGTCGTGCGAGTTCGACTATGGCGCACGCGCCGCCGCACGCGCCGCGGGTTGAGCGCGATGAGCCGCACCCGGGTTGAATAGCGGCAAGACCAACATCGTAAACGCAACACAGGAGTCGATTCACGCATGTCCGAAGCTAGTTTGCCGTTGAAGGGAATCCAGGTGCTCGACCTCACCCGCGCGCGCTCGGGGCCGACCGCGGTGCGCCAGCTCGCCGATTGGGGCGCCGACGTCATCAAGGTCGAGGAGCCCGGCGAGCAGGACGGCGACGGCGGGCCGTGGGACCGGCGCCACGGGCCCGATTTCCAGAACCTGCACCGCAACAAGCGTAGCATCACGCTCAACCTCAAGGACCCCGGGGGACTGGCGATCTTCAAGCGCCTGGTCGAGAAAGCCGACGTGCTCGTCGAAAACTACCGCCCGCGCGTGAAGCACCGCCTCGGCATCGACTACGAGACCCTGCGCGGCATCAACCCGCGGCTCGTGTACGGCAGCATCTCCGGCTTCGGCCAGGAGGGCCCGTACCGCGACCGGCCCGGGCTCGACCACGTGGTGCAGGGCATGGGCGGCCTGATGTCGGTCACCGGTTTGCCGGGACAGGGTCCGGTGCGTGTGGGCATCGCGATTTCGGACTCGAGCGCGGGAATCTACCTCGCGTTCGGAATCGTGCTCGCGCTCTACGAGCGCGAGAGGACCGGCGCCGGGCAATGGGTGCATACCTCGCTGCTGCAAGCCCTGATCGCGATGCTCGACTTCCAGGCGGCGCGCTGGCTGGTGAGCCGCGAGGTCCCGCCGCAGGCGGGCAACAACCACCCGACCGCGATCCCGACCGGCGTCTACCAGACCGCCGACGGCCACATCAACATCGCCGCCTCGGGAAACCTCTACGAGCGATTCTGCCGCGCCATCGGCGCGCCCGAACTCATCACGCACCCGGACTACAAGGACTTCAAGCTGCGCCTGATGAACCGCGATGCGTTGAACGCCGAGATCGGCGAGCGCATCGCGAAGCGCACGTCCGCGGAGTGGGTGCAGGCGCTGAACGAGGCGGGCGTGCCGTGCGGGCCCATCTACACCATCGATCAGGTATTCGCCGATCCGCAGGTGAAGACGATCGGCATCGCCCAGCCGGTCGAGCACTACCGGCTGGGGAAGATCGAGATCGTCGGCCAGGGCGTGCGGCTCTCCAACGGGCCCGCGCAGCAGGTACGTACCGCGGCCCCCGACCGCGGCGCGCACACGGAGCAGGTGCTCCAGGAATACGGCTTCAGCGCAGAGGAGATCGAAACATTCCGCAAAAACGCCGTTATCTAGAGCCCGATCACGTGGTCGCGCGGGGGCGCGCGGTCGGCTTTGCTTCACCTGTTCCAGGCGGACGATGGCGCGTGTCACCGCAGTATCCGGACTAGGGGCGAAGGGTCCGGCCTGCTTCCTGGTAGAAACCGGGCAGGCGCGCCTGCTGCTCGATCTCGGCTACGGCCCGCAGCCGGGGCTGTGGCCGAACGTGGACGGCATCGGACGGGTGGACGCGCTGCTGCTGTCTCACGCGCACCGCGACCACGCGGGCGCACTCAAGCTCGCCCCGCAGGTGGGCGATCCCCCGCTCTACGCGACGGCGAGCGTGCTATCCGCGCTCGGGCGGCAAGGCTCGGGCACCTCTCTGCCGCTGTGCGGGGCGGCCGAAATCTGCGGCGTCACGGTGCGCACGGGTCGCAACGGCCACGCGCCGGGAGGCGTGTGGCTGCACCTCGACATCGGCGGCGGCCTCCTCTACATGGGCGACCACGGGGTGGAGTCCCCAGTCTACGCGTTCGACGCGCCGCCCGCCGCGGCCACCGTCATTCTCGACGCCTCGTACGGCAGCTACGACAGCTCGCTCGATGACTGCGCGCGCGCACTCGAGCCGGTCTTCGAGCGCGGGCTTGCGCTGCTTCCGGTGCCGTCGAACGGGCGCGGCCCCGAGTTGGTCTATCATCTCGCCACGGCGCTCGGCACGCTCCCACACCTCGGGGCCGACCTGCGCGCAGCGCTCCTGCGCATCGCAAGCGCGGACGAGGCGAGCCTGCGGGCGGGCGTGACCGAGGAGCTTGCGCGCATCGCCCGCGAGGCGCCGCCCATCGCTGGCTGCCAGGGGCTGATGTTCACGGGCTACGCCGACGCAACCGAGGGCGAGTCCGCGCGGCTCGTCGCGCAGTGGGAAGGCGAGCCGCGGCCCGAGATCGTGTTCACCGGCTACGTGCCGTCCGGCACGCCGGCGCAGCGCCTGACCGATTCGGGGCGCGCGCGCTACGTGCGCTGGAACGCGCACCCGCGCCTGCGCGACAACGTCGCGCTCGCCCGCTCCGTGGGCGCACGCACGGTGCTCCCCGCCTTCGGCGACGCGCGCCACCTCGACGCCTGGCGCGAGGCGTTCGCGCCCGCGCAGGTGCTCGTGCAGGGAGAGGCCGCGATTTGAAGCCCGGCGCCGAAGGCGTCGCGCTTTTCGCGCGCGCGTTCTACTTCCTGCGCCACGGCGAGACCGAGACGAACCGTCTCGAGCTCATTGCCGGCTCCACCGATGTCGAGCTCAACGAGACCGGGCGCGCGCAGGCGCGCGCCGCGATCGAGCTCGTGCGGCCGCTCGGCGTGACCCACATCGTCTCGAGTGGGCTGCAGCGCGCGCGCGACACCGCGGCCATCCTCTCCGCAGCGCTCGATATTCCGCACGCCGTTATTCCCGGGCTCGCCGAGCGCGACTGGGGAGCGCTGGAAGGCAGGCCACGCTCGGAGCGGGTGCGCGGGACCACGCCGCCGGGAGGAGAGACGCCCGAGGCATTCGTCGAGCGCACGCACGCCGCGCTCGCACGGATCGAGGCGCAGCACCCACCGCTCATCGTCGCGCATTCCGGCACGTTTCGCGCGCTGTGCCGCCTGCTCGAGCTGGAGGAGCCGGAGGCGGCGATACCCAACTGCCGCCCGGTGAGATTCGCCCCGCCCGTGCCGCCCGGCACGGCGTGGTCGCTGCGGGTGCTATGAGGCAGTGACCGAGAATCCCGCCGCTATAATGGAGGCCCCACACCCGCCGCGAGAGGCCTCGATGACGACACCCGCATTTCGCCTGCGCGCACTGCTCGCGCATCCCGGATGCATCGTGGCGCCGGGCGTCGCCGATGCGCTCGCCGCGCGGCTCGTTGCACGCGAGGGTTTCGAGGCGGTGTACATGACCGGTTTCGGCACGAGCCTCACACGGCTCGGGATGCCGGACGTGGGGCTGCTCACCGCCTCCGAGATGGTGGACAACGCCGGGCGCATCGCCGACGCATCCGGCCTGCCCGTCATCGCCGATGCGGACACCGGGTACGGCAATCCGATCAACGTGCGGCGCACCATCCGCGACTACGAGAAGGCGGGCGTCGCCGGCGTGCACATCGAGGACCAGGCGTGGCCCAAGCGCTGCGGCCACCTCGCCGGCAAGCGCGTCATCCCGGTCGCCGAGATGGTCGCGAAGATCCGGGCGGCGTGCGACGCCCGCCGCGACGAGAACTTCGTCATCATCACGCGCACGGATGCGATTGCGGTCGAGGGCCTGGGGGCAGCACTCGAGCGCGGCAGCCGCTACCGCGAGGCCGGCGCGGACGTGCTCTTCATCGAGGCGCCGGTCGGCCGGCCCGAGGTCGAGCGCGTGGCGGCGCACTTCCGCGGCGTGCCGCTGCTCTACAACATGGCCGCCAGCGGCAAGACCCCCGATCTTCCCGCAGAAGAGCTCGCGCGTCTCGGTTACCGGATCGCGATCTACCCGAACTGGGTGATCCTCGCCGCGATACCCGCCATGCAGCATCTGCTGCGCGAGCTCAAACGCACGGGCTCCATCGCGCACCTGCGCGGCGAAGTCGCCACCTTCGCGCAATTCACCGAGATCGCGGGCCTGCCCGAGATCCAGCGGCTCGAGGAGCGCTACGGCGTGCCCGAGGAACAGCGCGCCGGTTTGTGAAGCGCCTCGCCACAGAAAGCGCGGAGAACACCGGGAGTATCTTGTATGCTCTGTTTTCTCTGTGCCTGAAGGTCGTTGACGGTTTCACGGTCTGGACATGACCACACCCCGTACGCTCTTCGACAAGATCTGGGACCGGCACGCGATCGTGCGCCGCGACGGCGGAGAAGCGCTGCTGCACATCGACCGTAACTTCGTTCACGAAGGCTCGATGTTCGCCTTCGGCGCGCTCGCCAGGGAAGGCCGCAAGGTGCGCAAGCCGCGGCAGAACTTCGCCGTCGCCGACCACTACGTGCCGACGCTCGGCCGCGAGCGCGGCATCGCAGGGGTCACCGATCCCGAAGTGCGCAACATGATCGAGCTGCTCGCGAACAATGCGCGCGCCAACGGCGTCGAGCATTTCGGCATCGACGACCCGCGCCAGGGCATCGTCCACGTCGTCGGCCCCGAGCTCGGCATCACCCAGCCCGGGCTCATCGTCACGTGCGGCGACTCGCACACCTCCACGCACGGCGCGCTCGGGGCGCTGGCCTTCGGCATCGGCGCTTCGCAGTTGAAGCAGATTCTCGCCACTCAGTGCCTGTGGCAGAAGAAACCGAAGCGGCTGCGCATCACCGTCGACGGCGCGCTTGCGCCCGGCCTCAGTGCGAAGGACGTGATCCTCGCCATCATCGCGAAGATCGGGACCGCCGGCGCCACCGGCTACGCGATCGAGTACGCGGGCGCTGCGATACGCGGGTTGACCATCGAAGGGCGCATGACCGTATGCAACATGTCGATCGAGGCCGGTGCGCGCGCCGGCATGGTCGCACCCGACGACAAGACCATCGCCTATCTCGAGGGACGCGAATTCTCCCCGAAGGGCGCGCACTGGGACCAGGCGATTGCGCTGTGGCGCGCGCTGCCGAGCGACGGCGGCGCCGTGTTCGATCGCGAAGTGACGCTCGACGGGAGCGCGCTTGCGCCGATGGTGACCTGGGGCACCAGCCCCGAGGAAGGCGCGCCGATTACCGCTGCGGTGCCCGATCCCGCGGCCGCCGCGTCTGCGGACAGGCGGGCACGCCTGGAGCAGGTGCTGCGCTACATGGACCTCGCGCCCGGAACGCGGTTGCAGGATGTGAAGATCGACCGCGCCTTCATCGGCACCTGCACCAACGGCCGCATCGAGGATCTGCGCGCCGCCGCCGCGGTGTTGAAAGGAAGGAAGGTCAGCGTGCCGTCGTGGGTCTCACCGGGCTCGAGCGCGGTGAAGCGGCAGGCGGAAGCCGAGGGGCTCGACCGGATCTTCCGCGAAGCGGGATTCGACTGGCGTGCCTCGGGCTGCTCGAGCTGCGTGGCGATGAACGGCGACATCGTCCCCGCAGGCATGCGCTGCGCCTCGACCTCGAACCGCAATTTCGAGGGGCGGCAGGGCAAGGGGGCGCGCACCCACCTGATGAGCCCTGCCATGGTCGCCGCCGCCGCCGTCGCCGGCCGCATCACCGACGTTCGGAAGCTGTTGACGCAGTGAGCAGTGAGCAGTGAGCAGTGAGCAGTGAGCAGTGAGCAGTGAGCAGTGAGCAGTGATGTGACGCTGATTTCTTGCGGAGTTCCCGCTGACCGCTTACTGCTTACCGCTTACCGCTTACAGACGAACCATGAAGCCGTTCACCAGTGTCATCGCGGTCGCCGCACCGATCGACATGACGAACGTGGATACCGACAAGATCGTGCCGGCGCGTTTCCTGCGCAAGGCGCGCGGCGCAGATTACGGGAAATACCTGTTCCACGACCTGCGCTACCGCGCCGACGGGTCCGACAACCCCGACTTCATCCTCAACCAGGCGCCGTACCGCAATGCGCAAATCCTGGTCGCCGGTGACAACTTCGGCTGCGGCTCCTCGCGCGAATCCGCAGTATGGGTGCTGATGGACTACGGCATACGCTCGGTGATCGCGCCGTCTTTCGGCGACATCCATTACGGCAACGCGCTGCAGAACGGGCTGCTGCCGGTGCGGCTCGCCGACGAGATCTGCAAGAAATTGCGCCGCGAGCTGCACGATCAGCCCGGCGCGCAGATCGCCGTCGACCTCGAGGAGCAGACCGTGACCGGGCCCGACAGCGCCCGGTACCGCTTCGAGATCGATCCCGGCAACCGGGAGAAGCTGCTGAAAGGCCTCGACGACGTCGCCCTCGTGCTGCAGCGCCTGCCGGAAATCGAGGCGTTCGAGAAACGCTACCACGCAGAAGCGCCGTGGCTCGCGTGATCACGCGCTAGGGACCGGGCACGCACTCCTTCAGCCAGCGGATAACGTCGGGCGCGTTGCGGTCGGGCGGAAACACCGGATAGAACACGTGCTCGATGGCCCCGTCGCGCACGATCAGGGTGAGCCGCTTGATGAGGGTCATGCCGGCCATCGTGAAAGTCGGGAGCTTCAACGCGGAAGCGAGCTCGAGCTTGCGGTCGGACAGCAATTCGAACGGCAGGTGCAGGCGGTCCGCCGCCTCGCGCTGGTAGTCCGTGTCCTGGGTGCTGAGGCCGAACAGGTTGCTCGCGCCGAGCGCGCGCAGCTCCCGGTAGTGGTCCCGGAAAGCGCACGACTGCGGCGTGCAGCCGCGCGCTCCCGGAATTTCGTTCCACCCCGCGGGCGACTCCTCGTCGGGCCTGCCCGTGCGCGGATAGCAGTAAACGATCGACCGGCCCGCCAGCGCCGAGAGATCGATGCTGCGCCCCGCGGTGGAGCGCAGCGCAAGCTTCGGCAGGGCGAGGCCCGCAAGGTGGTCGCACGCGCCGTCGTCCTGCGGCACCGGCAGTCCGGGGGGAAGCTCGTGGAGGTTGTCGCTTCGCATCACGCGCGATGGAGAGGTGAGCAGTGAGCGGTAAGCAGTGAATAGAAACCCGTGAAACCCAAGCTCCGCTCACCGCTCACTGCTTACCGCCTACCAATAAATTCACAAGTATCTGCTGGTAGATCTTCGCCAATGGTTCCACGTGCTCGACCGGGATACACTCGTTCACCTTGTGTACGGTCGCGTTGGTGGGCCCGAATTCCACGACTTGCGGGCAGATGTCGGCGATGAAGCGCCCGTCGGAGGTGCCGCCGGTGGTCGAGAGCTCGGTGTCCACGCCGGTCACGGACTTGATCGCGCGCGCGACCGCTTCCACCAGATCCCCCTTCTTCGTCACGAACGGACGGCCACCGTAGACCCACTCCAGATCGTATTCCAGGCCGTGGCGATCGAGGACGTTCACGAGCCTCGTCTGCAGGGACTCCAGCGTGCTCGCCGTGGAGAAGCGAAAATTGAACTGGACCTGCGCCTCGCCCGGGATGATGTTGGTCGCGCCGGTCCCGGCGTGGACATTCGAAACCTGCCAAGTGGTCGGCGGAAAGTATTCGTTGCCCCGGTCCCACTCGATGCCGGCGAGCTCCGCGAGCGCCGGGGCGAGCTCCAGCACAGGGTTCTTCGCGAGGTGCGGGTAAGCGACGTGGCCCTGCACGCCCTTCACGGTGAGTGTGCCCGAGAGCGAGCCGCGGCGGCCGTTCTTGATCATGTCGCCCAGCCGGTTGACGGAAGTCGGCTCGCCGATGATGCAGTAATCGAGCTGCTCGCCGCGGCCGCGCAGCGCCTCGATCACGCGCACTGTGCCGTCGGTCGCCGGCCCCTCCTCGTCGGACGTGAGCAGCAGCGCGATGGAGCCGCCGTGGTCCGGGTGCTCCGCGACGAACCCGGCAATCGCGGCGATGAAAGCCGCGAGCGAGGATTTCATGTCGGCCGCGCCACGCCCGTAGAGCACGCCGTCGCGGATCGTGGGCGTGAAAGGATCGGTCCTCCAGCGCTCGAGCGGTCCGGTCGGAACGACATCGGTATGGCCTGCGAAGCACATCAGCGGCCGTGCCTTGCCCCGGCGCGCCCACAGGTTCTCGACCCCGTTCCCGCGGATGCGCTCGCACGTGAAGCCCATCCGCTCGAGATGCCCGCCCAGCACGTCGAGGCAGCCGGCATCGTCGGGCGTTACCGAGCGCCTCGCGATCAGTTGTTTTGCAAGCTCCAGCGGGTCGACCGGCACGTGCCGCACACTTTCGTCAGGTCAGCAAAGGCCGGAATCTTAACAGAGCGGGTAAAATGGCCGCAAAATGGCGGGCCCGCTGCCACGCCCGGGCATCCCCGTCCGTTTTCACGCCACGTTCCGGAGTCCACTGCGTGACGACCCTGCTGGTTTCGCACCATTTCAACACGAAGCACGGAGCCGAAACCCTCGCCGGGGCCGCGCGTCACGGTGCGCGCCTCGAATTGATGGTACTTCCGCCCGAGCCGGCCGGGCGTCTGCCCGATTCCGCGTGCGCGCGGGCGGAGATCGCATTCTTCTCCGAGGATGTGTTTCCGGATTACTCGAGGCAGTTCTTCTCGGCGGCACGCAAGGCACCGGGCCTGAAGTGGATGCACGTATTCAACGTCGGAGTGGACCATCCCATCTACAGCGAGCTGCTCGCGCGCGGCGTTCGACTCACCACTTCCGCGGGCACGACCGCCGGGCCGATTGCGCAGACGGCCATCGCGGGGATGCTGATGCTCGCGCGGAATTTCCCGCGCTGGATCGCCGCGCAACGACGCCGCGCATGGGATCCGATGCGCGGGGCGGAGGTTCCGCGTGATCTGCGCGGCCAGACCATGCTGGTGCTCGGGCTCGGGCACATCGGCAACGAAATTGCCCGCCTCGCCCGGCTGCTGGGACTGCACGTAGTCGGCGTGCGCCGCGGCGGGCCGCGGCCCGGGGATGCCGCGGACGAACTGCACGCGCCGGACGCGCTTCCCAAGTTGCTCCCGCGCGCGGACTGGCTCGCGATCGCGTGCTCGCTCACCACCGAAACGCAAGGGCTGGTCAACGCGGCGCGGATCGCGGCGCTCCCCCGCGGCGCACGCATCGTCAACGTGTCGCGCGGCAAGATCCTGGTGCAGGAGGAGCTAATCGCGGCGCTCGGGAGCGGCCATCTCGCCGGCGCCTATCTCGACGTGTTCGACGAGGAGCCGCTGCCCCCCGACTCTCCGCTGTGGGAGTTGCCCAATGTGATCGTGACCCCGCATAATTCGGCGGCATCCGACGGCAACGGGCTGCGCGTGAACGCGCTTTTCCTCGAGAACCTCGCGCGCTGGCACCGCGGAGAGCCGTTGATCAACGAAGTGCACAGCGCCTGAGCCAACGCATCCGGGGTCCCCGATGACCAATCGTTATCAATTTCCGGTGCTCCTCGCCCTGGCGCTGCTCTGCGCGCCGGTAGCCGCGCAATCCTACCCGGGCAAACCGCTGCGCGTGATCGTGCCCTACGCCGCCGGTGGCAACACGGACATCACGGCGCGCGCGATTGGCGCACGCCTCACCGAAGCGCTGGGGCAGCAGATCGTCGTCGAAAACCGTCCCGGCGCCGGCACCAATATCGGCTCGGAAATGGTGGTCCGTGCGCCTGCCGACGGCTACACGCTGCTCATGGGCGGGGCGGCCAACGCGATCAACATGAGCCTGCTCGCGAAGCCGCCCTACGATACCCTGCGCGATCTTGCTCCCGTCGTGCTGTGCGTGAAAGGCGCCAACGTGCTCTCGGTGCATCCGTCGCTTCCGGTGCGGAATCTGAAGGAGCTGATCGCGCTCGCCAAGGCGCGGCCCGGTCAGCTCAATTTCGCCTCTTCGGGCATGGGAGGCTCGAACCACATGGCGGGCGAGCTGTTCAAGGTAATGGCCGGCGCGAATGTCGTGCACGTGCCCTACAAGGGAAATACTCCTGCGCTCGCCGACACCGTCGGCGGCCACGTCGAGATGATCTTCTCGGGCGTGCCTGCGCTGCTTCCCCACATCCAGTCGGGCCGGCTGCGGTCGATCGCGATCGGCAGCATGAAGCGCTTCTCGGCGATTCCCCAGGTGCCGACCTTCGACGAGTCGGGATTGCCCGGCTACGAGGCGACCAACTGGTTCGGCCTGCTCGCGCCCGCGAAGACCCCGAGAGAGATCGTGGCGCGGCTCAACGCCGAGGTCGGCAGGATCCTCGGCGGCCCGGAGATCAAGGACCGCTTCGTGAACGACGGGCTCGAACCGATGGGGGGCACGCCGGATGACTTCGGAAAATTCATCCGCGCCGAGATCGAAAAATACGCGCGCGTCGTGAAAACGGCGGCGCTCGACCCCCAGTAGCGCGAAGGAAGCACGGACTACGCCAGGCAAGGAGGAACGAATGAAAACGACGCATCTCGTGCTCTCGGCGCTGCTGTTCGCCGCGAGCGCGCCGGCATCCGCCCAGGGCTGGAGCCCGCAGAAGAACGTCGAGATCGTGGTCGGGTCGGCGCCCGGCGGCAGCAACGACAAGACCGCCCGGCAGGTGGAAAGGATCCTCACCGGGGAGCGCCTTCTCAACACCACGATGACCGTCTCGAACCGCCCCGGGGGCGGCGGCACCATCGCATTCACGTACGTCAACCAGCGGGCGGGGGATCCGCACACCCTGCTGATCGGCACGACGGCGCTGCTCAGCAACCACATCCTCGGGCTGAGCAAGCTGAGCTACACCGATTTCACGCCGATCGCCTCGCTTTTTAACGACTACATCGTGTTCGCGGTGAACGCCGACTCGCCGATCAGGACCGGAAAGGATCTGATGGATCGCCTGAAGAAGGATCCCAAGTCGGTGGCGACCGGCTTTGCGACCACGCTCGGCAGCCACAACCACATCGCCGCCGGGCTGCTGCTCAAGGAAGTGGGCGGCAATCCGCGCGACCTCAAGGCGGTTGCGTTCAAGGGCTCGGCCGAAGCGATCACCGCGCTGCTCGGAGGCCACATCGACCTCGTCACCACTGCCGCGGGCAACACGAGCATCCACGTCGCCTCGGGCAAAATGCGCGTGGTGGGCGTCGCCGCCCCGGCACGCTTCGGCGGCCTGCTCGCCAACGTGCCGACCTGGAAGGAACAGGGCGTGAATCTGGTGTTCGGGGGCTGGCGCGCCATCATGGCACCCAAAGGGCTCTCCCCGGCGCAGGTTGCGTTCTGGGAGGGCGTGCTGCGCAAGGCAACACAGGCCCCCGAATGGCGTGCCGATCTCGAGAAGAACTTCTGGTCCGAAGACTTCGTGACCGGAGCGCAGTTCCGGAAGGACCTCGACAAGGACTATGCCGACATGAAGGCGGTGCTGGTGGACCTCGGCCTCGCCAAAGAGTAGAACTGCGTGACCCGTTAATGCGTGACATGAAACTTCGTGACGTGATGTTGCGTGAGTGGATGCCGCGAGAAGCCGAAGAACGCCAACGAGTCACCCTTCATCATGTCACGCTCCACCATGTCACGCCTCACCATGTCACCAACCGCACGAGCCAACCCGAATGAGTGATGTCGTTCTCCTGGAACGCCCAGCGGAAGGCGTGGGCCTGATCCGCATCAACCGTCCCGAGGCGCGCAACGCGCTCAACCTCGAGGTGCGCAGGCTCCTCGCACGGCACCTCACAGAAATGGGCGAGGACGCGGCCACGCGCGCCATCGTGCTCACCGGAAATGACAAGAGCTTTGCCGCGGGCGCTGACATCAAGGAAATGGCCGACGCCGGCACGGTGGAGATGCTCGCGCGGGGCGTGCACCGGCTGTGGCGCACGATCGGCGCGTGCCCCAAGCCGGTGATCGCGGCGGTGAACGGCTACGCGCTCGGCGGCGGCTGCGAGCTCGCGATGACCTGCGACATCATCATCGCCGGCGAGTCCGCGCAGTTCGGGCAGCCGGAGGTCAGGATCGGCATCATCCCGGGCGGGGGCGGCACCCAGCGGCTCACGCGCGCCGCCGGAAAATACCGGGCCATGAAGTACGTGCTCACCGGAGAGCTCTTCGGCGCGCGCGCCGCGTTGGAAATGGGGCTCGCAAGCGAGGTCGTGCCGGACGCGGAAGTCGAGAAACGCGCGGTCGAGCTTGCCGCGCGCATCGCCGAGCTGCCTCCACTCGCCGTGCAGCTCGCCAAGGAAGCGGTGCTCGCGGGCATGGAGGCTCCGCTTTCGAGCGCGCTCGCGCTCGAGGCGAAGTCGGTGCAGATCCTGTTTTCCTCCCAGGACCAGAAGGAAGGCATGCGCGCGTTCATCGAGAAGCGCAAGCCCAAATTTTCCGGCAGATGAGCCTGCCGGAAAATTTACTTGAAATCAACGGACCCACATCCGCAGGACTCCCGGCGCGGAATCGCAGTGGCGGCACTTATCGCCGGCGCCGCCGCGATCGCAACCTCCGCCCTGTTCGTGAAAGTGAGCGAGACCGGGCCGGTCGCGACCGGATTCTGGCGCGTCGCGCTGGCGCTGCCCTTTCTGTGGGCGTGGTCGCTGTTCCAGCAACGCGGCGAGCACTTCCGCAGCTACGCGCGCGACCGCCGGCTGCTCCTCGCCGCAGGCCTGTTCTTCGCGGGCGATCTCGCAGTGTGGCACTGGTCCATCGTGCTGACCTCCGTCGCCAACGCGACGCTGCTCGCCAATCTCGCCCCGATCTTCGTCACGCTCGCGGCATGGGTGCTGTTCCGCAAACGGCCCTCCGCGCTGTTCGTCGTCGGCATGGGAACAGCGCTCGCGGGCATGGTCCTGTTGATCGGGGGTGAGATCCGTCCGCGTGGCTCGGCGCTGCTCGGCGACTTCCTCGGCGTGGTGACCGCAATGTTCTACGCCGCGTACATGCTCGCGGTGACGGGGCTGCGCTCGCGCGTTGCGACCTCCAGCGTCATGGCCTGGAGCGGGCTGTTCACGGCCGCCGCGCTGCTCCCGATCGCGCTCGTCTCCGGGGAGCAGATGCTGCCGGATACCACCACGGGATGGCTCAAGCTCGCGGGACTCGCGCTGATCGCGCAGGTGGCGGGCCAGAGCCTCATCGCGTATGCGATGGCGCACCTGCCCGCGACGTTTTCCTCGGTGGGGCTGCTCGCGCAGCCTGTTCTCGCGGCGATCTACGCGTGGATGTTGCTCGGGGAAACGCTGGGGCCCATCGCCATCCTGGGCGGGATCGTCGTCCTGGCCGGTATCCGGATCGCGCAGAAGGCAGAGCTCGGCGCGAAAGGAAGCGGCGCGCCTGGGCCACCTCCCGCGTAGCGTGTATACTCCGAATCCGCGGGCAAGCCATCACCAATCGTTGACAGGAGGTGGATCATGGGTATTTCCATCATCGCGCGTGTCACCATCGGCGCGGCTTTCGCGGCATCCGCGCTCTACTGCTCGGCCCAGGACTATCCCTCGCGCTCGATCCGGATGCTGATCCCGTTTACCCCGGGCGGCGGCGCCGATATCTCGGGGCGCCTGATCGGCAGGGCCCTCACCGAACGCTGGGGCGTACAGTTCGTGTACGACAACCGGCCCGGCGCGAGCACGATGATCGCAACCGAAATCACCGCCAAGGCGACGCCGAACGGCTACACCTTGCTCATGAGCACCGGCACCCACACGATCAACCCGAGCATCTTCATCAAACGGCCGTTCGACGAGATCAGCGATTTCACGCCGATCGTGCTGGTTTCGATGTCGCCCAATCTGGTCGCGGTCAATCTCAACGTGCCGATCAAGAACATTTCCGAGTTCGTCGCCTACGCCAAGTCCCATCCGGGCAAGGTCAACTGGGGCACCGGCGGCCACGGCACCCACCAGCACATGGCGTTCGAGTGGTTCCGGGCGCTCGCCGGCATCGAGCTCACCCACGTGCCGTACAAGGGCGGCGTTCCCGCGATCAACGACGCAATCGGCGGGCAGCTCACGATGGTGTCGGTTTCCGTGCCGGGGCTCGCGCCGTTCGTCAAAGCCGGGCGCGTGCGCGCGATCGCCGTCACGAGCGCAAAACGCTCGGCGCTGCTGCCGGACGTGCCGACCATCGCCGAGCAGGGCTACCCGGGGTTCGACGTAAGCTACTGGCTGGGGCTGATCGGACCGGCCAAGATGCCGCCCTCCGTAGTAAACAAGATCAGCCAGGACACCAACGCCGCGCTCAAGAGGC
Organism: Betaproteobacteria bacterium; assembly: GCA_016868035.1. Classification (GTDB taxonomy): domain Bacteria; phylum Pseudomonadota; class Gammaproteobacteria; order Burkholderiales; family SG8-41; genus SG8-41. Next base: position 9,800 of record VGID01000039.1, on the reverse strand, counting down.
CTGAAGTACGCGAGCAGTTTCTGTTGCAGGGTGCGGAACCCGCGGGCGGCACGCCGCAGGAATTCATGGCCCTCTTGAAGCGCGAGATCAAGGAATGGGCCGACGTGGTGAAGAAGGTCGGCATCAAGCCGCAGTGAGTCCGGAAGAACAGTCAACCAACTTTACGAGAGGATCACCATGCCCTATGCAGTATCGAATGGCGTACGGCTGTACTATGAGGAGGTCGGTCGCGGCACGCCCGTCGTTTTCGTGCACGAGTTCTCGCACGACATGCGAAGCTGGGAGCAGCAGCTGCGCTACTTCTGCCGGCGCTATCGCTGCGTAACGTTCAACGCGCGCGGCTACCCCCCTTCCGACGTGCCGAAAAGCGCGGCGAAGTACTCGCAGGCGATCGCCGCCGCCGACACCGCCAACGTGATGCGGCACCTGAAGATCCGCAAGGCGCACATCATCGGCTGCTCGATGGGCGGTCTGTCCACGCTGGAGTTCGGGCTGCGCTATCCGCGCATGGCGCTGTCACTCACGGTCATCGGCGCGGGCTACGGCTCGGACCCCGACAAGCGCAAGCAATTCCTGCGCGACACCGCTGTCCTCGCGAAGCGCTTCGAGGAACTGGGCACCGCGGAGGCGATCAAGCCCTACCGGATCGGTCCCGCGCGCGTTCAGCTCGCCAACAAGGATCCGCGCGGCTACCGGGAATTCTGCACGCAGTTCGCCGAGCACTCGCCGCTCGGCGCGGCCAACACGCTGCGCGGCGTTCAGGCGAGGCGGCCGACGATCTACAGCATGGAGCGCGGCCTGCGCAAGATGAAGGTGCCGACTCACATCATCAGCGGCGACGAGGACAACAACTGCCTCGAGCCCGGGATTTTCATCAAGCGCGTGTGTCCGGCCGCGCGGCTGACGGTGGTGCCCGCCACCGGGCACGCGGTGAACATCGAGGAGCCGGACCTGTTCAACCGCATCACCGATGAGTTCCTCGCGCTGGTGGACTCCGGGCGCTGGCGGCCGCGCGACCCGCGATCGTTCAATAAATCCACGATGGCAAAGAAATAGCTGGAAGCCGAACCACGAAGGACGCAAAGGCAATAATTGCACCGCAGAGACGCGGAGAGAAGCGAAAGCCGTATCGAGCCGCCCAGGGCCGCCAGTAAAGACGGAGCTAGGCTCAAGGGCCGAGCCCGCGCCTCGACCATGGTCAGATAGCAAAACAGGCCGCAAGCGGGCGAAGGAGCGCCCGCCACAGTCCCGATCTGCTACCCAGGACGTATGCGCTGCCGTCACGGGGCCGGACGGAGATCGGGCTCACCACCGGACCCACACGGCCGCCGACTCCGCGCCGAGGAAAGGAACCAGAAATGAGCAATCCGCGCGTACCCTTCCGGATGTCGAGCGAGCGCAGGTCGCTGAAGCCCCCGAAGAAGGGAAAAATGCTGATCGTGCACAGCGTGCTGAACGTCGAGTACTGGCCGTTCGACCAGCCGATGCCGCGCAAGATGCTTTCCACGCCGCACGGAATGGAGCCCGTCCCGGACATCCCGAACTATTCCTGGGCGGAATACGGCCTGCGCTGCGGCATGCCCCGCCTGCTCGATCTGCACGCCAGCCTCAAGCTGCCCGCCAGCGTTAACCTCAACTCGACCGTGATCGAGCGCTACCCGTCCGTCGCACAGGCAATGCTGAAGGCCGGGTGGGAGTTCATCGGTCACGGCTACACACAGCGGCTGCTGCACAAGGAGGACGACGAGGAAGGCACAATCAGGAAATCGCTCGACCAGGTGGCCGCGTTCACCGGAAAGAAGGTCCGCGGATGGATGGGCCCGGGCTTCGCACAGACGTTCGACACGCCCGATCTCATCCGGAAACACGGCATTGAATACAACCTCGACTGGGTGCTCGACGACCTGCCGTGCTGGATGCGCACCAAATACGGGCCGCTCATCTGCATGCCCTATGGCTTCGAGCTGAACGACAGTCTGATCTACACCATTGAAAGGCAGTCGTCGCCCGAGCTGCTCCAGCGCGTGAAGGACACGCTCAGGACGTTCGAACCGGAACTCAAGCGCCAGCCGCGCGTGCTCACACTGGCGATGCACCCCCATCAGATCGGGGTCCCGCACCGGATCGGCTATCTTGCGGAGAGCCTCAAGTTGCTCAAAAAGCGCGACGACGTGATCTTCATGACCGGGAGCGAGATCGCGGACTGGTACGCCTCTGTCGAGGCGCCGTCGGGCGATCGCTAGCGACGCGCTCCGCCCGCGCAGCGCCCGTCAGAACTCGCCCGGCTTGAGCCCGGCGGCCTTCACCGCCTTGCCCCACAGCGCCAGTTCGCGCTTGATGTACGCGCCGAAATCGGCCGGCCCCCTGTAAGTCGCGTCGGCGCCCTGCACGAAGAACGACTCGACGAGGTCCTTCTTCTGCACGGATTTCTGCACGGCCGTCGTGATTCGGTTGACGATCGCCGGTGGCGTGCCTTTGGGCGCGATCAGCCCGTACCAAGCCAGCGACTCGTAGCCCGGCAACGTCTCCGCAACGGTTGGCACCTCCGGCAACACCGGGGAACGCTTCGTGCTGGTGACGGCGATCGCCTTCAGGCGCCCGGCCTTGATCATCGGCATCGCCACCGGCATCGAGGGGATGTGCACGCTGACGGTCCCGGAGGCCACATCGGCATTGGCTTGCGGGGCGCCCTTGTACGGCACGTGCACCATATTGATCCCCGCGATGGCGTTGATCAGTTCCGCGGAGAGATGGGAATTCGTCCCCACCCCTGCGGATGCATAGTTGATCTGGCCGGGGCGCGATTTCGCCAGCGCGATCAGGTCCTTGATCGAATTCGCGGGCAGTGCAGGGGTCACAACCACCACATTGGGGGTGACTGCGAACAGCGCGACCGGCACGAAATCCTTTTCCGTGTCGTACGGGAGCTTCGCGTATACGTGCGGATTGATCGCGTGGCTGACGAAAGTCATGTACAGCGTATAGCCGTCCGGGTTGGCCTTCGCCACGATGTTGGTCGCGATCACGCCCCCCGCTCCGGAACGGTTATCGACGATGATCTGCTGGCCGAATTCCGCCCCCAGCTTCTCGCCGAGCAGGCGCGTCAGAATATCGGACGTGCCGCCGGGAGGGAACGGAACCACGATACGGATCGGACGAGCGGGATACTCCGCACCCGTTGCAACGAACGCCGGCAGCATCGCGGCGCAGCAGAGGAGGGCGCCGTAGACGAAGCGTTCCATAGGACCTCCGATTGCGCGACTGAATTACCGCCGCATTATAACAACCCGCACCCCCGTCCTGCACTCTGGCACGCAAGGACGATTCTAGCTAGCCGCCGAGTTTTCTTTTTAGCCGCTCGGTATATTTCTCGACATCGATCACGAAGCGCTCGTGCTCGGCCTCGCCCACCTGCTCGATCTCGTCGAACACCTTGACCTTGAATCGGAGCCTGCGCCGGTCGATGTCCGCGAGCTCGACTTCTGCGCGCACCCTCTTGCCGACGGGCGTGGGAGCGAGGTGCCGGACGCTGACCGAGAGTCCCACCTGACCCTGGCCCGGCTTGAGATGCGGCTCGACCAGCTGACCCGCCGCCATCTCCACGAATAGCGTCATGGACGGGGTCGAGAACACCTTGTATTCGGCGCGCGTGGTGCACAGCCTATCGGTCACTTCCCATTCGAGCGTGCCCGTCATCCCTGTCTTTACCGTGTCCATTCTGCGTCTCGGCATGGTCTGTGAGGCGCGTATTGTAAGCGAACGCGCTCCCGTGACGAAAAATCGGCGGGTTCGATCGACCCGCCGATGTTTTCCGCGAGCCGGGTCGAGCACTTCCCGGATCCCGCATTCCACGCGCCGGTGCAGGCCGGCGCGCTACGCTACTTCTTCGCTACCTGCTTGTCGTGCTTCTCGCGAAAGATCTTCTTGCTTTGACGGTCCTGCGCGTGCTCGATGCGCGCGCGCTCCTTCACGGTCATTTTGCCGTCGGAAATCGCCTTATCTTCCATCTTCTGTACGCGCTGCTGCCCTTTCTGCAGGCGCGCGGCCTCCTTCTCCGTCAGCTGCCCGGATTGCACGCCCTGATCGATGCGCTTCTGCTGGTTCTCCTGCCGCTTGTCGATACGCGGAGTGGACGCCGTGCCCGTGGATTGCGCCAGCGCCACCGCGGGCAGCGCCGCCACGATGGCGGCGATCACTGCAAGTTTCAGCTTCATTTTTACTGCTCCTTTGCTGTGTATGGGCGGAGTTATCCCGCCGTCATACTAACGCCGGGGGTGGCCGCGTGTTTACCCCGGGGAGGCAACAAAGCGTAACAAGTTGTGTCCCCCGGCGCGTCGGTCGGGGGTGGACGTGACGGAACTCACGAACCGCGGCGCTACCAGGCCGCGGCGAGGACTTCTTCGAGCAGCGGCCGCTCGCGCACGAATTCGCGTTGCGGGTCCGCGTTGAAGTTCTTGAGCGAATACTCGATCACGCGCGGAAATAGCCCGCGGTCGATGCCGAGCTCCGAGAGCCGTGTCGGCATGCCGATCGCGCGGAAGACTTCCTCGAGTCGGTCCGCAGCGAGGCCGGGCGCCTGCGCGGGCGGCATGCGCTCGTTCCAGGCGCCGAGGGTTGCTGCGATCCGCGCCATCGCCTCCACATCGCGCGCGCCAAGCCGGCGCATCACCGTGCCGGTAAGCGCGCTGTTCGCTTCGCCCTGCGCGACGCGCGGATACACGCTGAACAGCGCGGTCACGAAAGCGTAGGTGACGCGCCCCACCCAGTGACGTTCGAACAGGGTGCCGCCGTCGTCCGCTTCCCGGTTCTGCAGCAGCGCTGCCGCGCACAGGTCGATGCGCGGGGCCGCGTCGTTCGCAGCCGTGACGCGATGCAATGCGCCGGCCGCGAGCCGGTAGGCCTGCAGCCGGTCGCCTTCGACCAGCGGGTTCATGCTCGCCGCCCCGAGGTTCATCACCGCGCGCCAGTACACCGAGACCGCCGTGGTGCGCGCAAGCTGGGGCGGCGCGGTCAGCAGCGCCTCCGCGTCCCAGAAGATCGCGGCCGGCCGGGTCTTGGGATCGAAGAACTCCATGCCGTGCGTGCGCGACTCGTCTTTCACTCTCGATCCCGCACGGTTCTGCGCAGTCGTAGCCGCCGTGAGCACGTTGATGATGGGAAGCTTGGGCGCAAGAAGCTTGGGGCTTACCGCCGGCCCGTGCTCCGGATAGCGGGTGATGAGCTCTTCGATCGGCCGCGTTTCGGCGAGCAGGATCACCACCACGCGCGCGGCCTGCAGCACGCTTCCCGCCCCGACGCCGATCACGAGATCCGCCTGCGCGGCGCGCGCCGCTTCCGCCGCGCGCAGCACGGAGTCGAGCGTGGTGTCCTTGGCGATCTCGTCGAACACGCCGGCGAGCCGCTCGCCGAGCAGCGCGCGGATGCGCCCGATCAGGGGCGTGCTGCGCGAGACCGTCCGGCCGCAGACGACGAAAACGCGCCGCGCCCGCGCGCGGTCCACTTCGCCGGGAAGCTTGTCGAGAGCGCCCTGCCCGCTATAGAGCCGGTACGGATAGCCCGTCGCGCGGAAGTCGTGGATGTACATCAGGATTGAGGACTGAGGATTGAGCGTTCGCCGTTCCGGGCTCAGGGTTCAACGTTCTAGGCCCAAGGTTCGCGTGGCGCTTTGGCCGTTACGCTTCATCAGTCACGCCTCACCTGTCACGCTTCACCGGTCACGCCTTATCGGTCGCGCGGTTGCCTGGAATGGACAAACCGTTCATGCGAGGCGAGCGCGGCGAGCGCGTGGCCCGCGTTCGCCATCTCGTCATAGACCGGTATGCCCAGCGCGACCGCCTTCGCGCGGAACTCGCGCTTGCGCTCCTCGAGCTGCGGCTCCCCGTCCGACCGCAGCACGAGCACGAAGTGCGCCTGCCCCGGGTAGTGCGACTGCACGCGCAGCGCCACCTGGACCAGGTTGTCGATGACCTCGCTCTTGGTGCGGCCCGCGAAAGCCGAAAGGTTGAGGTGCATCACCAGCGCCTCGGGCCGTCCGCTCGCGTAGATCGCCTCGAGAATCTTCTCCGCGACCCGTCCGTCGTCCTGCTGCAGCGTGCCCACAGGCGTGTCCACGGGGTTGGTGATGCTGGTGCCCGGCGGGAGCTTCAACGCGCCGAGCGCACCCACCGTCTCGGCTCCGAACGGGATCACGTCGAGCCCGAGGCGCGCGTAGAAATCGGTGGCGAGCACGCTCGCGCCGCCACCGTTGCCGAACAGCACCACGCGCCGGGTCGGATGCCGCGGCTGCGGCGCGAGCGCCTGGAATGCGAGCAGGATATCGATGAACTGATCGAGCGTGTCGGCCATTGCGCAGCCGGTCTGCCGCGAAAGTGCGACCCACACCCGGTCGTCGCCCGCGAGCGATCCGGTATGGGATGCGGCTGCCATCCGGCCCCGCTGCGTGCGTCCGCCCTTGAGGATCACGACCGGTTTGGCCGCGCGCGCGTCGCGCAGGATCTCGAACAGACGCCGTCCGTCCTTGGCCGTCTCGATGTACAGGCCAATCACGCGGGTTTGCTCGTCGGCGAGATAGTACTCGAGCAGCTCGTTCGGCCCGACGTCGGCGCAGTTGCCGACCGTGATGAGGCCCGAGAACTTGAGACCGCGCGAAAATCCCCTGCGAATGATGTCGGTGCCGAGCCCGCCCGACTGGGAGATGATGCCCACCTGCCCGACCTCGCGCGGACCGATCTCGGTGAAAGTGACGCGCCCGCGCGGGGTGTAGATTCCGAGGCAATTGGGACCGATCAGGCGCATGCCTCCCGCGCGCGCCGCCGCAACCAGCGCTTCCTGCAGCTCCCTGCCTTCATCCACTTCCCCGAAGCCGCTCGAGATGACCTGCGCGAAGCGCACGCGCCCGCGCGCCTCCCGCAACAGCGGCGGCACCTGCGCCGCTGCGATCGCGATGTAGGCGTAGTCAACCGGCTTCGGCGTCTCGCCGAGGCTGCGGTAGGCGGGGAGCCCGTCGATCTCCGGCGCGGACGGATGGATCGGGTAGATCTCGCCCTCGAAGCCGAACTCGCGGATGCGCCGGATGAAGACGTTCGGCAGCGCGCCGCCCTTGGCGGACGCCCCGACCACGGCCACCGTCTTCGGCTCGAACAGCGGCCTGAATTGTTCAAGAACGCTGTCGCTCATGTTACGAGCAAATCCGTCACAGAGATCACAGAGAACACAGCGGGTTGAAACACGGGATCGCTTTTCCTGTTGATGCTTCCGTCTGTGAAACCTGCATCCTCCGTGGCTAAACCCTTGGGTCTGATTCTATCGGCGTCCATCGGCGTCCATCGGCGGTTGAGTGAGAATGAGCCGGGCGTCCACAGCGACCGCACCGGACTCCGACACGATAAGCGGGTTGATGTCGAGTTCCTCGATGTCCTGCGCGTGGACCATCAGCAGCCCGCCGTCCCCGCCCACCTTCAGCAATACCTCCAGGATCGCCGAGCGCGACACGGCTTTGCGGCCGCGCGCGCCGTCGAGCAGCGCCGCTCCCTTCAGCTCCGAGAGCATCTCCTCGGCGTCCACGCGGGTGATCGGGCAGATCCGGAACGCCACATCGGCGAGCACCTCCACGAAGATCCCGCCCAGCCCGACCATAACGAGCGGCCCGAACTGCGGATCGCGCAGGCCGCCCACCACGATCTCCTGCCCCGCGGGGGCCATCTCCTCCACCAGGTAGCCGTCCACGCGCGCCTGCCGCACGCCCGGCAGTTGAGCCATCTCGCCGATGGTGAGGGCGGCTTCTTCCCGGTCCCGCACGCCCAGCCTTACCCCGCCGGCGTCGCTCTTGTGCAGGATGTCGGGCGAGACCACCTTGACCGCGTACGGCGGCCGGATGCCGGCCAGCGCACCCGTGGCCCGTGCGGCGTCGCTCACCATCACCGAGCGCGGCACGGGGATTCCGAAGCTCTCGAGCAGGCGCTTGCCGGCGGCTTCATCGAGCGCGGCGCGACCCTGCTTTCTCGCTTCAGCAATCGCTTCGCTGCCGGACATAAACCCTAAATTAGCCGCCAAGGCGCCAAGAACGCCAAGGAAAACAAAATAGAAAACGGAACAACACCCACCGTAACGAAACACGAGCTCTCATGCATCGGCAATAAACCGAAATGTTGTTCCAACTTCATTTTATTTGAGGATTTCTTGGCGGCCTTGGCGTCTTGGCGGCTAATTCTTTCCTGCAAGCACTTCGGGAATCAGGCCGGTATGCACGCGCCCGGCGCGGAACGGCTCCGAGCGCAGCACAGCGAGCACTGCCGGGATGTTGTGCTTCACGCCCTCGATTGCGAAGGATTCGAGCGCCACGATGAGGCCGTCGATCGCGCGGTCGCGGCCGCCCGCGCGTACGATCACCTTGGCGAGCATCGGGTCATAATGCGGCGTCACCTCGCGCCCCTCGGCGAACCCCGTGTCCACGCGCACCGCCGCATCCTGCGGCGGACGGAACACGCTGAGCCTGCCCGGCGACGGATAGAAGTTCTTCGGGTCTTCAGCGTAGACGCGCGCCTGGATCGCGTGGCCCGCGAGCTCGATTTGCTCCGGCAAGATCGCGGAAAGCCGCTCGCCCGCCGCCGAGCGGATCTGCGCCTGCACGAGGTCCACGCCGGTCACCAACTCGGTGACGCCGTGCTCGACCTGCAGCCGGGTATTCATCTCGAGGAAGCTGAAGGAGCCGTCCGCGCCGTAGAGCATCTCCACGGTGCCGATGTTGTCGTAGCCCATCCCTCGCATGATGTCGGCGATACGCTCGGCCATCGCGCCGGCCTCGCCGCGGCCGATGCCGGGCGCCGGCGCCTCCTCGATCACCTTCTGGTTGCGCCTCTGCGTCGAGCAGTCCCGCTCGTAGAGGTGCCTCGCTGCGCCGTGCGCATCGCCCAGCACCTGGAACTCGACGTGGCGCGGCCGCTCGATCAGCCGCTCGAGGTATACCTCGGCGTTGCCGAAGCCGCGGATGGCCATCGATCGCGAGCGCTCCACCGCCACGGCGAGCTCGGCTTCGTCCCTGGCCGGGAGCATGCCGATGCCACCGCCGCCGCCCGCCGGCTTCACCAGCACCGGGAAGCCGATTTTTCGCGCCGCTGCGAGGATCGCGTCGTTCTCCATCGGCAGCACGCCGGAGCCTGACGACATCGGCATGCCGTAGGCCGCGGCAAGCTCGCGCGCGCGGGTCTTGTGCCCCATCGCGTCGATCCACTTCGGGCTGGGCCCGATGAAGCGCGCGCCCGCGTCGGCAACCTTCTGCGCGAACGCGGCGTTTTCCGCGAGGAATCCGTAGCCTGGATGCACGCCATCAGCTCGCGAATCGCGCACGACCTCGAGGAGGGCATCCTGGTTCAGATAGCTCTCCCGCGCTGGTGCCGCGCCGATCGCGTAGCTCTCGCCCGCCATCTCGAGATACGGCGCACCCGCGTCGGCATCGGAGTAGACCGCGACCGAGCGCACGCCCATCTCGGCGAGCGCGCGCAGCACGCGCGCGGCCACCGCTCCGCGATTTGCTACGAGTACCTTATGAAACATGGCAGTCGGGAAATGGGGAATGGGGAATGGGAATTGTGCCTGGCTCCGTCAGGCGAGAGACCGCATGTTCTTGCGTTCACCCATTACCCATTACCCATTACTCATCACCCATCACTCATCGCTAGTGCACTGTCCGCGAAATAGCTTGTACTTCTGGACGGGTGTTGCTATGCTCAATCATGCCCAAACGCGCGCAAGCTGTGAACCTGGGGGAAGGCGAACGGCAACAACTGGAGCAATGGGTGTCG
>VGID01000038.1 GCA_016868035.1 Betaproteobacteria bacterium | reverse complement strand
CCTGCGACGCGCTCGCTCAATATGGAGTTTTTAGCCATGACCCACCCTCCACAAAAAACCAAAACCTTACTGCAACTGTTCTGCGAACGCTGATACATGGGTGTTCTGCGAACGCTGATACTTACCCGGTAAGCGGTAAGATTGGACTTGGTTTTTTCCCGAAGTTCCCCGCTCACTGCTTACTGCTCACGGCTCACTGCTATTCTTGAAGTTCCCCGCTCACTGCTTGCCGCTCACGACTGACCCTATTTCGCTTGGCGTGTATCGGCGTTGATCTGCGGCTAATATTTCTTGATTTTGTTACCGCCTGCTCTAAATGGCCGGTGCTTTCTCCTGGAGGAACTGCAGCACTGCGACTTCGTCGCGCCGCAGCGCGGCGGTAGGCCGCCCGCGGCGGGCATGGCGTGGCGGCGCAGCTGTGGAGAGCGGGGCCGTAAGGCCCTGGAGATAGGCGCGCACCAGCCCGGGGTGAACGTAGTACTTCCGGCACACGGCTCGCGTGTTGGCGAGCCGCTTGGCCACCGCGTCGATCGCCCGGACCATGTTCCGCTCCGCTTCGCGACGGCTCTTCGCGGGCCCCATCAAGCACAGCTCGCGGGCGGCCAGCATGGTGCCCGCCCAGGTCCGGAAGTCCTTGGCCGTGAGATCCCGGCCGGTGATTTCGCGAAGATAGGCGTTCACGTCGTCCGACGAGATGGTCTGGCGCCTGCCGGACGCGTCGAGGTATTTGAACAGCTCCTGCCCCGGTAGATCCTGACATTGCTGGATGATGCGGGCGAGTCGGCGGTCGGAGATGTCCACCGTATGATTGACGCCGCTCTTGCCGCGGAAGCTGAATCGCAATTTTGCCCCTTTGACCTGGACGTGTCGCTCGCGCAGCGTGGTGAGCCCGAAGGAGCGATTCTCGCGGGCGTACTCGTAGTTGCCCACGCGTATGAGTGTCTTGTCCAGCAGCCGCACCACGGTGGCCAGGATCTGGCGCCGGGTCAGGTCACGGGCGCGGAGGTCGCGCTCCACGCGTTCGCGGATGTCCGGGAGTATTTCGCTGAACTCGAGCATGCGGCGAAACTTCGACCGGTCACGCGCCTCGCGGTACGAGGGATGGTAGCGATATTGCTTGCGCCCGCGGGCATCGCGCGCCGTCGCCTGGATGTGGCCGTCGGGATCGGGACAGATCCATACCTCGGTCCAGGCCGGCGGGATCGCCAGCGCGTTGATCCGTTTGCGCTCCCCCGTGTTCGTGATCCGCGTGCCGTTCGGAGCGTAGAAAACCCATTCCTTCCCGGCACGGTACCGACGGATGCCGGCGACGCCGTCCGTGACGTAGCGGAGCCCCGCCCGGGCGGCGGCCTTGCGATGCTCGTCGCTCCGCGGCGAGGTCACCGAACGATTTCTCCTTTCAAGCGGTCCGGACCACGGCGCGTATACCAGGGCTCAGACCAGCGAGGCTTTACTGGGGTGCAGCGATGAAATGACGGCTGACTTGATACGCTGAATATTCGGCCGGACGCGTTAGTTCGATTCTCACGCGCACGCGGTTCTGTACGCGGTAGGTCTCGATCGCTTGCACCGACGTGCCGAAGTCGCGCACGTCGAGCCGTTGCTCGAGCGAGGGCGCAAGCCCCGCGTCCAGAAAATCCACGATCAGGGTCGATCCCCGCTGGTGGACGTCCACCGGGGTTGCCGCGTCCGCGAGCTCGATCACGATCCGGCCCGAATTCGACGGACCGCGCTCGAACCCGACCTGGACCACGCTGTGTCGCTGCGCATCGGGCGCAGCACCCGATAACTGCGCGTAGGCGCCATCCGAGGCGCGGGGTTCGGGACGCCACAGCGTGATCCACAACTCCCTTCCTTTCGGCGTGGCCTCGTGGAGCAGCGGCCGGGCGAGGTTGATGACGAGCCGGGTGCGCGTTCCGGACTGTACCAGCACGATGTCGCGCAGGCCACCCTGGCCGACTTCCACGCGATCCTTTGCGAGCGCGCGGATGGTGTCGTGGAAGTCAATCGCGATATTCGCGACCGGGTGGTAGTTGACGATGACGGGAGGCGCCTTCGTGAGCTCGTTCCGGAATACCAGCCGCAGAATGATCCTGCCCCCGGGTTGGACCGAATAGTCCAGCGCCTGCACGCTGTTGACGGCGGCCGGGCGGCCACCCGGCTCGGACGGCTGGGGCTGCGCACCGGCGGGAGCGGCGCCCGCCAGCGTGCCGACAGTAGCGTAGACGGAGAACAGCGACCTCCAACCGAGCCGCGGCATACGCTCCTTCCTGATCCTGTGATTATATTCGACCGCGTCCCGCGGCCTTAGATCCGCGTGGAGGCTCGCCAGATGCTATAGGCCGCGCAGCTGCCTGCTTGTCGGGCGCGCACCAACAGGGAGAGGATCGTTCGCGACGCGGCGGGGCGCGCCGCGAACGGGGGAATTCTTCGTACGCGCAGTGCGCGGCCCGGGCCCGCGCTCAGGTGCAGGCGCCCGCCTTCGGGGTTCCGGCTTGGGCAATCTTGCTGCCGCCCGCAGCGGGTTCGCCCGCCTGCTGGGTGTCGGAACTACCGGGATTGGGCAATCCCGCCGGGGCGGGAGACTCGCCCGGCCCCGGGGACCCGGCGCTTTGCCCGCTGGGAGTGCCGCTGCTTTGCACGGCACCATCTTGCCTCCCCGCGTTCCCGGCGCTGGTGCCTCGCGTGGAGGCATTCTGCGAATCACCGCCTCGCTGCTTGTCCGGCCGGACCTGTTTTCCGGATGGGCCGACACCCGGTTTGGCGTTGACTCCAGCGAGATCATCGCTTCTCTGCTTCGTCTTTCCCGCGCTGCTCGTGTTCAGTCCCGCGGTGAGGCTGGGACTCGCCGACCGCGGGGCAGATTCGCAGTCGCTATGCTTGGCTCTCGCGATCGCCGATGCGGTATCCGGTAGCGCATTCTTTTCGGACTTGAGCACGACGCGCCCGTCGTTCGTGACGGAAACCTTCTTCGCTCCGTGTGCCTTGCTGCCGGCGTGCAGTGCGACGAGGATACCCTTGTTCTTGGTGTCGGAAATGACCTTGCCAAGATCGAGCGTCTGGTCGCCCGGTGCGGAGACTTCAACATGAAGTCCGGGCGTTGCGGGATCCGCCAACTCGACACTCTTCCCCGGCGCGAGCAGCACCTCGCCTTTGGGGGTCGTAACGACGGCGTTGCCGCCGGTGCCGTTACCTGCTTGAGGGCTGCCGGGGGCGCTCCCCGTGCTCGCTGCGCCTGGGGCCGGTCCAGAGGACGAGCCTTTCGTGGTGGTCTCGCCGCCAGAAGCGCCGCGCGCGGAACTGGATGTCGTCGTTGTGCCCGCAGACGGCGACGGAGCTGCCTGGATCGTCGTTGAGCCGACGGCTGCCGGCCCGCTGCTGGGTGCGGGCCCGCCGCTTGGCAACATGCCCGGCGAGCTCGAACTGCTTGGAGCCGGCGCTATAGAGCTGCTTGGTGCAGCCATGACCGGCGCCGATGACGGGCCGGCCGGCGGCATCGGGCTCGCAAGGCTCGGGGTCGCTGCAGGAACGATAACAGCGGCCGGAGCCGCAAGCTGGGTCGCGCCGGCGCCGATGCCGGGCGCGGCAGGAACGACTGGCGCGTTGTTCTTCCCGCTCTTGATGAGCCCGAATCCGTTGCCCGGAACCTGCGGCGCACCTGGATCCGTCTTGGGATTCTTCGGACCCGAATGAGCGGGCAACGATGCCAGGCACGCCATTATTGCCGCAGACATTGCGGACCGGCGTAGGTGGTTACGTCTGCGGGTGCGCGCGACTCCCTTGCGTGCATCTTGCATGATGACGCTCCTCGTTGCCGCGCAAACTGCAGGAATTTTGAATTGTTGTTTCAGCGCGGCGGTTTATGAACTTCCGCCCGGGAGGGACACGCTACTCCCCGAGGGGGGTGCGGTCAAGAACAATTGATGAAAAAATAGGCGGACGGCCTTGGAGCCGCGCTCCGGGCCGACTGACCGTGACAAACGTCACGCTGGGGGGCGCTCAGGGGCGGGAAGCGGGCCTGCGGGCCGGGGGCTCGATGCGCGCCCGCGGAGCATGCTTCAGGGCAGTGCAAACGTGAGCGTCTTGCCGTCGTAACCGCGCGGCTTGTGCCGCGCGCGGATCACGACTTGTTTCACGCCCGCCGGCACCTTGACACCGTAGAGTTCGCGCGTGAATGGCTGCTCATTCTCGTGCGGATGCAGCAGCTCGCGCACGCCGAGCAGCTTGCCGTCCGTGGTCAGCACTTCGAACCGGTCGCAATAATAATCCCAGCCCTTGTCGTTGCTGCGGATCGTCACGTGGAAAGCAAAGGTTCCGTCGGGACTTTTACTGACCTTTGCCCCGATCACGTCGGCTTCTCCCGCCCACGCGGGAACGCACGCAGCAAGCCACCACAGCATTACGATCCATCGTTCAAATCGGGTCATCCGCGGACCTTCGAGGCGCTTGCGCCCGGCGCCGGGCTAGCGCAGCGGTTTTTCCGAGACGACGATTCCGTCCAGGTCGGCGTACAGGTAATGGCCCGGCATGAAATCCACGCCGGCAAAGGTGACGGGCACGCCGACCACGCCGAGTCCGTGCTTGTCGCTCGCGCGCGGAACGTTGCCGAGCGCCCGTATGCCAAGCCTGATCTTGCCCACCGCCTTGACGTCGCGCACGCAGCCGTTGAGGATGATTCCGCTCCAGCCGCTATTCACGCCGATGCTCGCGAGGACGTCTCCCACCAGCGCGCAGTTGAGGCTGCCGCCGGCGTCCACCACCAGAACCCGCCCCTTGCCGGGCCGGGACAGCGTGTCCTTGACGACGATGTTGTCTTCGTAGCACTTCACCGTCTGGATGCGACCGGTGAAGGCCACGAGCTTGCCGTAGTTCTGGAAGACGGGCAGCGCGACCTGGATGCTGCCCTTGTATTTGTCGCAGAGGTCTACCGTCTGGAATTTCATCGCGGTCGCAAGTGACGGGTAATAAGCTACGGATTAGGCTGCACTCAACTGTTTTGATTTTTCCCCGCTGAGCAGGGCGACGAGCTCCTTCACGGAGCAGTGCTCGATGTCGAGGGCGGCCGCGGCGATCCGGTCCACCGGCAGGTTCGGATTGATGCCGCGGAATTTATCCGCGATGCCCTGCGCGCTGATCGGGTGCGCGCTCGAGCCGGTGGGGTCGAGCACGTCCACCCGCACCCATTTTCCTGCGTGCTCGGCAGCGACCCAGGCCGCAAACCGTTCCGGGTACAGCTTGTCGAGCGCCGGATCGTGCTCGAGTTCGAGCTTGCCGGCAAGCGCGGTGATCGCCGGGTCGGCGAGCTTCGCCTCGGAGAATTGCGGCGGCAGCACCTGCCCCTCGAGCAGCGCTGCGGCAAGCACGTAGCGCAGGCTCATCTGCGCGTTCAGCGCCGTGCCTGGCGCGTAATCGAAGCCGCACTGCACGTCCACCACCTTCGCGAGCCCCGTCCGCACGCGGCGCCGGGCGTCCCACGGCGTTCCGAGCTTGCGGCGCAGCTCGAAAGCGGCATCCACGTAGGAGTGCGTGCTGCCGCAGCACGAGTAGGGTTTGATCCGGTTGGTGTCGAGCTGGTAGACGGTGCCAAGCCCGGCCGTGAGCGGGGCGGGGTCGGAAGCATCGGAAAATGCTTTCAACACGCCGCCGTCGTGAAATTCGAAGATCTGCGTCGGGCCCGTGTAGCCGAGCGCCGCGAGTTCCGCTGCGAGCACGCCAGAGTGCGCTGCCTTTCCCGCGTGGAAGCGCTTGCTCATCGCGCCGTCCGCGTTGAATGCCCATACGCCCGCGCCCTGGGTGCCGGCAAGCCCGAGCGCCCAGGCTGTCTGCTCCTCGTTCAGGCCCAAGAGCGACGCGCACGCCGCCGCCGCGCCGAACGGGCCGCACACGCCGGTGAGATGCCAGCCGCGCAGCCGTGCCGCCGAGGGATTGAGCGCGAGGCTCGTGCGGATCATGACCTCGTAGCCGGCGGCGATTGCGATGACGAGCCGCTCGCCGCTGGATCCGAGCTTCTCGGCCATGGCGAGCGCCGCGGGGATGACGACCGCCCCGGCGTGGAGCTTCGCGTTGTGATAGTCGTCGAGCTCGAAGGCGTGCGCGGCCGTGCCGTTCACCAGGGCCGCGTCCGCGACCCGCAGCGAGGGCTGCTTCTCGCCCCAAACCGTGGCTTCTCCCTTGATCGCGGTGGCGCGGGCCCATTTGAGCAACGTCGCCGCCCACGGCGTGTTGTAGCCGTAGACTCCGCAGCCCAGCGTGTCGAGCAGGGCGAGCCGCACGACGTCACGTGTGCGTTGCGGCAGGTCGGCGTAACGCAGGCGCGCGACCCACGCCGCCACCTCGCGGGTCGGTCCTCTCATGGTCCTGGGCCGCGCGTCCATGGTGTGGTCCTCCTCGCTGGCACGGGACGTGCCATTGCGCGTATTCTAGCAGCCGTGAGCGGTGAGCAGCGAGCGGCCAGCAGCAAGTGAAACGTGATGTGCGCTCGTTCCGAACCGCTCGCTGCTTACCCTTTGGCCGATTCCGGAGTGATTCATGGATTACGACGTCATTGTTGCCGGCGCCGGCAACGCAGCATTCTCCGCCGCACTGTCCGCGAAGGAGAACGGAGCCAAGCGCGTGCTGGTGCTCGAGAAGGCGCCGAAGGAAAAGCGCGGGGGCAACACGCACTTCAGCGGCGCGGTATTTCGCTTCATCTATAACGACGTGGCCGAGCTCGACCGCTTCGTGCCCGACGCCGAGCGCGACTACCCGGGATTCCACAAGGGGGTCCAGCCCTATCCGGTGGAGGCGTTCCGCGAGGATCTCATGCGGGTGACGCAGGGCCGCACCGATCCGGAGCTCTCCGCCGCGCTCATCGAGAATTCGTACGACACGATGTGCTGGCTGCAGGAGACGGGCAAGCACGAGTTCGAGCTCGCGCTCTCGGTCATGGGGGTGCGCGTGGGAAACGAGGTCAAGTGGCCGCGCGGGGCGATGATCCGGACCGTGCACGAAGGAGTGGGGCTGTCGAAGACGTGGTTCGCAACCGCGGAGAAGCTCGGGATCGAGATCCGCTACGAAACGGGCGCACAGCGGCTCACGCAGGCCGAGAGCGGGCGAGTGAACGGCGTCGTCGCACGCGGCCCCGAGGGATTCGCCACGTTCGGAGCGAAGGCGGTGGTGCTCGCCTGCGGCGGGTTCGAGACCAATCCCGAGTGGCGGCTGCGCTACCTCGGCGCGCCCTGGGACCACGCCAAGGTGCGCGGCTCGAACTTCAATCACGGCGAAGGGCTCAAGATGGCCCTCGATATCGGGACGATGCCGTGGGGGCACTGGAGCGGCTGCCACGCGACTCCGATCGTCGCGACGGCTCCCGACTACGGCGCGCAGCACCTCACCGACAAGACGAACCGGCTCTCGTATCACTACGGCGTGATGATCAATGTCGAGGGCAGGCGCTGGATCGACGAAGGCGCGGACCTCAACTCCTTCACCTACGCCAAGTACGGCGGCCTCATCCTCAAGCAGCCGCGGAGCCTCGTCTACCAGATCTTCGACAGCAAGGTGGTGAAGCTGCTCGAGCCGCGCTATTCAACGAGCGAGCCGTACCGGTCGGACACGCTGGAAGGGCTGGTGAAGCAGCTGGACGTGGACCACGGGCGTGCGCTGAAGACGCTCGAGGAATACAACCGCGCGGCGGGGAAGGGCGGACGGTTCAACCCCGCGGTGCTCGACGGAATGTACACCGAGGGCATCGAGCCGAAGAAATCGAACTGGGCCCGGAAGATCGACACCCCGCCGTTCCTGTCGTGGCCGGTGACGGGCGGGATCACTTTTACCTTCGGCGGGCTCAAGGTGACGAAGGACGCGCAGGTGGTCGCGACGGACTGGAAGCCGATCGCGGGCCTGTACGCGTGTGGCGAGATGGTCGGGGGGCTGTTCCACTACAACTATGCGCTTGGCACCGGGCTCATGTCGGGTGCGGTGTTCGGGCGCATCGCCGGGCGCTCCGCCGCGCGCGCCTGACGGCGCGCGAGCGGAGCGGCGACGCGGTGACGAAATGCAGGAATGACGAGTTCCTCGCGCCTCTCCTCGCCTATTTCTTCTAACCGGCTGAATGCACAAGGATCAGCAGCATTTTTTGTGGCTGCGTTGGATGTCAATTCGGAAATCGCCCCCGCTGCTGGAAGCTGAGAAAGGCGAGCCGCTGAACGGGGCACGTCGACCTGGCATATCCACAGCGAGCGATCGAGAAGCTGCGAAGCAGACGGAGGGCTGACCGCGAGGGGAAAGGCGGCTGCGGGTTTCTTGACAGTCGTCATCGCATGGTCGCATGATAACCGCGGCTCCAAAAAACGACCTCATCTCTTTCCAACAAGGAGTAAACCCGATGAAGATCCGCTCGGTGCGGTTTCCCAACAGCGCATTCGCTCTGGCCCTCGTCGTCCTGTTCGGGAGCCTGCCCGCCGCTGCGCCCGCGCACGCCCAGGACTTTCCGACCAAGCCCTTGCGCCTGATCATCCCCTATCCGGCGGGCGGCGCCAGCGACCTGACGGCTCGTGCCGTCGTCAGCGTGGCCGACGAATATCTGGGCCAGCCGATGATCGTCGTGATCCGCTCGGGTGGCGGGGGCGCGGTGGGCGCGGAAGCCGCGGCAAAGTCGAAGCCCGATGGTTATACGTTGTTCATGGCTGATCCCGCGAACCTGATCATTCTTCCGCAGGTTCAGAAGATTGCCTACAACCCGGCCGACTTCATCCCGGTGGGCCAGGTTGTGTCCCTGCCCGCGCTGCTGACGGTTCAGACAGGCACGCCCTGGAAGACGGCCAGGGATTTTATCGATGCCGCCAGGAAAGAGCCCGGCAAGCTGAAGCACAGTGCCGTCACCTTTTCGCCCGAGCATCTCATGTTCGAGGCGTTGGCGGCAAAATACGGCGTTAAGTTCACTCACATCCCCTCCACAGGCGGCGGACCGGCGCTCGCATCGTTGCTCGGCGGCCACGTGGACGCCAATGGACTCTATCCACCGGTCGCTTTCCCGCACATTCAGGGGGGCAAGCTGCGGGCGCTCGGGGTGGCTGCATCCAAACGCTGGCCGCTCCTGCCCGACGTGCCGACTCTCGCGGAACAGGGATTCGACGTCGACGCGCGCCTGTGGCTCGCTGTCGTGGCGCTCAAAGGCACGCCGGAGCCGGTGCTGGGGAAGCTGCGCGACGCCGTCCGGAAGATCTCCGACGACACGTCCTTCAAGGCGATGATGGGCCGCATGGGACAGCAGGTCGATTATCTCTCCGCCGACGACCTCGCGAAGCAGTGGACCGCCGACCAGTCGCGGATCAAAGCCATCATCTCGACGATCGCTAAATAGCAGAAACCGGGCCGCGGTGGATCGCTGGCTGGGCGGCGCGCTGTTGCTGGGCGCGGTTCTCCTTTACTTTGTGGTGGTGCCCGCCGAGATCGTGATCCCGCGAATCCAGGTGGGTGGCGGTGTGGGTGGCGCCGCAGCCTCGCCATTGTTCTTTCCGCGGCTCATGGCGGTCGTGCTCGGCTTTCTCGGCGTTCTCCTGCTCCTGCGGGGGCGATCACGGGCCGAGACGTTGCTGGCCGGGGAAGGATTTGCATTCGGCCGGGCCCAAGCGGCACGGGTGTGTGGCACCGCCGCGATTCTCGTGGCCTATCTGGCTCTGCTCGACTTGATCGGCTACCTGCTGCTCACGCCGGTCGCATTGGCGGGTCTTTCGATTCTTCTTGGCTTTCGCCGGTGGCTGACCCTGGCCATCGTCGCGGTCTCCGTATCCGCGACAATATACCTGGGATTCAGACTCGGCATGAAAATCCTGCTGCCCGAGGGATTCCTCGGCTGATGCTCGATCAGCTCGTTCAGGCTGCGACGGCCGTCCTCGGCTGGGAAACGCTCGCAATGATCCTTGTGGGCACCATTCTCGGGATGGTGGTGGGCGCGCTGCCGGGGCTTACGGCAACCATGGCGATGGCGATCTTCTCGCCGCTCACTTTTTTCATGCCGCCGCTGGTCGGCATTCCCTTTCTCCTGGGCATCTACAAGGGAGGCACCTACGGCGGGTCTATCTCCGCGATCCTGATCGGCACGCCCGGCACGGCCTCCAATGCCGCCACGGTGATGGATGGCTATCCGATGGCCCAGCAAGGCCGGGCGGGCAAAGCGATGCAAGCCTCGATCTACGCTTCTACCGTGGGCGATTTGTTCAGTAACGTCGTGCTGGTGCTGGCCGTGTGGCCTATCGCCATGATCGCGCTGAAATTCGGGCCGGCGGAGATCTTCGCGTTGATTCTCTTCTCGATGACAATCATCGCCAGCTTGGCGGGAAGCTCGCTCTCGAAGTGCCTGGTTTCCGCCACGCTCGGGGTCATGCTGGCCATGATTGGCGTCGACACGATATCCGGGGCGTCGCGGCTCACCTTCGGGGTGTCCGACCTGCAGGGCGGCATCAGCTACATTCCGTTCGTGATCGGGCTGTTCGGCCTGGGCGAGATTTTCGTGCAGGTGTCGAAGCGTACCGGGCACCTCACGGTCATGGACGTGAAAGGCGGCCCGGGCGCAAACCGCGTCACCTTTCGCGAAATCCTCGGCTATAAGCGCACGGTGTTGCGTTCGTCTCTCATCGGCACCGGCCTCGGGGCGCTACCCGGCATCGGCGCGGAAACATCCTGCTGGGTCGCGTACGCGATGGCGAAGCGCGCATCCCGTCACCCGGAACGATTCGGAAAAGGGGAGATCGAGGGTGTCATCGCTCCCGAAGTCGGCAACAACGCGGTGTGCGGGGCCACGATGGTGCCGCTGCTCGCGTTCGGAATACCGGGGGATGTCGTGACAGCCGTCATGCTCGGCGCGTTCATCGCCCAGGGCCTGCGTCCCGGGCCGCTGCTGTTCAAGGAGAACATTACCGAGATCTACGGCATTTTCATCGCGTTGTTTCTTGCCACGCTTGCCATGTTCGTGGTGGCCAAGCTTTCGGTTCGGCTATGGGTGCGCATTCTCCAGGTTCCGGCCGGCCTGCTCTACCCCGTGGTGACGATGCTGTGCCTCGCCGGCGCCTACGCCATCAACAACAGTCTGTTCGACGTCGGAATCGCGATTGCCTTCGGCATCGTGGGCTACATGATGCGCATGACTGGCTTCGAGGTCGCGCCGATGGTGCTGGCATTCATCCTCGCGCCGATGCTCGAGCAGTCGCTCACTCAATCGCTCATGATGTCGCACGGGAGCCCGCTGATTTTTGTTACCCGTCCGATCGCGCTTCTTTTCCTTGTCTTGACCGCCGTGAGCGTCGTGCTCTATATCCGATCCGGCTGGCGCGCACGCGAGCTTGCTGCGGACAAGACGGGCGCGGACCCCGGAGCCGGGCGCTGAAAATGGAAAGGAAGGCATCACCATGAAAGAGAAAGTCGATATCGTGCTCTCCGGCGGCACCGTGATCACCGTCGATCCGCGGCGCCGCGTTTACCGCGACGGCGCGGTCGCCTTGCGGGGCGCGGACATCGTGGCGGTGGGCAAGCGCGTTGATCTGGACGGCCGCTTCGAAGCGCGCGAGACGCGTGACTGCCGCAACAAGCTCGTCATGCCGGGCTTTGTCAATTCGCATCTGCACTTCTACCACACCATGCATCGCGGCCTCGCTCCGGAAAATCTGGGCGGCTGGCTATGGTCGAACTACGTGCACGGCAAGATTGCCACGATACTCACCGCCGAGGACGAGGTTTACGGTGGCCTCGTCGTGCTTCTCGAAACCCTGAAGAGCGGCACCACCACGTTTCTCGAGGCGGGGTCGTACAATCCGGCAGCCGTGATCGAAGGCGTGAGCCGCATCGGCATGCGCGGGCTCATGGGACGGCGCTCCTTTGACCAGGCGATCCTCGGACACAGCATGTTGCTTGAGGATACCGACACATGCCTGCGCGAGAACGAAAAGTTTCTCAAGGCCTACCGTGACGGGTACAACGGCGGGCTCATCAAGGCGTGCGTCGATGTGGTCGGGCTCGGCCGCTGCACGAACCGGCTCTATCTTGAATCGAAGAAGATGGCCGACCACTACGGCACGACGCTGAACCTCCACCTCGCCGGCATGACCGAGGAGGTGACCGATACGCGCATGAAGACGGGTTACCGGCCGGTCGAGAACATGTACCACATCGGCGCGCTCGGCTCGAACGTCGTTCTGGTGCACATGGTGCACGTAACCGACCGCGAGATCCGGATGCTGAAAGAAACCAGTACCAACGTGGTCCACTGCCCGTCCACCGCGCTCAAATTGAACTACGAGCTCTCGTCGAAGGGCCGCTTTCCGGAAATGCTGGAGCACGGCGTGAACGTCGCGATCGGTTCCGACGCAGCAGACTGCTCGAATTTTGCGGACATGATCCGCACGATGTATCTTGCGGCCGCGCTGCCGAAGGACTACCGCAACGACGCCGGCATCTCCTGCGCCGAGGACGCGATCGAGATGGCGACCATCAATGGCGCGAAGGCGATCGGAATGGACAAGGAGATCGGCTCCCTCGAGCCGGGCAAGAAGGCCGACGTGATCGTCATCAATATGCGCCGGCCCGAGTGGTACCCGAACTACAGCGAGGTGCAGAATCTCGTGTACTCCGCGAGCGGCGATGCCGTCGAGACGGTGTACATCAACGGACGGCTGATCATGGAGAACCGCCGGGTGCTCACAGTGGACGAGAACGAGGTAATGGACCGGTGCGCCGATCTCGGCAAGCAGGTGCTCGCGCGCAGCGGGCTCCAGGTGCCGGGAAAATGGCCGATTCTCTGACTTCGCTCGCTCCGCGTTGATCGGGGAAATCTTGTGGGCCGCTACACCCTGACCGGCTGCTCGGCTCTTGGCGGGGCGGACGGGCGCTTTGAGCGCGGTCCGCTCGATATCGTTGTCTCCGGTGACCGCATCGCCGCGGTGCGCAGGACGGGCGCGCAGCAGCCCGAAGGCGAGGTGATCCCCGCGAAGGGACGGCTGGCGGTGGCCGGACTCATCAATGGCCACCACCATTCGCACGAGCATTACCACAAGGGCCGGCATGAGAACCTGCCGCTCGAGCTGTGGATGAATAGCGTGCGTCCTCTCGATCCGATCCCGTTGACGGCGCGCCAGGTCTATCTGCGCACGCTGGTGGGCGGGATCGAGGCATTGCGCTCGGGGACGACCACGATTGTTGACGACCTCAACGTGAGCCCGGTGCTCATTCCGGAGCACGTCGAGGCGGCTTTCAAGGCCTACGAGGACATCGGCCTTCGCGCGCTGGTCGGCATCACGCTGTTCGACCGGCCGTTTTTCCGCGCCATGCCGTTCGTGGACGAAGAGTTCCCCGCCGACCTGCTCCGGGAACTGGATTCCAGGCCCAGATCCGATCCGCAGATGATCCTTGATTTTTCCCGTCATCTTGCGCAGACGCGCCATCCCCGCTCGAACCGGGTGGGATACATCGCCGCCCCGTCCGCTCCGCAGCGCTGCACCGAACCCTTCCTGGAGGCGGTGCGTGCGATGGCCGACGACCACGATCTTCCCGTGATCATGCATGTGCAGGAAACCCGGCTCCAGGTGGTCACGGGACGCGTGATGTACGGAGCGACCATGGTCGAGTATCTGGATCGCGTGCGATTCCTCAAGCCCAAGACGTCGCTCATTCATTGCGTATGGCTCAATCCGCGCGAGATCGACATCATCGCGCGTAGCGGCGCGACCGTGCAGCATAACCCGGTGAGCAACCTGAAACTGGGCTCCGGTGTTGCGCCCGTGCGCGCGTTGCTCGATGCAGGCGTCAACGTGAGCCTGGGCACCGACGGGTGCGGCTCGATCGAGTCGGCGAACATGCTCAAAGTGATGTCGGCGGCAGCGCTCGTCAACAAACTGCGCGATGACGAGCCCTCGAGGTGGATCGGCGCGAAAGAGGCATGGCACGCCGCGACCGTCGGCGGAGCGCAGGCGATCGGTCTGGGGGACGTCATCGGCACGATCGAGCCTGGACGCAAGGCGGACTTCGGGCTATATCGACTGGACAGCATCCCGTTCGTGCCCCTCAATAATCCGCTCGGTCAGCTCGTGTACGCAGAGAACGGCGGGGATCTCGATCTCGTGATGATCGACGGAGAGATCGTGCTGCGCGACGGCCGGCTCACCCGCATTGACGAATCCGCCATTCTCGCGGAGATTGCCGAGGAGCATAGAAGACTGCTGCCGCTCATCGAAGACTCCGAGCGCAAGGTTTCGCGCATCAACGATGCCTATCGGCGCATCTACGCGCGTTGCCTGACAGAGGAAATCGCGCCGGATACGTACCGGGCACGGCTCGGCGGGTAATCTGCGGCGGATGTGCACCGTTTTCTCCTGACGTCAGCCATAATGCACCACCGGTGAATTCGCAGTACGCGCGGCTGTCCAGTGAAACGGTACGCGAGTCCTCACCGAACGTTCACAGTTGAGGTGGACTTTTCATGACACTTACGCTGGTCCGCGATTTCCTTTTGTGGTGCGCCGTCATCAAAACCGTCATTCGTCGCTCTTTCTCGTCACCACGTCACTGCGTCACGACGCGTCAGCGCCGCGCAAGCCAGCTAACCGCGGCGAGGTTGACGGCATTCATCCAGAAAACCGGCGCCGCGCCCAGCGCCGTCCCGAGCGCGCCCGACACCAGCGGCACGATGACGCGCGCGACGTTGTTGGCCGTGAGGCGCAGGCCCGTCACCTCTCCGGTGCGCCCGGCGGGCGACTTCTCGTAGGACATCATCATCAGCAGGGGTTGCCCGCAGCCGAGCCCGATCCCGATCACGAACGCGAGCAGCAGGAGCAGGTAGATGTTGTGCAGCGCCGGCAGGACCAGGAAGCCGGCCCCGGCGGCCAGCATGAACGTGAACATCAATTTCCCGGTAGGCATCATCCGCAGCAACGCGGGCAGGGCGAAGCGGACGAGGAAGGCGGCGGCGGCATAGCTGCCGAGGATCAGCCCGATCTCGGACGCGGTGAGCCCGATCGAATGGCCGAAGATCGGCATGTAGAAGGCGAAAAGATCCGACGCGGCAACGGCCAGCCCGCTGGTCAGGATCAGGCGGCGCAGCGGCGGGTCGCCCAGCAGGTCCAGCGTGCGGCGCTCCTGCTCCGGGTGCTGCGGCACTTCCACGCGCGTGAGGTGGCCGTAGAGCGCGAGCACCGTGAAGGGCACCAGGGTGAACAGCGAAAAGTACAGGAACGTCCAGTAATGGCCTGCGAGATCGATCGAGAAGCCCCCGAACATGGGCCCGATGAAGGCGGAGACCGAATAGCCGAGGGAGAGTATGCTGAAGTTTCGCGCGCGCTGCTCGGGCCGGCCGTAGCCGCCGGCCAGGTTCTGGGCGGAGACGTTGAAGAAGACGAACCCGGTTCCCATCAGGGTGGCGACGAGGAACAGCGCCGCGAGGTCGCGCCAGAAAAATCCGCACAGCATCGCGGCGGCGGTGAACGCGGTGCCGATCAGCATCGGCGCGCGCATGCCGATCGTGTCGGCGAGGCGGCCCGAGTAGATGCCGAGAAAGAGCGGCACCACGGCGTAGAGCGCGGCGAGCACCCCGATCAACGCCTGGGCCGCGCCGAGCTCGAGCGCGAGCAGCGACAACACCACCTTGCTGCCGAGGTAGCAGCTGTGGATGGCGATGCTCATGAGCACGATGCGATACATGCGGGAAAATTGTGAATCGTGAATGGTGAGTCGTGATCCGTGGTGCGCGATCAAATGCAGCTTCTATCCCGTATCTCGCATCCTGCTATCGGCATCCATCGGCGGTTTCAAGCTGTTTCTGAGATCGTTTCTAGGATCTTTCCCTGGATGCCAGGATGAGCGCCTTGATCGCTGCGTACGCGAAGCCGTGCGCCTGCGGCACCTTGCTCGCGCGCGGGCCGGCGACGTTGAGCGCCGCGATGCCGTGGCGCGCGATGAAGGCGGCAAGTTCCAGGGCGCACTGCTCGGGCGTGAGCTGCGCCGCGTTGAGCAGCTCGCAGGGCTTGCGGTGCTGCTGGCAGTACGACACGGTCTGGTGCGTGCCGCCTTCGAGCTCCCCGAAATAAAAGACCGCTGTCCCGTCGGTCTCGAGCACGTTCCTGAGCGTGCGCTCCTTGTAGCCCCCGGAGAGCTCGGCGAGCGGATAGCGGGCGGGGATCGCGCCGTCTTCCGCGAGGCGCTCCTGCGGGCACCAGCCGCCACACGGGAATCCTGCGTCGAGCGCGGCGTCGAGCGCGCCGCGGTCAACGCCGGTCTGCCCGCCGGAGACGATGCGCGCGAGCGTCACGGTGCGCCCGTGGCGCAGGCGCGTCCAGGATTCAGTTCAGCGTGTTCCATTTCGTGGACGTTCGGGCAGGCGGTGGCGCGTGTCGCGTGCACGATTGTGCATTAGAATAACGCGCGTGCACAGCTTTTCCGGAGCCGCCGCCGCCGCGCGACGGCGGTTGCAATCTGAGTCCATTACATGATCTTCCAGCACGCGTACAACATCGAGGATCTGCGCACGATCGCGCGCCAGAGGCTGCCGCGCATCGCGTACGATTTTCTCGAGGGCGGCGCCGAGGAGGGCAGCACGCTGCGCGCCAACCGCGCCGCGTTCGACCGGATCCGCTTCGTGCCGCGCACGCTGGTGGACGTCTCGCGGCGCTCGCAGAAGAAGGCGGTGTTCGGCCGGGAGTTCGACGGCCCGTTCGGCATCGCGCCGACCGGGGCGGCCGGCCTCTATTGCTTCGAAGCCGACCTCGCGCTCGCCCGCGCCGCGCGCCGCGCGAACCTGCCGTTCGTGCTTTCCACGGCCTCCTTCATCGAGATGGAGCGTGTGGCGCGGGAGGGTACCGCCGGTCTCTGGTTCCAGCTCTACATGTCGAAGGACCGTGAAGCGGCGGAGCGTCTCGTCCGGCGCGCGCTCGATTCGGGCTACGAGGCGCTGGTGCTCACCACCGACATTCCGGTCGCGGGCAACCGGGAATACAATCGCCGCAACCGCTTCGAGATTCCGTTCCGGCTCGATCTCGCGAACATGCTCGACGGGCTGCTCCACCCGCGGTGGCTCGCCGGGGTCTTCTTCAGGACGCTGCTCTCCTCGGGCATCCCGCGCTTCCAGAACCTCGACAGCAACGTCGGCGGGCGCATCGTGTCCAAGACCCTCACGGAGTTCCGCACGCGGCGCGAGGCGCTCAACTGGGAGGACTTCGACTGGCTGCGGCGGCTGTGGCCCGGCAAGCTGCTGGTGAAGGGGATACTCACGGTCGAGGATGCGCGGCTCGCGGCGCAGCACGGCGCCGACGGGATCTTCGTGTCCAACCACGGCGGGCGCCAGCTCGACGGCGCGCCGTCTCCCATCGAGGTGCTGCCGGAGATCGCCGCGGCGGTCGGCGACCGCCTGCCGATCATGGCGGACAGCGGCTTTCGGCGCGGAACCGACATCGTGAAGGCGCTGGCGCTCGGGGCGGACATGGTGTTCGTCGGGCGCCCGACGCTCTACGGAGCGGTCGCGGGCGGCGAGTCCGGCGTGCTGCGCGCGCTCGAGCTGCTGAATGGCGAGGTGGACCGCGTGCTGGCGCTGCTCGGCGCGACATCGCTCGATGCGCTGGGCCCGCAATGCGTGCGGCTTGACGAGGCGCGGCCGGCCGCGGTGTCCGGGCGGAGGATGGATCAAAAGCAGGGATGAAGGACGAGCGATGAAGGTTGTTCCCACGTTCAACGTTCAAGGCGAGATCCGTGTCACGACATCGAACTTTGAACCCGGGACCCGGAAACCGGAACAGTCAGGCATTCGAAAGGACAGGCCATGAGTCAGTTGAAGATTCCCGCCGTATTCATGCGCGGCGGCACGAGCAACGCGGTGGTGTTCCACGCGCGCGACCTGCCCGCGGACCGCGCGTTGTGGGACGAGATCTTTCTCGCAGCGATCGGCAGCCCGGACCCCTATGGCCGGCAGCTCGACGGCATGGGCGGGGGCATCTCCTCGCTGTCGAAGGTGTGCGTGATCGGGCCTTCGACCCGGCCCGATGCCGACATCGATTACACCTTCGCGCAGGTGCTGGTGAAGGACGCGAAAGTGGATTACAGCGGAAACTGCGGCAACATGTCCTCGGCGATGGGGCCGTTCGCCGTGGACGAGGGACTGGTCAAGGCCCCGGGCTCCGAGGCACTGGTGCGCATCCACAACACGAACACGAACAAGGTGATCCACTCGCGGTTCGCTTTAGATGACGGCCGCGCGGCCGTGGACGGAGATCTCGCGATCCCCGGGGTCTCGGGAACCGGCGCGCCCGTGCGGCTCGAGTTTCGCGAACCCGGCGGAGCGAGCACCGGAAAACTGCTGCCCACGGGAAACGCGGCGGACACGCTCGACGTTCCGGGCTATGGAAAATTCCGCGCTTCCCTGGTGGATGCCGCCAATGCGTGCTGTTTTCTTGCCGCGCAGGACCTCGGCTTGACGGGCACCGAGATGCCGGATGCGCTCGACCGCCATACCGCGCTGCTCGCGAAACTCGCGGCGATCCGCCTCGCGGCGTCCGTCGCAATGGGCATCGGCGCAACCGTGGAGGAAGCGGCGGAGAAAACGACGGTGCCGTTCGTGGGCTTCGTCTCCGGGCCGCAGCGGGCGAGCACGCTATCGGGAGAGGCGATCGACGCGGCGCAAGTAGACCTTACCGGCCGCATGATCTCGAACGGCCAGCCGCACCGCGCGCTGCCGCTCACCGCGTCGCTGTGCATGGCGGTCGCGGCGCGCGTCGAGGGCAGCATCGTGAACGAGGCCCTGCGCAAGGGAGGCGACGCGGAAGGCGATATCCGCATCGCGATGCCGTCGGGCGTGCTGAACGTTGCGGCCACCGTGCGCAGGCGCGGCGGAGAATGGCACGCGGAGCAGGGCGCTTTCTACCGCACCCAGCGGCGCATGTTCGAGGGATACGTGTACCTGCGGGCCTCGCGCGTGCCGCAGCTTCTCGCCGCGACCGGGGGCAAGCTCAGGGCGGCATAGCTTGCCGGCTCCGCGCTGTTCGCGCGGAGCCGGGTACCCGTACTAGGAGCTTGTCGGACTTGAGCGCGACAAGCTCCTATTGCAAAACCGCCTCATGAAAACGACAGGACAAAATGATAATAATGACGCCGAGACCGGCTCGATGCGCGTTTTCGGGGCTTGCCGGGGTGGTTTTGCATTGAACTCAAGCCCGATCATGAGGCGGTTTTGCTTTGAGCAGCCTGTCGGGACCCTAAGTCCGACAGGCTGCTAGACTCTTCGGAGTGCGGCGAGCACCTTCTCGCGCGTGAACGGCGCCGAGCGCAGGCGCACCCCCACGGCGTCGAACACGGCGTTCGAAATGGCCGGAGGCACGACCCCGGACGTGGGTTCGCCGGCGCCCCATGGGCGCTCGGTTGGCCGGTCGATCAGGTCGATCGCGATCTCGGGGATGTCCGGGAACCTGAGGATCGGGTAACCTGCCCAGTCCCTGCTGGTGATCGTCGAGCGGTTGAACTGCACTTCCTCCAGCAATGTGCGGCTGGTGGTGTGGATCACGTTGCCCTCGATCTGATTTTTCAGGCCGTCCGGATTGATGATCTGCCCGCAATCGTGCGCGATGTGAAAACGCACGACCCTGATCTCGCCGGTCCTTCTATTGACCTCCACATCGGCCACCGCGGCGACGTAGGTGCGCACCAGCTCGTACTTGATGTAAGCGGTCCCGCGCCCGGCGACCACCGTGCCGCTCCTGCGCTGCGCCCCGGTCCTGGGCTGCCAGTCCGCAAGGCGAGCGACGCGCTCCAGTACTTCGATGCCGCGTTTATCCTTGAGGTGGCGGATGCGGAATTCGATCGGATCAGCCCCGACCGCATGGGCGATTTCGTCAAGGAACGCCTCGGTTCCGAAATTGTTCTGCATCCGGCCCGGGGTGCGGATCCAGGACGGACGGAAAGGCGTTTCCGCGAGCCGGTGCGCGACCGTCCTGATATTGGGGAAGACGTACGGTATCGCCAGTTGCTGGTGGATGCTGCCGGTATGGGCCGGGTCCTTGGGCAGGCCGGCGAGGTCGGCGGCGAGCAGCGTGGTGCGCGAGACCTTCTGGCCTTCCGGGACGTAGGCATCGGCCAACCAGGATACGACGTTCCCGTTCTGATCGAGCCCCGCACGGTAGTCGAGAAGCGTCGGCGGGCCCTTCGGCTCCCAGACGTGCTCGTCTTCGCGGCTCCATTGAACCCGGACCGGCTGGCCCGTTTCCTTCGCGATCAGGGCCGCATCCGCGGCGGCATCCTCGTTTCCGTTGCGCCCGTAGCAGCCCGATCCCTCGATAAAGATGCAGCGCACGTTGTCGCGGCCGATGCCGAGCATCTCAGCGACCTGCTTGCGCAATTCGTGTGTCTGTTGCGAGGCGGTCCAGCAGGTGAGGTTGCCGTCCTTCCATTCGGCCACCGCGCACGACGGCCCGAGCGAGCCATGCGTATTGATCGCAAAGTCGAAGGTTGCCTGCAGCGTCCGCGGTGCGCTCTTCAGGGCTTCTTCCGCGGCACCGGTGTTCAGCGTCACGTCGCGGCGCACGACCGGCGTCGCGCGCACGTGATCCCACAGCCTCTCTTTCTCGGGCAGGCCTTCCCATGGCGACCAGCTCGCCTTCACCGCGCGTGCCGCGCGGATCGCCGCCCATTCGTCGCGGGCAACGACGGCGAGAAAATTGTTCCGCCGCACCGTCGCGACGAAACCCGGGATTCTGCGCGCTGCAGCATCATCGACGGAGAGGAGCTGGGCGCCCATGGCCGCCGGCCGGATCACCCTTGCGTGCAGCATGCCCGGGAGCCGGAAGTCGTGGACGAAACTGAATTCACCCCACATTTTTTCCGGTATGTCGACGCGCGCGACCGGCTTGCCGACGACTTTGTAGCTCTTCGGATCCTTGACCGGAGCCTTTGCATTCACCTTGATCGAGAAATTCCGGTCGCCGATCAGCTTCTCATAAGGGACGCGCCGCCCATCCTGGCGCGACATCACCGACCCGTCTTCGGTCGCCAGCTGTTCGGGCGCCACACCCAGGACCTTGGAAGCTTCGCCGATCAGCGCTGCCCGCGCGGTTGCCGCTGCCTGGCGGATTTCCATTCCACCCCTCGAGATGGAGATACTGCTGATGGTTGCGCCCTGGTCGGGCGTGAGCAGCGTGTCTCCTTCGACGATGCGGATCCGGTTGAGCGGCATGTCCAGCTCCTCACCGGCGATCTGGGTGAACGCAGTGCGAATTCCGGTGCCGAGGTCCACCTTCCCCGTGTACACGGTCATCGTGCCGTCGGCATTGACCGCAAGAAAGCCGTCCACTTCGTCGAGAGCGACGGTCTTGACCGGGCCGGCCTGCCGCGCGGGGGCGCTCGATGCCGCGCCGGGCAGGGTGAAAGTCACGACGAGCGAGCCGCTCATCGCGAGAAAATTGCGGCGGTTCATAGGTTGGTTCAGCATGGTGCGTGTCTCCTCAGGCCATCATTTTCGCGGCGCGTTTCACGGCGCGGACGATTCGCTGGTGCGTGCCGCAACGGCACAGGTTGTTCGCAAGGGCGCGCTTGATATCGCGGTCGGAAGGCGACCTGTTGGAATCGAGCAGCGCTTTCGCCTGCATGATCATTCCGTTGGCGCAGTAGCCGCACTGCGCAGCCTGTTCCTCTATGAACGCCAGCTGCAACGGGTGCGGCTTTGCGGCATTACCGATGCCGTCCAGGGTCAATATTTCCTCACCCGCTGCCGATGCGACCGGGAATGAGCAGGAGCGCACGGGCTTGCCCGAGACGTGCACGGTGCAGGCGCCGCACTGGGCGAGGCCGCAGCCAAAATGCATGCTCTTGAACCCCAGCTGGTTGCGTAGCGCGTACAGCAGCGGCATCTTCGGATCGTCGGTCTCTATTCGCTCGGTCTTGCCATTGACCGTGAACGTCAGCGCTTGTGTCATGGTTCCCCCCTTTGAAATGGTATGAGCCGCGGCATCAATCCTGCTGCACGCCGGCCTGCTTGATCGCTTTTGCCCACTTGCCGACTTCGTTCTTGATGAAGGCGGAGAACTGCTCCGGTGTGTTTCCGACCGCGTCCGCCCCGTCGGCCGCCAGCCGCTCGCCCACTTCGCGGCTCGCGATGATCTTGACGGTCTCGGCGTGCAACCGCGCAATGACGTTGCGCGGCGTCCCGGCCGGAGCCACCAGTCCTGCCCAGGAGGCGACGTCGTATCCGGGCAGCGACTCTGCGATGGCGGGAACGTCCGGCAGCGCGGAGGAGCGCTTCGCCGTCGTGACCGCCAGGGCGTAAACCTTCCCGGCCCTGACGTGCGGGATCATTCCGGGAAGCGTCGCGAACGTCATGTGCGTCTCTCCGGAGAGCACCGCGAGATTGGCCGGCGCGCCGCCCTTGTACGGCACGTGGGTCACGTCAATCTTTGCGAGCGTCTTGAAAATCTCTCCGCTCAGGTGTCCCGGTGTACCGTTGCCCGACGAGGAGAAGCGGAACTGCCCGGGCTTCGCTCTTGCCGCGTCGATCAATTCCTTCACCGACTTGCCGGGAACCGTCGGATTCACCGCCAGCACGAGCGGGTACGTTGCCACTAGCGTAACGGGCGCGAAGTCCTTGATCGGGTCGTACGGGATCTTGCGGAAGAGAGTCGGGTTGATGCCATGGCTCGCCACGGTCGCCATTTGCAGCGTGTAGCCGTCCGGATTGCCCTTGGCGACCAGTTCGGATGCCATGGTCCCTCCGGCCGCGGCGCGGTTGTCAACGATGATCTGGGCGCCGAGGACCTCGGACAGGCGCGCACCGATCAATCGCGCAAGGAGGTCGGTGCTGCCCCCTGCGGGGAACCCGACGAGCACGCGGATCGGTTTCGTGGGATAGGCCGGGCTCGCTGCCGCGACCGCCTCGCCGAT
The DNA here is from genome assembly GCA_016868035.1 of Betaproteobacteria bacterium. GTDB lineage: Bacteria > Pseudomonadota > Gammaproteobacteria > Burkholderiales > SG8-41 > SG8-41. Next base: position 15,378 of record VGID01000038.1, on the reverse strand, counting down.
GAAAGCTGCCGCCATCATCGCTCCAAGCCAACTACTCCAGACGCCAATCGTTTTCATGAAACGGTCCTCCTTAGGGCAGGGGGTTTTAGTGGATCAGGCGGGCATGCTGTTTGCCGGCCAGGGCCAGCATGTGCCGTCATGCCGCGTCCTTCTTCGGGGCGGCGCCTTTCTTCGCCCAGTATCCGGGCGAGGACTTGCTCTTCGCGAGCGCTTCGGCGCTCTCGAACCCGGGCGCCATCGAGGCGGAGCCGCCCGCCATCACCTCGTGGTGCTCGATATTGAGCAGTCGCAGCCAGCTCTGCTGTCCCATGGTGAGCGCGATGAAGCATCCCAGCTCGACGAGCTCGGGCTCGCTGAAGTGCTGGCGGAGCCGCTTCCAGAATCGGTCATCGGTCTCGAGCCGCCAGGTGATCGCCTCGGCGTAGGCGAGCGCCGCCTTCTCGCGCTCGTTGTACTTCGCGGACTTCTCGAAGTCGATGAGCTCATCGACCTTGACCTCGTTCACGGCGCCGCTTTCGGCGGCTTTGATCGAGCGCTGGTTGCCGCAGAACTCGCAGGTCACCGCGCGCGAGACGTACAGCCGGGCGAGTTCCTTGATCGCGTGGTCGCAGATGCCGGCGTGAAAGACGTCGCGCCAGGAGTTGGCGAACGCCCAGAACGCAGCCGGCACGTGGGCGCGCACCGCCGAGCTTTCCGGACGGGGCGTGCCTTCGCGCGCGCAGCGCTCGATCTCGGCGCGCATCTCCGGCGTCATCTTCTCCAGCGGCACGTAGCTGATTCTTTGCTCGTTGGCCATGGGTCCTCCGTCACTGCGGGCAATCGGGAAACAATAATCCTGTCAGGCCGTCATTGGCGTCGCCATTCATCGTGATGCCCCGGGGCGCCGTCCGTCATGGCGCCGCCGCGCCGGCCGGCGAGGATTTCGAGCAGCGTCTGCATTACGCCCTTAGAACCCGTATCACAAAGATCCAAAGAGTATGAAACCGCCGATAAACGCAGATGGACGCAGATAAGATCAAGACCAAAATAGACAGGATTTACAGGATTATTTGATCGGGTCTAATCCTGTTAATCTTGTGAAATCTTGTAAATCCTGTCCATCTTCTTGTTTTTCGTCGGCGTGTATCGGCGTTTATCTGCGGCTAATATTTCTTGATTTTGTTACCGGCTCTTACAATGGGAGCGAGTACGTCTTCACGTTGGTGAAGCTCTTGATCGCTTCCTGCACGCCTTCCTTGTAGCCGAGGCCCGAATCTTTGATGCCGCCGAACGGGGTGAGTTCCAGCCGGTAGCCGGGGACTTCCCAGACGTTCACGCTGCCGACATGGAGCTCCTTCACGAAGCGCATGATGTCGTCCAGCCGGTTGGTGCAGACGCCCGAGGACAGGCCGAAATCGGTCGAGTTCACGAGCCGGATCGCCTCGTCCACGTCCTTGAAGGTCATCACGGGCGAGACCGGGCCGAAGGTCTCGTATTTCACGAGCGGCATCTCGGGGCGCACGCGATCGAGCACGGTCGGCGAATACAGCGCCCCCTGGCGCACGTTCCCGCACAGCAGTCGCGCGCCCCCCGACACCGCGTCATTCACCAGTCCCTCGAAGCTCGTCGCCGCCTGCTCGCTGATCACCGTGCCCATGTCCACCTTCGGGTCGAGCGGGTCGCCGTAAGTCCATGCCTTCGTTTTCGCGACCAGCGCCTCGGTGAACGCGCCCGCGATCTTCTCGTGCACGAATATGCGCTTCACCGCGGTGCAGCGCTGTCCGGAGTTCTTGTACGAGCCGTTTGCCGCGAGCTCCGCCGCTTTCGCAGGATCGGCATCGTCCATCACGATCAACGGGTCGTTTCCGCCGAGCTCCAGGATCTGGCGCTTGTAAACGGCCTTGGCGGCGATGTACTTGCCGACCGAAACGCCGCCGGTGAAGGTGACGAGATCCATGTCCGGGTTGACGAGCATCTCGTCGGCGATCTCCTTCGGGTCGCCCGTGATCACGGACAGCATCTCCGGTGGCAGGCCCGCCTCGTAGAGCACATCGGCGAGCAGCAGCGCCGCGATCGGCGTCTTGTTGGTAGGCCGCAGCACCATGCGGTTGTTGCTCGCGACCGAAGGCGCGACCTTGTGGATCACCTGGTTCAGCGGGTGGTTGAAAGGCGTGATCGCGGAGATCGCGCCGAGCAGCGGCTCGCGCATCGTGTAGACGCGGCGCGCCTTGCCGTGATGCGTGAGGTCGCAGGAAAAAACCTGCCCGTCATCGACGAGCGCCTGATTGGCGGCGAACAGCAGCACGTCCGAGGCGCGCCCGACCTCGTAGGTCGAATCCTTCAGGCAGAAGCCGGCTTCGAGCGTGATCGACCTTGCGATCTCGTCCCTGCGCGAGGCGATGATCTCGCCGGCGCGCATCAGGATCTTGTAGCGCTCGTAGCGCGTGAGCTTCGGCTGGTATTGCCTGGCGATGCGGAACGCGCGGCGCACGTCCTCGACCGTGCCCTTGGGCACGGTGGCGATCACCTCGTTGGTGTACGGATAGCGGACCTCGATCACGCGGTCGCGGTGCACTTTTTCTCCGGCGATGCGCATCGGCTCGCGGCGCGGCGAGTCAACGGTCTTGGTGCGGGCATGCATGATCATTACTCCTGTGACGAATCCGGTTCTGTGAGCCGGTTACATTATCAAGAAAATATGAACCGCAGATAAACGCCGATACGCGCCGATTCGATTCTCAAGTCGTGAAACGTGAAACGTGAAACGTGAACCGGGAAAGTGTCGGTTCAAAGGGCGCACGGCCGCATCCTCTCTGCAATTACCCATTAACGAATTCCATCTGCGTTCATCTGCGTTCATCGGCGGTTTCTGATTTTCCTGGTTGCGCCTTCAAGCTGTCATGGGACGATGGCGGCGCGCAGCACGCGCCGGTCTTCGGCGTCCTTCATCGCTCTTCCAACTTCCTCCAGCTTGTACTTGCCGTCCACCAGGTCGTGGAACGGAAAGCGCTTGCGGTTGGCATGGACGAAGTCGAGCGCCTCGATCAGGTTTCTCGGGTGGTAATTGTGCACGCCGCGCAACGTGATCAGTTTGCGCAGCAGCTGGTTCGCGTCGATCCGGACGAACGAGTCCGGGTTGACCACTCCGCCGAGCACGTAGCGCCCGCCGGTGCGCAGGTACTGGATGCCCGCCGGAATGACCTCCGGGTAACCACAGACTTCGATCACCGCGTCGGCACCCTCCGGCTTGCAAAACGCTCTCACCTGTCTTACGAGCTCGGTCTCGCTCATTGCGGACGGATCGAGCGCTCGATCGACGCCGAAACGCGCCGACATCGCGCGCCGCGCGCCAACCGTGTCGAGCCCGATCACGAGGCGCGCGCCGCGCGCCTTGGCAATCGCGGCGCCGTAGAGGCCCAGCAGTCCCAGGCCCTGGATGACCACGGCGTCACCGACGCCGATCTCCGCGCGCTCGGTCACGCAGATCATGGTGGCGACGCCGCAATTGATCGGCGTGGCCTCCTCGTCGGTGAGCTCCGCGGGGAGCTTCAGGATCCAGGATTGCGGCAGGACGTAGCAATACTCGCCGAAGCCGCCGTGATGGTGGGGCTCGGTCGTCACCGCCATGTGGCCGTACTTGTCCACGCCGGGCGATTTCTGCGGCAGATCCAGCACCTCGGTATAGTAATTCGGGCCTGGTATGAAGTACTCGCTCCAGGTGATCCGGTCCCCGGCCGCGAGCGGGTCGCCGCGCATGTCGTGCGTGATGCCTTCGCCCAGCGCGACGATATTGCCGATGATCTCGTGGCCGAGCACGCCCGGGCACGGGTTGGGACGGTGCCCGAGGTAGGAGTGGATGTCGGAGCGGCAGATCGTCGACATGCGAATCTTCACCAGCACTTCGCCGGCGCGGGGACGCCGCACCGGAAACGCCCGGATTTCGAAGGGCTTTCCCGGCGCATCATAGACCGCGAGCCTGCCGGTGCGAACGATGGCGCCCTCCCGTTTTGTCATCAGGCCGTGCCGTTGATGGCGAAATCGAAGACCTGGTAGCTCTTCAGAATCGCCGCGCCCGCCTTCAGCTTGTACTCGTCGTTCAGGGGCGCGTTGAGGATGATCGGCACTTTCGCTTCGGACACGCCGCCATGCGTGCGCAGGCGATGGCCTTCCAGCCCCGAGAGATCGTGATCCGCCGCGGACGCGCCGACACAGACGTCCGCCGTCGAGATGACGACCACGTCGCCCTCGCGGTCGAACGGCAGGTCGTGCACTTTGCACGCGGTTTCCTTGTCGAGCACCGACTCGAGCCCGTCCAGGCCCCGGATCGCGTCGATAACCTGCTTCGGGGTCGCCTTGCCGCGGCACCATACGCGCACGAATCCGCCGAGTGCGCCGTGGTGGGCGACGAATGCGTCGGTGATCGGGCAGATCACCCGGGTGTCGCCCCTGCCGAACCTGGCGTCGAGGATGTCCTGCAACCAGATCACGTTTGGCGTGCCGTCCGGCTTCGACTTGTCGTTCATGCCGTGATCCGCCGTCAGCGCGACGATCGCACCCAGCTCGGCGAGGCGCCCGAAGCGCTTGTCGAGCTCCTGGTAGAAGCGCTTCGCGTCGGCTTCCGCGGGCGCGTACTTGTGCTGCACGTAGTCGGTAAGCGACAGGAACATGAGGTCGCGCCGCCCGCGCTCGAGCAGCTTGATGCCGGCCTCGAGCACGAACAGCGAGAGCTCCATCGAATACATGTCCGGCTGCGCCATGCCGACGAAGTCGAGCACGTTCTCGATGCCGTTCTCCTTCAGCGTGCAGCGGCTCGCGAACTCGGAAGAGAAGCTTACGTGGCCTTTTGAGACGTCGAGGTTCTTGCCCAGCTGCTTGCGCAGCTTGTCCTTCGCCGTGATCGAGACCACCTTTGCCCCGGCCTCGGCGAACTTCGAGATGATCGTATCGCCGCGCAGCAGCTCGGGGCCCGTCATCACCACCGCTTCGCCGGTATTCGTGTCGAGGTAGAAGTTGCCGGAAATGCCGTGCTTCGAAGCCGGCGTGCCGGTGATCATCGACATGTTGTTGGGGCAGGTGAAGCTCGGCACGGTGCCGTCGGCCACGACGCTGAAACCCTGCGTCATGAAGCGCGCGATATTGGGAATCGCGCCGTCCTTGAGGTACTGCTGCAGGTAGGCGGGGTCGCCGCCGTCGATGCACACGACCACCACCGGCTTTTCCGGCCAGCGGTAGCGGACACCATTGACGCTTACCTCACGCTGCTTGCTTGTCGTCGCCATGTTCCTGTTTGAAGCCTGTTAGGGATGGGTTGCGGAGTAAACGAAATCGCCTGCGGCAAGGAAAATGACCGGCCGGTCCACTCCGGTTGGTTCGGGGAGACCGGCCGGCCAGGCCCTGGAACGCGGGATGATCACGCCTGTCCCGGAGACATGTCTACCGGGTCCGGAGTTCCTCAGCGGCTGTCTGCCGCCCCGGCGATGAGCTGGGTCAGCTTGTTGGTCTCCTTCGTGTACGGAACCACGACGGCCGCAAATCGCCGCTGCGAATCCAGCACCCTCTTGAAGAAGGCATCCTGCGCCTCGTATTTCGCAAGCACTCTCCTCGCCGACTTGATGAAGGAATCCGCGTACCCGACTGGAGCGTCGAACAGGGTGACGCCCTTCTCCTTCGTCAGCACGTTGAGGGCCTTGGAATTTTCATCCACGAAGTACATGAGCGCCTCGAAGATCGACGTCGTCATCGCCACTTCCACGATCGCCTGGAGATCCGGCGGCAGTGCGCGCCAAATCTTGCCGTTGATGACGATGTCCGCGATGTCGATGGCCTGGTGGAGCCCCTGGAGCGAATAGTTCTTGAAAACGTCCGACAGGCCCAGCTTCAGGTCGCTGGCGGGGTTGATCCATTCGACGCCGTCAATGAGGCCACGCTCCGCCGCGGGGATGACTTCGGCTCCCGACAGGTTCATGGGCACTCCGCCCATGTCCCTGAGGACGTCGCTCGGCAGGCCGGAGGAGATGCGGAACCTCATCTTCGTGAACTCGGAGACCGTCTTGGGCACTCTCCTCACCCACCCGAAGGCCTCGGGGCCGTCCGGGCCGTACATGAACGCCATCACGTCGGTCTTGAGGATCTTCTGGTAATACTCCAGGTACAGTTCGCGCCCGCCGCCGCGCAGGTACCACGACAGATGGTTGAACTGGTCGAGTCCGCTTCCGGCTCCGCCGAGCGGGGCGCTGAACAGGCCTCCGGCCGGGTGCTTCCCCGTCGCGTAATGCGTCCACCACTGCCCGGCTTCGATGATCCCCTTGTTCACGCCGTCGAGGATTTCGAAGGGAGCGATGATCGCTCCGGCCGGAAGCACCTCGATCTTCAACCGCCCTCCCGACATCCTGTCAATATTGGATGCGAGCCGGTTCAGCAGGTCCATGTGCGGGGTGCCCGCCGGATTGGCGCTCTGCAACCGCCACTTGAAGTGCGTCGCCGGCGCCTGCGCCGCCACTTCGGCCGGGAAGGTGCTTCCCAGCACGAACGCGGCCACCATCAATGCGAATAGCTTTTTCATGACTTTCCCTCCTTTCGTTAGTGGAACAACTACCTTCCGAACACCAGATCCGGCAGCCACAGCGCGATCTGCGGGAACATGAAGATCAGCGCCACGGCCGCCGCTTGCAGGAACATGAACGGCAGCATCCCTTTGTAGATATCCAGCAGTTCCCATTCCGGCATGATTCCCTTGAGATAGTAAGCCGATAGCGCCACCGGGGGAGAGAGCCAGCAAGTCTGCAAGGTTACGGCCAGCAAGATGGAAAACCAGATCATGTTGGTCTTCAGCTCGATGAGCGTCGGCAGGAAGATCGGAACGATCACAACCACGATCGGCACCCATTCCAGCGGCCATCCGAGAATGAAGCAAACGGCCAGGATGCCGGCAATGAAAACGTCGGGAGAAAAGCCCCATGACAGTATGGTGCTCGCGATGAGCTTGGGTGTGCCCAGGGCGGAGAAAACCACCCCGAGGAAGGTGGAAGCGGCGAGCAGAACCATCACCATGCTCGTCGTTTGCGCGGTCCGATAGGCGGAATCCTTCACGACCTTGAGGGTCAGCCGGCCATGGGCGGTCGCGACCAGGATCGCGCCCACGCAGCCGAGCGCCGCGCCCTCTGTCGGGGTGGCGAGCCCGGATATGATCGTTCCCAGAGTCAGCACGATCAGGGTGACGGGCGGCACAAGCCCGATGAAGAATTCACGCACCAGGTGACCCTTCGAAACGTCCAGTTCCTTGTCCGACAGCGGCGGGCCCAGCTCGGGCTTCAGCGCCACGCGGGTCATGGTGTATGCGAGATACAGAAAAGCGAGCAGCAGCCCGGGCAGGATCGCGGCCGCGTACAAGCGCGCGATCGACACCGACAGCACCGGTCCCATGACCACGAGCATGACGCTGGGGGGTATCAGGATGCCCAGCGTTCCGCCCGCACAGATCGTCCCCGCGGAGAGCCCCGTGTCATAGCGGGCCTTCTTCATGACGGGACCGGCCATCAACCCGATGATGGCGACGGCCGCGCCGACGATCCCGGTTGCCGCCGCGAACAGCGTTGCCGTGAAGACGGTCGCGATGTACAGGGAGCCCCTGGTCTTGCCCGAAATGAGCTGCACCGCCTTGAACAGGCGCTCCATCAGCCCCGCGCTCTCGAGCAGGTAGCCCATGAACGTGAACAGGGCGACCGCGGCCAGGACCGCTTCCATCATCGTCCCGAAGACCGAAAGGGTCATCAGGTGGAACACCCGCTCCTGCAGGGCGATGTAGCCGAAGACGATGCCGAGGGTGATCAACGTGAAGGAAATCGGGAAACCCACGAAGATCACGATGAAAAGAAGCCCGAGCAGGATCAGGCCGTAGATCTCCAGGCTCATCGTCGTTATCCGCGGACGTTGGTTGTCTTGAAAAAAAGCCGCAGCGACGATGCGGACACAAAAAGCGTGAACGATGAAGTCATGAAAGGTGCCGGACGCGAGGCTCGTGCTTGCCCGTAAGGATCGTTTTTACGGACTTGAGAAGCTCCGAGACGCCCTGCAGCAGCAGCAGTGCCGCGGCTAGGGTAATGACCGATTTGTACCAGTATGCGGGGGGCCTCCAGGTCGTCATCAGTCGTTCCTTCAGCGACCAGGATTCGGCTGCGAAGTCCCAGCTCAGCCAGACGAACATGACCATCCCGGGAAGAAACAGGAACACATAGCAGATCACGTCGACCCACGCTTGCGTTCGCGGAGACCACTTTTCGTAAAAGAAGTCGGTCCGGATGTGCATGCCCAGGTACAGCGTCATGGCGCCCGCGACGAAGAAATGGGTTCCGTAGAGCATCGTCGCGATATCGAGCGCCCAGATCGTGGGTGCGTAGACGTAGCGTACGATGACCTCGCCGGCGAGCAGCGCCACCATCGGGATGATCAGCCAGGAAACGGCTTTCCCCGACCAGATGCTGATCCGGTCGATCACCCTCGTGATCCGGTCGATGTTCTCCATATCAATCCACCCGGGCGTCAGGCCGCTTTGCGCGCGCTTCTTGGCGCGCGCGCGGGCGGGTTCTTCAAGGCGAGATGCAGGCGCTCGCGGCTGTTGATGACGTGCTCGAAGAGCAGCCGCTCGGCGAGCGCCGAGTCGCCCTTGACGACAGCATTCAGGATGGCTTCGTGGTCCCTCGTGGAAATCGGGATGTTCTGTGCATTGCGCACGAGCGTCTCGCGCCGGAAGAGATCCAGCTCATTGACGACGCGGCGGTAGTTGGCGCGCAGGGCACGGTTGCCGGCGGCCTCCGCCAGCACCTCGTGGAACTCGAGGTTCAACGGGAAGTACGCATCGGCATCGCGCGCGCGGCCGACCGCGTGCATGCGCTTGACGATCGCGCGCACGCGCGCGAGCTGCTCGGGGCGGATGCGCCTGGCCGCGAGGCGCCCGATCAGCCCGTCGAGCGCGGCGCGCACCTCGTAGATCTCGTTCGCCTCCTCGAGCGAGACCTGGCGCACGAACACGCCGCGGTTCTTCTCGAGGCGCACCAGTCCCGCCTGCTCGAGCGCGCGGAATGCCTCGCGTACCGGCCCGCGCGAGACGCGCAGCTCGCCGGCGATGTCCGCTTCATTCAACTTGGCGCCGGAGGCGAGCTCGCCCGAGACGATCTGCCTCTCGAGCTCGCGTTGCACCAGCGAGGTGAGCGAGTGCTGCTGCAGCAGCTCGATCTCGGCGCTGTGCAGCGTCCGCGGTGATGGCTGCTTTCTGGCCACGCGAAGTGGTCGTGAGGGCGGCGGGGGAAACATGGATTAGACAGGCTATATTGCAGATTGTCAACAATCCGCAATCTTCGTTTCCAGCCCATCCCGGTGCCCCGTGGCCGGACGGGTGCCGCCCGTGCGGCGTTCCGCTCTCGCGGGAGCCGGGTCACCCGTCAGGGGAGGCTGATTTCAGGCGCTTTTCAGGCGCACATCGGAGGCGGGCCGCATCGCAAACGCCAGCGGCACCGCCGCGAAGACCGCGATGCCGATTGTCGCGATCACCGCTTCGACGCCGAATGCATCGCCGAGGAGCCCGTAGCCGAGGGGCGCGACGATCCCGCACACGGAGCCCAGCGTGTAGATCAGGCCGAACGCGCGCGGAAGGCGGTCCTTGTCCACGAAATCCCCGATGGTGCCGTAGAGCACCGACGAGGTGCCGTTCAGCACGACCCCGACGAGCGGCAGCAGCAGGAAGGAGGCGAGGTCGGGCAGGACGAGCGTCGCGAGGATCCCGCAGCCGGTGCCGATTTCCGTGATGACGACCATGCGGATGATGCCGAAGCGCTCGGCGAGCATCCCGCACGCGAGCTTCCCGGCCATGCCCCCGACGAGTATCAGCGGCACCGACAGGACCGCCCAGCCTTCGGGCAAGCCCTTCGCGATGAGCAGGAAGGCGACGAAGGTGAGGAAGCCGGTGCGCGTGGTCGCATCGAGGATCTCGACCGCGCACAATGCCGCGAATCCCTGCCGGCTGTGTATGCCCCAGCCGCTCCGCCCGGGCGCGGTCACGGCGGTCCCTGTCGGGCGCATCGCGTGCGTGTCGCTCACCAGGAAGAGGATCATGGCCGCGGCGATTACGCCGATCACGCCGAAGGCGATCACCGGCGGCTCCCACGATAATCCGGCGACGAGCAGCACGCTAACGATGCCTCCGAACAGGAACTTCCCGACGTCGCCGAAGAAGTTGTAGGTTCCAAGCGCGGCTCGGCGCCCCGCGTCCGGATACGCGTGCGAAATGATCGTCGAGCACAGCGGGTGCTGGACGGCGGCGCCGAGCCCGGCGAAGAACAGCGCGAGCAGGATCACCCAGAAGCCCGACGCGAACCCGAGCGCAATGAACGCGAGGCCCGCGACGAGCGTCCCCAGCGCGAGCAGGTTGCGCTCGCCGAAGCGCTCGGCGACGAGCCCGGCCGGAATCTGGAACGCCGCCATCGCGGCTCGGTAGGCGCCGCGGATGAGCCCGACCTGCGCGAGGGAGAGGTTGAACGTCTGTGCGAGCAGCGGCAGCAGCACGTACGTGACGTCGGAGAATCCGTCGTGCACGGTATGGACCGCGCACCCGACGGCGAGCGTGCGCCTGGGCCTGGGCTGTGGCATGTGCGGTCGGGTCGAGGTTACATTTTTTTCGCGTTTCTGTGACAATCATAGCAGCACTTTGGATGATGATGCGTGACTTGTGACTCGTGACTCGTGACTGGTGACTCGTGTGCGTCGAATTCCCGTACGGGCCAGCGTAAGGCATATGCCGGTCATTCGTTTCTCATCACCCATCACCCATCACCCGTCACGCTCGTGAAGATCATCATCTACGTCGTCGCCGGGCTGTTTTTCCTCATCTCGATGGCGCTGTTCTTTGCGCACGGCCGCACGCGGCATCCCGGCCTGCTGCTGATGGGGATCACGTACGGCGGATCGGCGGTGCTGGCGATCCTGCTGATGCACTGGTGGCCGCTGGTCGTGGGCTTCGTGCTCGTGTGGGTGCTGCGTATGCTCGGGCTGGAGCCGGGCTCCAAGGAGCAGTGAGCGGCTGCAGCCGGATGCCGGTCCTTCGTTTTGCTGCGCGCGCTGGTAGAGCGCCTGACCGCCCATTCGCGGCTTAGGGGGACCTGATCGCGATCCGGCGCGATGCCGCGCGCCGGGACGCAAAAAGGCTGAAGGATGAAGTAGAAGGCGGAAAAGATTCTTGCGGGTAGCGGTGTCGATTCGCTACTTCTGCCTTCATCCTTCTATCTTCTGCCTTGGGAATGGCACCCCGGAGACGAATCGAACGTCCGACCTGCCCCTTAGGAGGGGGCTGCTCTATCCACTGAGCTACCGGGGCGCAGGCATGATTTTAGCCCAGTGGGCTAAAATCATCAGGGATGAGGGATGATGATGAGGATTTAACCCGTTCCCCTTTGTGTCCTTCGTGTCCTTTGTGGTTAAGATTTGCTTTTCTCGGCGTGTATCGGCGTCCATCGGCGGCTGAGATCGTCTTGATCTTCTTTCTATGAAGTGGCTCATCGTCATCATCGTGGTCATCATCGCGCTGCTGCTGTGGCAGCGCTCCGCTTCCGCCTCGGGCGTGCCGAAGGCGGGCGACCCCGCTCCCGGGTTCTCGCTTCCCGACCAGAACGGAAAGACGCACAGCCTCGCCGATTTCCGCAACAAGTGGCTCGTGCTTTATTTTTATCCGAAGAACAATACGCCCGGCTGCACCGAGCAGGCGTGCACGTTCCGCGACGACTGGCACAAGTTGAGCGCGATGGGCGCCGAGGTGGTGGGCGTGAGCGTGGACGACGCGGCGAGCCATTCCCGGTTCGCGAAGAAGTACGGCTTGCCGTTTCCTCTGCTCGCGGATACCGGCGGCAGCGTGGCGGGCCGCTACGGTTCCATTCATGACCTGGGCGTCGTGAAGTTCGCCAAGCGAAACACCTTTCTGATCGATCCGGAGGGCCGCATCGCCAGGGTCTATCTTTCCGCGAGCACGTCGCGCAACTCCCGGGAAGTCATCGAGGACCTGCAAAAGCTGCAGAACCGGTAAGCGGTCCGCTGCGTCTCAGCGGTGCAGGACGCACTTGTCGTAGAGCGTGCGCAGCGCGCCATGCGGATCGTATTTCTTCTTGATCTCGCGGTAGGCTGCCCCGTTGTAGATGCGGTCGAACTCGGGCTCGTCGAGAAATGTCGAGGAGTAGAGCATCTTGATGCCGCCCAGCTCGAAGCACTTCCGGTCCATGATCCTGGTGTAGTGGTAATCGCCCTCGCCGGGGCGTTTTTTCACCTGGCAGTAGCATCCGAGGTTGAAGTAGAGCACGCCCGCGCGCACGGGGTAGAGCGTGGGGGATGCAGGCGTGCGGATCGGCGTGGCGACCCACGGCTTGCCCGCGAGATCCACCTCGGAGAGCGCGAAGCGCATCAATTCGGCAGCCTGGTCCCACGGGACCTCCCAGTCCTGGATGAGCGGCTCCTCGTCCTCGCCGGGGCGCAGCGGCAGCGCGGACCTGAGCTGGTTCCGGATTCCCGTGTAGCGTTTGTAGAAGCCGGAGTTGCGCAGCCCGGCGGGTGCATAGCGGCGGAAGAGGCGGTACGGCCAGCCCTCCGGCAGGTTCCAGAACCACTCCGGGTCGTAGCGGAAAAGGTAATCGTGCGTCGTGAGGTAAACGTCGGGCTCCCGCGTCACGAGCTTGTAGAAGATGTTGTGCCGCAGAATGTCATCGGTCCGCGGCACCCGCTCCTCGAAGCGCGCGAGGATCAGGAACAGGCGCTCGCGCCCGTAGAACAGCCCCTCGATGAAGTCCACGTCCGCGCGCCCGGTCGCCGCGCGCATGGCCTCGAGAAAGGCAACGGGATCGTCGAAGGAGATCGTATGCAGGTGCACATGGGGCGCAGCGGCCATGAGCCTCACCTTGGCGCGCAGGATATAGCCGAGCGTCCCGTACGAGTTGGGCAGCGCGCGGAAGAGGTCGGCGTGGTCGTTCTTCGCGGTGCACAGCACGATGCGCCCGTCGGGGAGCAGCACTTCGGCTTCGATCAGCGCGTCGTGGACGAAGCCGTGGCGGTAGCAGTTCGACTCGATGCCGATACCGACGATTGCCCCGCCGAGCGTGATGTGCTTGAGCTCCGGAGTGACCAGCGGCACCAGGCCGTGGGGGAGAGTATGTTCCACGATGGACTCGAAGGTTGCGAGCCCCTCCGCGTCCAGCGTGCGCGTTGCCGGGTCCGCGCCGAGCACGTGATCGAAGCCGTCGAGGTCGAGGCCGCGGCGCGCTTCGCGGCGCGGCGCGTAGCGGAAGAGATTGGAGCTCGTGCGCTTGTGCAGGCGCATCTCCCCGCCGCGGCCGGCGAGCCGGCGAACGAGTTGCGCCTTGCGCGCAGCAAACGTGCTGGCGGCACTCAAGAAGCGCGGCCCTGCGCGTAGAGATGCCTGCGGCTCATCGGGTAGTCGCGCCCGACGTTACCCTTGCTGTAGACGATCTGGAAGAAATGCGTGTAGCCGGTGGGCGAGCGGAACATCTCGGCGCACGAGTACAGATACGCGCGCCACTTGCGGCGGAAGCATTCGTCGAACCGGGCGGGGTCGAGCGCGTGGATCTCGTGCCAGTTCGCGTCGAAACGCTGCGCCCAGCAGTCGAGCGTGAGCGCGTAGTTGCGGCGCAGGTTTTCGATGTCGAGGACCTCGAGCCCGGCGCGCTCCATCTCGGTGATCGTCTCGGCGAGGCTCGGGATCCAGCCGCCGGGAAAGATGTGCTTGCGGATGTAGAACTCCGTCTCGTAGGCGCCGACGTGGCCGATGAAGTGCAGAAGCCCGATCCCTCCGGGCTTGAGACAGTCCGCGTGCGCGCGGACGACTTCGGCAAGCTGGTCGCGGCCCGCGTGCTCGAGCACGCCGATGGAGATGCATTTGTCGTACTGCCCGGGTATCTCGCGGAAATCGGCCTCGATCACGTGCAGCCTGTCCCCGAGCCCGCGCCGCGCAACCTCCTCGCGCATGGCCTCGACCTGCTCGGTCGTGTTGTTCACTCCCGTGCCGAGCGCCCGGTAGCGCTCCCAGGCGTAAAAAACGAAACCGCCCCAGCCGCAGCCGACGTCCACGAAGCGCTCGCCCGGCTTGAGCATGACCTTGCGGCACACGTGCTCCATCTTGTTTTGCTGCGCTTCCTCCAGCGTGCGGGTGCCCTCTTGCCAGTAGGAGCAGGTGTACATGAGATAGGGATGGTCGAGCCAGCGGCGGTAGAACTCGGTGCCCAGCCCGTAATGGAAGCGGGCATTGGCCTTGGCCTGCGCAAAGGAGCGGTTGCCGAACCGCAACTCGTGCCAGCGGTTGCGCAGCGAGTTGATACGATTGGGGCGCATGTCGAAGCCGCCCTCCATGCCCGCCCGGAACGCGGCCGCGATGTCGCCCTCGATGTCGAGCGACTGGTCGAAATAGCACTCGAGCATGCCGACATAGCCGAGCAGCGCGACGCGCCATTCGGCAAGGCGCCGCCGGAACACGAGAGTGACCGCAGCAGCCCCGTCGCGATTCTGGAACCACGACCCGTCCGCGAACACGACGCGAAAGCAGATGTCGGTGTGCCGTCCGCTCGCGCGCAGCACGCGTTCGATGGCGTGGGTTGGGTGCGGCAACGCCCGCAGGCTCGAGACCCGGTCCGTCATGGTTGCCAAGCCTCCCGTGTCCGGCGGTCACCCGCCGGGCCGTGCCGGCGGGTTTCCGTTGGCAGATTGTGCGGCAATATGCCTCGCCAGAGCCAGCCCCCGCCGGCGCGTTTACCTGCGTCCGCGGATATCGGACAATTGTTGCTGCAAGACAGTGTATCAGGAGGCAGGGCGTGATAGGCGGAATCGACCACATCGTTCTAACCACCGGTGATCTCGACCGGTGCACGGATTTCTACACCCGCGTGCTCGGCATGCAACTGGAGCGCTACGGCGAGGGCCGTATCGCGCTGCGTTTCGGGGACCACAAGTTCAACGTGCACCCGCCCGGTGTCGGCGCCTTCATCAAGGCGCGCACGCCCACGCCCGGCTCGCTCGACCTGTGCTTTCTCGCCGACCGGCCTCTCGAACAGGTGATCGCGCACATCAAGCGGAGCAAAGTGGAGATCGAGGAAGGGCCGGTCGAGCGCACCGGTGCGCGATTTCGGATCCGCTCGATCTACGTGCGCGATCCCGACGGAAATCTCATCGAGATTTCAGAACCGGCGAGCGGTAAGCAGTAAGCGGTAAGCAGCGCACGAGATTCCGTTTATGCCGCTTTCTCCGCCGACCGTTCACCGTTTACCGGGCGAATCTCAGCGTTCGCAGAACACTTTTTTGACGTGGACGTGACCGAGTCTCAGCGTTCGCAGAACAGTCATAGCTCGCCTTTAAACGGTT